>DASYMZ010000105.1:0-5889 GCA_036008805.1 Gemmatimonadaceae bacterium
GGCCGCGTTCGGACGGATCGCTGCGCAGCTGCAACACGGGGACGGACTCCTGGGGACGGACTCCTTGGGACGGACTCCGAGGGACGGACTCCGAGGGACGGACTCCGGAGTCCGTCCCTGGGAGTCCGTCCCCACTTCGTCCGCTCGCGGCTCGCACTGCAGTACGCGGGTAAACCCGGGGGGAGGTAGGAGGATTGGCATACGGGTCCTCCTGATTCGGACCTCGTTTGGACGGATCGTTGCGCCACTCCGGACATCCCGAGCGAGCGGAGCGAGTAACGGACTCTGCACTCGGGTGCCAGCCCAACCACGTGGCATCCAGGCATTGGGCGTTGGCTGGCTGTCGGTCGCCGTACGGCGTACGAAGGTACGAGCGTACGGTACCAAGTACGGCGCGCATTTCCGCCACCCGCCGGCAAACCCCTCGGACGATCTCGCGCTTGACGCCCGAACCCTGCCCCCCCATCCTACCCCGGAACATTTCCGGGGAGTGACATGGGCGACGACCTCGAGCTGCTGCAGGGCACCCTCGACGTGCTGGTCCTCAAGACGTTGAGCTGGGGGCCGCGCCACGGATATGCCGTCGCGCGCTGGATCCGCGACACCAGCGGCGACGAGCTCCGCGTCGAAGACCGCGCGCTGTACGTCTCGCTCCACCGGCTCGAGGCGCGCGGATGGGTCGAGAGCGAGTGGGGACTCTCCGAGGCCAATCGCAAGGCGAAGTACTACCAGCTCACCACGACCGGCAAGAAAGCGCTCAAGGAGCAGGCGCTGCGCTGGGGACGCTACGTCTCCGCCGTCCATCGCGTGCTCCACGCCGTCTGATCTCGACAACGCTCCGCAGCGAGGTGGATCATGAAGCGCATTCCTGGACTTCGCCGGCTGTTCCGTCTCCCCACCTCACCAGCGCGCGTCGCCGCCGAAGTGGACGACGAGGTCGCCTTTCACCTCGAGATGCAGACGCTCGATCTCGAAGCGCAGGGCTTCTCGCCGAGCGAAGCGCGCGCGGAGGCGCTGCGCCGGTTCGGCGACGTTGGCGCGGCGCGCGCCGAGCTGGGAGCGATCGACGGCGCTCGCGCGCGCCGGTTGTGGCGCGCCGAGTGGTGGGAGACGCTCGTGAAAGACGTTCGCTACGCGGCGCGCGGACTCGCCCGACAGCCCGCGTTCGCCGCGTTCGTGATCATCACCCTCGCCCTCGGCATCGGCGCGAATTCGGCGATGTTCTCGATCGCCGACGCACTCGTGCTGCGCAAGCTGCCGGTGCCGTACGCAGACCGATTGGTGCTGCTGTCGAGCGACGAGAAGGCGCCCTCCACCTCGTTCACCAATCCCATCTGGGAAGCGATCCGCGACCGGCCCGCGCTGCACGATGGCGCGTTCGCGTTCAGCTCGAACAGCCCCGATCTGTCGGATCGCGGCGAGTCGAATCCGGTGGAAGGGCTGCGCGCGAGCGGCCGGATGTTCGACGTGCTCGGCGTGCACGCGCTCATCGGCCGCACCTTCACCGACGCCGACGATCGCCGCGATGGTGGACCCGAGGGACCGGTCGCCGTGCTCGGCTACGGCTTCTGGCAGCGACACTTCGGCGGAGACCGCGGCGTCATCGGTCGCACGATCAAGCTCAGCGGTGCCTCGTACACGATCATCGGCGTCACGCCGCCGAGCTTCTTCGGTCCCGAGGTGGGACGCAGCTTCGACGTCGCGACGCCGCTGAACACGATCGCGTTCGTGATGCACGACGCGACGATGCTCGACAGCCGCAGCAGCTGGTGGCTGCGGGTGATGATCCGGCTCGCGCCCGGGCAGCATGTCGAGGACGCGATGGCGCGGCTCCGCGCGGCGCAGCATGGGATCGCGGACGACACTCGTCCCACCAACCAGCGGCCAGAGGACGCGGCGAAGCATCTGCAGCGCCCGTTCCGCCTCACCCCCGCCGCTCTCGGAAGCTCGGAGCTGCGCGGCATGTATCGCGCGCCGGTCCTCGCGCTCCTCGCGATCGTCGGCCTCACGCTGCTCATCGCGTGCGGCAACATCGCGAACCTCATGCTTGCCCGGACCACGGCGCGCCGGCACGAGCTGAGTGTGCGCCGAGCGCTTGGCGCGTCCGCGGCGCGGCTCGCGCGGCAGCTCGTCGCCGAGAGCGCGCTGCTCGCGGTGAGCGGCGCCGCGCTCGGACTGCTCGTGGCGTACTGGGGGAGCCGCCTGATCGTCGCGCAGATCTCGACGTCGGTGAATCAGGTCTACCTCCCTGTCGGCGTCGACTGGCGAGTGCTCGCGTTCACGGGAGCGGTGGCCGCGGGCACGGCGCTGCTCTTCGGCACCCTGCCCGCGCTGCGGGCCGCGCGCGTGGGGCCGATGGAAGCGATGAAGGAGCAGGGACGCACCATGTCGGATCGCCGCGTCGGCTTCGCCGGCAGCCTCGTCGTGGCGCAGGTCGCGCTCTCGCTCGTGCTGTTGATCGCCGCCGGACTGTTCGTGCGCAGCTTCGCCTCACTCGCCACGCTCGACCTGGGTTTCGAGCGCGACCGAGCGCTGCTCGTGCAGATCGGCGCCGATCACGCCGGAGAGAACGTCGACAGGTCGGTGCTCTTCGCGCGCCTCCTCGACGCCGCGCGAGCCGTGCCGGGCGTGTCGCACGCGGCGCTCTCCGAGATCACGCCGGTGAGCGGCAGCATGTCGAACTATCCGATCGAGATCCCGTGGCGCCCCGAGCTGCCCGAGCGGGAGCGGGTCGTCTGGATGAACAAGGTGAGCCCGGGGTGGTTCGCGGCGCTCGGCACGTCGCTGATGGCCGGCCGCGACTTCAACGACGGTGACCGGAAGGGAGCTCCTCGCGTGATGATCGTGAATCGCGCGTTCGTGAAGAAGTACTTCGGCGCGGAGAATCCGCTCGGTCGCCACCTCCGCGAAGTGCCGATGCCGAGCGGCGACCCCGCGCCGATCGAGATCGTCGGCGTCGTCGAGGACGCAGTGTACGACTCGCCGCAGGAAGGCACGCCGCCGACGATGTACTGGCCGCTCGCGCAGGAGAAGTCGCTGCCGGGATGGCCGATGCTCGTGGTGCGCGCGGCGTCGGGATCGCCAGCCGCGCTCACTCGAAGTGTCGAGAACGCGGTGATGCGGGTGAACCCGAATCTCACGCTCGTCGCTCGTCCGCTGTCGGTGCAGGTGGGCGATGCCGTCTCGCGCGAGCGGCTGACCGCGTCGATCTCGGGCTTCTTCGGCGCGCTCGCGCTCCTCCTCGCCGCGATCGGTCTGTACGGCGTGACGTCGTACGCCGTGACACGGCGGCACATCGAGCTCGGGATCCGCATGGCACTGGGCTCGACCCCCGCGGGCGTGGTGCGCCTGGTGCTCGGGCGCGTCGCGCTGCTCGTCGCGGGCGGCGTGGTGCTCGGCGCGGCCGCGAGCTGGTGGCTCGGACATCTCGTCGCGTCACTGCTCTACGGGCTCGCGCCGCGCGACCCGGCGACGACCGTCGGCGCGATCGTGCTCCTCGCGCTCGTCGGAGGGTTTGCCGGATGGCTGCCGGCGGCGCGCGCGGCGCGCATCGACCCGGCGCGCGTGCTGCGCGACTGATCCGAGTTGCCGGTGGCATCGCGAGAGCGGAGCCGAGGGAATAGAATTGCGGGCCCGCGCGCCGCACTCATTCTCTCGGAGCCGCCCGTGAACACACGCCGCCAGTTTCTCATCAAGGCCCCGCTCGGAATCGCGAGCGTCATCGCCGCGTGCAACGGCGAGGAGCAGGCCGCCGGCGGGAAGCCGCCCGAGACGCCGGGCGCGCCGCCCGCATTCAACACGGCGCCGCCCGTCGGCCCCGAGGTGTCGCCCGCGACCTTCGCCGAGACGGAGAAGCTGGTGCAGGTGACGATGACCGACGCGCAGCGGCAGATGGCGACGAACAGCTGGCGCACCTCGATGGCCGCGCTGTACGAGCGGCGCACCGGGCCGCGCAAGCTCGCGCTCGAGCCCGACCTCGCCCCCGCGACGCACTGGACGCCGGGCATGAGCGGTGAGCCGATGGGCCCGACGGCCGACCGCTTCGTGCGCAGCCCGGCCGATCCCGCTGCGCTGCCGTCGTCGGACGACGAGATCGCCTTTGCGCCGGTGTGGAAGCTGTCGCGCTGGATCGAGACGAAGAAGCTGAGCTCCGACCGGCTCACGCGCATCTATCTCGATCGCATCGCGCGGTTCGATCCCAAGCTGCGCTGCGTGATCACCGTGACGCGCGACCTCGCGCTCGCGCAGGCGAAGCAGGCTGACGCTGAGATCGCGGCGGGGAAGTATCGCGGACCGCTGCACGGAATTCCCTATGGTGTGAAGGACCTGCTCGACACCGCCGGCATCGCGACGACCTATGGCGCAGAGCCATTTCGCAATCGCGTGCCGAAGACGGACTCCGCGGTCGTCGCGAGACTGCACCAGGCGGGCGCGGTGCTGATCGCGAAGCTGAGCATGGGCGCGCTCGCGCTGAACGACATCTGGTTCGGCGGACAGACCATGAACCCGTGGCTGCTCGAGGAAGGCGCGAGCGGATCGAGCGCGGGGCCCGGCGCGGCGACGGCGGCGGCGCTCGTCGGCTTCTCGATCGGCAGCGAGACCGGCGGCAGCATCATCGCGCCGGCGATGCGCTGCGGCGTGACTGGTCTACGGCCGACGTATGGCCGAGTGCCGCGCACCGGCGCGATGACGCTGTGCTGGACGCTCGACAAGCTCGGGCCGATGACGCGCGGCGTGGAGGACACGATGCTCGTGCTCCAGGCGATCTCCGGCGCCGACGCGGGCGACGTCGCGAGCGTGCCGAGCCATCTCGACTACGACGCGAACGCGCCGGTGAAGGGGTTGAAAGTCGGCTACGTGCAGACGTGGATGAACGAGAGCCCCGCAACGGCACTCGATCGCGCGAGCCTGGACATGCTGGCGAAGCTCGGCATGACGCCGACGCCGATCACTCTGCCCAACTGGCCGTACGACTCGATGAACGTCGTCTTGTTCGCCGAAGCGGCGGCGGCGTTCGAGGAGCTGACGCTGAGTGGGCAGGCCGATCAGCTCAAGGTGCAGGTGCCCGACGCGTGGCCGAACCTGTTCCGCGAAGCGCGCTTCCTCTCGGCGGTGGACTTCGTGCAGGCCGATCGGCTGCGGCGAAAGGTCGCGGCGGAGATGGGGCGCATCATGAAGTCGGTGGATCTGCTGCTCGTGCCGTCACTGCGCGGCGAGATGCTGACGATCTCGAACAACACCGGGCATCCGTCGCTCACGGTGCGCACGGGGTTCGTGGAGGTGAGCGAGGCGCGGAGCGATTGGGCGCCGGATCCGAAGAATCCGCTGCCGAAGTTCAATCCACCTCGGCGCGTGCCGCATGGGGTGACGCTGATCGGGCGGCTGTTCGACGAGGGGACGTTGGGGCGAGTCGGGGTGGCGTTGGAGAAGGCGGCGAACGTGAGTCGGGATCGGCCGGCGGGGTTCTGAGCTGCAGCCAATGACGACGATTGCCCGCGGTGCAGCGCGTTCAGGTAGTGCCGCGGGCGGCCGTCGTGATGACAGCGCACCTCCATGCAAGTGAACTGCAACTGCGTGTACGCCGGATGACTGACGTACTCTGGATACTCGGATTGGCATACTGGCCATTCCAATTCGTGTCGAGCTGTCCGTGCATATCGGCTCTGACCGTCGCAGCGCCACGGCCGACCCCATCTAACTGC
Source organism: Gemmatimonadaceae bacterium (assembly GCA_036008805.1). Taxonomy (GTDB): domain Bacteria; phylum Gemmatimonadota; class Gemmatimonadetes; order Gemmatimonadales; family Gemmatimonadaceae; genus AG11. Next base: position 5,703 of record DASYMZ010000105.1, read on the forward strand.
GTCCAATCATTGAGGATTGGTTGGATGTCGGTCGCCGTGCGGTGTGCGAAGGTACGAGCGTACGGTACCCAATACCCGCCGTTCAAAAGCAGAGCATCCGAGTGGCCAGCATGCTCTTCGCACTGATAGCCCATCACTGCAGCCTCCTCACCGCCACCAGATTCTGCACGTACCAACCAGCCCGCTC
>DASYMZ010000106.1:0-15433 GCA_036008805.1 Gemmatimonadaceae bacterium
CGCCGCCATCCCGACGCCGATCGCAACCTTCATCGCCGCCGCGACCGCGCGGCCGATCAGCGCACCTGTCGCCACTCGGGTCGCATCGCCAACGCTCGCCTGGGTGAGCTGCGCGAGAAAGGCGCCGGCGAACGCGCCGGCGAACGCGCCGATCACGGATCCGATCACCGGAACCGGCACGCCCATGATCGCGCCGACCATCCCGCCGATGATCGCGCCCCAGCTCGCGCGCCGAGAGCCGCCGTACTTCCGCGTGTACCTGCCGGTGAGCGAGAACTCGAGCAGCTCGCCCACCAGCGCCGCGATGGCGACCACCACCACCGTGACGATGGAGATCGAGCCGGGCACGAGCAGCTGATAGCCGAGCGCGGCGCCCGCGATGATCCATGTGCCGGGCAGACCGAATGGGATCATGACGAGACCGAGGAACAGCACGGCCGCGAGCAGGAGGACGTTCATCGCGCCAACGCCTCCGCGGACTTCGCGAGCAGCGCGGAGACCTCGGCGATGCCGTCACCGCGCAGGTTCGCGAGCGAGTCGCGCCGCGTGTGCACTCGGCGCAGTGTCCTGAGCGAGCCGCGGCTCACCGTCGCCGTCTGCCAGCCCGCGTCCGCGAACGCGACCGAGTCGGTGAGCAGCCCGAGCGGCATGCGCCGCACGCGTGGTGTGCGCTCGGCTGCATTCTCCAGCGCCCGCACGAGCGCGTCCGGCCGTCGTCCCGTGTACATGATCGTCAGAGCTCCGTCGTCGTCCACACCGTCGCAGTTGAGCGCGATGCCCGTCTCCGCGTGCCACCCACGCACCCACGCCCGCGCACCAGCGAGTCCCAGCTCCTCGGCGCTCGGCAGGAGCACACCGACGCGCGCCTCCGCGGACAGCGACTGCGCGGCGGCCAGCACCGCGGCCACGCCGGAAGCATTGTCCACCGCGCCGTCGGAATCGTTCCCCACCACGCTGAGCATTGCGGGAATCGCGCCGCCGGTCGCAAGCGTCGCCGCGATCCACCAGAGTGTACGCGGCGGCGCTCCGCCGAGTGTCAGCGCCGCTGCCACGATCGCCGCAGCGATTCCGAGCGCGAGCAGAACGATCCCGGCGACGCGCAGCGCCGAGGGCACGGGCTGCGACTTGCTGTCCACGTGCGCGACGAGCCACACGCGCGGCGAATCGTCCGATGGCCGGCGCGCGACGACGTTCACGCCGCTCGCGCGCATCAGTGGGATCGTCAGCACGCCGTCACCGAGCATTCGTCGCGCGGCGATGACCAACAGAACGAGTCCGGTCGCGAGGATGCCCGCCGCGGTGCGTGGCGACGACGCCTCCAGGAAGGCCCAGCTGCTCGCGAGCACGGTCGCCAACGCGAGCGCGCTCCCCAGCGGCGTGCCACGCCGGCCGGGGAGCGCTGAGTAGTGAAATGTCTCCGTCGCGACGTCGAAGCCGGCGGTACGCAGCACGTCCATCGCGTACTCTCTCGCGGCGCGCTCGCCATCGCTTCCCGCGGCGCGTGGACCGCGTGCGATCGCGGCCAGGTGCTCCGTGCCCGCGCCGCTCCGCATCGGCGCCCGGCTCAGCCGGTCACTGCTGGTAGAACTCGAAGCCGCCGGCGCCCTGGGTCACCCCTTCCATTCCCGGCGCGGCCGCCGTCGCGGAGACGGCGTCCATCTCGCCCGTCATGCGGGGCGCGGCGGACGACACGCGGCGGAACATGCGCATCTTGAGCTCGAAGTCCGACGGGTTCGTCGCCGCGGCCATCGCCGTGTCGAAGGTGACTTCACCCGACTGTACGAGATCGGCGAGATGCTGGTCGAACGTCTGCATGCCGTACTGGTCGCGTCCATCGGCGATGTAGTCACGGATCTCGCCGATGCGCTTGCCGTCGGCGATCATGTCGCGCACGGCCGGTGTCACGATGAGCACTTCCGCCGCCACGGCTCGGCCATTGCCATCGGCGCGCGGCAGCAGACGCTGCGACACCACCGAGTGGAGCGACTCGCTCAGGCGGATGCGCACCACTTCCTGCTCCTCGGGCGGGAACATCGCCATGATGCGGAGGATCGTGCTCTGCGCGTCGGGCGTGTGGAGCGTGGAGATGAGCAGGTGTCCCGTCTCCGCCGCTTTGATCGCGGTGTCCACCGTCTCCGCGTCGCGCATCTCGCCGATCATGATCACGTCGGGATCCTGCCGCAGCGCGGCGCGCAGACCCATCTTGAAGTCTTGTGTGTCACTGCCGATCTCGCGCTGCGTGATGGCCGACTGGATGTCGCTGTGCAGGAACTCGATCGGGTTCTCGAGCGTGAGGATGTGTCGGTTCTCGTGCTGGTTGATGAAGTTCACCATCGCTGCCATCGTGCTCGACTTGCCCGAGCCCGTCACGCCGGTGACGAGGATCATGCCGCGCTCCGCCATGCCGATCTGCGCGAGCACGGGTGGCAGTCGCAGCTTCTCGAACGTCGGCACCTCGAACGGGATCACGCGCATCACGATCATGAAGCTCGAGCGCTGCTTCAGGATGTTGACGCGGAAGCGGCCCACGCCCGGCGCGGCCCACGAGCAGTCGTAGTCCGTCAGCGTGTCGAGACGCGCCTTGTCGTCCTCGTTGGACATGAGATGGAGCGCGATCGTGCGCGTCTGATCCGGCGTCAGCGCCTGCTTCGTCAGCGGAACCAGCTTGCCGTGAATCCGCGCGCGGAACACGTCGCCCGCCTTGATGTGCAGGTCACTCGCGCCGCGATCGACAGCGGCCTTGATGATTCGCTCCATGTGGTCAGTACCCTGCGTGCTTGTCGACGAGGTTGCGCAACGACTGGCCCTCCGAGTACCGGCGCCAGTTGTCGAGGAAGAGATCCAGTTGCCTCGGCCAGAACCGGCCCGGGGACACGGGTGAGACGTGCGGTACGACGAGCGCCGACCGGAGACGCCAGAGACGGCTCTCGGCCGGCAATGGCTCCTCGGTGAAGACGTCGAGTACCGCCCCACGTAACCAGCCTTCCTCCAAAAGATCGGCAACAGCCTCCTCATCCATGAGCGCGCCGCGCGCCACGTTCACCACGATCGCACCCCGCGGCAGCCGCTCCAGCCGGTCGCGCGGCATGAGCTGCCTCGTCTCGGCGGTCAGCGGCGCCGCGAGCACGAGCACGTTGGCCTTCGGCAGCTCGTCGTCGAGTTCCGCCAGTCCGACGACTGATGAGAACCCCGGCGGAGCGCCGAGCTCGGGCCGCCGCCGGACTCCGATGCAGGTGGCCCCGAAACAGGCGAGTCGAGTCGCCGTGGCCTGGCCGATCCCGCCCGTTCCCACGATCAGCACCCGGCAGTCGCCCAGCTCTCGCAGCGGCGAGTCGTCGGCGACGAAGAACGCCTTGCTCCACTCTCCGCGACGCTGCTGGTCCACCGCGGCGTCGAGGCCGCGCATGAAGTGGAGCAGCCCGCCGATCACGAACTCCGCCATCGGGATCGCGTGGATTCCGGCGGAGTTGGTCAGGGCGATGTCCCGCTCCGCGATCCCCGACTTGAGCACGTTGCCCACTCCGGCCGCCGCCGTGTGCACCCACCGGAGCCGGCGCGCCGCCGTCAGCAGATCGGGAGTGATGCCGAAGCCGAAGTACGCTTCCGCCTCCGTGATCACCGCCAGCGCCTCGCGGCTGGCCCCCTGCGGTCCGTCTCCGTCCGAGCTGGTCGGCGACCGCACCACCGCCACTTCCCATCCTGGTGGCGCCTCGGCGCGGATCGTCTCCTCGCCCGCCGGTGTCAGCGCCCAGTTCTTCGATGTCGCGGCGAGGTCGACGACCAATCGCCGCAGTCGTTCAGTCAATGTTGACTCCGTACACGAAATCCCTCGCCATGAGCGCCGTCGCGGCGATCTCGAACTGGCGTGCCGGTCCCGCGAGCTTGAGCTCGAACGTGCGGTCCTCGGCATGGTCGAACGTACGCTGGCTCTCGATGAGGACCCCATGCGCCCGCAGCGCCGAGGCCACGTCGTCGAGCGGCGTGCCGACGCGGGCGCGGATCGTCGCCGTCACCACGCGGCGCAGGCGGCGAATCCGGATCTCGAGCCGGCCGATTCCGGCGAGCACGAAGGTCACGAGCAGACCGGCGCCCAGCCCTTCCACATAGAAGCCGCCGCCCACGGTGAGCCCGATCGCCGCCACCACCCAGATCGTCGCCGCGGACGTGAGGCCGGTCACCATGCCCTGGCCCTGCATGATCGTGCCGGCGCCGATGAAACCGACGCCGCTCACGACCTGCGCGGCGATACGGCCCGGATCGCCGATGCGATGGCCGTCCACCAGCCCGACGCGCGTGGAGATGTCCATGAGCAGCGCGGCGCCCACACAGATGAGGATGTTGGTGCGGAGGCCGGCTGGCTTCGCCGCCAGCTCGCGCTCGAATCCGATGATGCCGCCGAGGAAGACGGCGAGCGACAGCTTGATGAGGAGGTCGAGGCGCAGGACGCGCACGACCTCCAGAATCCCCGGTACTTCGGTGCCTTGCGCTGGTGGGATGAAGATGGCGGGCTCCCGCCCGCCGCCGGCTATCGCACGTCGAGGTCTCGCACGTCGTCCTGCGTGGTGTCCGGCGAGCTGTCGCCGTACGCCATGCTGCGTGCCTGGGCCTCGAGCGCGTCGATTGCCGCCTCGTCGGGCTCGGTGGGTGTCGCGAATGTTCGGAAGACGGTGCTGCCGCACTGCTCGCAGGTCACCGCCGCGGGTACTTCCTTCGTGAAGAACTTTTCCTTGCCGCACGTGAGGCAGACCAGCGTCACTATGCCGCGGGGGCCGTCCGTCGCCATCGCATCCTCGCTGAGGGTGTGCGAGGTGAGAAATGCAAAAGGCATGCGGACTTCCGAACCGCGGTGTCAGCCTCCCGGCTCGGAGGCCGGCACCGAAAGTTGAGACGGCCACCCCGAGCGCGCCAGCGACGGCGTCCACTCCGAGTCGCGTATCACCGACAGCGTGACGTCCACCGCACCCTGTAGCAGGATCAACGTCGTGCCAAGCATGACGACCACCCGCCGCAGCTCGCCACGAGGCGCGAACCGCCGGGCGTACATCGCGCAGCCCACCACGACCACCAGGCTCTCCAGCAGGAAGTCCACGAAGGGCAGGCTGTACAGGTCGAGCCCCACGAGCGGAGTGCCGTAGTACATCGGCTTTCGTCCCGTGAGCAGATCCGCTGGCCAGTGCAGCAGCCACCCTATCGCGATGAGCATCGCGCCGGGCCGCCGGAACGCCGCGTACGCGAGTCCCGCCGCGGCCGCGCCGACCAGGACGGCCGGAATGGAGTGCGTGTAGATCCCCATCCCCGCGCGCTTCACCGGAAACATCAACGCCACCTCGACCCAATCCGGCCCGAAGCACGCCAGCGCCAGGGGAATCAGAGGTAGTCGCGGCTCGCGAGCCTTGAGCGCGAGCGCGACCGCCGCGTGACCGATGTACACGTCAGCCGCCCACTCGCGAGGGCAACGGCTCGGCGTCGCCGCGCACCTGCTCGTGATCGGCGGCCGCGCTCCACAAGTGACGAATGCGCCGGTCGGCCATCCAGAGGATGAACACCGGGAGCAGCAGTGCGACGGCGACCTTGAAGGGGTGCAGACCCCACCGGTGCGTCGCCGTGACGAGCCTGATCAGCCGCTCGAGGTCGAGCACTCAGGCGTTCGGGGCCGATCGGCTGCGTCGCTGCGCGCAGCTCTCGCAGAGAGTCGCGCTCGCGGCGAGCTGTGCGCCGCAGCTTCCACACAGCGAGTACACGCGCACTCCGTGCGAGGTCACTTCGCGGTAGATCGGCCGCTGCGTCATCGTCACGAGGAAGGGGAGCGCCGATGGCGGGGGCGCAGCCGGCGCGCGGCGCAGTCTGCGCCAGCCCCGCCAGGACCGCAGACGGCTGATCAACTCACGAAGGGACTGCATGGCTCGCTCGCTCGGATCGGGTGCCGGAACACGCCCGCTCCCCAGCGGGTGATTCCTCTCTGCTTGTGAGCAAGAGATATGCTTGCGAGAGTTGTCCCGCCAGAGGGTGACTTCGCTCACGAGAACCCCATCCGATCGCGCACCCCCAACATCGTCTCGCGCGCCGTCGCTCGGCATCTATTCGCCCCCGTCGCGAGCGCATCGTCTACCAGCGCCGGCTCCGATCTGAGACGCTCGGCGCGCGTGCGGATCGGCACGAGCTCGGTCTCCATCGACTCCAGCAGCACCTTCTTGCAGTCGATGCACCCCCATCCTGCCGTGCTGCACTGCACCGCCACGTGCTCGACCGTCGCCGGCGCGCTGAACGCCTTGTGGAGATGATAGACGTTGCACACCTCCGGCGTGCCCGGATCCGTCTTCTTGATTCGCTTCGGATCCGTCACCGCCGGACGCAGCTTCGCCCAGATCTCGTCGCGCGACTCCAACACTCCGATGGTGTTTCCCATCGACTTGGACATCTTCGCCTGACCGTCGAGTCCCAGGATGCGCCGGGTCGGCGCGAGCAGCCCCTTGGGCTCGGGAAAGAAATCGCCGTCGGGAGCGAACTCGGCGTTCCAGCGACGCGCGATCACGCGTGACAGCTCGAGGTGCTGCAGCTGGTCCTCGCCCACCGGCACGCTGTCGGCGCGGTACAACAGGATGTCGGCGGCCTGGAGAATCGGATAGTTGAGCAGCCCGGCGTTCACGCTCTCCATCCGCTGCGACTTGTCCTTGAACTGCGTCTGTCGCTCGAGCTCACCGAGTGGCGTGACGGTGTTGAAGATCCATGCGAGCTCGGTATGTTCCGGCACGTCCGACTGCACGAACAGCGAGCACACCTGCGGATCGAGTCCGGCCGCCAGGAGGCCGATCGCCATCTCCCGCCGGCGCGCGCGAAGCTGCGCCGGCTCGTACGCCGCGATGATCGCGTGATAGTCGACGATGCAGAAGATCGATTCCGCTGTGTGCTGCAGCGCGACCCAGTTCTTCACCGCACCGAGATAGTTGCCGATGTGCAGCTCGCCCGACGGCTGGATCCCGCTGAAGATACGTCCCATGCCGAGAACGTAATGAGCGCGTCAGACGCGTCGCAAGGAACGGAGCGTACTGCCTCGCTCAGCCGCGCCGACACCCGCGCGCTGCTCACGACGTGCGTCGCCGCCGCCGCGCGGGGCGCGGAGGTCGTGCGCTCCGGCGCCGACCGACGCGCCTCGCTCGTGTGGGAGACGAAGGGCCACAACGATTTCGTGAGCGAGGTCGATCGCGCCAGCGAAGCGGTCATCGCCGAGATCATCGCGGGCCGCCACTCCGATGCGACGCTCGTCGCCGAAGAAGGCTCGCCCAACCTGAGTCACTCGCGCGGCCTCGTCTTCATCGCCGATCCGCTCGACGGCACGACGAACTTCCTCCACGGACTGCCCTGGTACGCCGTGTCGGTCGCCGCACTGGTCGACGGGGAGGTCATCGCCGGCGCGACGATCAATGCCGCGTCCGGCGAGCTGTTCACCGCCACGCTCGGTGGCGGCGCTCGGCGCGCGGGCGAGGCGATCCGTGTCAGCGCGATCACCGAGCCGGGTCGCTCGCTGATCGCCACCGGCTTTCCGTGGACCGACGTCGGCGCCATCGCCGGCTATGTGAAGGCACTGCCCGCCGTGATGTCCGCGACGGCCGGCATTCGCCGCTGCGGCGCCGCCGCGCTCGATCTCGCCGACGTGGCGTGCGGCCGCTACGAAGCGTTCTGGGAGCCGAGGCTCAACGCCTGGGACATGGCCGCCGGCTCGTTGCTCGTGCGTGAAGCCGGCGGCATCGTCACGACCATGGACGGCGCGCCCTGCCCCGTCGCCGCGACGTCGATCATCGCGGGCAATCCCGCCACCCACGCGTGGCTCCTCGACACTCTTCGCACTGCATGAAGCTCATCGAGTGCGTCCCGAACTTTTCCGAGGGACGACGCCCAGAGGTGATCGACGCGATCCGCGACGCGATCGCGGCGGTGAACGGCGCACACGTGCTCGACGTCAGCGCGGACGCGAGCCACAATCGCTGCGTCGTCACCTTCGTCGCCCCGATCGAGACGGTCGCGGAGGCAGCGTTCGCCGGCATCGCGACGGCGCACCGCCTCATCGATCTGACCGTGCACACCGGTGAACATCCGCGCATGGGCGCCGCCGACGTCGTGCCCTTCATCCCGCTCGAGGGCGCGACGATGGAGGACTGCATCGCGCTCGCCCGACAGCTCGGCGAGCGGGTCGGCCGCGAGCTCTCCATCCCGGTCTTCCTCTACGAGCGCGCCGCCACCCGTTCCGATCGCGAGAACCTGGCCGACGTGCGACGCGGCGAGTTCGAGGGCCTTCGCGGCGAGATCGGAAAGACGCCGCAGCGCACGCCCGACTTCGGCCCGTGCGTCGTGCACGCGACGGCCGGCGCCGTCGCGATCGGCGCGCGCCCATTCCTCGTCGCCTACAACGTCTACCTCGGCCCCGCGTCGAACATGCCGGTGGCCAGGGAAGTCGCGAAGGCGGTTCGTGGCTCGGCCGGCGGTCTGAAATACGTGAAGGGCCTCGCCTTCGAGGTGGACGGACAGGCGCAGGTCTCGATGAATCTCGTCGACACCGAGCGGACGCCGCTCCATCAGGCGTACGACATGGTGCGCATGGAGGCCGAGGCGCGCGGCGTGACGCCCACCCGGAGCGAGCTGGTGGGATTGGTGCCCGAGCGCGTGCTCTTCGAGGCGGCGGCGCGCCACGTGCGCCTTCGCAACTTCACGCCGGAGATGGTGCTGGAGCGAAAGGTGCGCAGCGCCATCACCGGCGGCGAATCGCTCAGCGGCTTCGTCGCCTCCGTGGCGGCGTCGACGCCCACGCCAGGCGGCGGCAGCATCGCCGCGCACGCCGGCGCGCTCGGTGCCGCGCTCGCGCAGATGGTCGCCGGCCTCACGGTCGGCAAGAAGAAGTACGCCGCCGTCGATGCGGAGATGAAGGACCTCGCGGTACGCGCGGCGGGCATCGGCAACACGCTGGCGGCGCTCGTTCCGCGCGACGCCGCGTCGTTCACGGCGGTGACGGCGGCGTACAAGCTCCCGGCCGACGACGAGTCGCAGCAGAAGGCGAAAGCCGCCGCGGTGGATGCAGCGTTGCTCGGCGCCGCCGCCGTTCCGCTCGAGACGGCGCGCGCCTGCGCGCAGGTCGCCGAGCTGGCGCTCGCCGTCGCCGAGCACGGCAACTCGAACGCGGTCACCGACGCCGGCGTCGCAGCACTGCTGGCGGAGGCGGGCTGCGTGGGAGCGAGCTACAACGTGCGCGTGAACGTCACGTCGCTCGCCGACCGCTCGCGCGGTGAAGCGCTCGCTGAAGAATCGCGCGTTCTCGTGGCGCGGACGCGGGAGCTCGCCGCGCGCACCGCGGCCCTCGTGGAGCGGGCACTCACGTAGCGCGGCGGGAGGCCAGGGAGGGCATCGCCGCGACGGCGGTAATTCAGGGCTACTACCGCCACAGGTGTCACGCGGAGGCGCGGAGGAGCGCGGAGGCGCGGAGACCCATTACATCACGACACTCTGCTCCGAAGCGCTACCGCTGTTCGCTCACGCAGACGCGCTGAACAAGAGACCAGGACACGGGCCACGACCTCACGCAGGCCTGGTAAACTGGCCGACCCTCCCGCTCGAGGATCCGGGGGAAGGATCGCAGCTCCGAACCCTCACATCAGTCGGTGTCGCGGCTGCTTTTGCGGTTGCGGCTGTTGCCGCCGTTGCGGTTGTTGCCGCCGTTGCGGTTGTTGGTGGAGATGCGGTCGTTGGCGCAGGTACGGTTGCCGGCGCAGCTCCAATTGCGGCTGCAGTTCTCCGCGCCTCCGCGGTCCTCCGCGCCTCCGCGTGACACCTGCGGCGGTAGTAGCCCGTGACACCGCGGTAGTGGTGACACCTGTGGCGGTAGTGGTGACACCTGTGGCGCTAGTAGCCGCTGAAATACCGCCGTCGCGGCGATGACCCGCAGCAGTCACAAGAAGAGAGCATGGCGGAATCAGCCTGTCCGTCGCCGCGCCCGCACGCCACGCCTTACGCCGCCGTCAGCACCCGATGCCCGCTCTCGGTGATCGCGACCGTATGCTCGAAATGCGCCGACCTCGAGCCATCCACCGTCACGATCGTCCACTTGTCCGGCAGCGTGCGCGTCGTCGGGCCGCCGATGTTCACCATCGGCTCGATCGCCAGCGTCAACCCTGGGACCAGCTTGAGCCCGCGCTTCGGCTTGCCGTAGTTCGGCACCTGCGGCTCCTCGTGAAACTCGACGCCGATCCCGTGGCCAACGAGGTCGCGCACCACGCTGAAGCCCGCAGATTCGACGACGCTCTGGACCGCGGCACCGATGTCGCCCACGTGGTTGCCCGGAACCGCCGCGGCGATCCCTGCAGCCAACGAGCGCTCCGTCACGTCGAGCAGCCGGCGCGTCTCGTCGTCGACGGCGCCGATCGCGACGGTCGTCGCGGAGTCCGTGAAGTACCCCTCGAAGCCCACCCCGACGTCGATCGAGATGATGTCGCCGTCCTTCAGCACCCGCTTCTTCGACGGGATGCCGTGCACGATCTCGTTGTTGATCGAGGTGCACAACGTTCCCGGGAAGCCATAGAGCCCCTTGAACGCCGGCTTCGCCCCTGCGTGGCTCCGGATGAACGCCTCGGCGATGCCATCGAGCTCCATCGTCGACATGCCCGCGCGTACCTCGCGACGGAGCATCTGCACGGTGGCCGCGAGGATCTTGCCTCCCTCGGCCATCAGGTCGATCTCGCGCGTGCTCTTGAGCTGGATCATGATTGCCCCGTGCGCTCCTCTTACGACGCCAGCGCGCCGAGCGCGCGGGCGGTGACGTCCTGCACCGATCCGACCGCGTCGATGACCGCGACGCGCGTGCCCTGGTCGCGATACCACTTGAGCACCGGCGCCGTCTGACGCTCGTACACCGCGAGTCGGTTGCGGATCGCCTCGGGCTCGTCGTCCTTGCGACGCACGAGACGCCCGCCGTCCTTGTCGCACGCGCTGCCCGGCTCACGGCCGGTGTAGGGCGACTGGCACGTCTCGCACACGACGCGGTCGGCGAGGCGGCGCACGATCTCCTCGTCGTCGATGTCGAAGCAGAGCACCGCGTCCACCTTCGTGCCCAGCTCCGCCGTCGCCGCGGCGAGTCCTTCCGCCTGTGGCACCGTGCGAACCACGCCGTCGAGCAGGACCCCGCCGGCATTGCGCGGCTCGGCGAGCGCCTGCTTGATGATGCCGAGAATGACCGAGTCGGGGACGAGGTCGCCCCGATCCATGTAGGACTTGGCCTCGAGTCCGAGCGGCGTGCCGTTGCGGATCGCGGCGCGGAGCTCGTCGCCGGTGGCGAGGGTGGGAACGCCAAGCGCCGCTGCGAGCAGCGGCGCCTGTGTCCCCTTCCCGGCTCCCGGCTTACCGAAGAGAACGATGATCATCGAGTGGAAAGAGAGTGCGTGCGGGGCCTAGAACCCTCCGGGCGCCGACTGGCGGCCACGGATCTTGAGGCGCCCCTTCTTCATGAAGCCGTCGTACTTCCGCAGCAGCAGGTGCTGCTGCATCTGCGCCAGCGTGTCGAGCGCGACACCGACGACGATCAGCAGCGACGTGCCGCCGAAGCCGAAGGGCACGTTCATGATGCGCGCGATGATGATCGGCAGGAGCGCGATCGCCGTCAGGAAGAGCGCACCGGGCAGGGTGATCCGCGTGACCACCTGATCGATGTACTCCGCCGTCCGGGCGCCGGGCTTCACGCCGGGGATGAATCCGCCCTGCTTCTTCAGGTTCTCCGACAGGTCGATCGGATTGAAGATGATCGACGTGTAGAAGTAGGTGAAGAAGAGGATCAGCACCGCCATCGAGACGATGTACAGCGTGCTTCCCGGGTTGAACAGCTCCGAGATGCGCGTCGCCGCCGCGTTGCGCGAGAACTGCGCGATTGCGCCCGGGACGACGATGATCGACTGCGCGAACACGATCGGCATCACGCCGGCCGTGTTGATGCGCAGCGGGATGAAGCTTCGCGCCGCCTCTCGCATTCGCCCCCGCGCCATCGTGCGCTGCGGGATCTGAATGAGGATACGCCGCGCGGCCATCGTGATCGCCACGACTCCCGCGACGACGAGCACCATCACCGCGGCCAGCACGACGAGCGAGAACGCCCCCAGCGCACCAGTCGTGACGAAGCGGAACGTCGTGCCGATCGACGGCCAGATGCGCTCGACGATCGAGAAGAAGATGATCAGCGACGCTCCGTTGCCGAGGCCGCGCTCCGTGATCTGCTCGCCGAGCCACATCACGAACACCGCGCCCGTCGTCAGAAAGAACGCCATCTGCAGCTTGAAGCCGAAGCCCGGCGTCGCCACCGCGCCGGCGAGCGACTCGGTGAACAGCCCGAAGCCCCAGCCCTGCACCGCCGCGAGGAACACCGTCGCGTAGCGCGTCCACTGGTTGATCTTCTTTCTGCCCTCCTCGTCCTTCTGCATCTTCTCCACCTGCGGGATGACCGCGCCCGCGATTTGGAGGAAGATGCTCGCCGAGATGTACGGCATGATCCCGAGCGCGAACACCGTCGCGCGCGAGAGCTGACCGCCGGTGAACAGGTCGTACAGGCCGAGGAGACCGCCCCCGTTCTGCGACGACTGGTTGCGGAAGAAGTCCGTCAGCGCGACGACATCGACCCCCGGCGCCGTGATGTGCGCGCCGATCCGATAGACCAGCAGGCACAGGAGCGTGAAGACGATCTTGTCCTTCAGCTCCGGCGTGCGAAACACGCTCGATACCGCCTGTGCGGCGGCGTTGTTCTGGGCCATGTTGGCTCCTGGGGGTGCGGCGTTACTCCTCGACCTTTCCACCGGCGGCGACGATCGCCTCGCGGGCCTTGGCGCTGACCCTGAGGCCACGCACCGAGACGGCGCCCGAGACTTCGCCGTTCGCCAGCACCTTCACCGGTCCCTTCCGCTTCACCAGACCCGCCGCGCGCAGCGAATCCGGCGTGATCTCACCCTCGAGCCCAGCGAGCTGGTCGAGGCGGATGACGTTGGACTCCTCGCGGAACGGATTCGTGAAGCCGCGCTTCGGCAGCCGGCGCGTGAGCGGCATCTGGCCGCCCTCGAAGCCTGGCTTGCCGCCGCCCGGGCCGTGATGGCCCGCGCGCGCCTTGATACCCTTGTGGCCCTTGCCCGACGTCTTACCCGTGCCGGAGCCCGGTCCGCGCCCGAGGCGCTTCCGGTCCCTGTTGCTGCCCGGCGCGGGCGAGAGGTTGTGGAGGCCGATCTTTTCCGTCGCCACTGTCTATTCCTCGACGGGCTCCACCTCGATGAGGTGGCGCACCTGCTTGAGTTGTCCACGAAGGGCGGGTGAGTCCTGCTTGATCACCACGTCCTGGTGGTGCTTGAGGCCGATCGCCTCGAGCGTCCGGTTCATCCTCCACGAGTGCCCGATGCCGCTCCGGACCTGCTTGATCCGGACCTTGCCCGTGGTCAGCTCGTTCTTGCCAGTCGTCTTGGGACCCTTGCTCGGGTGCCATACGAACGTCCGCGGCATTTACACAACCTCCTTCGACCGAGCCCGCGACCGGTAACCGAGCTTGGACGGCTCGATCCCGCGCTCACGAGCGATCTGATCCACCGTCGTCAACTGCGCCAACCCGTCCATCGCCGCCCGCACCATGTTGTGCGGGTTGGTCGAGCCGAGGCTCTTGGTCAGGATGTCGTTGATGCCGACGCACTCCATCACCGCGCGAACCGCGCCACCGGCGATCACACCGGCACCCGGCGCCGCGGGCTTCATCCATACCTTGCCCGCGCCGTGCTGGCCCGTGACCTCGTGCGGGATCGTCGACCCCGTCAGCGGCACCGAGACCAGATTGCGGCGCGCTGCCTCGACGGCCTTGCGGACCGCCTCGGAGACTTCGTTCGCCTTGCCCGACGCGAAGCCCACCTTCCCCTGTCCATCGCCGACGGCGACGAGCGCGTTGAAGCTGAACCGGCGTCCGCCCTTGACGACCTTGGCCACGCGGTTGATCGCGACCACGTTCTCGATCAGATCGCTGCCTTCGCGGTCCTGACCGCCGCGGTTGTCACCGCCACGACCACCACCGCCGCCGCCACGACCACGGTCGGAGCCGCCGCCGCCAGGGCCGCCGCCAGGACCGCCGCGACCCGGGCCACCGCCCGGACCACCACGACCGCCGCCGCCCGGGCCACCGCGCCCGCCACCAGGGCCGCCGCGTCCACGACCGCCACCGGGGCCGCCGCGACCACCGCCGCCGCCGCCGCTGCGTGCACTGCCACCACCACTACGCGCGCTGCCGCCGCCGAAGCCGCCGCCACCGCTCCGAGCACCGCCGCCCGAACCGCCCGGCGCGCTCCCCGATCCCGAATTGGATTCCATGTTAGAACTCCAGCCCGCCTTCGCGGGCCCCGTCGGCCACCGCCTTCACGCGGCCGTGATACTGATACCCGCCACGGTCGAAGACGACCTTCGCGATCCCCTTCTCCTTGGCGATCGCGGCGATCTGCTTCCCGACCTCGAGCGACTTCTCCGACTTCTTCCCCTCGCCAACCTTCACGGACGTGACCGTCGCGAGCGTGCGCGCCGCGTCGTCGTCCACGAGCTGGGCGGTGATGTGCTTCAGCGAGCGAAACACCACCAGACGCGGACGCTCCGCGGTTCCCTTCACGGCCTTGCGGACGCGCAGGTGACGGCGAACGCGCTTCTCCGCGCGGCTCTTCGGAATTCCGATTCCCATGATTACTTGCCCCCCGCCTTGCCGGCCTTACGGCGAATCTGCTCGCCAGCGTACTTGACGCCCTTCCCCTTGTACGGCTCGGGAGGACGCAGGCTGCGGATCTCCGCGGCCACCTGGCCAACCACTTCCTTGTTCGCGCCCTCGACGAGGATCTGCGTCGGCACCGGAGCGCTCAGCGTGATCCCCTGCGGCGCCTTGTACTCGATCGCGTGCGAGTAGCCCAGGGTGAGCTGCAGCCCGTAGGGGCGCTTCTCCGCCTTGTAGCCGACGCCGACGAGCTCGAGGTTCTTCGTGAACCCCTTCGTCACCCCTTCCACCATGTTGGCGATCAGGGTGCGCGTGAGACCGTGCAGCGACTTGTGCGCGGATTCCTCGGACGGACGCGTCACCGTGACCTGACCGCCTTCCTGCGCGATCCCCATGGCCGCGGGCACCGTCCGGGTGAGCTCGCCCTTCGGACCCTTCACCGTGACGGTGTTGCCGTCCTTGATCGTGACCGTGACGCCGTTCGGAACGGCGATCGGAGCCTTACCGATTCGTGACATGAGTAGCGCCCCTTACCAGATGAGGGCGAGAAGCTCGCCGCCGGTGCGCGCCTGACGCGCTTCCCGATCGGACATCAGCCCCTTCGACGTGGACAGGATCGCGATGCCGAGTCCGTTGCGCACGCGCGGGACCTCGGCGACGCCGACATACTTGCGGAGCCCGGGGGTGGAC
>DASYMZ010000107.1:0-29497 GCA_036008805.1 Gemmatimonadaceae bacterium
TTGATCGGCGGAGAGCCGTAGATGTGGTGGTACTTGTAGATGAAGCTGTTCACCTGATAGCTCGCCGGATCGCCCGCGGCCGCGCGATCCACCGGCGCGGTGAAGTAGATCTCGAACCCATCCGGCCGCGCTTCCACCTTGAGCGGCTCGAACGGCACCTTGCCCG
Source organism: Gemmatimonadaceae bacterium (assembly GCA_036008805.1). Taxonomy (GTDB): domain Bacteria; phylum Gemmatimonadota; class Gemmatimonadetes; order Gemmatimonadales; family Gemmatimonadaceae; genus AG11. The sequence goes on from DASYMZ010000107.1 coordinate 167, forward strand.
TCCACACGAGCCGCTGCAGCGCATACGGCGCACGTCCCGTCGCGCCCCATCCTCGGCTCGTCTGACCGACGTACATCGAGCCGTCCTTCCCCCACACCTGGCGGAACACGCCCGACGCGAACCCTTCGCGGAAGGGGAACACGACGCCCTGATACACGCCGTTCACCTTCTCCAGGTAGACGCGCATGATCTTGCTCTGGCCCTGATCGCCGACGAACAGCTGGCCGGCGAACGGACCGAACGCGCCCTTCGTGCTGTCCACCAAGATCGCGGATGTGCTGATGCCGAGGATCGTGTGCGGGAACCACACCGCCGGCGTCTTGAGATGCGGCACGCGCTTGGCCACCTCGAACTTCGGCTCGCCCGTATCCGGAATGTCGCTCACCTTGAGCGTCACGCCGGAGTTGGGCTCGCCCGACCACTTGAGCCCCTTCACGTTCCCCATGAAGTCGCCCTTCTCCACGTGGCTGATCCCGCCCGAGCCCACCCAGTCGCCCTGGTTCTCGGCGTAGAACAGATCGCCCGCGAGGTTGAAGCCGAAGCTCGACGGCGAGCGGAAGCCGGTCGCCCACGGCGTCATGTTCTTGCCGTCCTTGTCGAGCTTGAGCATCCAGCCGCGCCACTTCACGAAGCTCTCGCCGTAGCCGACCCACGCGAGGTTGAGCGTGACGAACATGTCGCCCGTCGGCGAGAAGACAGGCCCGAACGAGTACTCGTGATAGTTGCCCGACAGCGGCCACGAATACACGGTCTCGTACCGGTCGGCCTTGCCGTCGCCATCGGTGTCGCGCAGGCGAGTGAGCTCGCTGCGCTGGGTGGTCAACAGCGCGCCGTCGCGATAGGTGAGGCCGAGCGCCTCGTGCAGCCCCTGAGCGAATCGCGTGAAGCTCGGCCGGCCGCCATTGACGCTGCCGGGATTCTCGATGAGCCACACGTCGCCGCGGCGCGTCGCCACGCCGAGCCGGCCGTCGGGCAGCGTCTCGAGTCCGCCCACCTCGAGCACGATCCCTTCGGGGATCGGCACGGTCGACATCCGGTAGTACTCGGACTCGCTCACCGCGAGCTGGCTCGGGCCGAACGGGCGCTGCGCGGGCGCGGTGACGGCGACCGACGGCACGAGCGCGGCGCCGATCGCGATGGCGCGAAGCATCTGATGAGAGCGTGTGTTGGTCATGATGCGGCTACCAGACGATGGAGTAAGCGACCCTGGCTTCACCACGGTCGAAGCGCACGGGAAGAAGCAGCTCGTCGTGACCATTCTGCTGGCGAATCACCGGCTGCGCCGCGCCGGCCGGCAGCGTGACGAAGAAGGTCTTGTCGTCCACCGCGTACGAGCCGTCGCTCTGCCGCGCGATGTGCGTGCCCTGCGCGAGCTGGATGTTGAGCCCATCGGTGCTCACCGACGACGGCGCGGTGAGGTGCAGCTCGCGGCGCAGCGTGGCGCCGTCCGCGTCGGGACGGATCGCGTCCTCGACCGTGACGCCGCGCACCTCGGAGAGAAAGGTCGGGCGCCCCGCCTTGTCGAGCACGAAGCCCTTTCTGCTGAACTGCCGCTCGTCGATCACCGAGTCCGGCCACGCCGCGCTCGCGTCGCTCAGGAAGGCGACGGTCGGCACGTCGGCCAGATCGATCACGCTGCCCGACGGCTGCGAGATCTGATCCTCGCCTCGGCCGTCCCACATCTGCGTCGTCTCGAGGAACGGCCCGCGCCACGCATAGAACGGCGCGCCGCGCGAGAGATCATAGCTGTAGTGCACGCCGGTGGGATCGCCGACCGACATGACGTACACGTGCTTCACGCCACGGTGCCGCATGAAGCTGCGCAGCAGCGCGGGCTCGCCCTGGGGCTCCACGAGAATGGGATTGATCGGATTGCCGAACGACGTGAGCAGGCTCTCGTCGTGCAGCGACTGCTTCTCCATCCCGGGCCCCTCGATCCAGAGCTGGAGGTCGCGCTCGTTGCCGTACTGCCGGTTCTTATAGAAGGTGAGCGCGAAGGCGTGCTTGCCCGCGCTGAGATCCACGTCGCTCACCACGCGCTGGCCGGCGCCGAGGTTGGTGAGCACCGGCTTGCCGTCGAGGCTGAGCTGCGCCCGGGCGACGGCCGGACCCTGCATCGCCTCTTCGGTGCCGACCCAGTTGATGTTCATCGTGAAGCGGTAGCGCCCGGTCGTCGGCACGGTGAGCGCGCCGTCGTACGCGACGGCGAACTTGTTCGGCGCGCCGGCAGGATCGGTCGAGATCGACGTGATCGGACCCTGCCGCGTCGGCGGACGCGTCGCCATCCAGGTGGTGTCGATCGCCTCGCCCGTCCACGCCTTGTATGAAAGGTCCGACAGCCTCGCGGCGCGCGAGTACGACTTGTACTGGATGTTCTTCAGCGCGACGGAACCATGGTCGCCCTGGATCATCAGCGGGCCGGTCGCGCGCTCGTCGCTGAACGGCGCGGCGCGGGTGGGACCGGTCACCTCCACGTTCTCCTGCACGACGACGCCGTTCACGCTGACCTTCACGAAGCGCGCGTTGGACACCTTGGTCTTGCCGGAGAACCTCGGCGCGCGGAACGAGATCTCGATGTGCTGCCACAGGCCCGGCGCTCGGCTCGCGTTCAGGCGCGGCGGCGTGCCCTCGTACCCCTCGCGCCCCGCGCCCCGCTTCTCGTCCCACCGCTCGTAGATCCCGCCCAGATCGGCCGACGTCGGCGCGCGCACGCCCCAGCTGTCGAAGAGCTGGACCTCGTAGCGCCCCATCAGATAGATGCCGGAGTTCGAGCCCTTCGGCAGCATCACGTCGAGCGAGAGATCCAGGTCGCCGTGCTCGAAGGCAGTGAACAGGTGCCCCTGCGCGCCCGTGGCCGGCGTGTTCACCAGCACCCCCGTTCCCGGCTCCGCCACGAGCGGCGCCGCGCGCGAGCGATCGGCCGACGCGCCGCCGGCGAGCTTCCAGTTCGAGGTCGTGGGGCGAAAGCCGTTCAGGCTGGTGAGCGCGATGGTCTGCGGAGGGAGGTCACCGGCCGGCACGACCGGCGCCTGTGCTCCGCCGACGGATGTGAGGAGGGCGGAGAGCGTGAAAGGGAGCAGTCGTCTCATGTGCTCGCGGGGGTCGCGGAAGGCGGGACCGGTCTCGGAGGGGCGAAGGCCGATAGTATATAGTCCAGCGTCCAAACAATCGATGAAGTGGACGCTCGCCATCATACGCCGAGTCGCGCGCCCGTGTTGCGAAATGCCACGAGTCGACGCGTTTTGCACGACGCTTTCGAGCGGCGAGCGAGCAGGGCGTCAGAAGCAATGACCGAATCGCGCGGACAGTGTGTCGCATCGATCCGGATTCGACTGGGACAGCGATAGGGCACTCTGACTCGGACGAACTTTCCGGGGTGAGATGGCACCACGGGTGCCTTGTCCACGGGCATTCGAGACGTCTCCGTCCTGCGCATCCTTCCGCATTCCTAATGAAGACTTCAATTCGCAACCTCGTTGCGCTGGCCGTGGTCGTTGCCGCCGTGGCAAGCTGCACGGCCGACCAGCCAACTGCGCCTCGTGCGCGCGCGACCCCGCAAGCGACCGCTCCCTCCGCCGACCTTCTCGGCAGTGTCACGGGACTGGTCGGCTCACTCGTCTCCGTCGACGGTCTGCAGCGCAAGACGCCGCTCGCCGCGCCGATCACGGTGACCAAGACGATCGGCGCCGACGGTGGCACGATCGCGATCGCCGAGGCGGGAGTGACGGTGACCGTCCCCCGGAACGCCCTCGCGCAGCCGACCACGATCACGATGACCGCGCGCGCCGGCACCCTGATCGCCTACGACTTCGCCCCACACGGCATCACCTTCGCGAAGCCGCTCTCCTTCACGCAGGATCTGCGCGGCACCAACGCGTCGCTGCTCTCCGTGCCTTTCCTGCGGCTCGGCTACTACAAGGACGCCAGCCTGCTCAGCAAGACCGGCGGTCTGGTCTCGGAGCTGCTCGGCGGCGTGGTGGACGTGCTCTCGTGGAAGTTCACGGGGAACATCCCGCACTTCTCCGGCTACATGGTCACCTGCGGCCGCGGTCGCGGAGGCGAGTGACCTCCCCCTGAACGCGCTGGGACGTGAGAAGCCGCTCGTTCGTCCATCTCATGGCGTGACCTCCGGTGGCGCGCTGCTGGCGGCAAGCACGCGACCGATGGACCCGACTCCCCGCAGATCATCAGCTCTGGCACCCCAACGCTCCGCCGCGGCAGTCGCCGCGGCGGAGCTTGGCGACGTGATGCAGCGTGGCCAGACGTTGGAGCGCGAGGGGCGCCACCAGGAGGCGCGCCTGCTCTACGAGCGCGCGCTCGACGAGGGGACCGCATCCGGGCCCGCCGGCGTCTCGCAGCTGCTCCGATGGATCGCGCGCACCCACATCCAGGAGTCGCGCTTCGAGTCGGCGCGCGACCACGCGCGCGCCGCGCTCGTCGTCTCCGAGCGCGCGCGGGACGAAGCGGGCCGAGGGCACGCGGAGAACATCCTGGCGATCGTCGAGTGGAAGCTCGGCAACCTCGACGAGGCCGAGCGCCTCTACCATCGCGCGCGCGCGTGCGCGCAGGCCGCGGGCGAGTCTCGCCTGGCCGCGATGACCGCCTCCAACCTCGGCGTGATCGCCAGCGTGCGCGGCGACGACGTGGAGGCCCGCCGTCACTTCGAGACGGCGCTCGCCGACGCGAGGAACGCGGGCCTGGCCGATCAGGCGATTGCCGCGCTCGTCAACCTCGGTCTCCTCCACACGCATCTGCGCCGCTACGCCGAAGCGGACCGCATGCTCGCCGAGGCCCGCGAGCTCTCCACCGTGCTCGGCGACGTCGGGGCGATCGTCACGGTGGAGCTCGACGTCGCGAAGCTTCGCGTAAACCAGGGACGCTACGAAGAGGCGCGCGAGTGCTGCCAACGCGCGCGCGCGACCGCCGAGCGCATGGGCATCACCCACGCGGACGGGGACGCCGCGTACGTGCAGGGGCTCATCGCGCAGGCCACCGGCGACGTGGCGGACGCCGAGACGTACTTCCTCCGCGCCGAAGAGATCGGGGTGCGGCAGAGCGACGTGATTCTGCAGGGCGAGACCGCGCGCGAGCTCGCCGCGCTGTATCGCCAGCAGGGCCGCAACCGGCAGACGCTGCAGCGCCTCAACCAGGCGCACCGGCTCTTCTCGCAGCTTCGCGCGCGCCGCGAGCTCGCCGACGTCGACCGGCGCACCGCGATGCTCGAGGGCGACTTTCTCGAGGTGGTGCGCAAATGGGGCGACTCGATCGAGTCCAAGGACCTCTACACCCAGGGCCACTGCGTGCGCGTCGCCGACCTGGCCTGCGCGCTCTGGGAGCGCGTCGCGCCGGGCGACGCGACGTCATCATTCTGGTTTCGCATCGGCGCGCTGCTGCACGACGTGGGCAAGCTGATGGTGCCGGCCGAAGTGCTCAACAAGCCCGGCAAGCTCACCGACGACGAATGGGCGCTCGTGCGCCGGCATCCGAGCGCTGGCGTGGAGCTGCTCGCCGACATCGAGTTTCCGTGGGACGTCCGCCCGATCGTCGAGAGCCATCACGAGCGCTGGGACGGCAACGGCTACCCGCACGGGCTCGCGGGAGAGAACATCCCGCTCACCGCGCGCGTGGTGTGCATCGCCGACGTGTACGACGCGCTCACCTCGCGCCGCAGCTACAAGGAGCCGTTCACCCACGACGCCGCGATGGACGTGATGCGCCGAGAGACGGGCACCGCGTTCGACCCGCAGCTGTTCGCGCAGTTCGAGCTCATCGCGCGCGATGGGAGCTGGAACGAGCCCGCGCCGCTCGCCGTCAGTTCGTGAGTCTCGCACTTCGCCCGAAGTGACGCACTTTGCACGACGGAATGCCGCAGTCGCCGACGAGCGAGTTCAGTCGTTCTGACGACCTGACCCAGGACGAATTGACGCATCGAGCCTCCTTCGTCGCAGGGCACCGGACACGCTGACGCGGAAAAGCGTGCCGCCCGTACTGGCACTGGCACTGCCTTCAAAGGGCACGCAAGGATCGCCAACTCCAAACTCTGACCGGTGGCACAATGACCGTGCGAAGCCGCACGATCGCTTTCGCGACCTTTAGCATTGCCGCGTTCGCGGCGTGCTCCGTGAGCGACTCGACCACAGTGAGCCCGCGATCGGATCGGCTCGCGCCATCGTCGGTGGCTGAGCGCTCCAGCGCGCCGGCACCGAAGACCAGGGTGAAGCCGCTGCATCGAAACGCGAAGCTCGCCTCGGCCATCACGGTGAGTGGGACGATCGGAACGTCGGGCGGCTCGCTCTCCATCCCCGAGGCTGGCGTCACTGTCACGGTGCCCGCCGGTGCACTCCTGGTGCCGGTGAAGATCAGCATGACGGCGCTGCCGGGCGACGTGGTCGCCTACGACTTCGCGCCGCACGGGCTGGTGTTCCTGAAGCCTATCTCCATCGCGCAGAGGCTCGCCGGCACGAAAGAGAAGGGGAAGAAAGACAGGTCGCCGGATTCCGTGGAGCTCGGATACTTCGCGCTCCCCGGTCAGCTCGGCACCCTGATCAGCGAGGTGGACGAGCTGAGCGGAGGCTCGGAGACGGGCGAGGTCTTCACCTCGTCCATCTGGCACTTCTCGGGATACATGCTCGGGTGCGGGCGCGGTGGGAAATAGCTAGCTCCGCTCGCGGCAGACTCACTTACCAAACACGGGGGGCACGCGTCATCTGACGCGTGCCTCTTGCTCGTCAGATGGTGAATCGGACGAGCAGAGAGGTGCGGCGGTGAAAGCATGCCGCACGGTCTTTCGCCCACGTCGCCCGTGAACGCATGAGCGCACGTACGACATCCCCCCGACGAGTTGCTGCGGCGCCACCGCGCTCCGCGCTGGAACCGTGCAGGCTCGATGAGGTCGTTGCGCACGGACAGGCGCTCGAGCGTCAGGGTCACCACGACGAGGCGCGCGAGTGCTACGAGCGTGCGCTGCACGACGGCACCGCAACCCGGCCATCGGATGCCGCGCAGCTCATACGCCTCGTGGCGCGCACCTACCTCCACGACCTCGACTATGACGCGGTCGCGGACTGCATCGACGCCGCGCTGGCGATCGCGGAGCAGGCCGGTGACGAGGCAGGCAGAGGGCACGCCACCAACTTTCTCGCGATCATCGCCTGGAAGCAGGGGAGCATCGACGAGGCACGGCGCCTCTACCTCAGCGCGCGCAAGAGCGCGCGCCTGTCGGGCGAGGCACGCCTGGCGGCGATGACGGCGTCGAACCTGGGCGTCATCGCCACCGTGCAGGGCGAAGACGCCGAAGCGCTGCGGTACTACAAATCCAGCCTCACCGACGCTCGGCGCGCCGGCCTCGCCGACCTGGCGATGAACGCACAGGCGAACCTCGGCCTGCTCTACATGCAGCTCCGGCGCTTCGGACCCGCCGATCGCGCATTCGACGAAGCACGGGCGATCGCCGCCGACCTGGGTGATCTGGGCCAGCAGACACTGATCGAGCTGCACATCGCGAAGCTGCGCGTGAGCGAGGGGCGGTACGCCGAGGCGAAGTCGGTGTGCGATCGCATCGAGGATCTGCCGAATCGAGCCAGCGCGATGCACGCCGACGGAGAGCTGGAGCTCGTGTCCGGCCTCATCGCGCGCGCCGAAGGCGACGGCATCCGCGCCGAGCAGCACTTCCTCGAGGCGGAACGCATCGCCGTGCAGCGAGGCGACCTGATACTCCAGGGCGAGACGGCGCGCGAGCTGGGGGGACTCTACCACGAGCAGGGCCGGAACCGGCAGACGCTGCAGCGCCTCAACCAGGCGCACCGGCTGTTCTCGCAGCTTCGCGCGCGCCGCGAGCTCGCCGACGTCGACCGGCGCACCGCGAAGCTCGAGGGCGACTTCCTCGACGTCGTGCGCAAATGGGGCGAGTCGATCGAATCCAAGGACATCTACACCCAGGGGCATTGCGTGCGCGTCGCCAACATCGCGTGCGCGCTCTGGTCCCGCGTGACGCAGGACGACGCGACCACGCTGTTCTGGTTCCGGATCGGCGCGCTGCTGCACGACGTGGGCAAGCTGACGGTGCCGGCCGAAGTGCTCAACAAGCCCGGCAAGCTCACCGACGACGAATGGGCGCTGGTGCGCCAGCATCCGAGCGTCGGCGTCGATCTCCTCGCGGACATCGAGTTTCCATGGGATGTCTGCCCGATGGTCGAGAGCCATCACGAGCGCTGGGACGGCGCGGGCTACCCGCACGGACTCGCGGGAGAGGCGATCCCGCTCACGGCGCGAGTGCTCTGCCTCGCGGATGTCTACGACGCGCTGACTTCTCGGCGCAGCTACAAGGAGCGCTGCAGCCACGACAAGGCGCTGACCATCATGCGCCAGGACATCGGACGCGCGTTCGATCCCACGCTGTTCGCGCTGTTCGAGGAGGTCATTCCAGCGTTTCGGTACAGCGATGAGCCGGAGGACGCTCGGGCCGTGTGAGCGCACGTTCGGCTAGTTTGATCGGCATGAGCCGCCACGCCGCCCTTCGACGAATGCCCGTCCGCGTTGCGTTCGCCGCACTCGCGGGAGCGCTCGTCGCCGGTGCCGGCGCGAGTGGAATTCTCATCCTGCTCGGACTGTGGGTGCCGCGGCTGCCTCCCACTCCGGACACGGTGATCGTCTTCGTGCCCACACTGGTGGCCGGCCTGTGCGGCGCCCTCGGTGCATGGGCGTACACGTCGCGCGGCACCCGCCTGGTGCGCGAAGCATTCGACGCGGAGGAGCAGGCGCAGCGCGACGCGTCAGAGCGCAACCTGATGGAGGCGTCGCAGCGAAACGCGTACGCCGCGGTCGGCGACTTCGCCACCGAGCTGGCGCGCGAGCTCGCGCCCTCCGTCGCGTCCGCGCGCACCGCGATGCGCTCGCTCGAGGCGAAGCTGCACCTCGACTCGCCACTTCGCGCCCCGCTCGAGCGCGCGCAGCGCGAGCTGCACCGGCTCGCCAACACCATGCAGGACACGCTCCGCCTCGCGCGCAGCGGCAAGCTCAGCATGCGCCGCATCGATCTGTGGATCCCGCTGCGCAACGCGCTCAAGACCGCCACGCCGGACGCGTCGGCGCGCGGCATCTGGATCGAGCCGCCTCCATTCGGCCGCGCGCCGATCTGGATCAACGGTGACGACGAGGCGCTCGAGCAGCTCTTCCTGAATCTGCTGTTGAATGCCGTGCAGGAGACCGAGTCGGGCGGACGCGTCAGCGCCGCGGTCACGATCGGCGACGACGCCGTGGTGTCGATCGCCGACACCGGGCGCGGCATCCCACAGGACGCGCTCGACCGCGTGTTCGAGCCCTTCTTCACGACGAAGTCGGAAGGCGCGGGGCTCGGGCTCGCGATCGCCTGGCGCACGGCCGCGGCGCACGGCGGCCGCCTCACGATCGAGAGCGCGCTCGGCCGAGGCACGAGGGTGGACGTGGCGCTGCCGCGGGCGGAGGGGAGCGCGGGGGCGCTGGCGGCGCCGTGAACGGTGATCAGTGATCGGTGATCGGTGAACGGTCGCGATCTCGGAACGCAGGAGCCCTCCCGAGGCAGGCCGATCACCGATCACCGGGAACCGATCACGGCTTTCCCCCGTAGTGTGTTCTCCGTATAGTCATCCCGCGCGGACCCCCATCCGCGATCCTAATACACGTGGAGGCCACATGTCGCTCGGCGACTTTCTGCGCAAGCAGCTCGTAGACGTCATCCAGTGGACGGAAGAGGGCGACGGCGTGCTCGCCGCCCGGTATCCGATGCGTGACATGGAGATCCAGTACGGCGGGCGGCTCACCGTGCGCGAGTCGCAGATGGCGCTCTTCGTCAATGAAGGGAAGATCGCCGACCAGTTCGGCCCCGGGCTCTACACGCTCGAGACGAAGACGCTGCCGCTGCTCACCAACCTGCAGCACTGGTACACCGGCTTCGAGTCGCCCTTCAAGAGCGACGTCTACTTCTTCTCCACGCGCCTGCAGACGGACCAGCGCTGGGGTACGCAGCAGCCCATCACGATTCGCGACAAGGATTTCGGCATGGTACGGCTGCGCGGCTTCGGGCTGTACAGCTTCCACGTCGCCAACCCGACGGTGTTCCACCAGAAGGTGAGCGGCACGCGCGAGACGTATACCGTCGCCGACCTCGAAGGACACCTGCGCAACACGATCGTCGGCCGCGTGTCGGACGCGTTCGCCAAGTCGCAGATTCCCTTCCTCGACATGGCGGCGAACCAGGCGGAGCTGAGCTCCACGCTCGCCGCCGCGCTCGCGCCCACCTTCGCCGACCTCGGCCTCGCGCTCGACTCGTTCGTCGTCGAGAGCCTCTCGCTTCCCGAGGAGCTGCAGCGCAAGCTCGACGAGCGCATCGGGATGAACATGGCCGGCAATCTGCGCGACTACACGCAGTATCAGGCCGCGCAGGCCATCCCGATCGCCGCGGCGAACGAAGGTGGTGGCGGTGCCGGTCTCGGCGCCGGCCTCGGTGCCGGCATGGCGCTCGGCAAGGCGATGACCGACGCGCTCAACCAGACCGCGTCGGGCGGCGATGCGGCGCAGAAGACGTCGCCCTCCACGCCCACCGAGCTACCGGATCACCGTGCACCAGCCAGCGAAGGCACGAAGTTCTGCATCGCGTGCGGCAAGCCGATCCCGCGCGCGGCGAAGTTCTGCCCGGAGTGCGGCGGCGCACAGGGGTGAGCGCACCGCCTGATCTGGTGCGGGGTGACGAGTGGATCGTCGAGGCGTTCGGCTGCAGCGCCGAGCGTCTCACCGATCGCGATGCGATCGCCGCGCTGCTCGACCGCATGGTGCACGAGCTCGCGCTGCGACCGGTGGGAGCCGGCCAGTGGCACGTGTTCCCACCGCCGGCCGGCATCACGGGAATGCTCCTGCTCGCCGAATCGCATCTCACCGTGCACACCTTTCCGGAGCATCGCTCGCTCTGCCTCAACCTGTTCTGCTGCACGCCGCGCGCGGAATGGCCGTTCGCGGAGCGGCTCGCGGAGCTCGTCGGCGCGGAGCAGGTGCACGTGCGCCATCTCGAGCGTGCGTACGGCGCGCCCGCGCTCGCGTCGCGCTGACGTGACCACGGAGCGCCGATGACCGCGAAGAGCGTGGCCTGCCCCAACTGCGGCGCCACGATCGTGTTTCGCTGGTCGGGCGCCGTGCAGACCGTCTGTCCCTACTGCAAGTCGGTGCTCGTGCGCCGCGACCTCGATCTCGCGAAGGTCGGCACGGTGAGCGATCTGCCCCCCACCAGCTCGCCGATCCAGCTCGGCACCGAGGGCACGTGGGGCAGGGACGCGTTCGTCGTCGTGGGGCGGATCATCTACGCGTACGAGCGCGGTGGATGGAACGAGTGGCACCTGCGCACGACGAGCGGGACGAGCGCGTGGCTCTCCGACGCACAGGGCGACCTCGCGATCTCGTTGCCGGCGCGGGACGAGGTCGCGCTTCCCGATCCGACTCTTCTGGTAATCGGACAGTCCTATGTCATCGACGGCGCGCCATTCCGCGTCGCGTCGCTCACGCGCGCGCGCTACGCCGGCATCGAGGGCGAGCTGCCGTTCGAGTCGTGGGACCGGAGCGAGGCGCTGTTCGCCGATCTCGACGGCGACGGCGACGACGCTCGCTTCGCGACGATCGACTACAGCGACGACGCGCCGGCTGCGTACGTCGGCACGTACGTGGAGCTCGAGCAGCTCGCCACGCGGAACCTCCGACAGTTCGAGGGCTGGTGAGCGCGCCCGCCGTCGCCTCGCTGAGCTGCCCGCAGTGCGGCGCCGCGATCGAGCTGCGCACGCTCGACCAGGCGCAGTCGGTGGTGTGCTCGAGCTGCGGCAGCATCCTCGACGCGCGCGATCCCAACCTCTCGCTGATCCAGGCGTTCGCGGCGAAGCAGAAGTACACGCCGCAGATCCCGCTCGGCACGCGCGGCACGCTGAAGGGCGAGAAGTGGGAGGTCGTCGGCTTCATGGTGCGCAGCGTGACCGTCGACGGCACGTCGTACTACTGGGACGAGTACCTCCTGTTCAATCCGTACAAGGGGTTCCGCTACCTCACCCAGTACGACGGCCACTGGAACGACGTCCAGGTGCTGAAGGCGACACCGGCGGAAACGAGCGGCGGCCGCCAGCCGACGGTCGTCCTGCACGGCGAGACGTTCAAGCACTTCCAGACCGCGACCGCCGTCACGGAGTTCGTGCTCGGCGAGTTTCCCTGGCAAGTGCGGGTCGGCGACACGGTCGTCGCGCGCGACTTCGTAACGCCGCCGCGCATGCTGAGCGAGGAGCGGACACCGGATGAGACCACCTGGTCGCTCGGCACCTACATGCCCGCGCCGCAGGTCTGGACGGCGTTCTCGCTGTCGGGCAAGGCACCGGCGCCGCGCGGCGTGTACGCGAATCAGCCCGACGAGTTCAAGCCGATGGCCGGCTCGATGGCCAGACGGTATCTGCTGTTCGCCGCCGCGTTGATCGTGATCGGGCTGCTGCGCCTGATCACCGCCTCGCGCGAGACGGTCTTCACCACCTCGACATTCTTCAAGCCCGGCCAGCCCGCCGAGTCGCTCGCGTACGTGACTCCAACCTTCACCGTGAAGGGGCGCACGGCGAACCTCGAGGTGCGCACCGACGCGCAGGTGGACAACGGATGGGCGTTCTTCGACTACGCGCTGGTGAACGAGGCGACGGGAACGACGTACGAGTTCGGCCGTGAAGTGAGCTACTACTACGGCCGAGACTCCGACGGCAACTGGAGCGAGGGCTCGCGCACCGACCGCGCGGTGCTGCCGAGCGTACCGCCGGGCCCGTACTTCCTGCGCGTGCAGCCCGAGGCCCAGGTGCCGACGCCCTTCCTCGAGTACAAGATCGCGGTGCGCCACGACGTGCCGGTCCTCACCCCATACCTGATCTGCCTCGTCCTGCTCGCCTTCCCGCCCATCGCCGTCGCGCTGCGTGCATGGGGAATGGAGTCGGCACGCTGGAAGGAGAGCGACTACGCCCCCGAGAGCAGCGACGACGATGACGACGACTCGAGCGATGACGACTGAGCCATGAAACATCCCATCTACACCGTCTTCGGCGCGGTCGTGATCGCGCTCGTCGTCGTGGCCGAGGCGCGAGGCTGGACGCCGATGCGCCCCACCGAGGTGAAGAACGTCCCGCGCTCGATCCGCGACAATCCGGGCGCCTACCGGCCGCACTACCGCCCCTTCCTCGGCGGCGGCCACTACATGGGAGGCAAGTGAGATGAACGAGGTCTACTCGTCGATGCTCCACAACGCGCTGGCGGCCGTGCTGTTCGCCGTGATCGGCGTCGTGCTGTTCATCCTCGCCTTCATCCTGTTCGACAAGCTGACGCCCGGCTCGCTCTGGAAGGAGATCATCGAGGACCAGAACACGGCGCTCGGGGTGCTGATGGGGGCGGTGGCGATCGCGCTCGCAATCATCATTGCGGCGGCGGTGCACTGACTCAGTGCGAAAGCCCTCTATCGGGAGCCGGAATCCAGGTTCTGGGTTTCCGGTTTCGGGTTGGCGGTTGCGGGTTTGACGGCGGCGAGGACCTTCGTACGCAGCGAGCAGAGTTGGCGGCGGATGGAGACCACGTCTTTGGTCATGGTGTCCCAGCTTTCACCGTCCAAAACGCCGTAGTCCATCGCTAGTTCGAGTTGAGCCTCTACCTCAGAGCTGGACTTGACCGCCATGTCGAGAAAGCGTGCGAACTCCCGCTGACTGGCGGCGCCGCAACCTTCCACGATCGTGAGCACGATCGATTCTGCAGCTCGAGTGATCTGCGACTGCAGCGAGCCGTAACCAGAACGTGGAAAGCGACGCGTCGCACGTCGCACGGCGATGGCAAGGCTCTGAGCCTGACTCCAAACACGGAGCTTCCGATGATCTTGCACTCGACGAAGAAACGAGAGTATCGGCGCACTCGAGTCATCGTTATCACCCCGCTTCAACCAAACGCCCCTGACCCGAAACCACCAACCGAAAACCGGTAACTCAAAACCTGGATTCCGCCCGCCCGGCCACGAACCATCAGCCCACACAATGATCCACGCCTAACGCACCAGATGGCCCTCCCCCTCTTCCTAAGCGTCCTCCTCATCGCCGCCTGCGGCCTGATCTACGAGCTCGTCGCGAGCGCGCTCGCGAGCTACCTGCTCGGCGACAGCGTCACGCAGTTCTCGACGGTGATCGGGACCTATCTGTTCGCGATGGGAGTGGGGAGCTGGCTGTCGCGCTTCCTCGCGCGCGGCCTCGTCGCGCGGTTCATCGGGATCGAGCTGCTCGTCGGGCTCGTCGGCGGATTCTCGTCCACGCTGCTCTTCCTCGCGTTCGCGTACACGGGCGCGTTCCGGCTCGTGCTGTACGTGCTCGTGACGATCCTCGGCGTCTTCGTCGGGCTCGAGATCCCGCTCCTCATGCGGATCCTCAAGGACCGCTACGCGTTCAAGGACGTCGTCGCCAACGTCCTCACCTTCGACTACCTGGGCGCGCTCGCCGCGTCGCTCGCCTTCCCGATCCTGCTCGTCCCCAAGCTCGGGCTCGTACGCTCGGCGCTGCTGTTCGGGATGATCAACGCCGGCGTCGCGCTCTGGTCGGTGTGGCTCTTCCGCGCGCAGCTCGGAGCGCGGCGCGTGCTCGCGGCAGCGTGCGTCGCCGTGCTGCTCTTCCTCGGCGTGGGAATGGCCGGCGCCACGAAGATCACCAACCTCGCCGAAGACAACATCTACTCCGACGACGTGATCTTCTCGCGCAGCACGCGCTACCAGCGCATCGTGCTCACCGCGTGGAAGGACGACCTGCGCCTCTGGCTCAACTCACACCTGCAGTTCAGCTCGCGCGACGAGTACCGCTACCACGAGGCGCTCGTCCACCCAGGCCTCGCGTCGCGGCCGTCGGCGCGACGAGTGCTCGTGCTCGGCGGCGGCGACGGGCTCGCGGTGCGCGAGCTGCTCAAGTACCCCGACCTGCAGTCGATCACGCTCGTCGATCTCGATCCGGAGATGACGCGGCTGTTCTCCACGCACCCGACGCTGGTCGCGCTCAACCATGGGTCACTGCAGTCCCCGAAGGTTCACGTCGTCAACGACGACGCCTTCGTCTGGCTGGACCAGCACCCGGACATGTTCGACTTCGTCGTGGTCGACTTTCCGGACCCGAACAACTACGGCGTCGGAAAGCTGTACACCACTGCGTTCTATCGTCTGCTCGCGCGCCACGTCACGCGCGATGGTCTCGTCGTCGTGCAGGCGACGTCACCGCTGTTCGCGCGGCAGAGCTACTGGTGCATCGCCGAGACGATGAAGCAGGCCGGCATGCACACGTATCCATATCATCTGTACGTGCCGTCGTTCGGCGAGTGGGGGTTCGTGCTCGCGTCGCTCGACAGCCGGTACGAGCCGCCCATCACGCTCCCCTCCGGCCTGCGCTATCTGACGGTGGCGGAGGTGCCGCGCATGTTCGAGTTCTCCGCCGACATGCAGCCCGTGCCGGTGGAGCCGAACCGGTTGAACACCCAGATCCTGGTGCGCTACTACGAGCAGGAGTGGGATCGCGTCAATCGATGAGGCGCGCGGACGCGTGAGTCACGCATGAACGGCGACGACCCGACACCGCAGCCGCCCTCGCCGCCCTTTCCGTCGCGCCGAGCGTTCGTCGCCGCCGGGGCGATCGCCGCAACCGCTGGCGCGGCGGCGATCGTCGCGCGCATCGCCGGCGCGCCCGCGCTGCTCGGGCTCACCACCAAGGGACGCGCGCGCATCACGGGCGGGTGGGTGAACGACAGCGCCGCCGCCGGCCACCGGCTGCGCGACCGCACGCCCATGGCGGCGCCGGTGCGCTCGCGCCGGGTGCCGGTGGTGATCATCGGCGGCGGCATCGCTGGACTGAGCGCGGCGTGGCAGCTGGAGCGGCGCGGCTTTCACGATTTCGTGCTGCTCGAGATGGAGCGCGA
This sequence comes from Gemmatimonadaceae bacterium, assembly GCA_036008805.1. Classification (GTDB taxonomy): domain Bacteria; phylum Gemmatimonadota; class Gemmatimonadetes; order Gemmatimonadales; family Gemmatimonadaceae; genus AG11. Next base: position 16,127 of record DASYMZ010000107.1, read on the forward strand.
GACGGGCGGCAACGCGCGCGGCGGGGAGAACGCGGTGTCGCGCTATCCGTGGGCCGCGCACTACGTGCCCGTGCCTGGCCCGCGCGCCACGCTCGTGCGCGAGCTGTTCACGGAGCTCGGCGTCCTCACCGACGCGGGATGGGACGAGCGCACGCTCTGCTTCGCGCCGCACGAGCGTCTCTTCGTGCAGGGCACCTGGCAGAGCGGCCTCGAGTCCGAGCTGCTCGGCTCGCGCGTCGGTCGTGAGGAGCTGCGCCGGTTCGAGGCGCTGCTCGCCGAGCATCGCGCGTCCGGGCAGTTCACCATTCCCATGGCGCTCGGCGCGCCGCGCGAGTCGCCGCTCGACCGCATCTCGTTCGATCAGTGGCTCACCGCGCACGACCTCCGATCGCCCGCCATGCGGTGGTACGCCGAGTATGCGACGCGCGACGACTATGGCGCGCTGGCGCGCGACACGTCGGCGTGGGCCGGACTGCACTACTTCGCGTCCCGAGACGCGTCGGAGGATGGTCCGCTCACCTGGCCCGAAGGAAATGCGTGGATCGCGCGCCGGCTGTCGGACAAGTTGAAGAAGTTCGTGGTGACGCGAGCGCCGGTGCACCGGGTGCTTGCTGATGGAGCGCGATGGCGCGTGAGGACGGGAGACGAGGAGATCTCGTGCGATCACGTCATCTTCGCCGCTCCGACATTTCTCGCGCCGTACCTGGTTGAAGGCATGCGCTCGCCGGAGTTCGTGTATTCGCCCTGGCTCGTCGCCAACCTCACGCTCGACCACTGGCCCGATGAACGAGGCGCGCCACCCGCGTGGGACAACGTCGTGCGCGCCGGAACGGGCCTCGGCTACGTCGTCGCGACGCATCAGTCGTTGCGGGCGCGGAGCGGTGAATCTTCGGTCTGGACCTACTATCACGCGCTCGCGAGTGGCGATCCAGCGGGTGAACGGCGCAAGCTCCTCGCTGCGCGGCACGAGGACTGGGTGGAACGGATCATGATGGAGTTGGAGCTCGCGCACCCGAACATTCGCCGGTGTGTGACTCACGTGGATATGTTTCGCATCGGTCACGCGATGGTCCGTCCGACCGTCGGGTTTCTCGGCCAGGCAGCGCGCGTGACGGAGACGTGGTCCCCGCCGGGCATTCATCTCGCCCACTCCGACGTCAGCGGATTGTCGTTGTTCGAGGAAGCGCAGTATCGCGGCGTCGCAGCCGCGGAACGTGTTCTCTCCGCGCAGGGCGGATAACGGGCCGACGCCGGCCTGCCACCGACGCACTACGGTCGTTCCTACCGCTTGCCTTCTCCCTCCGTCGTGCCGAGCAATCGCAGCGCGAATCTCGTGCTGCTTCGGCAGAATCGCATCCGGGGACTCGCCGCGGCGATCGTCGCGGCAGGACTCATCGTCTGGCCGCGCGTCGAGCCGCACGCGACGCTGCTCGCCGCGCTCGCGGGGCTGACGGCGTACGTCTCGTTCATTGGTGCGAGCACGCTCTGGATGTCGCGCCGGCAGCGTGCGGGCATCGCCCTGATGTCGGCGCACGGCATCGCCGACGTCTTCCTGCTGTTCGCCGTCGTGCACCCGCTCGCGGGCGGCGCGTCGTCGAGCTGGATGCTGCTCGCCGCCGCGGTGCCGCTGCAGATCGCGCTCGTGCACTTCGGCATCCGGCCCGCGGTGCTCGTCTGTGTCGCTACGCTGCTCGCGCAGCTCGTGCTCTTCGCGATGCGACCGGCGGTGACCGCGAGCGGTTCGATCCAGGAGCTCTGGGCGCTCGGCAGCTACGGCGTGCTGGCCGCGGTGACCGTCCTGCTGCACGGCCGCGTGGAACGGCGGCTGCGCACGCTCGCCGCGCTGTTCGACGAAGCGCGCGACGGCGACTTCCGTCGCTCCTACGACGTGGCCGGCGATCCGCACGCTGATGCGGTCGCGGCGATCGGCGCCGCGTTCAACGAGCTGCGCGCCGAGCTCGCGCCGATGGTGCACGCCGATCCGGCCACCGGATGTCTCAATCGCCGCGGCTTCGCGCTCCAGCTGGACCGCGCCCTCGCCGATGCTCGGCGCCGCCGCGGCGACATCGCCCTCCTCGCCGTCGATCTCGATCACTTCAAGCAGATCAACGACCGGTTCGGCCATCTCGTCGGAGACGAGGTGCTGTACGAGGTCGCGACCATGCTGGCCGAGGCGGTGAGCGAGGAGGGAGTGGTCGCGCGCATGGGTGGCGAGGAGTTCACCGTGCTCCTGCCATGGGCAGACGCCGAAGCGGCGGGCGCGGTGGCCGAGCGGATGATGAACCAGCTCCAGCAGCGCGCGTGCGCGTCATTGCCGCCGGGCACGCCGGTGACGATGAGCATCGGCATCGCGTCGGAGCGCATCACCGACTCCGACATCGGGCTGGCGCTCCGCGCGCGCGCCGACGAAGCGCTCTACGCCGCGAAGCGCAGCGGGCGCAATCGCGTGCGGCTCTGGGCACCTGGCGTCCGCTCGAACGCGACGCCGGCGACGTCGACCGCCGCGATCGTCAGGCGGTCGGGCGAGGTGCAGCGGCCGCGATATCGAACACCCACCGATCCGTCGGCTCCGATATCGGCCTGATCGGCTGGCGCAGAGCGTTTGGCGGCAACGATGTGCGCCTCTGGGCGCCCGCCGACGGGCTTACGGGCTAACGGCGCGCCGGCACGGTGCCGGCCGTCACGGCGACCGACGGATCGGTCGGCCGGCGAGCGACCGCCGAGTCGGGGGCGGCAAATCGATATTGAAAGAGCGCCGCTCCCGGGCGCACATCGGAGAAAGTGACTCGTCCGCCGAGTCGCTCGAGCGCCGACTGCAGCTCCCGGAGCGGCACCTTGTTGTAGTGGGCGAAGGCGATCCAGGCCGTTGGAGACGCCGCGTCGTGAATGCGCGTCGCCTCGTTCTCCGCCCATCCGAAATCCGGAGCGTGCGCCTGAACGGCGCCAGTGTGCTCCATGCCGGTGGCGATCCCGGCGAGCTCCACCGAGCTCCCGAACGGGTAGCGCCGCTCGAATCCTTCGTGGCGCACCGGCCTGCCGCGCGACTGGCCGTTGCCGGAGCCAGGCCCGATCTCGGACATGCTGCGAAGCAGCCGCTGCACGCGGACGGTGTCCGGCCGCTTCCAGTCGGTCGAGTAGTACGTCCATAACGGCAGTGCGCGCGCGTACACGTACACGGGCTCCCGAGCTCCCGCGTGCGCACGGAATCCGCTGATCAGCTCCGGCGATGCTTCCGTGTTCGTCGGATGCACCATCACCCACGTCGCATACCGTGCGGGTAGCGCGATCACCGCGAGCCCGCCCGCGACGAGGAGCGCTTCGCGATACCGCCGCGATGCGGTGATTCCACGCGCGATCGCCGCGTCGCCGTGTGCCACGAGCACGCACACCAGCGGGGCGGAGTAGAGCATGAAGCGCGGCGTCAGGATCCACTGGCCCAGCGCCGACGCGGCCACGGCGAGCAGCAGTGGAACGGTGAGCAGCGCGGCGAACGCGACGCGCTTCTCGCGTACCAGCGCCACGATTCCAGCGAGCGTGAGGAACGAAAGGGCGTAGACGAGCAGCCACGGCGTTCTCGAGCCGACGTCGTACAGCGGCGCGTGCAGCCCCTTCGCCACGTAGCGAATGCCGCCGAGCAGGGTGCGCTGTGAGCTGAGGTAGGAGCCGAACCAGAACCGGCGCATGTACGCGTTCTTCGAGACCTCCGCGTACATGCCGCGGAAGAGCGACGCGAAGGTGACGCCCCAGAGCGCTCCGCTCGCGACGAGGAGCGTGCGTCCCTGCCTGCTCGCGCGTATCGGCTCACTGAGCGCCCACGCACACCAGACGCCGCCGAGCACGAAGAGCGCGGGCATGCTCAGCATCAACGCCACCACACCACCGGCGACCGCCAACAGCCGGCGGCGTGGATCGGTGGGCGCCTCCAGCACTCGGAGGCCGAGCCAGCACACCGCCGCGGCGACGAAGACATCGGTGCCGTACTGCTTGGCCGAGGTGGAGTAGTAGATCAATGGCGGGGCGACGGCGAGAATCGCCTCGGCCAGCATCGACGTCTCACGGTCCACGATCCGGCGTGCGACCGACCAGGTGAGTGGGAGCACCGCGAGCCCCGTCGCCAGCGAGATCAACGTGAACGCGACGTCGCTCACGCCGAGTGTCTGCACGATGAAGCGCTGCACCCACAGAAAGAGCGGCGATGCGGACTGCTCGAGCGCCAGCGGCCTGAGAAGCCTACCATAGCCGCGCGTGGCGATGTTGAGCATGAGCTGGATGTCGTCGACGAACAGCGGGCGCCGCTGCGCGTACTGAACGATCCGCGCGAGGAACCCGGCCACCGCGACGAGCCCGAACACGTGCGTCGCGCTCACTCTTCGCGGCGCGGTAGATCCGGTCGATGCGGGAGGTCGCGACACGACAGCCCTGAGCCGAGGAGTTGGAGCGCGGGGAAGCGCCGCGCTCAACAGCCAGACATTAGCTCTCGTTCGATCCAGCCAGCAAGGCCATCGAGGCCATCGCCGGCGGGCGCGCTCAGAAATCCCAGAGCCGCGTGAGGAACGCGCCGAACACGCCCGTACGCACCGTCGGGTGGGTGATCCCCAGCTCCTCAGGCGAACGGAACAGGTAGCGCGGCTCGAGACCGATATCCAGCCGGTACGTCGTTCCGAAGCGCTGCGCGAGCCGGAACCCGGGGATCCCCGCGGTGAGCCGGAGCTGGCCCGCCACGTAGCGATCGGTGGTGAGATAGCGCCCGCCCTCGACGAGCGCGCCGCGCACGCCGCCCGTCTTCCCGAACACGAGCTCCGTCGGCACGTCGGCCGGTGAGACGCTGAACGCGTCCAGCCCGTACTCCTTCGTCGTGCCGGTACCGATGTCGTGGAGCACGACGCCAAGCGCCGTCGCGCCCTGCTGCCGCCGCGCGAGCGCGCCCGACTCGCCGCTCAACTGCCCGCTCCACGACTCGCTCCCAGAGAGCGAGGAGCCGGACTGCTGGAACAGCGAGGTCGAGGCATGGCCCTGCGTGAGATAACCGTTCAGCTCGCGCCCACGGATCGGAAACAGCGTTCCGCTCTCGAGCGCGATCGCCGGCGCCTTCGACGTTCCCGCCGTGATGAACTGCAGCGGAAACCATCCTCGGCCCGGCTCCCACAGCAGCCGCTCGCCCACCTGCTGCACGATGCCCACCGCGTTGGTGTGTGGACCGAAGGTGAGACTCCCGCGCGCCGGGATGAACGGCTGGGTCCGGAAGTACGCCACGCCACCCGGGATGCGCACGAAGCCGATCACCCACTGGTCCGCGCTCCGCTGATCGATGTGCGCGACGACCACCTCGCCGTCGCCGGTGGAGAACTCGGTGTTCGCGTCGGGACGGTTGCGATAGTAGTTGCCCCGATCGATCACGAGCGAGAGATCACCGACCATGGCGAGCCTGCGCGGGATCCGGCGCTCGGCGGCGATTCGCGCGCTGTCGTTCGGCACCGCACTCGTGTCGAGCACGGCGAACGACGACAGCTCGCCCGGCGGCTTGACGCGCAGCAGATCCTTGCGGAACTGCTTGAGCGCGAGATAGCCGCCCTTCAACTCGCCGCCGCCACTCACACGCAGCTCGCTCAGCGGTCCTTCCGCCCTGACGTCCGCGTCGACGTCCAGCTCGCCGCGGCGCTGATCCATCACGCGCAGATCCTCACCCGACGCCGCGAACCGCACGAACGGATTCGCGCGGTCGCGCAGGTCCACCGTGCCGGATGCGCGCAATGGCCCGCGCGCGCGCGCCACGAGCGAGTCGAGCCGCAGCGTGTCACCCGCGAGCGAGAGATCGGCCACCGCGTCGCTCACACGCATCCCCGTCGAAGCGAGCGTGATCGCGCCGTTGCGCAGCGCGCCGCTGCCTAAGTACGTGGGAGCGCGCCAGGTGCCACCGACGTTCACGCGCCCCACGACGATGCCGCGAACGTCCTCGAAGGAGCGTGATGGGAACGGCAGTGCCGCGAGCGACAGGCTGTCGAGCACGGCGGAGACGCTGAGCGGGCCATCGAGCCGCCGCGCGCCGGCCACGCTCGCGAACGCGAGGTTGAGCGGCAGGGAGGCGACCACCGTTCCGACCACCCGCACCGAATCGCGCGCCTGTCCGTCGGCGAGCAGCAGCCGGTCGCGATATCGCACGCCGACGGAGACGTCGGGCAGATGCGTTGCGCCGTAGCTCGCGCCCGTCAACTCGGCGCGGCCATCCAGCACCGGCAGCGCGCGCGTGCCCTCGATGCGCGCATGAGTCGAGATCGCGCCCGACACGTCGGTGTCGCGCTGCAGGGCACGCATCACGGTGGAGACGAGCACGCCCTCCGCCGCGACGTCCAGCGCGATCGGTCCGCTCTCCGGCACCACCCCGGAAGCGAACAATCGACCACCGGCCGAGCTGCGCATGAGGATGGAGTCGATCACCACCGAGCCGTGATCCACCCGCACGCTGCCGCGCCTCGCGAGCCGCCACCCGAGCGTGTCGAACGTCGCGCTGAGAGAATCGAGCGTCACGAGTCGCGCACCATCCGCCCATTGTCGGTACGAGCCGAGCGCCGCGTAGCGCACGAGCGAGTCCTGTCGCACGCGAAGATCGGCCGCGATCGTTCCGTCGCTCCACCGCCCGCTCGCGTCGATGCGATCGAACGTCCGGCCGCTCGTCTCGATGCTGTCGGCGCTCGCGCGCACACTCATCACGCGCGCGGCGTGTGTCACGTCGCTCCCCGACACGGTCGCGCTCAGTCGCCGCACCGAGCTCCCCCGCGCAACCATGCCCGCTCCGTCGAGCGTCGCCTCCACGCCGAGCGTCTTCACGCTCCCGCTCAACGTGCCCGACGCGCGCAGCCGGCCGGCCAGCGAGTCGCGCCGCACGGGCGGCAGGGTGTCGTACGCGATCGCCACGCCCACGGGCAGCCCGAGCGCGAGCTGCTCGATGCGCAGCGCATCGGCGCGCCGCGCCGAGTCGGCACGCGCGGCGAGCAGCACCGCCCGCTGCCGTGTCGCCGCCGCGGAGACCAGGCTCGTATCGCTCGTGCCGAGCCAGCGGCGGAACGCGCCGAGCGAGTCCACCGCGGCCGAGAACCGCAGCGCGCCGCTCCGTGCCGCCACGAGCCCCAGCGTTCCCTCCGCTCCAACGCGCGCACTCTGCGCGAGCATGCCGAGCGTGTCCACGTGCAGCAGCCCGTCGCCGACGGAGAGCCGAGCCCGCAACCGGTCGACGAGCAGCGAGTCGTAGCGCGAATGCGCGAGGTCGGCGCTCACCACCGCGTGCGCGCTCGCCGGCGAGAAGCCGGTACCGCGCGCCACGATCGTTCCGGTGAGGCTCGTGCTCGGCCCGCGCCGCGAGAATGCGCTCGCGTCGAGCGCGTCGGTGGTCGCGGTCACATCGTAGCGCGTCCGCGACCCGCGCAGCGCGACGCTGCCGCGCGCGTCCAGCGCGCCGCCGCCACTCGTCGAGCGCAGCGTGCCGTGCAGCGTGAGGTCGCGCGCACTTCCCTCGGCGTGCACCCGGCCGGCCACCGCGCCGCGCAGCCCGGCCGCCGGCGCGAACCGTCCCACGGTCGCGAGCGAGAGTGGCGCGAGCGCCGCATCGGCCGTGATGTGCTTCGTTCCCGTCGCGTAGCTCCCGGATCCGCTCACCCGCGAGCGTGCACCGTCGTCCACGTGCGTCAGGTCGCCGCGCACGCGCCAGCCATCGGCCATCGCGCCGTTCACGGTGGCGTCTCCGCTGAGCGTGCCGCCGACCGGAAGCCGCATGCCCGCCGCGCTCAACGTCGCCACCTGCAGCGGCTGCAGCCGCACGACCAGATCGCGCGCCTGCACGCCGTGCTCCAGCCCGAACCCGCCGCGCGCCACGATGTGGCTGCGCCCCGCCGCGCGATCGTCGAACGTCACGTCGGCGTCGAGCTGCTGCGCGCTCGGCGCGCCGCTCACCACGACGTGTCCGTCGAGCACTCCCGTGCGGTGCAGGCCGAGCGAAGGCGCGAGCTCGTGGATGATCGCGGTGCTCAGCCTGGAGACGGTGAGATCCGCGCCGTCGATCACGAGCCGCTTCGGCTTTCCCTTCGCGCCGATCTGGGCGATCGCCGCGCGCCCCGCGATGGTCGCGTCGCGGTAGCGCACGTTCGCGTCCGCCAGCGCGAGAGCAGTCGTGTCGCCGCGAATGCGCATCGTGTAGCGCAGCGTCCCGCCGCCGGACGCGGGAAGCTTCGGATTGAGCCAGCGCAGATCGGCGAACGACACCGGCGCACCGGTGAGATCGAGACGAAAGCCCGAGCGGTGAAAGCCGATCGTCCCGTCGCCACTCACCGTCGAGCCGGGAAGCGCCATCCGCGCGCCGCGCCACCAGAGCGAATCCTTCGAGGCGTACAGCGTGCCGACGAGTGAGCGCACGTCGATGGCCGGTGGGCGATACGGCTCCGCCAGCATCGACAGCGCGCCGATCTCCACCGCCATCGGCTGCCCCTGCCGCGCCATCCGCACACTCGGCAGCCGCGCGTCGATGTCGTGGTAGTCGAGCACGCGCTGGAATCCGCCGGGTACACGCTCGGTGCGGCTGCGCGCCGATCCGCCGAGCGCGGCCGCGATCGCCGAGTCGCGTCCATCCCGCGTCAGCGACGTGTCGGGGCTCCACGGGCGACGGTAGATCATGCGCCCGTGCCGGATCGTGATGTTCGCGATCTCGGGCGGCGCGCCATGGCGCGATGTGTCCTTCGGCGTCGTGCTCGGCCGCATCAGCGATTGGAAGTTCCACCGCGCGCCCGGCTGCTTGTCGAGCAGCACCACGGCGGTGTCGAGCTCCACCGACCGGAGCACGACGCGCCGCCCGAGCGCGGCCAACAGGTCGTAGCCGACTCGCACGCGTTGCGCGGTGAACAGCGGATGACGTGCGCTGTCGAGCAGTCGCACGCCGGTGAGCGTGGCGCCCGAGAGCAGGTTGCCGCGCAGCGTCGCCACGCTCAACGACCCGTTCATCCGATCATTCGCCTGAGACACGAGCACGCGGCGCACGCGCTCGTTTCCCCATGGCGTCATCGCCAGCACGAGCACGATCACGAGGCCGAGCAGGATCGGGACGACGACCGCGCCGACGATCGCGCGCGCAACGCGCCGGCGTGGGCGCGCCGGAGGCGTGGGCGGCTCGGTCGTGTCGCGCGGCAGTGGCTGCGCCATCAGAATGCCTGGCCCATGGCGAAGTGGACGACGATCCGCCGCGCGATCGACCGCATCGTGCCGGGCGACGGATCGGACACCGGCGAGAACGACTTCTCTCGCGCGAGCCGCACCACGCGCTCGTTCCCCGCGCTGTCCGTGACCGCGACCACCACCGGCAGCGACTCGGCGCCGACGGGGCGCAGCCCGAAGTCGAGCCGGAGCACGCCGAGTGGAGAGCGATACCGGAATCCGGCGCCGGGCGTCACCGCGCCCTTGCCGCGCGCGGGCGACGCGAGACCGCCCACGCCCACGTATGCGCCATCCGCGAACGCGACGCCGCTCAGCGCCTTCAGCAGCGGCACACGCACCTCGACACTTCCCTCGACGACGCTGCTGCCGCCGATCGGGCGCGGGAAGAGCTGATCGTTCGGCACGCCGGTCGGGTCGCACGATCCACTCGCGATCGCTGCATCGCTGCAGCCCACGGCGGTGAGCGACGCGTGCCGCACCTGGAGCACCCGCGGACCCAGCTCGTTCTCGGCGAAGCCGCGCACCGACTGCATGCCACCCGCGTAGAACCGCGCGCGTGGATGCAGTATGCCCGTGGTCTGTCCGGTGACGCCGAGCGCGTCGCTCTCGCCGGCGATGGGACGCACGACGCCGGCGCGTGCATGGAAGGCGAGCACCTTCGGCACCTGCGTGTCGCTGAACCCCGACGGCCGTTTGCCGAACGGCACGTACACCGACGCATCGCCGGCGATGCGGTCGTGCGCGAACGTCGATCCCGTGATGCGCGACGCGTGCTCGGCGTCGACCACCGCCGTGTAGCCGCGCGTCGGCACGTCGAGATCGTCCGAGCGGTCGATCCACGCGCTCACACCGACGGGAGCGAGCCGCTGGGTGCGACCGATCGCCGCGACGCTCGGCGCGTCGCAGATGCCGTAGCCCGCGCAGAAGTACACCGCGCTCGCCTGCACGCGCGTGGACTCCAGTCGGTAGTTGAGCCCGACCGGAAGCTTGACCGCCAGCTCGCGCACGACGCCGAGCGACGCGCCCACGTCCTCGTCGATCGCGACGCCCACCAGTGATCGTCGGCCGGCGAACGCGCTCAGCTCGGCCGAGGTGCGCGGGCCGGCGATCCACGGCTGCGTGAGCGTGAGCGACGCCTGATAGGTGGGACGCAGAAACGCGTCCACGTCGTACGTCGCCTCGCGCGGCGCGACACGCTGGAAGATCGCGCGCCCGTTGAGCTGCGAGGCGAGCAAGTTGCCCGCGACCGCTCGCATTCGCAGCCAGCGACCCGCGCCGAGCGCGGTGTGGCGCACTTCGAGCGCGCCCTGCCCGAAGTCGATGGTGTTGAAGCCGAGCGTGGCCTCCACGTGATGCGCCGGCGTCTCCGCGACCGCGACGGTCAGCGTCTTCACGCTGTCACCGGCCGCGGGAGTGATGACCACCGCGCGCGCGATGCCCGGCGACAGGAAGAGCCGCCGCTGCGTCTCGAGCACCGCGTCGCGCGTGAACAGCGCGCCAGGGCGGAGCATCGTGCCGCGACGGAGCGTCGCGTCGGAGAGCTCGCGGTTGCCTTCGAACTCCACGCGTCCCACGCGCGTGATCCACCTGGGATCGATCGCGATGCGGACCGGGACGAGGTGGGACGCGTCGGGACGCGGAACCGTCGTGTCGATCCGTGCGTCGCCGTAGCCCTTGTTCCAGACCGCGCCGTGCAGGCGCGCGAGCGTCGTGTCCAGCGCGACCAGATCGAGCGGCTCTCCGCTGCGCAGCACGACCGCACGGGCGAGCTCGTCGGGGCTCAGCACTGGCGTGGCCTGCGTGACGTCGAGCGTCCCCACGCGCGTCGGCTCGCCTTCGACGATACGGAACTCCACCGCCTTGCCGCGCTTCGTCGGCGTGAGCACGGTGTCCACCTGCGCCTCGCGAAACCCACGCTGCCAGTAGTAGACGCGCAGCTTGGTGATGTCCTCGCCGAGCGCCGCGGGGGTCGTGCGGCGGCGATCGGTGAAGAGCTGGCTCGGCGACGCCTTGCAGAGCGGGATCAGGAAGGGAAGCCTGCACGTGGACGCGCGAGTGAACACGACGCGCTTGAGATCATCCGTCGACACCTCGCGCGCACCGGCGAACAGCAGCGAGGTGACGTCGATCGAGTCGTGCAGGGCGACGACCGGGAGGCCGTCGCTCGGGACGGCTCGTTGGGCGCGAGACGCGAGCAGCGGCATCGCCAGCAGCGACGCCGCGACGAGAGAGCAGGTGCAGAGAGACAGGGGTCGCACGGATGGAAGTTCGAGCCACGTGGCAGTCCCATGCGGTGCGAAAACCGGGCCGTGCTTGTAAGTGGTGCTACGGCGGAGGTTAGCGGATCGCCTGGGCGGTGAGTTGGTTGGTTGGATAGTTGGTCGGTTGCTTGGTGCGTTGGGGTGCAGATCACTCGACTCGCGGCGCTCGCTTGGGATGACGAGCGGCTCGCGGCGATCCTTCCGGTCCTTCTATCGGGAGTCCCGCTGGTCCCTCTATCGGGAGGAGGGATCCAGGTTGTGAGTTGCCGGTGACGGGTTGGTGGTTACGGGTTGGACTGCGTCCGCCGTTGAACCCGATACCACCAACCCGAAACCGGTCACCCAAAACCTGGATTCCGGTCGAGTGCTAGAGGGCCATCTCCGCTCCACTCGCCCGGAATGACCGCCAAAACAAAACCGGCGTGGCGCCCTCGCAGTGAGGCGTCCACGCCGGTCGTGGTTCGTGCCGTTCAGCTCACCAGCAATCCCACCAACCAACTCACCGCAGTTCTAGTACCGATAGTGCTCCGGCTTGTACGGCCCTTCCACCGGCACGCCGATGTACGCCGCCTGCTCCGGCGACAGCTTCGTCAGCTTCACGCCGAGCTTCTCCAGGTGCAGCCGCGCGACCTTCTCGTCGAGATGCTTCGGCAGCGTGTACACCTTCCGCTCCAGCTTGTCCGCGTTGCGGTGCAGCTCGAGCTGCGCCATCACCTGGTTCGTGAACGACGCCGACATCACGAAGCTCGGGTGGCCGGTGGCACAACCGAGATTCAGCAGTCTCCCTTCGGCAAGGATCATCACGCTGTGGCCGTCCGGGAAGACGTACTCGTCGTACTGCGGCTTGATGTTCACGCGCGTGATGCCGCGCTTCTTCAGGCCGGCCATGTCGATCTCGTTGTCGAAGTGGCCGATGTTTCCGACGATCGCCTTGTCCTTCATCTTCGCCATGTCGTCCACCGTGATGATGCTCTTGTTGCCGGTGGCGGTGATGAAGATGTCGGCCGTGCGCACGACCTCGTCGAGCGTCGTCACCTGGTAGCCTTCCATCGCGGCCTGCAGCGCGCAGATGGGATCGATCTCGGTGATGATCACCCGCGCGCCCTGGCCGCGCAGCGACTGTGCGCAGCCCTTGCCCACGTCGCCATAGCCGAACACCACCGCCACCTTGCCGGCGAGCATCACGTCGCTCGCGCGCAGGATGCCGTCGGTGAGGGAGTGCCGGCAGCCGTACAGGTTGTCGAACTTGGACTTCGTCACCGCGTCGTTCACGTTGATCGCCGGGAAGCGCAGCGTGCCGGCGTTCATCATCTCGTACAGGCGGTGCACGCCGGTCGTCGTCTCCTCGCTCACGCCGCGCACGTCGGCGATCACGCGCGTCCACCGCTTCGGATCCTTCGCGGCTTCCGCGCGCAACAGCTCGAGGATCACGCCCCACTCTTCCGGCTCGTTCGCTTCATCGAACGCGGGGATCGCGCCCGCCGCCTCGTACTCGGCACCCTTGTGCACGAGCATCGTCGCGTCGCCGCCGTCGTCGAGGATCATGTTCGGCCCGTCCTCGCCGTCCGGACCCGCCGGCCACGTCATCATCTGCTCGGTGCACCACCAGTACTCCTCGAGCGTCTCGCCCTTCCAGGCGAACACCGGCACGCCGGCGGGGTTCTCGACGGTGCCCGTCGGGCCGACGGCGACGGCCGCCGCCGCCTCGTTCTGGGTGGAGAAGATGTTGCAGCTCGCCCATCGCACCTGCGCGCCGAGAGCGACGAGAGTCTCGATGAGCACGCCCGTCTGCACGGTCATGTGCAGGCTGCCGGCGATGCGCGCTCCCTTGAGCGGCTGGCTGGGGCCGAACTCCTCGCGGAGTGCCATGAGCCCCGGCATCTCGTTCTCGGCGAGACGGAACTGATGACGGCCC
>DASYMZ010000108.1:0-11197 GCA_036008805.1 Gemmatimonadaceae bacterium
GCGAGCGTTACACTGGCCGGCGCGACACTGGCCGCGATGACGCACAGCGCAATCTTGAGACATCTCGACACGTTCATGGCATCCTCACTGCGCCGGCCGGTGCGCGTTGGTGTGCGCCAATACTACGGCGCACAGTGCCCAGGCTGTGGGTGAGTCAGCAAGGGGAGCCAACAACGGTAGCCAGCAACCGGAGACAGCAACTGGAGCTAGCAACTGGAGATAGCAACCCGAGATAGCGAGCAGAGCGGAGAAGGCGACGGGACCCGATGACCGCTACTGGATACTCAATACCCGCTACGCCCTCCCGCTACCGCTACTCACTACCACCTACAGGCGAGTGGTAGTTGGGGACCACTACCCCTTCACCGCCACCACGTGCGCCGACTCCGTCGTCCGATCATCCTCGGAGAGCGCACGAAACCGCGGCGCCATCTTCTCCTGCGCCAATCCCGCCCGCGTCACCCGCTTCACCGAGACCACTCGGCACCCGTTCTCCTCGCACAACGCCAGATAGGTCGACAACGGCTCGCGGTTCTCGAACAGCGGCCGGTTGCCACGCACCATCAGCCATGCCGCGTCCGAGTAGCGCCAGTGGTGATTCCACGTCTCACCACCTGGAAACGCGAAGTTGATCTGGTGCGACATCACGCCGCCCGGCTTGAGCCATTTGCCCATCGCGGCGAACGTCTCGGCGAGCTTGCTGCGCCGCTCGCCGTGCGCGAGGTCCTGCAGCGACGCCTGGGTCAGCACGAGGTCGACCGACGCGCGGTCCACGCTGCGGTCGTCCCACCGCGCGAGGTAGCCGAGCGGACGGTCGTCGTAGAGCACCGGCGCGAGGTCGAGCAGCGCGGCGCGGATCGACTCGACGCGGTCGTGGTCGAGACGGATCGTGCGCGGTCCGTCGTCGGCGTAGCGCTTCTTCGGAAACGCGTACGACTTGAGCCGCGGCTGCAGGTTGGGGAACTGCTTCTCGTTCGGAATCGGCGAGCGTCGCTCGAACAGCGTGACGATCTCGTCGAGCACGGCGAGATCGCGCGCGGGGTCGAGGCGGTCCACCAGGTCGAGCCCGATGTACCGGTCCGCGCCGCTGAGCAGCGCCGCGTATCCGACGCCGAGCGACTCACCGGGCCCGAGCTCCACCACGGTCGTGGGACGGTGCTTCGGGACGGCCCTCGCGATGATGGCCTGATGCCGCATCCAGACCGAGTAGCAGTAGGCGCCGGTGGCGGGGCCCGACGTGCCTCTGTAGCTGGAGTGGAGAGCGGGCAGGAGGCTCTTCAGGCCTCCGAGCATCAGTCGCAGTGTCATGCTGTCCACTCGTGGGACTCCTTCACCGTCAGCGGTACGGAGGCGGTAATTCAGCAATGGGCATGCCCGACCGATGACCTCGTTTCGCTGGCGCACTGCCGCTACTCGGTGTTAGCTAGGATTCCCTCCTCTCGACGAATCCCCGTGACCACGACCTCCCCGCACGTCCCCGCCGGCGCTCCGCATCTCGCCAATCCGGACGTCAACCCGTCGTTCACGAAAGGCATCTTCCTCGGCGAGATCCGCGAGGATCTCGTCTTCCCCTTCCCCGCGCTCGAGCCCGATGAGCGCGAGTCGCTGCGGATGATCCTGGACTCGTTCCGCGCGTTCGCGGCGGACACGATCGACACGAAGCAGATCGATCACGACGGCAAGCTCCCTGAGGCGGTGCGCAAGGGCATCGGCGAGCTCGGGCTGATGGGGCTGTCGATCCCGGAAGCGTACGGTGGATTCGGCGCGTCGTCCAAAGTGTTCAGCCGAGTGTTCGGCGAGGTGGGTGCCACCGATCCCGCGCTGTGCGTCTACTTCGCCGCGCACCAGTCGATCGGGTGCAAGGGCATCGTGCTGTTCGGCACGGAGGAGCAGAAGCAGCGCTGGCTCCCGGGCTGCGCGAGCGGCGAGACGGTCGCCGCGTTCTGTCTCACCGAGCCTGGCTCGGGCTCCGATGCGCAGGCGATGACGACGACGGCCGTGCCCGATCCGAGCGGAACGCACTACACGCTCGACGGCACGAAGATCTGGATCTCGAACGCGGGCTACGCGGGTCTGTTCACGGTGTTCGCGAAGGTGCCGGTGCGGATCGACGGGCAGCTGAAGCAGCGCGTGACGGCGTTCATCGTCGACGCACACTCGCCCGGGATCACGCTCGGCCAGCCCGAGCAGAAGATGGGGATCAAGGGCAGCGACACCCGCACGGTGACGTTCCAGAATGTGCGCGTGCCAGCGGAGAACCGGCTCGGCGAGGTGGGCCAGGGATTCAAGCACGCGCTCGAGATCCTCAACTCCGGACGGCTGGGCCTCGCGGCGGGCTCGGCGCGCGGGTCGCGCACGATCATGGCCGCCGCGCTCGCGCACGCGAAGCAGCGCGAGCAGTTCGGACGCCCGATCGGCTCGTTCGAGATGATCCAGCACAAGATCGCGCTCAACGCCGTCGAGACCTACGCCGCCGACTCGGCGTGGATGCTCACGGCGGGAATGGTCGATCGCGGCGGCATCGACTTCTCGCTCGAGACGGCGGCGTGCAAGATCTCGGCGAGCGAGCTCGCGTTCCGCGCGGCGAACGACGCGCTGCAGATCGCCGGCGGCATCGGCTACTCGAAGGAGTATCCGTACGAGCAGGCGGTGCGCGACTCGCGCATCAACCTCATCTTCGAGGGGACGAACGAGATTCTCCGCGCGCTCATCGCGCTCTCGGGATTGCAGCAGCCCGGCGAGCGCCTCAAGCAGCTCGGCAAGGCGTTCAGAGATCCGCTCCACTCCATCGGCGCGATCGGCTCGTACGTCGCCGGCCGCGCGAAGCGGCAGGTGGGGCACCCGACGTTCACGCGCGCGCACCCGGCGCTTGCCGAGGAGGCCGAGTCGGTCGCGGCGATCATCCGCGCGCTCGGCACCGCGGTGGACAGACTGCTGCGCAAGCACGGCAAGGCCACGATCGAGCGCCAGTTCCTGCAGCAGCGGCTCGCCAACATCGCGATCGACGTCTACCTCGCGACCGCGACGCTCTCGCGGACGACGTGGGAGATCGAGCGGGCCGGCAGCGTCGACGCCGCCGCATGGGAGCTGGACTGCGCGCGACTGTTCATCCCCGCCGCGATGCGTCGCGCGCGGCGTCACCTGCGCGCGCTGCGCGTGAACGCCGACGACCGGTTGAAGCGGATCGCCGAGCGTGCGTTGGAGACTGGAGAGCTGGGGCCGGAGACGCCGACTGACCGCTGAGCTCGCGCGTGAGCCTCGAGCGGTGAGCATCTCGAGCTCGAGGCCGAGCCTGAGCTCGAGCTGGAACTGCTCAGCGCTCGAGGCTCACGCTCGAGCTCAGCGCAGTGCCTCTCCCACCCATGCCTGGGGCAGTGCAATCCGCCCGACGAAGAACTCTCCGAACTCCGCATACTCCGCCGACACCTCGTCGAACCGCATGTCGGTCACGATCTTCTTGAACGAGAGCGGCTCGGCGGCGAACAGGGTGACGCCCCACTCCCATGCGTCGAACCCGATCGCGCCGGTGATCACCTGCATCACGCGTCCCGCGTAGCCGCGGCCGGTCATGCCGTGCGCCATCATGAGCCGGCTTCGCTCCTCGAGCGGGAGCGCGTACCAGTTCTGGCCGGGCACGCGCCGCTTCGACATCGGATAGAAGCAGACGTACGGCATCTCCGGCGGCAGCGGCGGGAAGAGTCGTCGCTGCACGTGTGGGCTCGCACGCTCGCCCGCGACGCGCGCATCCATCGCCTCGCGATAGGGCGCGTCGCCCACCTCGCCGCCGCGCGCCGCCGCCTCGCCGGCGAGCTGCGCGCTCGCGTGATAGAGCCCCGCTTCCGTCACGCTCAGAAAGGTGTAGACCGGTCGCAGGAGATCGAACAGCTCCGCGCGCGCGAGGGTCTGCTGCGCCACGCCGATCTCGTCGAGCGACGCCCGGAAGTGGACGAGCATCACGTCCGCGCGCGATCCTACGAGCGGCACCACGGCACTCCATCCACCGCTCTCGGGCGTCGCGATCGCGTCGAGCACGCGCTCGGCCTCGCCACGCACGCGAGCGCGCGCGTCGTCGCCGAGCGCGCGGAGTGCGCCACGATCGAGCGAGAGGATCTGATGGAACGCGTACCACCCCTCGGTGGTCTCGGGCGGATGCGCGCGCGGCCGCGACGAAGGCGCGGCGGAGGTAGCAGCAGAGGTCGATGGTCGTTCGGTCATGGTGAATCAAAGATGACCGAGCGCGCAAGCACGCGCCAACGCGCCAACACGTCCTACGCGACCAACGAGATCCCGGCCACGACCCGTTCGAGATCGGTCAACGAGAATGGCTTCTCGAGCACCGGACAGCGCAGCGACTCGCGCGCGAGCTCCGCCGCCGCCGCGCGCGGATCGCCGCTCGTGAGGATCAGTCGCGTGGCGAGCTCCGGCCGCATGGTGACGATGCGGCTGCACAGCGCGCTTCCCGAGAGGCCCGGCAGATTGAGGTCGCACAGCACGACGTCGATGCGCGTGCTCGGCTCACTCAGCACCTCCAGCGCCTGTTCAGCGGTCTCCGACTCGATCACGTCCCAGCCGCGTCGCTCCAGCAGGCGGCGCATGACCGTGCGAACGACGCGCTCGTCGTCGACGACGAGCGCGATGCGGGTTGGAGTTGGTGCGACGAGTGGAATCGACATGATGCCTCGCCGAGCGGTGGGAACTGCGCGGCCGCGACCGAGTCGCGGCCTGGACGCCGGCTCGGGGGCGCCCATCCGTGAGCATCGTCAGCGGACCCCGATTTCGCGAGCCCCGAGCCGAACTACCCCAATAGGGACCCGTCAGGAGGGGTCAACAGGCCGTACTCGCGGCTTCGCCAGCGCTTCGGGGTGCGTAGGGTGGAGAGCAGGATGCGAATCGCCGCGAGAGGGTCCGCCAGGGGCGACAGCCAGAACGGCACCCCTTTGCGCTCGTACGACGAGGCGAGCGCCCACTGCAGCATCACGCGCACGGCGAGCAGCGCGGCCGACGTCGCCACCGCTGCGACGACGACTGGCGATCGGGAGCGGCCGGCGAGTGCGCCGATCGCGGCGCCTGCGAGCACGAGGAGCGGCGTCCCCTGCACCACCAACAGAAACAGGACGTCGCTCCATTGCCGCACGCGCGACGTCGCGTCTTTGAGATCGAGCGAGCGTCCCCACTCGCGCCACGCTTCGCGCGCCGACGTGTACGCCCGCACGTCGTAGAGCCGAGCGCCGTCGAGGAAGCCGACGCGCCGGCCGGCGCGGGCGAGGGTGCGCGCGAGCGTGACGTCGTCCGAGAACGAGGAGCGTGCGCTCGAGTAGCCGCCCGCGGCGAGCAGCACTTCTCTCCGCGCGAGAAAGCACTGCCCGTTCGCCATCACGCGCTCCGGATCGACGTCGGTGCCCGTCGCGCCGAAGCGATAGACGAGCGTGACGAGCAGCGCCGGCTGAAGCCACCGCTCGCCCGCGCTCTCGATACTGAACCTCGGCGCGAACGACACCGCGTCGTAGCCGAGCGCACGCGCGGCGGCGAGCGCACCACCGACGCAGCCCGGGTGCGGCCGCGTGTCGGCGTCCATGCCGAGCACCCACTCGCCGCGTGCGTGCTCGAGGCCGTGCTGCAGCGCCCACACCTTCCCCACCCAGCCCGCGGGAAGGGGTGGATCTCTGCGCAGCGTGATGCGCGGATCTCGCGTCGCCGCGTCGCGCACCAGGTCGGCGGTGCCGTCGGCGCTCCCGCTGTCGACGACGAGAATCTCCCGCACGACCGAGCCCTGCGCGGCGAGCCCGTCGAGACAGAGCCGCACGCGGTGCGCTTCGTCGAGCGTCGCGACGACGACGCTCACGTCGCCGTCCAGCGAGCTGGCATCGGGGCGCGGCTCGACCGCGGGGCGACGGCGTCGGCCGGGGAAGAGGCGCAGGAGCAGCAGCGCGAGCGCGAGCCCCTGGATCAGCGTGAGAGCAGAGAGCACGAACGGAAGCTAGAGATCCACGAGAAGCGCCGACCGGTCGGCGCTCTTCGTCGACAACGCTTCGTCAGCGCAGGATGTTCGCGATGTCGTTGAGCTCCGCGACGGTCGAGGGGCGCGGCGCGCGCTTCGCGGCCAGGCAGTAGCTCTCGAGCTGACGCACGTCGCAGCGCTGCCAGTCGCCCGGGATCGGCGCGAGCCGTCGCTTCTCCTGCTCGTTCTCGAAGCACAGCCAGCCGCCATCGAGGCCCGCGGTGAGCACCGGGCGGCGCCCGTGCATCAGGCGCCGCTCCTGGGCCCGGCGCCGCTCCATCTCGACGGGGGAGCGCTGCACTCGGCGCTCGATCGCCCTCCGCTCGGTGAGCTGCGGAACGACGTCCCAGGCCTGCCACTCGACCCCTCGCGAATCCCTGAAGACACGATAGCCCATAGTGATCCGCCCTCCTTTTCGGCCGGCCCGCTTTGCCATGGCCGCGCTCGCCAGTGTGGTCTCATTGTGTGATAGCGCACACATGATGCCACTCAACGGTACTCTTCGAGATTGGCGAGCGGAAGCACGTCGGCATGCCGAGTGCATTGTGCGCGCCTCACATCACCCCGACATACGGAGCTCATTCGTGCGTACTGCCCCCAGGATCGTCCTCGTGCTGCTTCTCGTCGCTCGCGCGCTCGCCGCACAGGAGGCACAGGTCACGTCGCACGGCGACAAGACCTTCCTGACGCGGCGGGACCTCCTCACGGCGGGTCTCGCGCTGGGGGCGACGGCGGTGCTGTCGCGCTGGGACACCGACATCGCGCAGGCGTCGCAAAAGGGATGGTATCAGGACTCGTCGACGCACAACTTCGCCGACAAGGTGAGCAAGGTGAACGAGACGACGCTCACGCTGGGCGGTCTGCTCGTGTACGGCGTCGGCCGGCTGAGCCACTCGAATGCGACGGCGGACATCGCGCTGCACGCGACGGAAGCGGTCGTGCTCGCGAGCCTCGCGAGCCAGGTGATTCGCGGGCCGTTGGGGCGCGCGAGACCGTACGTCACCAACGACACCGATCAGTACTCGTTCACCGCGTTCAAGGGCTTCGGCAACTTCACGCACCGCGCCTTCCCGTCGATCCACACGTCCTCGAGCATGGCGGTGGCGACGGTGTTGACGATGGAGACGCATCGCCGGCATCCGGGCGCGACGCCGTTCGTCGCGCCGGTGCTGTTCGCCGCCGGGCTCCTGCCCGGCCTCGCGCGCATCGATCTCAATCAGCACTGGGCGAGCGACATCGCCGCGGGCGCGTTCATGGGTGTCTTCGCGGGATACAAGGTGACGAAGTACAGTCACGACCACCCCGGGAACAGATTCGACCGGGTGTTGCTGCACGCGATGGTGATGCCGGGCCCGAACGGCGCGCCGATGGTGGGGTTCAACTTTCAGTGAATGTCGCGCGGAGAGGCGGTGGTGAGTGAAGTGCGTCGATGTCTGTTCAAACGCGTTGGACTGATTTGAACTGCTCTGCACTGCTGAACTGCTGAACTGCTGAACTGCTCCGGAAATCCAACGGATCTCTCCGGCGGCATCCGGGCCTCCGAGTGGCCCGCTACGCTGCCTGCAGTGGGGCTGACATCGCTCCTTTACGCGTACGGTTCCGCATCGGGCCGGCGCCGTGTGCCTCGATGCTGCTCGTCTGCGATCGCGGCGCGCGGTGCCGTTCTCCGCGTCTCGTTGTTCCTCCGCGCCTCCGCGTGAACTCCAAGCAGCAGGGATCGCCGAGACAGTGCATCGCGCCACCAGTGGGTGCTGCGCTTTCACGCGGAGACGCGGACAACGGCCAAGGGCGAAATCTCAAACCGCGAACGGATACGTCTCCGGCGGCTCTCCCTGCTCCCAGCCGCCACTCCGCTCGAGCGGTTCGAGTGCGCGGGTCTCGTCCAGGTGCATCACGAGATCGAACTGCGCGGGGAGATCCGCCTCGAAGTAGTGGCTCTGCCGCTCCGTCTCGGGACGATAGATCACCCCGATCGCTCGCTCGAGGCGCGGCTCGCGTAGCGCGCGCCGGACTGCGTCGTCGCGCAGGTCGAGCAGAAATCGCGGGTCGCCCTGGCGATGGAAGTGCGCTTCGAAGCTCTCCGGAAGACCGGGCCGCACGTTGCGCCGATCGGCCGGCTCGTCCCAATCGTGCGCGGCGGTCACCGTGCCCGTGTACGTCGTGAAGCCGACGAGGCACGCGGTATCGCCGAAGCGCTCGCGCGCGAGCTGTCCCACGTTGAGCTCCCCGCCCCGCCCCATCTGCGTCGCGCGCGCGTCGCCCAGATGGGAGTTGTGCGCCCAGACGCACACCTTCGCGTCGCCGCCATCGCGCTCGATGTGGGCGACGACCGCATCGAGCGTCTCCGCCATGTGCGTGTCGCGCAGGTTCCACGACGACACGCGCCCCTGAAACATCGACCGATAGTAGCGCTCCGCGTTCGCCACGAGCCGCGCATTCTGCTCGGCGGAGAAGAAGGCATCCTCGCCGAGCGAGCCGGCGCCGGCCACGTACTCATCGGCGCAGTGACGCAGCTCGGCGAGCTGGCGCACGACCTCCTGCTCGCACGGCTCGATCAGCGAGCGCGACGCAGCGAAGCCGTACGCCTGCGGATCATCACCGCCGACGTGCTCGAAGCAGCTATACCGCTCGCGCGCGCGACGAGCGGCGTCGGGATCGACGCGCTCGAGATACCGGAGCACGGCGTCGATCGACGTGTGCAGGCTGTACAGATCGAGCCCGTAGAAGCCACAGCGCTCGGCGTCGTCCCGCGCGTCGTTCCATCGGCGCAGCCAGCTCACGAAATCGCGCACGACGGTATTGCGCCACATCCAGTGCGGGAACCGCTTGAAGCCCGACAGCGCCATGTCGGCATCCGCGTCGGGCGACGTCCCGCGCACGAATCGGTCGACGCGACGCGTGTCGGGCCAATCACCTTCGACGGTGACCGCGCGAAAGCCGTTCGTCTCGATGAGCCGGCGTGTGATCGCGGCGCGCATCGCGTAGAACTCGTGCGTCCCGTGCGACGCCTCACCGATGAGCACGATGCGCGCATCGCCGATCGCGGCGACGATCGCGTCGAGGTCGCGAGGGTTGCTGCCGTCAGCGGTCGCGAGCGACCGGAGGTGGTCGGTGAGTGGCATGCACGCAGTTGGCGCAGAGAGCGGGCCAGTGGTCCTGAACTACCACTGCCTGTAGGTGGTCCACTGCCACCGCCTGTAGGTGGTAGTGAGTAGCGGTAGCGAGACGTCGTAGCGGGTAGTGAGACTCGAAGCACGCTTCACGCGCCGCGAACCGCGGATCCCCGTGTCTCGCTGCGCTCGCTCGGGATGACAGCCTCGGGCGTCTTGGCGGGAGGGTGTCATCCCGAGCGGAGCGCGCAGTCGAGGGATCTGTAGCTCCCCGTCGAGAGAGTGGCGCGCGGGTCGGTCTCGCTACCCGATGCTCGCTACGACGTCCCGCTACCGCTACCCGCTACCACCTACAGGCGGTGGTAGTTCAGGAGCGTTACGGTGCCACCTCGTGAAATGTCACCCCCGTCTCCCGCTCCAGCACCCATCGCATCCCCCACGCATCCTCGAACAGGATCAGCGGGTGCCCCTTCGCATCGTATAGGAGCATCCGCCCGCGGTCGCGCGCGATGCGCTCGATCTCGTCTTCCGGTCCGACCACCCAGCGCGGGTAGCGCGCGGTGATCTTCTCGAGCCGGCATGGCGCGCCGTACTCGTGCTCGAGCCGGTGGAGCATCACGTCGAACTGCAGCAGCCCGACCGCGCCCACGATCGGTGTCGGGCTCAGCGTGTCGGTGCCCGAAGTGTAGAAGACCTGCGCGGCCCCCTCTTCCGTGAGCTGGCGCAGCCCCGCGTCGAGCTGCTTTCGCTTGAGCGGGTCGGCGGCGATGATGCGCGCGAAGTGCTCCGGCGCGAAGCGCGGGATGCCCGAGAACTCCAGCCCCTCGTGCTCGGCGAGAGTGTCGCCGATGCGCAGGGTGCCGCGGTCCATCACACCGATCACGTCGCCAGGCCACGCGTCCTCCACCGCCGTTCGCTCACGCGCGAGGAACTGCTGCACCGACGACAGGCGCATCGGCTTGCCCGTGCGGACGTGCGTCACCTGCAGACCCGGCTGGAACCGGCCGGAGCACACCCGGACGAATGCGACGCGATCGCGATGCTTCGGATCCATGTTCGCCTGGATCTTGAACACGAACCCGCTGAACGACGGGTCGGCCGGTGAGATGAGCCCCGTCGTCGACTCGCGCGGCGACGGCGATGGCGCGAGCTCGACGAACTCGCGCAGGAAGGGCTCGACGCCGAAGTTCGTCAACGCGCTGGCGAAGAACACGGGCGAGAGCGCACCCGCGAGCACGGCCTCGATGCTGAATGGATGCCCGGCCTCGTCGAGCAGCGCGATGTCGTGCACGAGTCGCTCGTGCGCCTCGGCCCCGAGCAGGTCGCCGAGCGTCGGGTCGTCGAGCGAGGTGACGGAGACGTCGGCGCGGCTCGCACCGTGATCCTCGCCGCGCTCGAAGCGATAGATGAGCCGGCGCCGCCGGTCGTACACGCCGATGAACGCGCCACCGGAGTGGATGGGCCAGGTGACCGGGTGGCAGTCGATCCCCAGATCGGCCTCGACGTCGCCGATGAGCTTCAACGGATCCTCGCCCACGCGGTCGCACTTGTTGACCACGGTGAAGATCGGCATGCGCCGCCGCTTGCACACGGCGAAGAGCTGCCGCGTCCGCTCCTCGACGCCTTTGCGATTGTCGAGCAGCATCACCGCGCTGTCGGCGGCGATGAGCACCCGGTAGGTGTCCTCGGAGAAGTCTTCGTGGCCCGGTGTGTCGAGCAGGTTCACCTGGTAGCCATCGTAGACGAACTGCATCACGCTCGACGTGACCGAGATGCCGCGCTCCTGCTCCATCTGCATCCAGTCGGAGGTGGCGTGGCGCTGCTGACGCCGCGCCTTGACCGTCCCGGCGAGATGGATCGCCCCTCCGTACAGGAGAAGCTTCTCCGTGAGAGTCGTCTTCCCGGCGTCGGGGTGGCTGATGATGGCGAAGGTACGCCGCGTCTCGATGGCGGCTGCGATCGTGGGGTCGGATTTCACACCGTGAAATCTAGTCACCGGGCACAGCATGGGTGAGTTGGTGAGTCGGGTAGCTGGTCGGCTGGTCCGCCGATTGGCGTGTCGAATGGCAAGTGCGACGAACCGGCGTGG
>DASYMZ010000109.1:0-24012 GCA_036008805.1 Gemmatimonadaceae bacterium
CCCGCCTTGAGCACCGCCACGAGCGCGACCACGAGCTCGACCGACCGCTCCGCGCACACCCCCACGAGCACGCCGGCGCCGACGCCCATCGCCCGCAGTCGACGCGCCAGCGCCGCCGCCCGGGCATCGAGCGCCGCATAGGTCAGCGACGCCCGCTCGTCCGCCACCGCGATCGCGGTCGGCGTCCGCGCCACCTGCGCGCTCAGCCGCTCCACCAGCGTCGCGCCGCCCTCATAGCGCACGACTTCGCCCGCGAACGACTCCAGCAACTGCACGCGCTCGGAGTCCGACACGATCGAGATCGCGCCCACCGTCCGCTCCGCGCCCCGCGCGGCCAGATCGCGCAGCGCCGTCGCCAGATGCCCGAGCATTCGCGCGGCCACGTCGTCCTCGTACCGGCTGCGGTCGTACTCGAGACGAAGCAGCAGCCGCTCGCCCGCGTACGCCGCGAGCGTGAGCGGAAAGCCATTCTGCTCGTGCAGCCGGAACCCGCGCGGCGACCACGCGCCCCCGAGCGACTGAAGCGACGCTTCGAGCTCGTAGCTCTCGAACATCACCATGCTGTCGAACAACGGCTGGCCCGGTGGCACCGCGCTGCACGCGAGCACCCGAGAAAGCGGCGTGTGCTCGTGCTCGCGCAGTGCATTCCACGTCGAGCGCACGTCGCGCAGCCAGTCGCCGACGGACTGGTCGTCGCGTACCGCCACCCGCAGCGGCAACGTGTTGATGAACAGCCCCAGCATCGCATCGGCATCGGCAACGGTGCCGCGCCGGCCCGCGCGCGCCACGCCGAACACCACGTCGCTCTCGCCGCTGTACCGGCTCAGCACCAGCGCCCATCCCGCCTGCACCACCGTGTTCAACGTCACGCCGTGCATCTCGGCCAGCACGCGCAGCGCGTCCGTCGTCCAGACATCGAGCGTGTGCTCGGTGTCGCCCTGCACGACGCGCTCGCGCGCCGGCACCGCGCGCGCGACGGGGATCGGCGTTGCCGTCGTGATGCCGGCGAGCGTGCGGCGCCAGAACTCGTCCGACGCGCCATGGTCGCGCGCGTCGAGCCACTCCACGTACTCGACGAACGGACGTCGCGCCTCGATCGGGGGGGGCGCCTCGCCGCGCCGAGCGGCGTCGTACGCGTCGAACACCTCGCGCAGCACCATCGGGAAGCAGCGCCCGTCGAGGATCGCGTGATGGAACGTCCACACGAGCCGATGCTCGGCGTCGCCGAACGAGACCAGCGTGAGCCGGAGCAGCGGCGCGCGCTCCAGCTCGAACCCGTCGGCGCGATCGGCGGCGAGCAGCGCGGCGAAGCGCGCTCCTCGCTCGCTCGCCGCCAGCGCGCGCCAGTCGAGCGCGCGAAAGGGAAGCTCCACCTTCGCGAACACCGTCTGCCGCGGGCGATCCAGTCCGTTCCACTCGAGCGCCGTCCGCAGCACGTCGTGCGCGTCGACGACCGCCTGCCACGCGCGCCGCAGCGCGTCCGCGTCCACGAGCTCCGGCAGCGTGCACACGAGCTGCTCGATGTCCACGCCAGAGCCGGGCGCCCGGAGGTGCTGCGCGAGCATGCCCTGCTGCAGGGGCGTCAGCGCATACGAGAGCGTGCCCGGACGGGGGCCCGGCGACGTCGCCCGCGACATCTGCTACGGTCTCCGCGCTGGAACGGCCAGGCGCACGCCGGTGGATGCGAGGTGCCGCAGCCCGCTCCTGCTCAGGAACTGCTTCGGTGATGCGCGGAATCCGCCGGCCAGCGCGTGCAGCGCGAGCCCTCGATAGCCGGCGGCCGCAAGATCCGCCGCCGCCTGGCGCGAGAAGTTGGCGCGCCATGTTCGCTGCCGCTCGAGATGCTCGAACAGCACCGCCATGCCAGGCGCGTCCTCGGCACGAGTGGTGGCCGACGAGGGCGCACCCGCGCGCAGCCGCTGCTCGCGCCGCTGCCAGATCTCCGCGTAGCCGTCGAGCATCACCGTCGGCGAGAACTCGGTGCACGCCGCCTCGGCGCAGGCTCGCATGTCGTGGGGCTCCGCGAGCCACGCCTGCAGCCGTTCGGCCACCTCGTCATCGCTCGCGCCCGATGGGTAGAGCATGCCCGTGACGCCCGGGACGATCGCCTCGCGCAGTCCCATCACGTCGGGCGCCGCGACGCGCGCGCCGCACGCCGCCGCCTCCGGCGCCACGTTGCCGAACCCCTCGGACGTGGACGTCATGAGCACCACGCCGCCCGACGCCGCGACCGCACGGTAGAAGTCCGGGATCTCCGCATGCGGTACCGGACCCCAGCGCTCGGGGTCGATCCGCTCGACCGGCTTGCCCTCGAATCGCGACCAGTCCGCCTTGTGCGGATCGGCGATCCAGACGCGCGCGCCGCGATTGGCCAGCCGGCGCGCGATGCGCGTGAAGCGAGGGAAGTTCTTTTCGAGACCGGTAGTGCGACCCACGAACGCGACGATCGGCGCACCGGGCGCGGACTCGCGCGGCGGAGCGTAGGCATCCACGTCGATGGCGTTGCGGACGACTTCGATCTCGAGCTCGGTATAGGGTTGGTTGACCTCCGCCATCCCCTTCGAGATGGCGGTATAGGCGAAGCAGTTGTCACGGTCCCAGATGTCGGCGAGCGCGCCGCGCGCCGTCACGATCACGCGTGCGCGTCCGGCGATGCGGGCGACCATCTCTGCCGCCGGATCGGACGCGGTCATCTGCACCACGTCCACGTCGCCCCGCTCGAGCCGCTTGGCGAGCGCCGAGAGTGGTCCGACCGTGGTGGTGCACCCGCTGGTGGTGAACTCGGGGAGCCGACTGGAGGGCTGGCAGAACCAGTACTCGCAGTCGATTCCCCGTCGTGTCATCTGTCGCCCGAGCAGCAGCATGGAGCTGGAGACACCACCTGTGTCACACAGCATCCTGAAGAGAAGAACGCGCATGCCGGCTCGAGCCTAGCGCCTGAGCGCTACGCGGGCAGCTGATCGGCGTTGATCATCTGGCCCATCGCCACCACGATCTGCCGCGGCCCCTCGAAGGTGTCGCGCGCGTGGGTGACCAGCATGTTGTCGAGCATGATCATGTCGCCTTTCTGCCACTTGAACCGCACCGCGACCTTCTCGAACACCTGGCCCAGGTGCTCCATCGTCTCGTCGGGGATCTGCGAGCCGTCTCCGAAGTAGACGTTGCGCGGCAGGTCGTCCTCGTCGAACAGGGCGCGCAGCCCATCGCGCGTCTCTTCGTCCACGCAGTAGATGTGGTGGATCTGGACCTGGTTGAAGAACATGTCCTCGCCGGTCTTCGGGTGCTTCACGATTCCGGGCGCCCGGTTGATGACGCGGAGCCCGCCGTCCGCCTTCCACTCGAAGTCGCTGCCGGCGTCGCGGCACATCTGCTCGACCTTGGACTTGTCGGTGGTGTGGAAGAACTCCTCCCAGGTGGGATCGACGCCCTTCGAGAAGTTGCGCACGTACATCAGCCCCTTGGCGCGCACTTCGGCGACGACCGCGGGATCGATGTGGTTGAGCACCTCGCGGGTGTCGAACACCGGCGTGCAGCCGCCGACCTTGGCCGCCGTCACGCAGTGGAAGCTGATCTTCATCGGCCAGCTCGGGAGGTGCGAGCTCTCGTTGTGGTAGAGGATCATCTGGTCGGCCGGATACGGCGTCGACTCGTAGATCTTCTCGCCCGCGGCGTTCCGGGGCAGGTCGCCGTAGTCGGCGAACAGCTCGCCGTAGACCGCCTTGGCCGCCCGCTCGAAGTCCGCCGGGGAGGGGAGGTTGAAGTTGCGGAACAGGACGCCGCCATGGACGAGGAGCTGCGCCTCGACCCATTCGCGGTTCGCGGCATTCCACTCGGCCAGCACGATGCCTTCTTCCACCGGCTCGACGACCAGCGGTAGGTGCTTGCCCTCGCCGAGCGTGTAGGCACGCACGCCACTCGGCGCGGAGGCGGTGGTGAATTGGCTGGTCGGGTTGGCTGCCACTGTCATGTTCGGACCCCTGATTCGGTGACGGGAAAGACGAGACGAACGACCACGCTGTCGGAGCGAAACGACGGCGTGGACGTGCTGGTGCGAGTACCGCGGAACGAGTCTGACTGACACTGCGGAGACGCCTGGCTGAACCACGCGTCACTGTAGGGCGGGCGTGCAGCGCCCATGCCATCTGGACGCGGCTGCGCACCTCGTGGAAGCAGGGCTCGGGAGGCCTGCGAACCGACCGCGATCCATTGGGCTTGGCGAGAACCCAAGCCCTTGAACGACATGAGCTTGCCTGCTACATCAGCCCGCTTCCATTCGCAGTGCGAATGGGCTCGTCCTATCTAACGGATAAGGTCTGGCGCGCAAGTCGGGCGTGTTACCACAATTGCGCGAGCACCACACTGTGTGGGACTGTTGCCGCTCAGCCCAGCGGAAGGTGTACATTGGCGTCATGGCGACCTTGACCATTCGCTGCAAATGCGGTGAGCAATACCACGCGGACGAATCCGCCGTGGGCCGACGCATCAAGTGCCGGCGCTGCAGCCGTCAGCTCGAGGTCGTGCGCCCGGTGCGCGCGCCAGGCCCCGACGCGCAAAAGACATCTACTCACCGGGAAAATCCAAGAAAGAAAAGACAGAAGAAGGACAGTAAGGCAACGCCACGGCGCCATGTAGTGCTGATGCCGAAGTCGTGGACATCCAAGCTGGTGGGATGGCTCGCGTGGGCCTACCTCGGCGCCACGGTCATCATCGCGGCGCTCATGTGGGGGCTCGGCGACCGGACGATGATCGGAACGGTGCTCCTGTTCATGGGCAGGTGGGTGTTTCTCCTTCCGCTGATTCTCCTCGTCCCGGCGGCACTCATCTACCAGCGGCTCATGCTCCTGCCGCTCCTGCTCGGCGCCCTCGTCGTGCTCGGCCCGATCATGGGTTTTCGGACTGGGTGGAGGCGCCTGCTGCCCCAGCCGGCGGGCACCCAGGTGCGCGTCGTGTCGTTCAACGCCGACGGCGGAGAGTTTGCCGCGCAGATGATCCCGACCCTGCTGTCGCAGTGGAAGCCGCAGATCGTCGCGCTCCAGGAATGCGGGGAGATGCTCTCCACGGTGGTCGGTCTCGTTCCCACCTGGATGCCCGGCTGGCACCAGTTCGTCGGGAAAGATCTCTGCCTCCTGAGCCGCTATCCCATCCGCGAAGCGAGCGTGATGGACCGAAGCCAGCTCGACCGCGTCAAGCAGAGCGAGGAGAAGGAGTTCGGCGGGGCGGGCTACGTCGTGCGTTTCGTGCTGGAGACCCCGCGCGGCCCGATCCGCGTTGCGAACCTCCATCTCGAGACGCCGCGCAAAGGGCTCGAAGGACTGATGGACCGAGACTTCCGGCGCCTCGACATGAACACCGAGATCCGCGACATCGAGTCGAGCCTCGCGCGGAACTGGGTCGACGAAGGCACCGGTCCGCTGATCGTCCTCGGCGACTTCAACACCCCGATCGAGAGCCGGATCTTCCAGCGGCACTGGAGCGATCTGTCAGACGCCTTCTCGACCGCCGGAACAGGGTTCGGCATGACGAAACACAACGGCTGGATCCGCGCCCGCATCGACCACGTGCTCACCAGCCCCGAGTGGCACGTCGACCGGACGTCGATCGGACAGGATGTGCACTCGGATCATCGGCCGCTCATCGTGGATCTCACGCTCAAGAACCGCTGAACGGCAACTGCGTGAACGCTGGGACGACTGACGTACTCTGGATACTCGGATCGGCATACTGGCCATTCCAATTCGTGGATGGCCGTCCGTGGATATCGGCTCTGACCGTCGCAGCGCCACGGGCAGACCCTATCTAAGAGCTTCCAATCATTGAGGATTGGTTGGATGTCGGTCGCCATGCGCCGTACGAAGGTACGAAGCGACGGTACCGAGTACCCGCAGCTCCGAAGCATCCAATGCGTCGAGTGGCCAGCGGCTTGGGTCCGAGTACCGCGTACGACGATACCCAGTACGCCAGTGCCCGCAGTCAAGCCGCCGACGGCAGCGTCAACGTGAACGTCGACCCTCCCCCCAGCACGCTCTCCACGGTGAGGTCTCCCCCCATCGCGCGCGCGAGGTCGCGGCTGATCCACAGGCCGAGTCCGACGCCCTCGTCCGGCGCCACCGGAGCTCCCACCTGCACGAACGCCTCGAAGATCTTGCCGAGGTGGTCGTTCGCGATGCCGATCCCCGTGTCGGCCACGCGAACGGCGATCGTTCCCGCCTGATCACCCGCGTCGCACGTCACGCTCACGTGCCCGCCCTCGGGCGTGAACTTCACCGCGTTGCCGAGCAGGTTGAGCACGATCTGGCGCAGCTTCACCACGTCGGCGCGCGCGAACAGGTCCGGTGCGTTCGCGGTGAACGAGAAGGTGAGCCCCTTCTCTCGCATCTGCGGCATCACGAGCGACTCGACCGCGGCGCACACCTCGGGTACCGGCACCGTGTCGATCTCCGACTGGTGGTGACCGTTCCCGAGCTTGGCGTGACGGAGCACCGAGTTCACGACGCCCGTGAGATGGAGCTGACTCTGCCGGATTCGATGGAGGTCTTCCGCCTGTGCGGGGCTCACCGGCCCGCGGACCCCGGCGCCCAGGAGTTGGGTGTAGCCGGCGATCGCGTTGAGGGGCGTCCGCATCTCGTGGCTGAGCGTCGCCAGCATCTTCGACTTCGCCTCGCTCGCCTGCTCGGCCGCGATGCGCGCCGCGTCGGCGACCAGGCGTCCCTGCTCGGCGAGGTTGCGCTCGAGCACGAGCTCCGTCACGTCGCTCGCGATCACGGCGATGCCGGTGACGCGGTCCTCCGTGTCGGTGAGCGGTTGGTAGACGAAGTTGTAGTAGATCTCCGGCCCCGCCACGCCGTCGCGATGGATCGGGAACTCGTTGACGACGTAGGGCGCCCCGGTCTGGTACACCGTGCCCAACACCTCGTAGACCGTCTCGACGTCGAGCTCCGGAAATGCTTCGCGGATCGTGCGGCCGACGAGCGGACGATTTCCCGCGAGCGCGCCATATGCACGGTTGCACGACGCGAAGGTGTGCTCCGCTCCACGGAGCACCGCGATCGCCACGGGCGCCTGAGCGAACGCGTAGTCCACGAACGATGCACCACTCAGCGACGCTTGCGGCAGCGCGCTCGCGCCGTACGTCGCCAGTCGCGCCGTGACGTCCTCCACGTGATGGACGACGAACGCCACCTGGCCATCGTCGTCGAGCACGGGTGCGTTGATCGGGCACCAGAGCCGCTCTTCCTCGCGACCGTCCTCGTGCCGCGTCGTGTAGCGCTGCACGAGCATGCGGTCGGACGCGCGGCTCTGCATCACCCGATGCAGCGAGATGCGCAGGTTCGCCGTCTCCGTGGCCATCGGATCGAACAGCGGATCCGGAAAGGTCTGGAACAACGGGCGGCCGAGCAGTCCTCTCACGCCGTAGCGAACGCTGTTCGTCGCGGTGAGATACGCGTCGTTCACCGCGACGATCGTGAAGCGCGGCGCATCGGCGGCGAACACGATGCACGGCGCCGGCAGCGCCTCGAAGAACGCCTCGAAGTCGGGGACGCGCGTCGCGAAGCTCGGCGCCGGACGGCGGCCGGGCCAGCTCAACGCTGGACCTTCGTGGAGCGTGTGAATCGCATCTGGTCGATTGAGGTACGGGCGCGGCGTCGCGCCTAGCGGGTCGGCCAGGCGAAGAGCGTGGAGGGCGTAGCTCCGGTCCGGGCTCGTGCCACGTCGTTCGGCTCGTCCCAGAATCGGCTCGTGCGGTCTTCACTGCTGAAGCGAAGCTCGATCCGGCCGCCGCCCTCACCCCCTCGCGTGAGCGGAATGGCGAGATCGGCCCGGTAGAGCCGCTTCGATCGGGTAGGATACGCTGCCAGGAGGCTGACGCCAATGCTCCCGCGAGAACCGGTCCATCCGTACGGCGCGTCACCCGCCCAGAGCGTGCCGAGCTCCCCGAACGCGGCGACGCCGACATCGGCGCGGCGCACGGCGGCCGCCGTGCTCCACCGCGTTTCCGCTCTCATCACGTTGCGCCGCGCCCCGGCCAGCGCCGAGGCGCGGTAGCCGCGAACGCCGCCGACGCGATCGCTCAGCGTGAGCTGAAGCGGCAGTCGCGAGCGCACGCCACCCGAGAGCTCGTCGGAGAGAATGAGCAGGAGACCGGGGCCCCCGGCATAGAACGCCGTGCGCGTGCTGCCGACGATGCTGTTCCATTCGTGCGTCGCCATGTCGCGCCGGCCCTCCAGCTCCGCGACGTTGGCAAGCAACATTCCGTTGCCGGCGGCGCCCGCGTAGGTCGCGCCGGAGAGAAAAGCGTCGCTCTCGCCCCACGTCTCCACGCCTCGAGCAGCGAACAGCGCGGCCATCACGCCGCGTGGGACATCCTGCGACCCGACGAGCGCATCGAGGCCGGACATCGTCACGAAGTCCACGCGCCGCACGCCCAGGATGGCGCCGATGCGCGTCGTCTTGAACCGCGTGTATCGATTGCGGAGCGTATTGCCCGTGTCCGCGACGAACCCGGTGTCCGAGACGATCACTCCGGCCGATGCGGGATCGACCCGCAGCCCAGTGACCGCTCCGCCGACGAGTCCCACGGTGCGCGTACCGAAGATCCGCAGGATGCCGCTGGCGTCCCACCGCTGATCCTGCGTCTTCAGCGCGAGCGGATCGCGCGCTGGCCGCGCGATGTGCGGGTACTCCTCCGTCGTGCGCGCGCCGACGTGCCAGGAGATGCGCTGCAGGTCGGTGAAGAATGGATGTCCCAGCTCCAGCGCGACGTCGTAGCCGACGCGATGCTGGTATCCCTCCAGGCTCGCGACGTACGGGCGATCGAACGCGGCGTACTCCGCGAGCCGTCCGCCGAAGCCCGTGCGATAGGCGCGCGCCCGCTCCCATGCCGCTTCGATGCGCAGGCCCTGCCCCGCCACGTTCGCATTTCCCAGGGAGAGCGCGTCGGGATTCACCCCGCGAAAACGTCCACCGACGAGCACCGGGATCTCGTCGGTCGTCTCGACGATCGCGACGACCCCGCCCGCGCTGTCGGGCGCGAGCCGCACCATGGCGTCCGCGATGAACGGCTGCGCGCGCAGCACGCGCTCCGATTCGGCGCGCCGGAACTCCGTACATGGCCGCCCGACATGCAGCGCCATGAACGCCTCGACCACGCGGGCCTGGGTGGTAGCGTGATGAAGACCAACGGCTCTGGCGGCGCTCTGCCACCGCGCCGCGACACCACCGAAGGGTGGAGGCGCCGGCCGGACCTCGATCTGCGTGACGATTCGGCCGTCGCAAAAGGCGGCACCGCCAGGCAGATCCGCGGGCGACGGAGCCTCTCCGACCTGGGCCACGGAGGGCGACGCTCCACTGACCTGCGCGAGCAGGCGGGACGCGCCTCCGATCTGGACGAGCAACTGCGAAGCGCCCCCATATAAGAGGGCGCTAACGACCGTTCTGACAGCTCCACGCGACATGGCGGGCGCAAGTGCACGAGACGCGCCAGGTGTTGGGTCATCGCCGCACTCGCGAACAGTGACCTCAGAACGAACTGATCCTGATGTCGAGACCCGGCTCCAGTCTGTGGCGACCCGTCCACACGACGCGTCGAGCCGATCTCTCCCAGCGTCCTTCGTCCGTCCGGCACGAGTCGAATCGCCCCACGGCAGTCGATGTGCAACTCCATGTGGCCCTGTCACTTGGAACTCATGTCAGAGCCCCTCACCAGCCACTGGCGAGCGCGGCCATTTGACTCCGGATCTTGCTCAAGGAGATCCCGGCACGGCCAGACCTGGGACCGTCGTCCCGGACGTGCCGTCGGATCCGGCATCACCTCCCCCAACACCCTCCATCCTCCAGTGCTGCTTCCTCCGACGGAATCGCACCGTAGACCGCTCGCGCTCCTGTCCACCCCCCTCGAGGGGCGGCGGCGGGGCGCGAACGTGCTCACGGTGTCCCTGGAGGACTACTTCCACGTGGGGGCGTTCGGATCCCTCATCCCGCGCGGGCAGTGGTATCGGTTCGAGAGCAGGAT
This sequence comes from Gemmatimonadaceae bacterium, assembly GCA_036008805.1. Taxonomy (GTDB): domain Bacteria; phylum Gemmatimonadota; class Gemmatimonadetes; order Gemmatimonadales; family Gemmatimonadaceae; genus AG11. The sequence continues at coordinate 10,010 of DASYMZ010000109.1, forward strand.
CGAGCAGGGCGCGGCCCGCACGCTCGACCTGCTCGACGAGCTGGGGGTCTCGGCGACGGTGTTCGTGCTGGGCTGCGTCGCCGAGCGCTTCCCCGAGCTCGTGCGCTCCGTGCGCGAGCGCGGCCACGAGATCGCCAGCAAGGGCTACCAGCACCGCCGGATTGCCGAGATGACGGCGTCCGAGCTCGCGGACGACCTCGTTCGCGCGCGCGAAGCCATCGAGCGCGCGAGCGGCCAGTGCGTCGTCGGCTGCCGCATCTCGGACTGGCTCGCCCCGCGCGACGCCTGGGCGCTCGAGGTCATCGCCGACCAGGGCTACCTGTACGATTCGAGCATGCGGCCGCTCCTTCGCTCCCACGCCGCGATTCCCGCGGAGCGGCGCGCGCACCTACGCAGCATCGGTGCGCACGAGCTGTGGGAGTTTCCGGTGTCGAGCGTGTCCGTGTTCGGCTGCGACGTGCCGCTTGCCGGAGGCAACTGGCTTCGCCAGCTCCCGCACGCGCTGGCTCGCCGAGGCATCGAGCGGCTGCATCGCGACGAGAGCACGCCGATGGTGCTCTACTTCCAGACGTGGGAGCTCGATCCCGAGCAGCCGAGGATCGACGCCGCCTCGTGGACGGCACGCGTGCGCCACTATCGGAACCTCGACCGGATGCCGGAGCGGCTGCGGCACTATCTCTCGCGCTTCTCCTTCGGCGGCATCAGCGACTGGCTCGGCGCGCCGGTCACCGACGTGCCCCTGACCCGCGCCGCCGCGCCCATTCGCATCGTTCCCACGCGGCGCGCCCCCGCGCTCGTTCCACCAGCGCGCAGCCTGCCTCGTCTTGCCGTCTCCGTGGTGATCCCCTGCTACAACGAGGAGCGTGCGCTGCCGTATCTGGCCAACACGCTCCGCCGGTTGGAGGAGACGCTTGGCGGCGCATACGACCTGCGCTTCTTCTTCGTCGACGACGGAAGTGACGACGGCACGCCCGCCGTGCTGCGCAAGCTGTTCGCCGACTGGGCGAACGTGATCGTGCTTCGCCACAGCCGCAATCGCGGAGTCACCGCCGCGATCTCCACCGGCCTGATGGCCGCGACGACGGAGATCGTCTGCTCGATGGGCTGCGACTGCGCACACGATCCGCACGAGCTGGCGCGCATGATTCCACGACTGCGACTGGGCGTGGATCTCGTGGTCGCGTCGCCGTATCACCCTGACGGTGCGGTTCCGAGCATCGCGGCGTGGCAGCTCACCCTCTCGCGCCTGCTCGCGGCGATGTACCGTCGCCTGCTCACGCATCAGCTCCACACCTACACCAACTGCTTCCGCGTGTACCGCCGCAGCCGGATGCTCGCCATCGCGCCTCGGCGCGCCGGTCCGGTGGGTCTCACCGAGGCGCTCGCGCGCCTCGACCTGGCCGGGGGCGCGATCGTCGAACATCCCGTGCGCCTGGACGCGCGGATCTTCGGTCAATCCAGGATGAGCGTCGCGCGCAGCCTCGCCGGTCACCTGGGACTGCTCGCGGAGCTCGCGTGGTACCGCGTGCGCGGACGGGACTCCGCGCGCAGTGATCGCACGATCGCGAACGGCGTGTCGATGTTCGACCGCGTCGCGCCATGACGGAAACCGGACACTTCAGCGCATCATGATGCACGCTATGCACGCTCGATCGATCCACTCGGCCCGCTCGAGCCGCACCCAGGCCTCGACCAATCCCTCCTTCGTGCGCGAGATCGCCGTCATCGGTCCCGGCACCATCGGCATGCCGGTGGCCGCGCTGCTCGCCAACGCCGAGCTGTGGGCGCCCGACGGATCGCCGACGCGGGTGATCGTCGTGCAGCGCGCCTCCACCTCGTCGGGGTGGAAGGTGGGCGCGATCAACGCGGGTCGCTCGCCGATCGGCACGCTCGAGCCCGCGCTCGACCAACTGGTGGCGCAGGGCGCCGGCAGCGGCCGGCTCCGTGCGACGATGGAGTATCGCGACATCCGCAACGCGGACGTCGTGATCGTCTGCGTGCAGTCCGAGCGTCGCTCGATGGGACCCGACTACACGGCGCTGCTCGACGCGCTCCACGGCGTCGCGGACGCACTGACCCAGCGCAGCGTGGACTCGCGCGCGCTCGTCGTGATCGAGTCCACGCTCGCGCCGTCCACCATGCTCACCGAGGTACGCGCGCTGTTCGCGTCGCACGGTCTCGAGGAAGGGCGCGACGTGCTGCTCGCCAACAGCGCTGGACGCGCCGTGTCCGGACAGACGGTGGAATGCGTGGTCGCGGGCGACAAGGTGATCGGCGCGCTCTCGCCGGACACGGCGCGACAGACCGCCATGTTGTACGGCCGGGTCGTTCGGGGTGCGCTGCACTGCACCAACAGCATGACGGCCGAAGTGGTGAAGACGCTGGAGAACGCCGTGCGCGACGTGCGCATCGCGTACGCGGCGGAGGTGGCGCGCTACTGCGACGCGCAGGACATCGACTTCTTCGCGCTGCGTCGGCGCGTCAATGCGCGGCTCGCGCAGGATGGCGCGCCGAACGTGTCACCGCACGGCGAGCTGATGGTCCCGACCGTCGGCGTGGGAGGACGCGGGCTGCCAAAGGACGGCGTCCTGCTCTGGTGGCGCGCGCTCGACGCCGGGGAGAATCCGGCGCACAGCCTGGTGCTCGAGGCGCGGCGGATCAACGACGAATCGCCCGCGCAGCTCCTCGCGCTGATCGAGCGCGTGTCCGGCCGCGTGCGCGGACGCTCGATCGCCCTGCTCGGCGTCGCCTATCGCCCCGACTCCAGCGACGCCCGCTGCTCGCCCACGCTCGCCCTGGCGCGCCAGCTCATCGATCGCGGCGCGGAGGTGAGCCTGCACGATCCGCACGTCGGCGCCGCCGATCAGCACCTGCTGCACGCCGGGCTCGCCGCGTGCTTTCAGCGAGACCCGGCGGACGCGCTCGCGACGGCGGAGGTGGTCGTCGTGTGCGTCGCGCATCGCGAGTATCTCGACGGCGGCGAGCGCTGGCTTCCGCATGCCCAGCGGCTGCGCACGGTGGTGGACGCGTGCAATGCGTATCGCGCGTCGCAGATCGCAACCCCCGCCGTCCGATACGGCGGGTTGGGGCGCGGCCTTCGCCGGCCGTCGGCGGCACACGTGGACGCCGTGGTGGCCGGCCTCGAGGCGGTGATGCAGGGCGTCGCGAACGAAGCGGCGTGGCTGGTGGACGTGCTCAACGCGCGCTACGCCGCCGATCCGTTCTCCACGGTCGACTTCGACGAGGTGCGCCGCCTCGCCGCGACGGGTCGCATGGGGTGCGATCTTGGCGCGCCTGGCCCCGTGCCGACCGTGCGTCCGTTCGAGGGGTTCACGAGCCGGCTCGTCGCCTGCGCGGTGGGCGCGCCCGCGCCCTGACGACGGCAATCGCCCCAGGACCGACCGACGGCGCGCGGCTGCGCTTGCGTTCCGCGGGGCTTGAACGGGACGTGTCACCGGTCCAGTGTTCAACATCGATCAGCAATCAGCGGGACGCCACAGTCGGCGCGTAGCGGTCATCGGAGCGGGCGCGGCGGGCACGATGGCGGCGATCTTCTCGGCGACGATGGGTGCGGAGACCGTGCTGCTCGAGCGCACGCGCGACGGAGGACGCAAGATCCTCATCAGCGGCGGTGGTCGCTGCAACGTGCTGCCGGCCCGGCTCGACGAGACGCGGTTCGTCAGCGACTCCTCGCCCAACACGCTGCGCAAGATCGTGCGCTCGTGGCCGCTCGCCGAGCAGATCGAATTCTTCGAGGGAGATCTGGGCCTCCCGCTCGTCGAGGAAGAGGAGTCGGCGAAGCTCTTCCCAGCGTCGCACCGCGCGCGCGACGTACGCGACGGCCTGCTGGCGCACGCGACCCGGCTCGGCGTCGCGACGCGCATGGACACGACCGTGACCGCGCTCGCGCCATTCGACGGCGGCTGGCGCGTCTCGCTCGCCGACGCGCCGCCGCTCGATGTGGATGCCGTGATCGTCGCGGCGGGCGGGCTCTCCGTCCCCACCACGGGCAGCGACGGCTTCGGTCTTCGAGCGCTCGCCGCGCTCGGCCACACGCTACACCCGACGTACGCCGCGCTCACCCCGGTCACCTGCGAGCCCGCGCCCTTCGGCGCGCTGTCGGGAGTGTCGCTCCCGGTCACACTCTCGGCGCGCAGCCTCGGCCGCAGCGCGACCGCGACGGGCGGCTTCCTGTTCACGCATCGCGGCTACAGCGGACCGTCCGTGCTCGACGTCTCGCACGTGGTCGTGCGGGCGCGTGCCGAGCACGGCAGCGCAGCGACGATCACCGTGCGCTGGACGAGTCTCGACGACGCGCAGTGGGAAACGCTGCTGAGGCCGCAGGGCTCGCGCACGGCCCTTGGCGCGCTCCGCGCAGAGTTGCCCGACCGGCTCGCGGCCGCGCTGCTCGCGTACGCGGAGGTGGATCCGTCGCGCTCGCTCGCGGAGCTCACGCGCGACGAGCGGCGCCGACTCGTCGACACGCTGTGCCGAGGCACGTTGCCATGGACCGGTGACGAGGGCTACAAGAAGGCCGAGGTGACCGGCGGCGGCGTGAGCCTGGCCGAGATCGATCCCCGTACGATGGAGAGCCGTCTCCATCCGGGACTGTTTCTGTGCGGCGAGCTCCTCGACGCGTTCGGTCCGATCGGCGGGTACAACTTTCTCTGGGCGTGGGCGACCGGTCGCGCGGCGGGCCGCGCAGCGGGCCGGCCGCTCGGCGCGTAACGGCTGCACGGGGCATTGCGGCGCCATGAGCACGGCGACCTATTTTGTGTTCCGCTCCCACTAAAGGACCTGAGTCATGACCGACGATAAGAGCCCCATCTCTCGCCGCACCTTCGTGCGCGACACCGCCACCGCCGCCGCCGCTCTCGCGGTCGCTCCGATGATCGTCCCGCGACACGTGCTCGGTGGCGTCGGATACCGCGCCCCGAGCCGCACCCTCAACGTCGCGATGATCGGGTTCGGCGGGATGGGCATGACGAACATGAACGCGATCCTGCAGGCGGGCGAGAACATCGTCGCCGTGTGCGACGCCGACTTCCCGTACGTCGAGCGGTCGATCGCGAGCCGGATGCGGCCGCGGCAGGGACAGACCGGTGCACCCGCCGACGCGGTGAAGCTGCAGGAGGCGTACACGAAGGCGAAGAAGTACGACGACTTCCGCACGATGTTCGACAACCAGAAGGACATCGACGCCGTCGTCATCGCCACGCCGGATCATCTGCACGCCATCGCCGCGTACACCGCGATGAAGCACGGCAAGCACGTGTACGTGCAGAAGCCGCTCACGTACACCGTGCAGGAGGCGCGGCTGCTGGCGCGGACCGCGCGCGAGCAGAAGGTCGTGTCGCAGATGGGTAATCAGGGCCACTCGATGGAGGGCACGCGGCGCATCAACGAGCTCATCGCCGCCGGCGTGATCGGGCCGATTCGCGAGGTGCACACGTGGACCGACCGTCCGCAGCGCTTCTGGGCGCAGGGCATCCCGCGTCCAGCCGCGCCGCCCGCGATGACGCCCGACCCGAGCGGTGCGCCGCCGCGGTGGAACATGCGCTCGGTGGACATCGCGGTGCTCAAGGCGATGGCGGCCGATCCGCAGGCGATCCCGCCCGGGGTGAAGTGGGATCTGTTCCTCGGACCGACGACGCGCGACATCCAGTATCACCCCGCCTATCACCCGTTCAGCTGGCGCGGCTTCGTCGACTTCGGCGTGAGCGCGATCGGCGACATGGGCGCGCACATCATCGACCAGCCGTTCTGGGCGCTCGGCCTGGACTATCCGACGGGGATCATCGCGTCGTCCACGCCGTGGGGCGGCGGCGAGAAGGATCCGGGCACGTATCCGCTCGCGATGACGGTGGCCTACGAGTTCGCGGCGCGCGGCGCGGCGCCGCCGGTGAAGCTGCACTGGTACGACGGCGGGCTGCTGCCCGTGCTGACGGCGGACATCCCACTCCCACGCGAGGGGGGCGGCGGCGTGTTCGTCGGCGACAAGGGGTTCCTCACGTACGAGACCTACGGCAACAACCCCAAGGTCTATCCCGAGTCGCTGCGCGCCGCGGCGGACGCGGTGCCGAAGACGTTCCCGCGCGTGACCGTTTCGCACGAGGCGAACTGGGCGAACGCGTGCAAGGGGGAAGGCACGGCGAGCTCGCCGTTCGACTATGCGGCCAAGCTCACCGAGACGATGCTGCTCGGCATCGTGGCGCTGCGCGCCGGCCAGTCGCGCAAGATTCTCTATGACGGCGCGAAGATGCAGGTGACCAACGCGCCCGAAGTGAACCGGTGGCTGACGCGCGAGTATCGCCAGGGCTGGCAGCCGTGGAGCGCGTCGGAGACCGTGCCGGTAATCGGTGGCTGATCGGTTGACGACGGGCACGATGCAGCGCACGCTGATCGGCGCGCTCTGCGCCGCCGTGCTCGCCGTGGGAGCGGTGTGGAAGGTGGGAAGCGCGGCGTGGGAGGATCCCTTCGCGCCGTTCGTCGAGCCGGGCTTTCCCTTCATCGTCTCCACGGTGGACGCGGGAAAGCTCGGCCCGGCATTTCCCGAGCGGAACCTCGCGGTGCGCTGCGTGGTGCTCATGCTCGGCAACGACACGTACGCCTGCTTCGACACCGACCTGCTGCGCATCTCCGCGGCGTGGCGCGGCGGCTTCGTGTCGCTGACGACGATGGCGCAGATCTCCTATCAGGAGCCATTCAACAAGAACAACCAGATCCCGCGCGTGCTCGGCACGCCGATCGTCGCGACGGGGATCTATCCCGGCTGGATGGGGGCGACGCCGACGTACGGCGATCCGCGGCCGGCGAGTGCGAACCCGGCCGACATCGGTCGCGGGCCGATCGCGCCGTCGGCGGGACGGTGGAACGGACTGCACGTCGTGAAGGACGCCGCGGTGCTGTCGTACTCGGTGGAGGGCACATCGATCGACGAGCAGGTGGGTAGCGTCGCCGCCGGTGATCAGGTCGGGATCACGCGCACGTTCCGCACGGGAGCGATCGCGCGTCCGCTGACGCTCGTCGTCGGTGAAGTCGGCAACGGTGTGGAGTCGATCGTCGACGGAAGCACGGCGACGGTGCTGCAGGGCGCCGCGCGCGACACGGCGACGGTGATCGGAGTGAGCGCTGCACCCGCGGGCGCGAAGCTGCAGGTGGACTCCAACCGCTACGTCACGCTGCGCATTCCCGCCGGCGCGGCCTCCACATTCCGCGTGACGGCCTGGCGTGGAGCGGCGAGCGGTCGCGCGGTGGTCGCGAGCATGCTCGCGAAGCCCGTCGAGATGGCGAGCGCGGCGCCGAGCAGCGTACCGCGCTGGCCGCAGACGGTCGAGACGCGCGGTGTCGTCAGCCCGGACACCGCGGACTACGTGACGGATCGCGTCACGCTTCCACTGCCGAACCCGTGGCGCCGCAACGTGCGCGTCTCCGACATCGACTTCTTCAGCGATGGCCGAGCCGCCGCGGTGACGTTCGACGGCGACGTGTGGATCGTCTCGGGAGTCGACAAGCCGCTCGAACGCGTGAAGTGGAGGCGCTTCGCCTCGGGGCTGTACGAGCCGCTCAACGTCGCCGTCGTGCACGACACGGTCTACGTGCTGGACCGGCAGGGGATCGTTCGGTTGATCGACACGAACCGCGACGGCGAGGCGGACCGCTACGAGAACTTCAGCAATCTGCTGATCGCGTCCGGCGAGTCGCGCGAGTATCCGCTCGGCATGTCGACGAAGCCGGGCGGTGGCTTCTACGTGTCGATCGGCGGCGCGCTGGACAACGGGCCCAAGACGTCGCCGCAGACCATGCCCGGGTTCCGCGCCGGCTCTCCGCACAGCGGCACGGTGCAGGAGATCTCCGCCGACGGACGGAGCATCCGCACCGTCGCGACCGGCCTGCGCGAGCCGAACATCGGCGTCAATCCGCGCACGGGGCGGATCGCGTCCTCGGACCAGCAGGGCAACTTCGTGCCGTCCACGCCGGTCTATCTGCTGCGCGACGGCGGCTACTACGGTGTGATCCCGACCGCGCACCGCGATTCGCCGCCGCCCGCGATCCCGCCCGTCGCGTGGATCCCGCACGAGGTGGACGCGTCGGGCGCCGGCGAGGTGTGGGTCACCGGAAACCGGATGGGCTTCGGCGGCGATGCGCTCGTGCATCTCTCGTACGCCAAGCCCGGACCATTCCGGGTGTACGCCGACAGCACACGCAGCGCGATGCAGGGCGCAGTCGTCGCGCTGCCGGGCGTCTACACGACGCCGACGCTCAAGGGCCGAGTGAATCCGTCCGACGGGCAGCTCTACCTGGCTGGGTTCCAGATCTGGCAGTCACTCGCGAAGGACGTCTCGAGCCTCGTGCGGTTGCGATACACGGGTCGTCCGAGCACGCTGCCCACCGCGGTCCATGCAGGCCAGCAGGGAATCCTCGTTCGGTTCGCGACGCGGCTCGACGCGGCCGCGGCGCGCGATGCGTCGCGCTATCAGCTGCAAGCGTGGAACTACGTGCGGAGCTCGGCCTACGGCTCCGGCCATTTCAAGCGCGACGGCACGGCGGGGCACGACCGGCTCGACGTCGCGGCGCACCTCTCGCCCGACGGGCGGAGCGTGCTGCTCGTCGTGCCCGACATGAAGCCCGCGATGCAGATGGAGCTCGACTACGATCTGCGCGCGCGCGACGGCACGCCGATGAAGAGCGCGCTCTATCTCACGGTGCACGCCGTCGATCCGATGAACCTCGCCGATGCCGGCTTCGCGTCGCTCGACTGGCGCGCGAGTGCGCGCCGTGCGGCACCGGGTGGCGCGTCGGCCAGCGCGACGTCGGCGAGCGCCGAGAAGGGGGCGAAGATCTACGCGCGCGCCGGCTGCGTCGCCTGCCACTCGAGCGACGGCACCCAGGCCGGCAAGACCGGGCCAACGTTCAAGGGTCTGTACGGCTCGAGCGTGAAGCTGGTCAACAAGCCCGCGCGCATCGCGGACGACGCGTATCTGCTGCAGTCGATCCTCGAGCCGTCGGCGGACATCGTGCAGGGCTACGAGCCCGGGATGCCATCGTTCAAGGGCGTGCTGAGCGAGGCGGAGATGCGCTCGCTCGTGCTGTACATCAAGACGTTGAAATAGCTGGCGTGCGCTGCTTTCAACAGCCACTCCCTGTAGGTGGTAGCGTGTAGCGGTAGCGAGAGGTCGTAGCGGGTAGAGGGTAGCGAGACTTACGCGGCCTCGGGCAGCTCCTGCGTCCCGAGGCCGTAGCCGTTCACCGTTCACCGATCACCGATCACCGATCACCGATCACCGATCACCGATCACCGATCACCGTCGTTCAGAACGACAGCCTCAGCCCCGCGGAAAGCGCCACGCTGTGCGCCGTCTGCCCCGAGAAGTCCAGGTACGTCGCGTCCTTGAAGTCGAACTTGCCGATGTAGTCCTTCGCCATCACGCGCACGCCGACGCCGTTGCCGAGCGCGATGTCGGCGCCGAGTCCGACGTTCGCGGCGAAGTTCGTCGCCTTCGTCGAGATGACCGACTCCGAGATGTCGTAGCGGATCGCGCCCGCGCCGGCCTGCACGAACGGCGACAATGACGTGCCGCCCATCGTCGTCACCGGGATGTCGAGCTGCAGCCCGGCGTCGTACAGCAGCAGGTTGCTGTGAGCGACGGAGAATCCGCCGATGATCGGGATGCCCGCCTTGATGTCGCTGCTCGTCGTCGCGAGGTTGCCGACGAGCGACAGGTTCGGGGCGAGCCGCATGCCGAGCTGCGCGCCGTACACTGGAGCTGGCGCGTTCGAGAGCGAGGTGCCGAGCGGTCCCTTGATGTAGTCGCCGAAGATCATGTAGCCGGCGTAGGGCGTGAAATCGAACGCCTTGCCGGTGGCCAACGGAGTCGCGCGCGACTGCGCGTGCACGCTCGCGGCGGCGGACATGCTCAATGCGGTGACGAGCGCGCCGGCGCGGATCGTGGCGAAGAAGTACGAGGGAGTGCGCATGTGAGTCTCCGTGGAGTGAGCGTCCCCGGCGGGGGCGCACGGCACTCAAAGGCATCGGCGGTGCCATGCGCCGCACGCGCGAGCACGATGGGTAACGCAAGCGGTGGCAACGCGTTGCCTGTCGACGACGAGAGCCGGACGGCCGCGCGGTGTCCTACGCGTGGGACGCAACGCCGTCCTCTTCTCGCTCCACCCGTGTTGCGTGAAAGCGCACGTATCGTCAAACGGGCGAGGCCCCTCGTCGGGCGAAACACCCCATTCGCCAACGTCGTCGGGCACGTCTCTCTTCGGAGTGGAGCCCCATATGGACAACTCAGCTGACGAACTCCGGGCCATTCTCATGGCCTATCAGCAGGTCGCCGCGGCGTCGTGGCCTGATCTGAACCCAACGATGAAGTCGCGCTCCGCACGATGGGCAGCAGCGTCGGCGGCCGAGCTCCAGTCGGAGCTCGACGGCTATCTCCGCGAGGTCGCGCCACCGCGCAGCAACGTGCGCATCATGTGGAAGACCGGCCCCAAGTACCTGTTCGGTGGGTGCAACGAGGCGTTCGCGGCCGACGCGGGGCTCAAGCCCGCCGAGCTGATCGGCACCGACGACTTCGACAAGCGGCTGCCCTGGCGCCATCAGGCGGCGAAGTATCGGCGCGACGACGAGACCGTCGTGAAGACCGGCAAGGCGAGTCTCGACATCATCGAGCGACAGGAGTCGACCGATGGCGGCACGAGCTGGGTGCGCGCGGGCAAGGCGCCGCTCAAGCTGCCCAACGGCACCGCGTTCGGCATGCTCGCCATGTACGAGGTAGTGGATGCGGCGACGGGCCGCACGCTGTTCATGAAGTCCATGAAGGGCGACGCGGCAGCCAAGGTGTAGGCGCGGCGCTATGTTTGGGGAGCGCGCCTCAGCGGCCGTCTCCCCAGAGTAGCAGGAGAGCGAAGCCGACGAGGAGCAGGATCAGGCAGCCGCACCCAGGATTGCGCGGCAGCCAGCGGGGCAGACGCGGCATGCGGTGAAGCTAGCGTCCACCTCCCTCCACAGCTTCCCCTCTCCTCCATCGCATGTTCGACGCGGACTTCTTCAGCACTCGGCTCCGTCGCGACACCGACGCGATGGGCGGCGACCCGATCGTCGAGATCTCGCTGCTCAACGGCCACACGCACCGCATCCGCTCCGTGATCGACGTGACGAGCGGCTATGTGGTGTTCGAGGCGTTTCACCTCAAGGGCGATCTCGCTCACCAGCGTCCGCGATTCGCCGAGCAGGGCACGCCGGCGTCGGCGGACGAGCCGGTGTTTCGCGTCACCGCGGCGTACGAGAGCATCTCGGCGGTGGTGATCGATCCGTCGGCGACGCAGGTGCGGTCGAGGCCGGGATTCGCCTGAGGCTGTCGGCGTGACGGACGTCGAGTCGCGCATCGTGGTCGTGGGCGCGGGGTTCGCGCTGTGGAGCGGTGGCCGCTGCGTGTCGGCTGCGCGATGGGGCGATGTGACCCGGCTGCGCGTGTACGCACGGCCGATCGGAGCCAGCAAGGCGATCTTCGCCGCGGTCGCCCTCGCCGATGGCTCCGAGGTGGAGTTCCGCGAGGAGATCCCGGGATGGCCGCGCTTTCTGGACGCGGCCGCGAGCACCCTACCGGGCGTTCGTGCGCGACTTTCCGACCTGTCCCTGCTCGCGCGCGTCGATGGTGCCGAGATTCTACTGTATGAGAGACGGGCGCCTGGCTGACGTGAGGGAGCGGGTTGCGTGCGACGGCCTGGCCTCGTCGCTGAGTATGGGCCACACCGAGCCAGGCATCTCTGCACAAGACATTGCATGCACCGCGCGGGACGAAAAACTGCTGGTACGAGGTGAAAAAGGTGGGTTGTTCGCCAGCGGAACTCGGCTGCATGTTTGCGGGCGCACGAAGCCGTGCGGAACGGCGCGTCTGCGGCGGATAGACGCGCGCCCTCATTGTCGCGGGTTTGCCGATCAGTCGGGTCGGCACCGATCAGGAGCCCTGGCGTGATCCTTCACCCCGGTTCACGGCCGCCGTTGCCACATCTCGCGTACCTCGAAGTGCTGGCGCAGTGCGCCGAAGAGAGCCCACGCTGGCACTCCGTCACGGCGGGCTACGCCGTGCTCCAGCTGTTCGAGGCGTGGGCAGGCATCGATGGCGGCGAGGTGCGCCCGAGCCTCATGGAGCTCCGCCGAGTGCGGAAGCGCCTGGGCGCGGTCCCGGAGTCTGATCCCATCCGGCGCTGTCTCACGCAGCTCGTCGACGTCATCGAGCACGCCACTCCGGGTCCGGACGAGCGGGTGCTGCGCGGCATGGAGGTCGGCCGCGTGCTCGCGGCATACGGCAAGCTGTTGCAGTACGAGGCGAGTTGGTCGCTGTCGCGCGACGTGTACGAGACGCTGGTGGACTATGCGCAGTGCATCGACGACGAGGAGCGGATGCTCGACTCGATGCTGATGGTGGGCTTCAGCCTGCGAATGCTCGCGCAGTTCGACGACGCGCGCGACGCCTACGGCCGCTTGCGCGAGACGGCGGCGCTGCTCGGCAGCGAGCAGTATCTACTGCTCAGCGAGCTGGGATTCGCGAAGATCGCGTTCGAGCGCGGCAACCTGCCAGCGGCGGCGGGGATGCTCGACCAGATCATCACGGAAGCGCGCGAGGAGGAGCACGTCGGGATCCGCGCCAAGGCATTGATGGATCGAGCACGAGTTGCTCACCATCTCGGAGATCTCGCGTCGGCAACGATCCTCGGACATCAGGCATTGGTCCACTCGCGCGATCCGATGGAGCGCGACCGCATCCTGATCAACATCAGTGTCACGCTGATGGAGCTCGGGCTGTGGGAGCAATCGCGCGACGGCAATCTCGTCCTCATCGCCACCGCGCAGGAAGCCGTCGTACGCTGGATGGCGCAGATCAACCTCATGCAGCTCGCGTATCTCGAGCGGCGCGAGCCGATGTTCGAGCACTATCGGCGGGAGATCGCGGGAGTGGATCTGCCGCCATATCTCGAGGTGGTGTATTGGGAGACGAGCGCGCACGGTTTCCGGATCTTCGGTCGCGTGCCCGAGTCCACCCGCGCATTCCAGAGAATGCTCGCGGTCGCGGAGCGACACGAGCTGAACGAGTTCGTCCTGAAAGCCGAACAGGCGCTCGAAGACGTCGCGGCTGTAGCGTGTCCCCTGGAAGACGCGCAGCGAAGCCGCGCGAGCGAGCCGCCACCTGAGCTGGTGACGGTCGCCCGCGCGATCACCGAGTTGAGGATTCTCGCTGGGCTGTGAGCGGTCGGCGCTCCGGATCGATCTGGAGCGCGACGTCGACTCGAGTCAGCAAGCCTTGCCGGTGCTGGACAGCGTGCCGCCCTTGCAATCCGGATCCGTCACGTCCAGCGACGCCTTGCCCGCGGGTTGAATCTGCCGAGCGGACGGCGTGCTCGAGGTCGGTGCGGTGGCATCGGCGCAGGCGGTGGCGGCCAGGGCGACGAGCGAGAGCGCGATCAGGGCGAATGGGCGACGGGACATGTGACGACCTCTGTTGAGTTGGTGCGCGCGGTCGCATCGGACCGTCGCGCGGGTGGCTCAAGGTCGGCATGGCGCAGGGGGTGCGACAACGCCAGTTTTTCGTCTCCTGTGGACGCATCTCTTCCTTCCGCCGCCCAAACGCACTCCGTCGCCATTCGTGCATGTGGCCGCCCACCTTCCTCCCGGATCGCTCGCACGGCTTCGCGCCGTGCTTTCCGCCGACGATGAGCTGACCGCCGTCGGCGACTGGTCCGACCTCTCGGACACGCTCCGCTCACAGCCGATCGACGTGATCGTCGTCGATCCCCGGCTCGGCCGCGGCGATGTCGCTCACGACGATCGAGAGCCCTCGCCCCTCCTCACCCTCCTCACCGAGTTCCGCTCCGTCCCGGCGATCCTCTACTCGAGCCACACGCGCGAGGGGCTTCGCGCGGTCCTTCCGCTCGTTCGGTCGGGCGCGTACCAGGTCATCTTCCGCGGCTTCGACGACACGCGCGAGCGACTCGGCGCG
>DASYMZ010000110.1:0-3332 GCA_036008805.1 Gemmatimonadaceae bacterium
TCGATGCGCTACGACGAGGACGGCCGCATCGCCGCGTCGGGCTCCGCGATCGAGGCGGTGGTGACCGAGCTGCTCGCCGACCCGTACTTCGCCGCCGAGCCGCCGAAGAGCACGGGGAGAGAGCTGTTCGACGACGCGTACGTGACGCGGCTGATCGAGACGTGCCGGAGCGCGCGACCGAGCGCGACGGATGCGGACCTCGTCGCGACGGCGACCCTGCTCACCGCCCGCAGCATTGCGGATGCGTACCGGCGGTTCGTTCCGGAGCCGGTGACGGAGACCGTGATCTCCGGCGGCGGCGCGAAGAACCCGGTGCTGCGCGCGATGCTCGAGAGAGATCTCGCACCGTTGAAGGTGGTTCCGTTCGACGCACACTTCTTCGACGGTGAGGCGAAGGAGGCGGTCGCCTTCGCGCTGCTCGCGCTGCTCCATCTCGAGCATCGCCCGGGGAACGTCCCGACTGCAACCGGCGCACGCGGTCCGCGGATCCTCGGGTCGCTCACTCCGGGCTAGTCGCGCTGCGCCTCTCGCTTCGGCGCCACGGTCTCATTGCTTCGAGATCGTTTCGGGCGGTCGGTCGCGCGATGTCCTTCCGCGGGAGAGACTCGAATTGCTCGGGCCTGCGGCCCGGCAATTCTCGGACTCCCGCTCCAGGACACCTCGCTCCCTCCCTCGCGAGGATCGCGTGCGAGACCGCGTGCACACCTCGCGAGTCGAGCGTGCGCTCGGACGGCGTGACCGGAATAGGGCCGCACGCGCGGCGCCGTCTGGCGTGGAGCGATCTCGCGCCCGACGGAAGGAGCTCACGCCGACAGCGCCCGCAATGATCGAGAACGAACGATGCCGCGGCGCAACCGACGCGCCTGATCGGCGAGACTAGCGAACGATCGGCGCCGCGCCGAGAAATGCCGCGAGACGCTCGGCCGGAACGGCGTACACGATGCGGCCCTGGCTCTCGGCCTCGCCGCCGTAGATCACGCCCACCACGTCTCCGTGCACGTCGAACACCGGGCTCCCACTCGAGCCCTTGCCCGCGTACGAGTCGATCTGCAGCACGTCGCCGAGCCGCTTGCTCACCGTGCCCGCCGTCGTCGTCGTGCGCGCGCGGACGTTCAGTCCCGCGCCCTCCATCGGCGTCTCCACCGCGTGCGGATAGCCGATCGTCGCCACCGGCGAGCCTACCCGCGTGTCGCTCCCCGCTCGGCTCACGCCAGCAACCACTGGAAAGGTGCCGCTCCCCTCGACCTGGATCAGCGCGAGATCGTCTCCGTCGCTCGCGCGCACGAGCTTCGCCGGAAGCCACTCGGTGGTGTTCGCGAACAGCACGCGGATCCGGCGCGCCGCGCCCCCCGTCGGCGAGCGAACGACGTGCTTGTTCGTCACCAGCTCGCCGCGCGGCGAGATCGAGAAGGCGGTGCCCGCGATGAACGTCCCGTCGATGTCGCTCGCGATCAGGGCGACCGCGGAGTCGTTCATGTCGTGCACGCGCGGGAAGTCCATCTGCATGATCGCCTGACGCACGCGTGTGTCGAGCGCGACGCGCTGGGAGAGCTGCGTCACGGAGTCGGCGCTCTCGCCCGAGCCGATCACCGCCATCCGCCGCCCGCGCGCCACCTCGCGCGCGTTCAGCGCGTCGCGGTCCGCGAGCTGCGCCGAGAAGAGCGAGTCGCGCGCGCGCATCGCCTGGATCGTGCGCTGGAGCGGCGCCGACGCGCTCTCGCTCCGCGCGATCACCGCGAGCAGCTCGCTCTCGCGCGCCGACGACTGCCGGCGGCCGAGCGCGAGCGCCACCACCGCGATCACGATCACCGAGCCCACCGCGATCGCCGCCATCCGGCGCACCGACGCCGTCTCCGCCTCCACGGCTTCGGCGATGCGCACGTTCGTGTCGCGGCGCGGCGCCGGCGCCGGGCGCGACATCGCCTCCATCTCGGTCGTCGTGCCCGCCGCCGCGCTCATCGAGCGGATGTCGAGATGCAGCTCGACGCGTGGGCCGCCCGCGCCCAGGTCGAGCACGTCGCCCGTGTGCACGCGTTGCGAGCCGTTCACGCGCTCGCCGTTGACGAAGGTGCCGTTCGTGCTGCCGGGATCGTGAATCGTCCAGTGGTGCTCGCTCTCGCGAAGCTCGGCGTGGCGCGTGGACACTTCCAGCTCGGTCTGCGGATCGAAGCGCAGGTCGCTGAGCGGATGACGTCCGATGGTGACCACCGACTTGTCGAACCGCTCCCGCTCGCCGGCCCGGGAGCCGGTGAGGATTCGGAGCTCGATCGTCACGGGTTCGGCGACGACGCTGCGGGATCAGCGGCGGTGGGCGTCCGCTGGGCGGAGACCCCCGCGCCGGCGGGCCGGGTGATCGGGGGCTTGCTCTTCACCGCCTGCTCGGCGCTGCGATACACCACCCACGTCGCCACGACGAGGAACACGACGAGCAGCAGCAGGGCGATGAGCGTACCGCGGCTGCGGCGCTTGGTCGCTGTCTCGTCGCGCGGCGTCGGCGTGAGCACGAACGCCTCGGGCGGCAGCTCGCGCGTGGGACGCCGCAGCGCGGACATCGAGCCCGTGGTGACGGTGCCGGTGCGCGGAAGCTCGATCGCCGGTGACTGACCGGAGTCCACGGCGAGCGGGAACACCCGGTGGCCCACGTGCTCCTGCGCGCTCGGGCGGCGCAGCGCGTCGCCTTCGAACCGCGCGACGATGACCGTGATGTTGTCCGGACCGCCGTTCTCGTTCGCGCGGTCGATCAGCCGCTTGCACGCCGCGGTCAGGTCGCGCTCCTCCGTCACGATGCGCGAGATCTCGTCGGCGCGCACCTGGCCACTCAACCCGTCGCTGCAGAGCACGAGGGTGTCGCCTTCGCGGAGCTGCTGGTGCGTGAGGTCGATCTTGATCGCCGCTTCGGGACCGAGCGCCTGCAGGATGATGTTGCGCCGCTCGCTCTGCTCGGCTTCCTCCTCGGTGAGCTCGCCCGCCTCGATCAGCTTCTGCATCAGCGACTGATCTTTGGTGATCTGCTGCGCCACGCCGTCGCGCACCAGATAGGCGCGGCTGTCACCGACCTGCGCGACGTAGACGTAGTCGCCGAGCACGCCCGCCACCGTCGCGGTGGTGCCCATGCCGCGGAACTCCGGATGCTCCACCGCGAACATGTGGATCTCCGCGTTTGCCGCCGACGTCGCGCGCTTGATCGCCGTCGCGAAGGCGTCGTCGCTGGGGGCGTCGGTGCCGGAGAGGGCCGACGTCACCTCGCGGAGCACCGTATCGATCGCCATCGCGCTCGCGATCTCGCCGGCCGCGGCGCCGCCCATTCCATCGGCCACCATGAACAGCGTGCC
>DASYMZ010000111.1:0-43302 GCA_036008805.1 Gemmatimonadaceae bacterium
CGGAGCGCGCGGATCGAGGTGAGCACCGAGTCGGACTCGAGCGAGACGATCGCCACGCCGGCCGACGCGGCGACGGACGACTCGCCGCCGCTCGTGGTGTTCGCCGGCGTGCGCGCACACGAGCGCGCGAGCGAGACGCTCGCGCTGCGCGGCGCGTCGGCCGCGCGCGGACACATCGCGCTCGGCGAGCTCCGTGCGCGCATCACCGTGCCACACGAGACGTTCGGCGACGGCGCGGCGCCTCGACTGGCGAGCGACGTGTACGCCATGCTCACACTCTGCGCCGCGTTTCTCGTCGGGCGGTTGGGGGGTGCGCTGGTGCACGCGGGCGCCGTCGTCGATCCCGATGGCCGCGCGTGGCTGCTCGCCGGTGACACGCATGCCGGCAAGACGACGACCTGCGTGTCGCTCGTGGATGCCGGGTGGAGCTTTCTCGCGGACGATCAGGTCGTGCTGCGCCGCGACGGCGACGGGGAGATCGTGGCGGAAGGGTGGCCGCGCCACGCGCATCTCGACGAGGGGTGGTCGGAGTCGGTGGTGACCGGAGCGCGCGCGCCGATCGACCTGCGCACGCGATGGGGCGACCGCTGGCGGGAACGCGCGCCACTCGGCGGACTGCTCTTCCCAGCCGTCGCCGCCGACGCGCCGACCTCGGCGGCGACCATGCACGCCGCCACCGCGTTCGTGGGGCTCGTGCGCCAGTCGCCCTGGCTGATGGCCGACCGGGGTGCGGCCCCCGACGCGGTCGCCCTGCTCGGCGACGCGTGCCGCCATCCGGCGTTCGCGCTCACACTCGGCCGCGACGGCTACGCGCGCGGTGACGTGATCGCCGAGCGGCTCTCGTCCGCGCGGTCGGCGGGGCGTGGCGGAGCGCTAGCGTGACGTCGCGATCAGTCGCCGGGAGTCACGAGGCCGCGCGCGGCGAGATCGGCGAGCAGCACATCCACCGCAGTGGACGCATCGGCCTGGCTCACCTCGAAGTCGGCAACGAGCTTCGTGATCGCGCCCGCTCGCCCCTCGCCGGCCTCGAGCGCGCGAAACACCACGGCCGCCGTCTCGTTGAGCCGGTAGTAGCGCTTGCCCTCGAGATCGAGCAATACCGCTTCGTCGCCCAGGTGAGCGGCGAGCACTTCGGGGGGAATCCGCATCGGCGTCGTGGTGAATGGTCGTGCCTGAAGCTAACGCCGCAAGCGCGGTCCGCGACGTGAGCGGCGACGCGCGCATCACGCGGGTGCGCGAGGCGCTCGCACTTCGCGGCGCGGTGCTCGGCGTGCTCGCCACGCGTGGCGAGGTGGCGCCGGAGCAGCGCGACATCGCGATGCTGCGCGAGACCTCGACCGAAGGCTGGCGGCTGCTCCTCACTGCGGAATGTTGTGCGTTGCCGCTCGCCGCGCGACTGCGCTCGTCCGGCATCGCATCGTCGCTGCCGGCGGAGACCCAACGCGTGCTCATTGAAGCACAGCTCGCCGAGACTCAGCGCGTGATGGCGGCGCGCGCTCAGCTCCGGGAGCTCGACGCACTCGCGGCCGAGCTCGGGATCGAGATGATCGTGCTCAAGGGTGGCGCGATCGTCGCCGAGTCCGACCGGGAGCCGATCGACCTCGGCGACATCGACCTGCTCGTCACCTCCGAGGCGGCGGCGCTCGTGTGGGAGCGGCTCCTGCGCGATGGCTGGCGGATGAAGACCGCTGGCGGCGTGGCGGCGACCGATGCGGCGCCGCTCGCGTTCAATCACTTCGAGCCCCTGCTCCCACCACGTGACGGCGTTCCGGTGGAGCTGCATCAGCGCGTCGACTACGCGCGCGGAACCGCCGGCCGTCGCGCGCTGGAGACGCGGCCGCTCGCCGGTCATCGTGCACTGCACCGCGCGATCGGCGAGGCGGCCGTGCTGACGGCGCTCGAGCACTCGGTGATCCAGCATCCCCACCGGCGCGGTCATCTGCGCGATCTCGTGCTACTCGCCGATGCGATGTCCGAGTGCGCGCCCGCGGTGCGCGAACACATCGACCTGTCGAGCGGCGACCCGCGCTACGCGCCCGAGCTGCGCGACATGCTCGAGCAGGTGCGTGCGCTGGAGCGCGGGGAGCGGCCCGCCGACGCGCCGTCGATCCGGCATGCGGTGGCGCGGAAGTATCTCGTCATGCTGGGCGACGACCGGCGACTGCGCGCGCGCGTGCCGCACTGGTGGGAGCTGAGCCACGCCGCGCTCGAGCGCGCGCCGCTGCGCCGCGCGCGCTACCGCGAGATGGCGCGCACGGGACTCACCCCCATTCCCGCGGGCTCGACCTTCGCGGCGAAGACACTCGCCGCCCGTGCACCTCGGCTGGTCGGAGTGGTCGCGCGCGTGCTGCGCGCGGGCTACTGGGCGTCAGTGGCCGCGTTGTCGATCGGGACCGGTCCCTTGCTCCGCCGTCGCGTGAGCGCGGCGCTGAGGCGGGTGGACTAGCCCAGCGCGGGTTCGGTCTCGCGCGCGCTCACGGCGAGCATCGGTGCCCACGGGCTGCGCGCCTGGTCGCGCAGCCACTCGAGCTTCCCCGACGAGCGCGCGCAGCGGAGACAGGGGAAGCGCTCGGTGAGCGCATCCGAGCGGGGCGCACTCTCGCGCGCGAGCGCACCGATGCGCCGCTCGAAGCTCGCGACGGCGTCGGCGAGCGGCACGGCGGTGAGATCCGCGACCACCTCCGCCGTGTTGAAGCCGTAGTCGCTCAGCTGGCAGCAGGTGCCGAGACGGCCCCACGCGTCGACGTAGAGGCTCGCGAGCGACATCGAGCTGCACGGCGTCTCGCGCTCCTCCGGAAACCCGTAGTCGAGAACGATTCGCGCGTATGGGCGCCGCTCGGCGGCGAGTGCGTCGATCTCGCGGCGCACGCCGTCCCACGCCTCGAGCGGCAGATCGCTGTCGCGCATCACGCTCGCCGCGACGGGCTGAGGAAGGATGTAGTGCAGCTCGTGCGCGCCGAGCGACTCGGCGAGATCGGCCGCGGCGCGAAGCTGGGTGACCGTGCGCGTGTCGATCACCAGCGAGAGGTGCGTCGGGATCGAGCGGCTGGTGAGGATCGCCACGCCGAGGAGAAGTCGGTGGAAGCTGCCTCGGCCTCGCTCCTCGTCGTGCGTCTCCGCGGTGGCGCCGGAGAGGCTGAGCCGCACCGCGGAGGGCGGGTAGCGGTCGAGGTGCGGCAGCGTGCGCGCGAGATGCCACCCATTGCTGACGAAGCGGTACGGATGCCCCTCGGCGGCGAGCAGCGCGATCAGGTCGCCGAAGCGCGGGTGCAGCAACGGCTCGCCGCCGGTGAAGCTGACCGGCACCGCGCCGTACAGCGCGCGGGCCTGACCGAGGATGGAGGCGACGAGCTCATACGGCAGGCTCTGCACCGTGGTGACGTCGTCACGGATGCAGTGCGGGCAACGGAGGTTGCAGTGCTGGGTGAGCGCGAAGCCGAGCAGCATCGGGCGTCAGCGCATGCCGCGAGCGACTACTGGGCTGTAGGCGTTGGCGCCGGCGCCCGGGCCCACGTAGCCGACCGCGAAGACGTCGCGCCCGCTGCCCCAGATGCCGTACAGTCCCAGTCCCGTGCTCGGGAGCTTCACCCAACTGCCGGCAACGGCGTTGTGATGCCAGATGCTTCCGTTGGTCTCCGTCACGAAGACATTGTCCGGCGCCGATCCCCAGATGCTGAAGATGGCGTCGCCCGGCGTGGCGGAGAATCCGGCCACCACGGTGGTGAAGCTGCTGCCGTTGTAGTGGCGCAGCAGTCCGTTGTCTCCGCCCGCGTAGATGTCGCTCGGGCCGGAGCCCCAGAGCGCGCGCACCGAGTTGATGCCCGCGCTCACCGTCGTCCAGATCGCTCCGTTGAACCGGCGCACGCCGAGACCGCCCGTGGTGCTCGCGTCGGAGGTGCCGAAGTAGACGTTGCTCGCGCTGGTGCCCCAGATCGACGTGACGATCTCCGTGCCCAGTCCAGTCGTGGCATGGGAGAGCGGCGTCCACGCGGAGCCGTTGTAGTGGTAGATGTCGCCCTGATCCCCAGCGGCGTAGACATCGGTGGACCCGCTGCCCCAGATCGCGCGCAGCGTGGTGGCGGGCGTGTACGCGAGGCTCCACGATGTGCCGTCGTAGTGGAGGATCTCCGTGCCGACCGCCCAGACGTCGTTGGAAGCCGAGCCCCAGAGCGCGGTGACGTCGCACTTGAGCGGCGCGAGCGTGCAGTATCCGCCGGTGGGAGTCCACGCCGATCCGTTCCAGTGCTGCAGACCATTCGGACCGCCGCTCGGCGCGCCGACCCACACGTCGCTCGCCGAGGTGCCCCAGACTGCCTCGAGGTACTCGGTGCCCTGGACCTGCGCGAGCGTGTCGCGCACCCAGCGCAGCGTCCCCGTCTCGTCCGGCATCTTCGCCACGATCAGCACGCCGAAGGTGAACGTCGACGCGCCGTTGAGCGTGAACTGCCAGTTGATCGGGCTCGAGGTCTCACCCGCGGTGAGGATGCCGTCGGCGCCGAGGATGGAGGTGCCCGAGTACTTGAAGTACGGCTGAGGACTGGACGACGTGAACGGCTGCGAGCCGGTCGGGTTCGCGATCACGACGGGGCTCGTGGGCAGGTTCACGAAGAACACCTTCACGCCGGCCGTGTCGATCGTCGTGCCGTCGCCCGTGTTCCACGGCTGGCCGGTGAGATTCTTCACCGTGACATCCGCCGTGATCGACACGGTAGGATTCGTGATGACGTTCGTGCTCGTGAGCTTCACGTACA
Source organism: Gemmatimonadaceae bacterium (assembly GCA_036008805.1). GTDB lineage: Bacteria > Gemmatimonadota > Gemmatimonadetes > Gemmatimonadales > Gemmatimonadaceae > AG11. The sequence goes on from DASYMZ010000111.1 coordinate 4,752, forward strand.
CGTTCTGTCCGCCGAGGACCAGATCGCTCGATCGGCCCGCGGCGGCGGCGGGGCCAGCCGGCGCACAGCTCAACGTGCTCGCCGCCGCGTCCACCCGGCAGGTGAGGGTCGCCAGCACCGACTGATTCGCGTCGACGGGAACGGGAATCAGCCCCGTCGGCTCCGAAGGTTCGGAGCAGGCGGTGAGGACGACGCCGGCGATGAGCAGCAGACGGACGCGTTTCGACATGAGGGCTCGCGACGGGTTGAGTGCTAGGAGCGTGGATGGCCCGGAGCGGGCGCCACGAGCAGAATCAGGGGATGACCGATGGATTGCCTGGAATCGTGCCACCCGTCTGGAGCGTGAGATTCTCGAGGCGAGGCAGATCGATCACCGTGGGGGTGATCCAGATCTTTCGCGGAGCCGGCGTCGGCTCGAGGCGTGGCGGATTACGGTCGGTCACCAGGTCTCCGGTATTCTTGGTCGTTGGTGGTGGTCGTCTTCCGGACCGATGAATCGGCGCAGATGCGATTCGCCAACCTAACCTCGTGCGTCTGAAATGCGCGGGCGATCGCCTCGTCAACGCTTTGATTCCCCAAGCTCGTCAACAACCAGACGCTCACGATGCGACCTGCGTTACAGAATCTCCGCACCATCGTCTTCCTCCTTCTGTTCACCGGCTGCGGCGTGGACGCGGGCCCCTCGGCGCCCGCTCAGCGTCTCGTGGCCGTGGGGTGGATCGAGCGCGGGGCCACGGTGCGTCTCGTCGCGCGGGACGGGCCGGCGGCCGATTCCCTCGTGGCGAACGTGGCGCTGTCGCCGGCATCGGCGGGAACGGTCGTCGGGGCGAGGGTGACGCTGCTGCAGGCCGGTCAGGTGGCGGTGTCCGCGACCGCACCCGACGGCCGCACGATCACGACAGTGCTCGACGTGAAGACTCCGCCGGCCGTGTTCTTCGACGGCATCGCGGCGGGCAATCGTGATGTCTACAGCGTCGCGCTCGACGGGGGCGACGGCAAGCGGTGGACGACGTCGGTGGGTGAGGAGACGCATCCGAGCGTGGCCGCCGGGCTGCTCCTGTTCAGCAGCACGCGCGACGGCAATGGGGAGCTCTACTCGCTGCCGACTGTCGCGGGCGGCGTGGAGAAGCGGCTGACCACGACCGCCGCGAACGAGACGCAGCCGTCGCTCTCGCTCGCCGGAACGCGCGTCGTGTACACGAGCGACGCGACCGGGCTGCCGCGGCTGTTCGTCGCACCGCTGCCGTCGGTCGCGCCTGCTCGCCTGACGGCGGCGAGCTTCGGCTTCGGCGGCAGCATCGAGACCGACGCCACCTGGTCATCGGCTGGCGACCGGGTCGCCTTCATGTCCACCGCGAGCGGCCGAGCGAACCTGTTCGTCACGTCGGCGGTCGCCGGCTCGGTACCCGCTGTGGTGAACGGCTCTGGAGCGCAGGCGACCGACGTCGAGCCCGCGTGGAGCCCCGATGGTACCCGGATCGCCTTCGCCTCCACCCGCGCCGGCGGAACGCAGATCTTCCTGCTCGACCTCCGGACCGGGACGATCACCCAGGTCACCTCGGGCACGCTCTCGCGCGGACAGCCCGGCTGGCTCGCCGACGGGCGGTTGGTGTTCACCCAGTTCGCCACCGGCGACTCCACGCTCTGGTGGGCCGATCCGGATGGCGCGGGCTCTCCGGTGGAGATCCCGACCGGAACGAGCGCGCCGGGCCACCCGACCGGGGTGCGCCCCTAGAGGCAGTCGCCGGGGGCTACGCGACTGGCCGGCGCGGTCGACCGGCCGCTCGGGTGCTCGGAGCGGGGTGTCCTGCCGATACTCGGAGGGCCACCCTCACTGCGACCGGCCATCTCGATCTCATCCATCTCCGAAGACGTCTCGCTCACGCGGCTCGCCGAACGGCTCCGCGTGAGTGAAGCGCGCGTGCAGATGCTCGACCTCTGCGCGCCTTTCGGCCTGTTCGAGACCGACGAACGCGGCGTGGTGACGTACGCGAACCGGCGCATGCAGGAGATCTGGGGCGCGGGGCACAGTGAGCTCGGCGACGGAAGCTGGCGCGAGCACGTGCATCCTGCGGATGCGCCGGCGCTGATCGCGAGCCTGGAAGACCGCGCCGCGATGGCGACGGAGAGTGAGGGCGCGTATCGCCTGTATCTGCCCGACGGCACGGAGCGACACGTGAAGATCCGCACCGCGCCGCGAGTCGACGAGGCGGGCGCGGTGATCGGCGTCGTCGGCACGGTGGAGGACGTGACCGACCGATGGCTGCTCGAGGAGCAGCTCCGTCAGGCGCAGAAGATGGAGGCGGTGGGACAGCTCGCCGGCGGCGTGGCGCACGACTTCAACAACCTGCTCACCGTGATCAAGACGTACGGTGAGTTCATGCTCGAGCAGATCGACGAATCGAGCCCGCTGCGCGCCGACGCGATCGAGATCCAGAAGGCGGCCGGCCGCGCCGCCTCGCTCACGCGCCAGCTGCTCGCGTTCAGCCGCAAGCAGGCGCTGCTTCCACGCGCGGTGGACCTGAACGAGATCGTGCACGGGATGGAGCCGATGCTGCGCCGGCTGATTGGTGAGGACATCCGCATCGAGCTGCGGGCGGCGCCGAAGGTGGGCGCGGTGAAGGCGGACGTGAGCCAGCTCGAGCAGGTCGTGATGAACCTCGTGGTGAACGCGCGCGATGCGATGTCGCAGGGCGGGACGATCACGATCGAGACGGCACGCGTGCAGCTCACCGAGACGACGCGCTCGGGGCATGGCGTGATCCCGGGGCCGTACGTCTCGCTGCTCGTGAGCGACACCGGCTGCGGGATGGACCGCGCGACGCGGGGGCGCGTGTTCGAGCCCTTCTTCACCACCAAGGAGACGGGGCGCGGCACCGGGCTCGGTCTGTCGATGGTGTACGGCATCGTGAAGCAGTCGGAGGGCTACATCTGGTGCGACAGCACCGAGGGCGTGGGCACGACGTTCACCGTGCTGCTCCCCGAGGTGGCCGAGTCGCGCAACGAGACGACGGAGCCGACGCAGGGGACGCCGGATCGGATGTCGGGCGTCGTGCTGGTCACGGAGGACGAGGACGCGATCCGCGCGCTCGCGCGGCGCATCCTGGAGCGCGAGGGGTTCACCGTGCTCGAGGCGCGCGACGGGCGCGAGGCGATTCGCGTGGCGGCCGGCTATCCGTCGCGGATCGACCTGCTCATCACCGACATGGTGATGCCGAACCTCGGTGGCAGCGAGCTGTTCGCGCACCTGCGGATCTTGCGCCAGGATCTGCGGGTGCTGTTCGTGTCCGGCTATACGGACGACGACATCATTCGCCGTGGGCTCAAGGACGCGGGGAGCGCGTTCCTGCAGAAGCCGTTCACGGCGCACGCGCTCGCGGCGGCGGCACGGGCGGCAATGGCTACGTGAACTGCAACTGCCACTCCCGGTAGGTGGTAGTGGGTAGCGGGTAGCGAGACGGCGTAGCGGGTAGCGAGAGCTCGGTCGCGCTCCAGATGCGATCCCTCGACTCGCTGCGCTCGCTCGGGATGACAGCGTGCGAGAGCTCGAGCATGAGCTTCCAGCTCTGAGCCCCTCGAGCTCGAGCTTCCAGCCCGAGCTCGAGCTGGAGAGGCTCAATGCTCGCAGCTCACGCCCAGGCTCACTCTCCCTCGTCGGCATCGGCGCCGGCGTTTAGCGTTAAGCATGACCGAGCTCCGTCTCTCCACGCTCGCCGGCTCGCTGCTCGGCTCCGAGATCCTCAAGATCGCCGCCGACGTCCGCGCGCTCACGGGCGCGGGTCACGAGATCTGCAATCTGACGGTCGGCGACTTCTCGCCGTCGGAGTTCCGCATTCCCGAGATGGTCGAGAGCGGGATCGTCGAGGGGCTGCGCCGAGGGGAGACGAACTATCCGCCGTCCGACGGGATCCTGCCGCTGCGCGAGGCGGTGCGCACGCTCTACCGGCGCGAGCTCGGCATCGATCCGGCGCTCGCGTCGGTGATCGTGACGTCGGGCTCGCGGCCCGGGATCTACGCGACGTATCGCGCGCTCGTCGATCCGGGCGACCGCGTGGTGTATCCCACGCCATCGTGGAACAACCCGTACTACGTGCAGCTCGTTGGCGCGCGGCCCGTGCCCGTGCCGTGCGATGCGGCGAGCCGGTTCATGCCGACGCGCGCGTCGCTCGAGGACGCGGTGCGCGACGCGCGTCTGCTCGTGCTCTGCTCGCCGCAGAATCCCGCCGGCACCGTGTTCACCGAGGAGGCGCTCGGCGGCATCTGCGATCTCGTGCTCGAGGAGAACGCGCGGCGCGGCGCGACCGAGCGGCCGCTGTTCGTGATGTTCGATCAGGTGTACTGGACACTGACCTTCGGCCGCGCGCACCACGTGCATCCGGTGCAGCTTCGCCCGGCGATGGCCCCGTACACGATCTACGTCGACGGCGCGTCGAAGTCACTCGCGGCGACGGGGATTCGCGTCGGCTGGATCGTCGCACCCCCTGACCTCGCCGCGCCGATGAGCGCGCTGGTTGGACACATGGGGGCATGGGCGCCGAAGGCGGAACAGGGCGCGGTCGCGGCGTTCCTCACGGACGGTGCGGCGTTCGCGGCGTATCGAGCCGAGCTCGTGGCGCAGGTGCGCGCGCGGCTGGACGCACTGTTCATCGGGCTGGCCGCCATGCGCGACGAGGGTCTGCCGGTGGAGGTGATCGCGCCGGAAGGGGCGATCTATCTGAGCGCGCGCTTCGCGCTGTTCGGACACGTCGCGCCGGACGGCACCCGGCTCGACTCGGACGAGGCGGTGCGCGCGTACCTGCTGCGCGAGGCGGGGCTCGCGGTGGTGCCGCTGCGCGCGTTCGGATCGTTGGAGGACACGGAATGGCACCGTCTGTCCGTCGGAGCGGTGTCCATCGACGAGATCGCGCGAGTGCTGCCGAGAGTGCGCGCTGCGTTGATGTCCGCTGCTCGGTAGCTCGCGCGTTCTGGGTTCGTGGTTCGTGGTGTGTGGCGCGGTCGGGCGGCGGCGCATGCCCTTCCGGCCGCCACCTGTTCGGCGCGCTGCGCGCGCCTCACCGGAAGCGTCCTGCAGGGCATGCGTCGCCTTCCTCCCTCTCGCGATCTCGAACGAGTCGGGGTGCACTCGTCCCCTTCTTTCGCGGTCGACCTGCGTCGACCGTTCTCGTGCCTCGCGCACTCACGATTCCGTGACCGCGTTGGCAGTTGGATCGCGGAACAAAGAAGCACCCGATGGCGCGCGATGGCGCGCGATGACCGACGCCGCGAGAGGATGCACGCGCGAGCGCGCCTCGATGGCGCGCTCGCTCAATGGTTCGAGATCCCGACAGGGAGGGCGGGAGCGCGTGCCCTGCAGGCCGTTTCCGGTGAGGCGAGCAACGCGAGCCGAACAGGTGACGGCCGAAAGGGCATGCGCCCCGCCCGACCGCGCCACACACCACGAACCCAGACGAGGCGCGACGTTATCGAATGACGCGCGCCCCCTTCCCCTTCATCGCGGCTTCGACTTCCTCGACGCGCACCATCGACGTGTCACCCGGCGTGGTCATGGCCAGCGCTCCGTGCGCCGCGCCGTACTCCACCGCCGCTTGCGGTCCCTTCCCTTCCATGAACCCGTACGCGAGTCCCGACGCGAAGCCGTCGCCGCCGCCGACGCGATCGTAGATCTCCAGGTTCGGCCGCTGCATCGACTGATAGAGCTGGCCCTCGTAGTACAGCAGCGCCGACCAATCGTTGAGCGTCGCCGTCGTCGCCTTGCGCAGCGTCGTCGCCGCGACCTTGAAGTTCGGAAACGCGGCGACCGCCGTCTGGATCATCTTCTTGAAGCTCTCGGTCTCGATGTTCGTGAGGTGCTCGTCGGCACCTTCCACCTCGAAGCCGAGACAGGCGGTGAAGTCCTCCTCGTTGCCGATCATCACGTCGACGTATTTCGCGATGTTGCGGTTCACCGTCTGCGCGCCCTGCTTGCCGCCCTGGCTCTTCCAGAGCGATGCGCGGTAGTTGAGATCGTAGGCGACCACCGTTCCGTACTTCTTCGCCACCTCCACCGCCTCGAGCACCGCCTCCGATGTGTTCGACGCGAGCGCGGCGAAGATGCCGCCGGTGTGGAACCAGCGGACGCCCTCCTCGCCGAACAGCTTCTCCCAGTTCACCTCGCCCGGCTTGATCTGCGACGCGGCCGAGTGGCCGCGATCGGAGCAGCCGAGCGCGGGGCGGATGCCGAAGCCCTTCTCGGTGAAGTTGAGGCCGACGCGCGTGTTCTTTCCGAGCCCGTCGAAGTCGCGCCAGATCACGTGCGACATGTCGACGCCGCCCTGCATGATGAAGTCTTCCACGAGCCAGCCGAGGTCGTTCTTCGGCAGCGCGGTGACGACGGCGGCGCGCTTCTGCCAGCACTTCCGCATCGCGCGCGCGACGTTGTACTCGCCGCCTCCCTCCCACACCTGGAACGAGCGCGCGTTGCGCACGCGCCCGAAGCCGGGATCGAAGCGCAGCATGACTTCACCGAACGACACGCAGTCCCACTTGGTGTCTGCGGCGGATCTGATCTCGAGCGTCGCCATGTCCGTGTCCTCGTTCGCTATTGCTTCGCGGCCAGCTCGGCCTTGATGCGCCGGGCGAGCTGGATGGTGGTCCGCACGTTGTCCTCGATGCCCTGATAGTCGCGGGCGTCGCAGAGCTTCTTCGAGATCAGATTGCTGCCGACGCCGCACGCGACGATGCCCGCTCCGAACCATTTGCGGAACGACTCTTCGGTGGGCTCCACGCCTCCGGTGGGCATGATGCGCGTCCACGGCATCGGACCGAGCACGCTCTTCACGAACTCCGGGCCTCCGACCGATGCGCCGGGAAAGACCTTCACGATCTCGCAGCCCAGCTCCTGCGCGTCCCCGATCTCCGTCGCCGAGCCGCAGCCCGGGCTGTACGGGATGCCGCGCCGGTTGCAGACCTTGGCGACATCGGCGTTGAGCAGCGGGCCGACGACGAACTTGGCGCCGTTGGCGATGTAGATCCCGGCGGTCGGCGCGTCGACGACGGAGCCGACGCCCATGATCACCGACGGATCGGCCTTGGCGAAATGGCGGGTGACCTCGAGGAACACGTGCGAGGCGAAGTCGCCGCGGTTCGTGAACTCGATGCACTTCGCGCCGCCGTTGGCGCACGCCTGGATGACGTTCATGCAGACGTCGACGTCCGGATCATAGAAGACCGGAATGACGCTCTGCTCCATCATCGCCAGCAGGACGGTCAGCCTGTCCTTCGCCGCCATGGCAGGAATTTCCTCGGGAGAGATGCGGTGGGATGACGCGCCGGCCGCGCGCGCGGCGGGCCAGAATCGGCCAATCAACCGTAACGCGCGCGATTATGTTCTTCCGACGAACAAACTCGGCGCGTAGTCTAGACCGGAGATGGTCGATGCGCAATCGAGGGCGTAGCTTCTCCCTCCCCTCGTCGCCACGTCCGCCACGAGGGCGGTCGAGGGCCCGATCAAGGGGACTGACCCCTTGGTGGCTCTTTCTCTTCGCGGCGCAGCGCCTCACCGCGAACCACCAGGCCTTGAATCCACCGCATCATGGGAACTCGAGACCCGCGCGTCGACGCCTACATCGCCAAGTCGGGCGACTTCGCCAAGCCGATCCTCACCCACCTACGGGACGTCGTGCACTCGACCTGCCCGGACGTCGTCGAGACGATCAAGTGGTCGTGCCCCTTCTTCGACTACCGGGGCGCGATGTGCAACATGGCGGCGTTCAAGGAGCACGTCGGATTCGGTTTCTGGAAGGGCGCGCTCGTCGTCGGCCGCGCCTCGGGCGACGGTGACGGCGCGGCCGGCCAGTTCGGCCGCATCACCTCGGTCAAGGATCTCCCCTCGAAGAAGGAGCTCACCGCCTACATCAAGAAGGCGATGACGCTCAACGAGGAGGGCGTCGCCGTCCCGAAAGCGAAGAAGGCGAAGCCGGAGCTCCCCGTCCCACCGGAGCTGGCCACGGCGCTCGCGAAGAACAAGAAGGCGCGCACGGCGTTCGAAGCATTTCCGCCAGGCCACAGGCGCGAGTACAACGAGTGGATCGCGCAAGCCAAGGGCGAGGACACGCGCGCGCGGCGCGTCGAGCAGGCGGTGGAGTGGATCGCGGAGGGAAAGTCGCGGAACTGGAAATACCAGAAGCGGTGAGTTGGTGAGCTCGATCGTGAGCTGCGAGCTCTGAGCAGTTCCAGCTCGAGCTGAAGCTCGAGCTCGAGCTCGAGATGCTCACTGCTCGCAGCTCACGCTCAGGCTCACAAGCCGCACCCACTCACCGTTTCGACGGCCTCACCACTCCGTCCAAGCTCCACAACTGCACTCTGCCCAACATCGACAACGGCAACGCCAGCCTGTTCCGCTTCGTGTCGATGCCGATGTCCGCCGGCACTGGGACCTCGCGGATGATCGGCCTGTCGCGCCCGTTCGCGAGCAGGTGGACGCTGCTGTCCGCCCACGACGTGAACAGCACCGCGCCGTCGTTCAGCACCTCCACCCCGTCGAGCTGACCGCCGCCGGCGCGCGTGCGGATGAGCTGCGGCTTCGCGCTTCCCTTGGGGTTCACCATCACCTGCCCGGCGAACTGGTCGAACGAGAGCACGATCCATCGCTTCGCGACGCGATCCCACGTGATCCCGTTCGGCCGGCCGAGCTGGAACCCTTCGGCCTCCACGGTGATCTGCCGGTTCGGACCGACGACGAAGATCCGATCGGGCCCAGTATGGATCACGCCCTTCGGCGACATGATGATCCCGGTGTCCGTCACGTGCAGGGTGCCGTCGGGCCCGACCGCGATGTCGTTGAGCTGCACCGCGCCCAGCGGGGTGAAGTCGATCGTCGCGAGCGGCGCGCCGGTGCGCCGGTCGAATCCGCGCAGCGCGGTGATGTCCGCCGCCCAGAGGGTGTCGCCGTGAATCGCGAGCCCTTTCGGCGCGTCGAGCGTCACGCCGTTCACGCCGCCCTGGGCGATCACCGCGCCGCTGTCGGGGTTCGACGCGCTGATCCGCGTGATGTAGCCGTTGTCGTCCTTCGCCGAGCCTGCGCCCTTCATGTTCGACACGAAGAACGCGTCCAGCTCGGGATCGTAGCGCACCGACTCCGGCCCGTCGAAGCCGGCGATGTTGCGGACGAACTGCGCCTCCGACGTGCTCACGCCCACCGCCACATCGTCGACGGCGGTCGCGCTGTCCGCGCGCACGCGGGCCGCCGCGCTCTCCGTGCAGCCGAGCGGCACGAGCGGCAGCAGCAGCACCGCGACTTCGGCGATCGAACGCTGGCGCGGCGAGAGCGGGTGCGTGCGCGGCGACGCGTGAGCACGGAGTCGCATCGTCGTCATCACCGGAGCGTGTACAGGTACGCCACGATGTGCCGAGCGTCGCTCGGCGTGACACCGGTGTTCGGCATCGCGGTGAGTGGATCGACCGCTCTGGGATCGCGGATCCAGCGCAGCATGTTGTCGGGCGCGTTCGGCAGCACGCCACCGATGTAGCTCCGGCTCGCGATCCCGGCGAGCGGCGGACCGACCAGACCGTCCGCGCCGACGACGCCCGGAATCGTGTGGCACGACTGACAGCCGTACTTCCGCATCAGCGCCGGCCCGCGCGACGGATCCCCGCCGGTCATCTCCGCCGCCTCGCGCGCGTCGGCCTCCGCGGTGCGGCTGCACGCCGTCGCGAACAGCGCGACCAGCAGCGCGAGCGCCTGCACCGCGGCCGCGAGCCGCACGCGTGCGAGCCGCCGCACGGTCATTGACATGTCGAGATGTAGAACGCGGCGATCCACTGCCCGAACAGCACGAGAGTGATCATCGCGCTGAGGCCCAACCCGCAGACGCCGAGGAGGCTCGTGCGCGGCAGCGATCCCCCGCTCTCGCCCGGCGCGTCGCGTCCGGTGCGCTGCCACACTCGCCACGCCACGATCGTCCCGACGAGCGCGAGCAGGACTGCCGCCACGTCGATGATGTGCATCCATAGATCGCCGCCGCGCACGCACGCCCAGGGGATGACGTTGTACGCGATCTCCAGATGCGCCGCGAACGCCGCGGGTGCGAGGAACATCCCGACCCACTGCGCCACCGGCGCACGCTCGTTCGGCGTGATGCGCTCCGCGCCGGTCGGCTCGCCGCTGTCGTACCGTGCCCTCGCGGCATCGAGGCGCGCCTCGTGCGACTCGGCCATCAGATCCACCTCGGCGCGAGGAAGCACAGCACGTACAGCGGGAGCCACCCGATCGTCATGAACAGCCAGTAGAACGCCATGTCCGTCACGTCGGAGAAGTGCTTCTCCTCTACCGGCGCGATCCAGAAGATCAGCGCCATCCCGCCAACCTCCACGAGCTCCACCGCGAGCAGCGTGGCGTGCGCGCCGAGGATCAGCCACTGTGCGGACGCGTAGGCGTTCATGTCCCATTTCACGTTGAGCGAGACGAGCAGCTCCACCGCGCGCAGCCCCACGAACGCCATGTTGAACAGCGTCGCGACGATGAGACCGATCCGCACCTTGCCCAGGTCGAAGCGCCGTGCCGCCTTGCTGGTCCAGATCACCACCGGGATGCTCGCCAGCATCACCAGCACCTGCGCCGTCGGCGCGCCGAGCGAGGGGAGCGGCGTGTGCTCGGGCGGCCAGGTGGAGAAGTTCTGCTGCAGGTAGACGTAGACCGCGGCGCACAGCACGAGGGTGAAACCCTCGATGAGCACGAAGCCCAGCGTTCCCCACCACATGATGTCACGCGGTCCGAACACCACGTCGGGCAGCTCGCGCAGATCGATCACGCGTCGCAAGCGCCTCGTCATCTCGCCTCCGCGCGCGGCAGAATGCCGTCCGTGACCTGATCTTCCGGATGCGTACCGCGCGGCCAGCCCCATCCGGCGAACGCGACCCCGCTCATCGCGAAGCCGATCACGTACGCCCACGGCGTCCACACCGCGCCGATGAAGGTGACGCCGATCGCGATCGCCATCACGAGCGGCCAGTGCGACGGACCGGGATGCTCGTGCCGGCTGTCGGGGATCGCGTCGAGCGCAGTGGTGATCACGATCTCCCGCTTGTCGGTCGCGAGCCCGGTGGCCACGGGCAGCTCCTCGCCCGCTTCCCAGAGTGGCGCGCGCCCTTCGACGACGGGCACCGGATGGAAGTTCCACGGCGGTGGAGGCGACGACGTCGCCCACTCGAGGCCGGGCGCGCCCCACGGGTTCGCGCCGGCGATCGCTCCGGCGCGCGCGCTCGCGAGCACGTTCCACAGGAACACCGCGACGCCCGACACGATGATCACTGCACCAACGGTCGCGATGAGGTTGAGCTTGCCCCACCCCATCTCGGGCAGGTAGGTGTACACGCGCCGAGGCATGCCGTCGAGCCCGAGCTGATGCATCGGGAAGAAGGTGACGTTCACGCCGATGAAGACGAGCCAGAAGTGCCACTTTCCGAGCGTCTCGCTCATCAGGCGGCCGGTGATCTTCGGGAAGTACAGGTAGCAGGCGCCGAACAGCGGGAAGAGCACGCCGCCCAGGATCACGTAGTGGAAATGCGCGACGACGAAGTAGGTGTCGTGCACCTGCAGGTCGAACGGCACCGAGGCGATCATCACGCCCGTCAGCCCGCCGATGGTGAACACGACGATGAAGCCGAGCGCGAACAGCATCGCCGTCGTGTAGCGCGGACGTCCGGCCCAGATCGTCGCGATCCAGCAGAAGATCTGCGTCCCCGTCGGGATCGCGATCAGCACGCTCGCCGCCGTGAACAGGGTGCGGCCGAGCTGCGGCACCGGCGTCGTGAACATGTGGTGCACCCACAGGCCGAACGCCACGAACCCGGTGATGAAGAGCGAGAGCACCATCACCGGATAGGCGAAGATGCGTCGTCCGGTGAACGTCTCGACGATCGCCGATACGAAGCCCAGCCCCGGGATGAACATGATGTAGACCTCGGGGTGGCCGAAGAACCAGAACAGGTGCTGCCAGAGCAGCGGGTCGCCCCCTTCCGCGCGATTGAAGAAGTGCGTCGCGACCAGCCGGTCCATCGCCAGCATCATCGTGCTCGCCATCGCGACCGACGGCATGGCGAACACGATCATGAACGAGACGACGAGAATCGACCACACGTAGAGCGGGATGCGGTTGAGCGACATCCCCGGCGCTCGCATCTTGAAGATCGTGACGATCATCTCGACCGCCGCGACGAGGCCGGCGATCTCGGTGAACGTCACCACCTGCGCCCACACGTCCACGCGCTTGCCGGGCGCGTACTCGGGACCCGAGAGCGGCGTGTACGCGAACCAGCCCGTGTCGGGCCCGGTGTTCGTGTACAGCCCGGTGAAGAGGAACAGCCCGCCGATCAGGAACACCCAGTACCCGAACGCGTTGAGCCGCGGGTACGCCACGTCACGCGTGCCGACCATCAACGGCACGAGGTAGAGCGCCATCGCGGTCATCACCGGCACGGCGAAGAGGAACATCATCGCGGTGCCGTGCACGGTGAAGAGCTGGTTGTAGCGGTCGGGTCCGACGATGTGGTTCTCCGGCCGAGCGAGCTGCATGCGCATGATCACCGCGTTGATGCCGGCGAGCAGGAACCACGCGAAGCAGGTTGCGACGTAGCGCTTGCCGATCGACTTGTGATCGACCGACGTGACCCACGCCCACAGACCGTTGGCGTCGCTGCGATAGGTGCGCGTGAGCTCGGCGATGTCGGCGTCGTCGGGCCCGAGCGGAACGGCGGCGGCGGTGGGCGCGATCGTCTCGCTCACTTGAGGCTCTGGAGATAGGTGAGCAGGGCGTCGAGGTCCTGCGGCTTCAGCATGTTCGGCGGCATCCGCACGCCCGGCTTGATGCGCTGCGGATCGACGATCCAGCCCGCGAGCGCGCCGCGGGTGTTCGGCAGCGTGCCCGCCGCGATCGTCCGCCGGCTCGCGAGATGGGTGAGGTCGGGTCCCGCGTGCGAGCCGGCGCTCGTCCCTTCGATGCTGTGGCACATCGCGCACTGTCCGGTGAGGAACACCTCTCGTCCGCGACTCGCGACCGAGTCGGGCGGCGTCGCCGCCGACTCGCGCTGCTGCGACACCCACTGCCGGTACTGCGACGCCGGCTCCGCCACGACGTGCAGCGCCATCTTCGCGTGCTGCAGCCCGCAGAACTCCGCGCACTGCCCGCGATAGAGGCCCGCCGTGTCGGCCTGGAACCACATCGATTGCCTGTAGCCGGGAATGAGATCCTTCTTGCCGGCCAGGTTCGGCACCCAGAAGCTGTGGATGACGTCCTGTGCCTGAAGCACGAACAGCACCGGCTGGCCGACGGGCACGTGGATCTCGTTCGCCGTGGTGAAGCGGCCGTGCGGCGACGTGTCGGCGTACGACGCCTCCCACCACCACTGGTGTCCCGTGAGCTCGATCGTGAGCGGATGCTTCGATGGCACGGGGCTCAACGTGCGCCCCACCGACAGGTCGGTGACGAGGAAGACGAGCAGGATGACGATGGTGGCCGCGGTGGCGTAGGTGACGCCGCGCGTCATCCGCAGCTCGCTCTCCGGGCCGACGGCCACCTCTCCACGCCGCTCGCGCTGGCGCGCGCGATGTGCGGCCCACCAGAGCGCGCCCATCGTCAACAGGTACACGATGGTGGCGACGATGAACGCGAACCACCACAGGCGCGCGGCCCTCGCCGCCTGTGGCCCCGCCGGCTCGAGCACCGACTGATTGAGTGCGCCCCGCAGCCCATCCTGCAGCATCACGGCATCTCCCTCACGGCATCTCCATCACGGCATCTCCGACGCCGGTGGCCGGAACGAGTTCTTCGGCGTCTCCGGATCCTGCAGCGAGTTGGACCCGGGGTACATCATCATGTGCTCGGTGCGCGACGACCGCGCGCCCGTGCTGTTCTGCGCGCTCAGCGACCGCACGTACGTCACGAGCTGCCACACCTGCGGCGTCGGGATCTTGCCCGCGAACGACGGCATCCCGTTCGGCCGACCCTGGATGATCGTCGCGTAGATGTTCTCGGGACTGCTCCCGTAGATCCACTCGTCGTCCATCAGCGGCGGTCCCATTCCGCCGCCGCCGTTCGCGTGACAGCCTGCGCAGTTGTACCAGCCGTACAGCCGCTGCCCCTCGGACTGCGCGTACGCGTTGTTCTCGTACGGATTGCGCACGTGCGTGGTGTCCATCGGGGTTCCCGGCTGCAGCGCGCTCACGCGCACGCCGCTCGGTGTCGCGCTTGGCGGCGATTCGCGGAAGCGCCGCTCCTCGCGCCGGCACGCGCCCACGCTCGCCGCAGTCGCGAGCGCCGCGGCGCACAGCACGAGCGCACGGATGGTGGGCAGTCGTCGCACGAGTGTCCTCATGGCGTCCTCATGGCAGCGAGAAGACGTACAGCGTGCCGCCCTTCTGCGTCGCGCCCGGCAGGTCCTTCATCGCCGCGGCGAATCCCAGCGCGGCCGTGGAGTCGCGCGGATCGAGGTTGCCGGCGACGATCGCGCCCGCCCACCCGCCGACGCCCGACAGCACCGCGACGTACTGCTTGCCGTCGGGTCCGCGGTAGGTGACCGGCTGGCCGATGATCCCCGAGCCCGTCTTGTATTGCCACAACGCGTGACCATCGCGCGCGTCGACGGCCTTGAACCAGCCGTCCATCGTGCCGTAGAACACCACGTCGCCGGCGGTGACGGCGGTTCCGCTCCACACGGGAAACTTCTCGGTGATCTTCCACGCGGCGCGGCCGGCGACCGGGTCCCACGCCGTGAGCTGGCCGCGATATCCACCTGGGCCGGCGTACATGCGCGTGTTCATCCCGACGTACGGCGTGCCGGCGATGTAGTTCGCCTCGAGCCCTTCCTCGTCTTCGCACAGATTCTGGTGCGGCATGTAGACGAGCCCCGTGCGCGGCGAGAACGACGACGGCTGCCAGTCCTTGGTGCCCGGCGACGCAGGGCAGATCTCGCGCACGACCTTCCCGACCTCCGGCTTCTTGTCGGGCACGTACTCGAGCGAGCCGTTCGACAGGTTCACGCGGCGGCTCGTCGTGATGTAGCCGAACGGCTCGGCGTACAGCACCTCGCCCGTCGTCCGGTCCATCAGATAGACGTAGCCGTTGCGATCGGGATGGAGCAGCGCCTTCCGCGTCTGCCCCTTCCACGGCACGTCGAGCAGGATCGACTCGTTCACGCCGTCGTAGTCGTGCAGATCGTGTGGGCTCAGCTGGTAGGCCCACACTGCCTCGCCATTGTCCGCGTCGCGCGCGAAGAGGCTCGACGTCCACTTGTTGTCGCCCGGCCGCTGATCGGGATTCCAGGGCCCCGGGTTCGCCGTACCGTAGTAGATCAGGTTCGACTGCGGATCGTACGAGATCCATCCCCACACGTTGCCGCCGCCGATCTTCCACTGCTCGCCCTGCCACGTGTTGATACCGAGGTTCTTCCCCCGATCCTTCGGGTAGAACGGCTTGAAGCGCGAGCCGATCCGCATCTCGTCGTCGGGGCCCGTGCTGTACGCCGTCCACAGCACTCTGCCGCTGGCCAGGTCGAGCGCCTTGAGCCAGCCGCGCACGCCCATCTCGCCGCCGGAGTTTCCGACGAGCACTTTCCCTTTCACGACCAACGGCGCCATCGTCATCGTCTCGCCGTTGTTGATGTCGCCGACCTTCGTGTTCCACAGCTCCTTGCCCGTCGCCGCATCGACCGCGACGACGTGATTGTCGAGCGTGTTGAAGACGATCTTCCCGTCGGCGTACGACGGACCGCGATTCACCACGTCGCAGCACGCGACACCCTGCGCCTCCGACTGCGGCTTCGGCTCGTACTGCCACTTCTTCGGCGCGCCAGGCTGCGTCAGGTCGAGCGCGTACAGGATGTTCGGGTACGGCGTGAGGATGTACATCGTGTTGTTCGCCACGATGGGCGGCTCCTCGTGGCCGCGCAGCACGCTCGTCGAGAAGGTCCACGCGGGCCGCAAGTTCTTCACGTTGTCCGCGGTGATCTCGCCGAGCTGGCTGTAGCGCGTCGCCGAGTAGCTCTTCATCGGCA
The DNA here is from genome assembly GCA_036008805.1 of Gemmatimonadaceae bacterium. Lineage (GTDB taxonomy): Bacteria > Gemmatimonadota > Gemmatimonadetes > Gemmatimonadales > Gemmatimonadaceae > AG11. The sequence continues at coordinate 20,778 of DASYMZ010000111.1, forward strand.
TCGCCCACTGCCCATCTTCGGCATCGATCGCGGCGGTCGCGCGCGGACCCGCCGACGCGGGAAGCGCGGCGCTCGCGGGCTCGCGCGCCGGCTCCGCCTTCTGCTCGCGCGTGCACGCCGCGGCGGTACACCACAGCACGACGGCGAGCGCCGCGCGCCTCTTCAATGGAGGCGCAGCGTTGCTGCCGCGCGTGAGACGACGAGCACTCTCTCCACCACCAGACGCCATGTCGCGACCTCGAACGAGAAGTTCGGCTCTGGCGGTCGCGTGTGCGAAAACTGTACCGATGATTCGTGAGGGAGTCACAAAGATTCCGAACTCACATCGGTCGTTTCCTGTGTACTGAATCGTACGCTCCGTTCGCTTTCCGGATGTTCCACCTGTGAATCGAGTGCCGATGCCGTACCGTCGTGTCGGCATCCCCTTTGCCTTCTGCGGGAACGGTGAAGCGAAGCGGATCAGGTTGCGCCATCGCGGCGCTCTGCATCGGTGCGGCGCTCCCGCGTGCGGCGTGGGCGCACACTGGTCGCGCCCCTGAGCCGCACGATCTCTGGACGTCGTGGACGTTCGCGCCCGCGGTGATCGTCGGTCTCGTGCTCGCGGCGTGGTGGTACGCGCGCGGGGTGCGGGCACTCTGGCGCCACGCGGCGCCCGGTCGCGGCATCGCGCGCTGGCGCGCCGCGTGCTTCGCCGCCGGCGTGCTGACGGTCGCCATCGCGCTCGTGTCGCCGATCGACGCGTTGGGATCGGCGCTCTTCGCGGCGCACATGACGCAGCACATGCTGCTCGTCGTCGTCGCGGCGCCGCTTCTGGTGCTCGGCGACCCCGGCACCGCGTCGCTCTGGACGCTGCCGATCGGCGCGCGACGACGCGTGGGGCTGTGGTGGCGCCGCGCGCGACTGCTGCCCGCGATCTGGCGCGCGCTCCGCTGGCCGCTCGTCGCGTGGACGCTGCACGTCGGCGCGCTCTGGCTCTGGCACCTGCCGTCGCTCTACGACGCCGCGCTCCGCGATGAGGGCGTGCACATCGCGGAGCACGCGAGCTTCTTCCTCACCGCCCTGCTCTTCTGGTACCCGCTCGCCGACCCACATCCCGGCCGCCGGTTCGGCGTCGGCGTCGCCACGCTCTATCTGTTCGCCGCCGGGCTGCAGTGCACGATGCTCGGCGCACTCATGTCGTTCGCGCGCCGTCCGTGGTACGTCGCGCACTATGGCACGACGCAGCCGTGGGGGCTCTCACCACTCGAAGATCAACAGCTCGCGGGACTCATCATGTGGATCCCGGCGGGGCTCGTCTACCTGATCGCGCTGCTGCCGACGGTGCTCCCCGTGCTGCGCACGCCGGCTCCTCAGTGGGTCGCGAGTCCGACCGTGGCGGGCGTGTCGGCGCGCGGCACACCGTAGTCGGCGAGGATCCGGTCGATGTCGCGCTGGCGGCGGTGGATCACCGCGTCGAGCGTGTCGCGCAACGCGGACTCTCCGTGGCGCACCCCCATCGCGATGTCGAACACGAACGGGAGATACGGCACGTCCACCTCGGGCGACACGGGCACGACACGCAGTGGGACGCGCGACGTCTTGGCGAACCAGCCGGCCAGCGGCCCCCACACCACCGCGACGTCCACTTCGCCCTCGGCGACCGCGCGCACGATCCGGCTCGGCGGGTTCGGCTCGTGATAGTCGCCGATCACGGTGTAGCCGCGCACGTTCTTCACGATGCCGCGGTGTGAGAGCGCCTCCGCTGGCGGCGCGTTGGCGTAGTCGTCGCCGATGAGCTGCACGCCGACGCGCAGTCGCTTCAGCGCGGGATCGTCGAACGAAGCGACACGTGGCCCGCCGCGCTTGGTGACGAAGACGTAGGTGCTGCGATAGTACGGCCGCGTCACGAGCACCATGTCGAGCCCCGTCGGCATCCCGATGAAGACGTCGCACAGGCCGGCGCGAAGCGTGTTGCGGATGTAGCCGCGCCGCTGCGCCCACCACGTGTAGCGCAGCTCCGCCTTCATCTCGTGCGCGACGATCTCGGCGATCCGGTTCTCGAAGCCTTCCCGCTTCTCGTTGGAGAACGGAAGGTTGTTCGGATCGGCGCACACGCGCAGCACGCGGGGCGGCGCGCTCGGAGCGGTCGCCTGGGAGCCGGCGTCGGTGCCGGCGCGCAGGGTGAGTGCGGTGGCCAGCGCGATGCGCGCCAGCGACGACGTGATTCTCATCGCGGAATGGCAGGCGCATCATTCATTCCAACGGTCGCGCCTGGCTTCGGTGGCGGGCGCAGCTTTTGCGCCCGTCGCCGTCATGATCGAACTCGTCCGACGCCGCACGCTTCGCGCTCGGCGCGCCTCCGCATGAACCGCCTCGCCATCCTGCTCTCCGCCACGGTCTGGCTCGGGATTGCGAGCGAGCGCAGCGAGCACGTCGTCATTCCGGGCGAGCACCTCCCCTCCGCCCACGTTCAGTCGCGTCCCGCCGGCGCGCCGCGCCTCCTCGTCGTCTCCAACGAGCGGTCGCACGATCTCACCCTGATCGACGGCGCCACGCTGCGCGTGATCGCGACGATTCCGGTGCCCGGCCGCGCGCGTGGCGTTCGCGTCTCGCCCGACCACGCCTTCGCGCTCGTCGCGCTGAGCGACGACCGGCCGCAGACGCCCGGCCCGAACGACGCCATCGCCGAGGTCGATCTCGCCACCCGCCGCGTCGTGCGCCGCATTCCCGCGGGCACCGATCCGGAGCAGTTCGCGATCACGCCGGACGGGCGCCGCATCGTCGCCGCCAACGAAGATGCGGGCAACGCATCCATCATCGATCCGGTGAACGGCAAGCTGCTCCGCTCGCTCGTCGTCGGCACCGAGCCCGAAGGCGTCACCGTGTCGCCCGACGGACGCTGGGTGTACGTCACCGCCGAAACGAGCAACACCATCTCGGTGATCGACATGCGGAGCGAGAAGGTGGTCGCGACCTTCCTCGTCGACGCGAGGCCGCGCTCGGTCGCGTTCTCCGCTGACGGCCGCCTCGCCTACGCCACGAGCGAAGTCGGCGGAAGCGTGGCGCGGATCGACGCGCGCAAGCACCGCGTGCTCTCGCGCGCCAGCATCGGAACCGGCGAGGAGAAGCCAGTCGGCGTCGCCGTCTCCCCGGACGGTCGCCGGCTCTACATCGCGCTCGGCGCGGGACACGCGCTCGTGAAGCTCGACGCCGAGTCACTGCGCGAGCTCGGCCGCGTGCAGGTCGGCCGGCGGCCGTGGGGCGTGGCGCTCTCGCCCGATGGCCGCACGGCGTACACCGCCAACGGCCTCACCGACGACATGTCCGTCGTCGACGTGGGCACGATGAAGGTGACGAGCACGGTGAAGGTCGGCACGCGGCCCTGGGGCGTCGCCGTGGTGCCGTGATGCAGTCGGTGCCCGGCTTCTCGCAGCTCGACGCCGGCGGCGAGAGCGCTATTTCGTTCCCGACAGGATGGAGCTCTCGGCGCGCGTCTACCTTCGCATGACCGACAACTGGCTCGAGGTCAGGCTGCGCTTCATCACCCCCGTGCATGGCGTGCGCGGCCTGAAGGACGCGATGACACGCGAGATCTTGAATGCGTTCGCGGAGGCGAGGCTGTCGATCGCGTCCACCACGCTCGAGGTGACCGGACTGCGGGTGGTGCGGATTGCGCGGGCGCGAGACGCGGTGAGCTAGTTCAGAGCCGTTCAGCTCACTCGCAAACCGACCAACCATCCAACTAGCCGAGCAACTCGCTCACCGCCCCGCGGGCGTTCCCTCACTCCGCCCGCAGCGCCCTCACAGGGTCCGTCATCGCCGCGCGGCGCGCCGGCAGGTAGCTCGCCGTCAGCGCCACCGACGCCAACATCGCGGCGCCGCCAACGAAGGTGACGGCGTCGAGCGGGCTCACGCCGAACAGGTACGACTCGAGGAGCCGCGTGGCACCCAATGCGAGCAGGAGCCCGATCGCCATGCCGACCGCGACCGGCCGCATCCCTTCGCCCACCACCAGCCGCAACACATCGCCGCGGTTGGCGCCGAGCGCGAGCCGCACGCCGATCTCGCGTGTACGCTGGCCGACGAGATAGGCGACGACGCCGTAGAGGCCGACGGCGGCCAGGAGCAGGCCGACGAAGCCCAGCACCGCGGTGACGAGCGCGGCCACCCGCTGCGGCAGCAGGATGGCGCTGATCGAGGCGCTCAACGTCGTCACTGCTGGCGCGGGAAGCAGGGAGTCGAACTCCCGCACGGCATCGCGGATCGCGGGCGCGAGGCGCGCCGGATCTCCGCTGGTACGCACGAGGAGCTCGGCATGGTACTTCGCCGCGGTCTGCCCAAAGGCGAAGTAGACGAACGGCCGACGCGGCTCACCCAGCTTCGAATACTTCGCGTCGTGCGCGACTCCCACGACGGTGACCACCTCGCTGCCCCGACGGAACGTTCGCCCGACCGCGCCCGTCGGCCAGAACCGGCGGGCGAAGGCCTGATTGATCACGGCGACTCGCGGCGCACGCTCGTCGTCGTCGGAGGGCGTGAACCCGCGGCCCTCCATGATCGGAGTCTTCATGACCTCGAAGTAGCCGGCGTCCACTTCACCGGAGCTCACGGACGTTCCGCGCTCGGTCGCCTGCGGCACCGCCGAGCCGTCGATCCGCAAATCCTCCCTCGAGTTGTAGATGCTCAGGGGAAGGACGCTCGCGTAGGAGACGGCGACCACGCCCGGCGTCTGCGCCAGCTTGTCCTTCACCGATCGAAAGAAGAGGCGGCCCTTCGCGTCGTCGTACCCGTACGTCCCGAGGTCGAAGCCGACCGTCGCCACGTTGGCCGGATCGAAGCCGAGATCGACGCTTCGCCCCCGGTCGAGCGCCCTGAGGAACAGCCCCGCCGCGACCAGCAGCAGGAGCGACAGCGCCATCTGCCCGGCGATGAGCGCGGTCTGCGCGATCGAGCGCCGTGAGCCGGCGCCGGCGGAATCGCTGCGCAGCCGAGCATTGAGGTCGACGCGCGCCGACTGCAGCGCCGGCGCGAGTCCAGTGACGACGCCGGTGGCGAGCGACACGACGAGCGCGAACACGAGCACGCGCGCGTCCAGCGAAAGATCGAGGGCGAATGGTGTGTCGATCGGCATTGGCAATCGCGCAAGCAGGCGCGTCGCATTGAGCGCGAGCAGCACACCGCCCGCGGCGCCGAGGAGGTAGAGCAGCAACGTCTCGGTGAGGAGCTGCCGGACGAGACGGCCGCGCGTCGCGCCCAACGCGAAGCGCACCGCCGTTTCACGCCGGCGGGCGACGGCGCGCGCCAGCAGCATCGCCGCGACGTTGCTGTTGGCGATGAGCAGGACGAGCCCGGAGGCACCGAGCAGGAGCGCCATGAATCCGAGCACTCTGCCGTGCATGTCGGATGGAAGCCCTGACAGCGACTCGACGCGCGCGGCGACGAAAGGCCGGACGTCCTCCGTGTCCCTTCCGTCCGCGGCCCACTGCGCCGTGAGGCGCGAGAGCTCGCGCTGGACCGTCTCTCGGCTGACGCCGGGCCGGACTCGCGCGAAGAGCTGGAGCCACGTGGGGCGCGTGTTCGTCAGGTCGTTTCGCCGTCCGAGCACCGGCTGCATCGCCAACGGCACCCACGCGTCCGTGCGAAGCGCGGCGAAGACGCCGTAGAAGCTGGGCGGCGCGACGCCGACGACCGTGAACGCGTTCCCGTTCAGCCGCACCGTGCAACCGATCACGGCCGAATCACCGGCGAGCTGGGTCGTCCAGAACTTGTGCGAGATCACGACCACCGGGTTCGCGCCCGGCGCGCCGTCCTCCTCGGGGGTGAAGAATCGTCCGAGCGCCGGCCGCGCGCCCGTCACGCGGAAGTAGTTTCCCGAGACCATCGTCCCTTCCGCCGCGACACCTTCGTTGCCGGTGCTGATCGTGAGCGGCATCATCGCCCAGGCGGCGATGTCCGCTACCGATCGCGCTCCGCCGTCGCGAAGGTGCTGATAGAACGGATACGACGCCCACATCCAGTCGGAGCCGTCGGCCCGCGCTCGGTTCACCTCGACCAGCTCGTCGGCGTTCGGCACCCCGGGAAGTGGGCGCAGCGCGATCGCGTTCGCCGTGCTGAAGATCGTCGTCACGGCGCCCGTGCCGAGCGCGATGATGAGCACCGCGATGACGGTGAAGACGGGGCTCTTGCGGAGCATCCGGACCGCGTAGCGGAGATCGCGCAGGATGGTCGACAGCATGGAGTCTGACCTGTTCGCGGAAGGGGAAGGTGGGCCTGCGGCTGCGACGCGGCGCGACGCTGTCGCGAGGTGTTCGGCGAACGCACCGAGGATGAGCGCGGGGACGGTGGTGAGCCAGAGCCGCGCGACCCCACTCCACCCCGCGCGACGACGCGCCGCCTTCCATTGATCGCGAAAGAGCTCGCGCATGTCGTCCCCGAATCGGTCGCGGAAGCCGCGCGGATAGAGACGCACGGCGAGTGCATAGACGCGCTCGGACATCGACGGGGCGGCACCGCGCGTGGTCATGTCGTCCTCCATCGCTGCACCAGCGCCCGGGCGACTGGTGAGGAGACGAGCGCGCGAAGTCGCTCCAGCTCGGCGGCGGCCACCCGTGCGCCGAGTGGCGTGAGGCGGTAGTAGCGGCGTCGTTCGTCGTCGAGATCGGGCGCGGGTCGCTTCTCGGACTCATCGACGAGACCGTCCGCCATCAGGCGACGAAGGACGCGGTACAGGTTTCCCGGCTCGAGCGCCACCACGCCATCGCTCCGGTCGGAGAGCTCCTGCGCGAGCGCATAGCCGTGTCGCTCGCCGTCGACGAGCGCGAGCAGCAGGATCAAGTCGGGTGGGCGCAGCGGCAGGAACGAGCGTGGATCTTGGGCCATTGGACGGGTCGGGTGGATATGATCAGAGTGATCATACGCGCCTGTCCAAGGGTTGGTTTCAGGGGGCAGTGAGCTGGTGGGCTGGCGGTTGAAGTGCAGATCCCTCGAGATGCCGGCGTAAACAGCACCGGCGTGGAGGCCTCGCAGTGAGGCGTCCACGCCGGTGATGATCATTGCCGTTCAACTCACCCGCCAACCAATCAGCTCACCGCAGCTGCAGCATCGCCTCACGCCGCGCACCGATCGTCGTCGCGGCCTTCGCCAGCGTGTCGCGGTCGCGCACGAGCGACACGCGGAAGTATCCCTTCCCACCCTCGCCGAACGCGACGCCCGGCGTGACCACCACCCCGTCTTCGTCAATCAGCGTGCGCACCCACTCCCAGTCGTCGATCCCTTCCGGCACCGGCAGCCAGAGATACATCGACGCGGGCGGTGGCGCGGCGTTCCAGCCCGCGGCGTGGAACGCGTTCATCATCGCGTCGCGTCGCGTCTTGTACTCCGCCACCGTGGCCGGCACCAGCTCGGCGTGGTGGTTGAGCGCGTACGCCGCGGCGGCCTGCATCACGGTCGGGGTGCCATACCCCACGTTGGTGCGATAGGCGGCGAGCGCCTCGAGCGCCACCGAGTTGCCGACGGCGAAGCCGACGCGCATGCCCGCCATGCTGAACGTCTTGGAGCACGAATGGAACTCGAGCGTCACCTCGCGATCGGGATCCGCCTCGAGCGCGCTCGGCGCGGGACGGCCGCCGAACGTGAGCTCGCTGTAGGCCATGTCGCTGATCAGCAGCAGATCGTTCTGCTTCGCGAACTCGACGGCGCGCTCGTAGAAGTCCAGCTCCACACGAGCGCCGGTCGGATTGTTCGGGTAGTTGACAATCAGGATCTTCGCGCGCTTGCGGTCGGCCGGCGAGATCGCGTCGAGGTCGATGATGAAGTCGTCCGCCGCGCGCATCGGCACCCACCGCACCTCCGCGCCGCACAGGAGCGGCGCGCGCGCGAACACCGGATAGAAGATCTCGGGCACGAGCACCACGTCGCTCGGTCCGCAGAGCGCGAAGATGAGCTGTGCGATCCCTTCCTTCGCGCCGCTCAGCGCGAGCGCCTCGCGCTCGGGCTCGATCGTGGCGCCGAAGCGGGAGTGCATGTAGTCGGTGATCGCGTCGAAGTAGCCCTGGGTCGCCCGGAACGGCGGGTAGGCGCCCGACGTCGGATCCTCGCCGGCGATAGCCATGGCGCGGATGATCCCCGGAGCGACCGGGATGTTCGGGCTGCCGATGCCCAGATCGACGAGCGTCATGCCCCGGCCGCGAGCTTCCGCCTTCAGGCGGTCGAGCTCGGCGAAGACGTACGGGGGAAGGTTGCGGAGAGCGTCGGTCTGAGTCAGGGGCACGGTAGAATCATCTCGTCGTCGAAGCTGAGCGGCACCGCGGAGAAAGTTAGCGGTCTGGCGCGGGGCGGAAGCGGCCTGGGAAGTCTAGTCGCCCTTCCTTCAGGAAGAAGACGAGCACCGGCGGTCGAGGCCACGGTCGTGTCTCGCGCGACTTGCCAGGCGGAGTGGCACGACCCAAGGTTCAACCAGCATCACACTCAGGAGACCTCGACGTATGCGTCGTGCCGTTTTGACCATGTCCGCGTTGGCGCTCGCCGCCGCCTGTGGATCGAGCATCACCGACGGGATCACGAATCTCCCGCCGGGCGGGGGCAATCCCACCGGCTACGCGGGCAACTACGTGCTCAAGCAGGTGGACGGCAAAGCGCTGCCGGCGGTCTCCGGCGACTCGACCTTCCTCTCCGGCCTGATCGTCCTGACCGATTCCACCTGGAAGCAGACGGTGGTGGTCCGGTACGCGCAGGGCGGGAGCGGCACGGCCGCGGGCGACTCGCTCGTCGAGGCGGGAGGTTGGGCGATCTCGGGCAGCAAGATCATCCTCTTCGATTCGGGCTCGAGCGAGAACTACTCCGGCACGCTCACCTCCGGTGGGTTCACGCTCACGTCGAAGACGTCTACATTGCTGACCTATTCCAAGTAGAACGATCGCCTTCGAGACGCGTTCGCCTTCGTCCGGTTGATAGCATGACGTCCAGCACCGCCGACGCTCCCCCGGACGCCCGGAGCGTCCGCGCGCTTTTCCTCGATCGTTTTGGCCGCGACCCGGACGTCGTGGCGTCCGCGCCCGGCCGAGTCAACCTGATCGGCGAGCACACGGACTACAACGGCGGCGAGGTGCTGCCGATCGCGATCTCTCGGCGCACCTGGGTAGCGGTCGGCCGCCGCGCTGGCGACGACATCTCGATGCTGCGCGCGGCATCGGCCACGCAGGAGAAGATGGGCAGCAGCCCGCTCGTCTCCCCCGTGCGAAGCGGCGAGTGGTGGGACTACCTGGTCGGGGTCGCCGCGCCACTCCTCCAGGCGGCCACTGGCTCCTCGAGCAACGCGTCGCTCGACGTTGCGGTGATGAGCGACGTGCCGGCCGGCGCCGGGCTCAGCTCCTCGGCCGCTCTCGAGGTCGCCACCGCGCTCGGCGTGGGCGGCGTACTTGGGATCGAGCAGTCATTGAAGGACGCAGCGCTCACGGCGTGGCGGGCCGAGACCGGATTCGTCGGCGTCGCGTGCGGCATCATGGATCAGTTCGCGAGCGCGCTCTGCCGGCAGGGCGAGGCGCTTCATCTCGAATGCGACACGGCGACGTACGACTTCGCCCCCTTCCGCGATGCGCTCCTGATCTTCGACACGGCGATCCCGCGCTCGCTCCGGACGTCGCACTACAACGAGCGCCGTGCCGAGTGCGACGAGGCGCTGCGGCTTCTTCGGTTGAAGTGGCCGTCGCTCCCGAATCTCGCGGCGGCCGAGCCGGAGCAGGTGCTGGAGGCGCATCTCCCTGATCCGTTGGACCGTCGCGCGCTGCACGTTTCACAAGAGACGCGACGAGTTCGGGATGCTGTCGCGTCGCTGCGAGCAGGTGGATGCATTTCGCGTGAGTTGCTGGTGGGGTCGCACATCTCGCTTCGCGATCTGTACGAGTGCTCGCGACCCGAGCTCGACTGGGTCGTGGACCGCGCAATCACGCTGCCGGGCGTGCGTGGTGCTCGATTGACGGGCGCCGGTTGGGGCGGCTGTGTGATCGTCGTGGGTGACGAGCACGCGTTGCGCGAAGCCGGCCCCGTGCTCGCACGCGAATACGAGGAGCGCTTCAGGCTCACGCCGAGACTCTGGCTCTCGACTGCCTCGTCGGGAGCCAGGCTGGAAGCGAGGGTGAGCTCGTGAGTTGCCGAGTGGACCCTCAGCACCCCGAGGGGTAGAACAACTTCGCGCTGGCACCGCGCTCCCGGATCGGTGTAGTTTCTCGGTCGAGTGGAGATGTGGCGCGACGTGAGATCGTTCGTCTTCCTGCATCTCGTCACGTACTCCCCAGCAATTCCAGCAGTCCACGTCATCAGTCGTTCGTGACAATTCGCGCGCTCACGTCGCTCGTTCGCGACGCCCGCCTCCGCGCGACCCCTCCGACAGCATCGCCATCACATTATGAAGTCCCCGACTCCGTTTCTCTTCGCCACGGGCGTCGAGAACAGCTATCCAACGATCGCTGGCGGTGTTCGAATCGATCAGATGGACAAGTGCGGCCACTACGCGCGCTGGGAGGAAGACTTCGCGCTCGTGCGTGAGTCCGGCCTCAACGCGCTGCGCTACGGCCCGCCCTACTATCGCGTGCACACTGCGCCGCATCACTACGACTGGGAGATCTCGGATCCCCAGATGCACCGTCTGCGCGACCTCGGCATCACCGTCATCGCCGATCTGTGTCACTTCGGCGTGCCCTCGTGGCTCGGCGGCTTCCAGGATCCGGCCTTCCCGGTGCTGTTCGCCGAATACGCGCGCGCGTTCGCGCGGCGCTACCCGTGGATCCAGCACTTCACGCCGGTGAACGAGATCTTCATCGCCGCGAACTTCTCCGCGCTCAAGGGCTGGTGGAACGAGTGCGAGAAGAGCGAGAAGGCGTTCGTGCGCGCGATCCGCAACCTGTGCATGGCGCACGAGCTGGCGGTGGAGGCGATTCTCTCCGAGCGGCCCGACGCGATCATCGTGCAGGGTGAGTCGATCGAGCACTTCCACGCCGCGGGGCGCGACGCGCTGGGGCACGCCGAGCGGATGAATGGGCTCAAGCATCTCTCGGTGGATCTCACGATGGGCCGCGAGCTCGCACCGGGCATGGCGCGCTTCCTCAACGAGAACGGCGTCACCTCGAACGATCTGAGCTTCTTCCGTGAGAAGCGCGCGGTGGGCCAGCGCTGGCTGGGCGTGGACTACTATCCCACCTGCGAGCATCGCATCTCGTCGACCGGCCGCTCCACCGTCACGCACTCGATGGCGATGGGCTTCCGTCAGCTCGCGACGCAGTACTACGAACGTTATCGCGTGCCGATCTTTCACTGCGAGACGAATCGCGTGAGCCATCTCGCCGTGGAGTGGCTGGATCACCAGTGGGACGACATCCTCGCGCTGCGCGCATCCGGGATCCCGGTGATGGGCTTCACCTGGTACTCGCTCACCGACCAGATCGACTGGCAGCATGCGCTGCGCGTCGAGCGGAACGACCTGCACGCGGTGGGCATGTACGATCTGAAGCGCCGCATCCGTCCGGTCGGCGCGCGATATCGCGAGATCATCGCCGAATGGCGCGAGACGCTCGACAGCGGTGCGGATCTGGTGGCCTCGAAGGAGCGGCTCGGCTAGGCACTGCAGTGCGCTGGTGAATTGGTCGAGTGGTGAGTTGCTCGGTTGATGACGAGTTGACGGCGTACGTCACGAACCGGCGTGGAGACCTCGCAGTGAGGCTTCCACGCCGGTTGTTGCGTGCGCGCATGATGCACTACTTCACGGGCCAACTAACCGACGCACCAACTCAGCAACGCACGAACGCACGGCGTTTTTTCGTCTCTCTTCGCGCCTAATTTGTACAACTCCGTACGCAAACGGATGACGTCCGAAAGGCACGCGGTTTGCCCATTCGTAAGCCGCGTCGCTAGCGCCGAGGCTGAGTGACGCTCTGACCTATACCACATCGTCACTTGCCGAGCCCGCTTGCTCACAAGCCCGCGGAATACGCGGATGCGCCCATCATCGTCCACAGCCACCTCCGCTGGGACTTCGTATGGCAACGCCCACAGCAGCTGCTCTCGCGGCTCGCTGCGCGCAATCGCGTTCTCTTCGTCGAAGAGCCGATCTATCTCGATGACGTCGCGTCGCCGCGGCTCGAGATCTCGGAGCCGATGCCGCGCGTGCATCGTGCCGTCCCGATGCTGTCGGGCGCGCTGCGCGGTGAGTACGACGAGTCGATCGTCGTGACTCGCGAGCTCGTTCGGCGTCAGCTCGCCGCCGACGGCGCGCTCGGCGGAATGTTCGCCCAGCCCATCCAGTGGTTCTACACGCCGATGCCTGCACCGGCGATGATCGGCGCGTTCGACGAGCGCGCGGTCGTGTACGACTGCATGGACGAGCTGTCGAAGTTCCGCTTTGCCCCGTCGGCGCTGGTCGATCGCGAGCGCTATCTCATGGCGCAGGCCGACGTGGTGTTCGCCGGCGGCTTCAAGCTCTCGCAGTCCAAGGCGAAGTATCACTCGAACGTCCACTTCTTCGGGTGCGGCGTCGACGTCGCGCACTTCGCGACCGCGCGCTCGGCCGATCTCGAGGTGCCGCGTGAGATCGCGTCGCTCACGAAGCCGGTCGTCGGCTACTACGGCGTGATCGACGAGCGGATCGACTACGAGCTGCTCCGCACGCTCGCCGACTCGATTCCGGAAGCCGAGCTGGTCATGGTTGGCCCCGTCGTGAAGGTCGATCCCGCCGAGCTGCCGCAGGGGCGGAACATCAAGTGGCTCGGACAGCGTCAGTACGCCGAGCTGCCGGCGCACGTGAAGGGATTCGACGTCTGCCTGATGCCGTTTGCGCTCAATGAGGCGACGGAGTACATCAACCCGACCAAGACGCTCGAGTACATGGCGGCGGGCAAGCCGATCGTCTCCACCGCGGTGTCGGACGTCGTGCACAACTTCACGCCGGTCGTCGCGGTCGCGCGCTCGCACGCGGAGTTCGCCGACGCCGTGCGCGCCGCGATCCAGTCGCCGGACAGGGAGATGATCGCGCGTGGGCTGGAGCAGGCACGCAGCAACTCGTGGGAGAGCATCGTGGCGCGCATGGAGCGCATCATCCGCGACGCGATCCGCACCCGCGAGAGCCGCACCGAACGCGTGGCCGGTGCTCGTGCCGACGCTCGTTCGTCCGCCGATGCTCGTTCCTCCGCAGTTCGCACGCGTGCCCTCGCGACCGCGAGCGAGGAGATCGGCGACTGACGCCGTAGGCGTCGCCCGCCTGCGGCCGCGATCATGACGCACGTGCATCCTCGCGCTCCGCTGGAGCTCTGGGCCGGCTTCGAGTGCACCCTCAACCGGGTCGGCGACGCGCAGCACGATCAGCTCGCGCTGGCCGGTCACTACGATCGGCTCGACGATCTCGATCGGATCGCCGAGCTGGGCGTGCGCACGATCCGCTACCCGATTCTCTGGGAGCGGATCGTCGCCGGACGTCCGAGCAACGCACCTTGGCAGTGGACCGACGCGCGCATGCAGCGACTGCGCGAGCTCGGGATCGAGCCGATCGTGGGGCTCGTGCATCATGGCAGCGGTCCGCTCTCCACCGACCTGCTCGACGACGGCTTCGCCGAGGGGCTCGCCGCCTTCGCGCGCGTGGTCGCCGAGCGATACCCATGGGTCACTCGCTACACGCCGGTCAACGAGCCGCTCACCACCGCGCGATTCAGCGCGCTCTACGGCGTCTGGTATCCGCACCTCGCCGACACCGCCGCGTTCCTCCGCGCCACGCTGAACCAGGTGCGGGCGACGCGCCTGGCGATGGACGCCATCCGCGCCGTCACGCCAAACGCGCAGTTGATCCAGACGGAGGACCTCGGCCGCACGCACGCCACGCCGACGCTCGGCTACCAGGCGGCGTTCGAGAACGAGCGGCGCTGGCTCAGCTTCGATCTGCTCACCGGGCGGTTGACGCCGAGCGACCGGATCTATCGCTTCGCGCTGCGCTGCGGCATCAGCGCCGACGAGATCGCGCGCGCGATGGGCGACGGCTGTCCGCCCGCGATCCTCGGGATCAACCACTACGCGACGAGCGAGCGCTTCCTCGACGATCGGCTCGAGCGCTATCCGGAGTCGACCCACGGCGGCAACGGGCGCCACCGCTACGCCGACGTGGAGGCGGTGCGCGTGCTGACGAACGGCGTCGCTGGTCCGCGCGCGCTTCTGCTCGAGGCGTGGGAGCGCTACCGTATCCCGATCGCCGTGACGGAGGCGCACCTGGGCTGCACGCGCGAGCAGCAGCTGCGATGGTTGAACGAGGTGTGGACCGCCGCGCACGACGCGCGCGCCGTCGGCGCCGACATCCGCGCCGTCACGGCGTGGGCCACCCTCGGCACGCACGATTGGTCGTCGCTCGTCACCCGTCTCGACGGCGACTACGAGCCTGGCCTGTTCGACGTGCGCGCGCCGGCCCCGCGGCCGACGGCGCTCGCGACGATGGTCCGCTCGCTCGCGACGACCGGCGCGTACGAGCATTCGGTGCTCGGACATCCAGGCTGGTGGCGCTGCGAGGACCGCCTGCTCTACGCCGAGCACGACGACGTCGAGCGGCCGGTGACGAATGATCCCGGCGGACGGCCCGTGCTCATCGCCGGTGCGTCGGGTACGCTCGGCTCGGCGTTCGCCCGAGTGTGCGCCGCGCGCGGGCTCGCGTTCCGTGCGCTGTCACGCCGCGCGCTCGACATCGGCAATCGTGTCGCCGTCGAGCGCGCATTGTCGGAGACGAACGCCTGGGCCGTCGTCAACGCGGCGGGCTTCGTTCGCGTCGACGACGCCGAGCACGAGACCGAGGCGTGCCACCGGCTCAACGTCGCCGGGGCCGAGACGCTGGCACAGGCGTGCGCGCGGCACGGCGTCCCGCTGGTCGCATTCTCGTCGGACCTCGTGTTCGACGGGAGCAAGCGCGCGCCGTACGTCGAGCGAGATCCAGTGGCGCCGCTCGGCGTGTACGGCCGCACGAAGGCCGAGTGCGAGGCGCGGGTGCTCGCCGCTCAGCCGTCGTCGCTCGTCGTGCGCACCGCGGCGTTCTTCGGGGCGTGGGACGAGTGGAACTTCATCACGCGCACACTGTCGTCACTTGCGATCGGCGTGCCCGTGGATGCCGCGGACGACCTCGTCGTGTCGCCCACCTACCTGCCCCATCTCGTGCACGCCGCGCTCGATCTGTTGATCGATGGTGAGCGGGGCGTGTGGCATCTCGCCAACGCGGGAGAGACGAGCTGGGCCGAGCTCGCGCGCTCGGCGGCGCGCGGGGCGGATCTCGATGAGACGCTCGTGCGCGCGCGCTCACATTCGGAGCTTGGTCTGAGAGCGCGCAGGCCTCGGTATGCCGCATTGCGCAGCGAGCGCGGATACGTGATGCCATCGCTCGAGACTGCACTGACCGCGTACCTTCGCGAGCGCCCATGGCGGCGCGGCGCGCTGGACGACGACGCGCTGGCGCTGTCCGCCCAGGACGCCGCCGACTGACCCCGCACCTCACATCCCGCACTTCGCACTTCGCATCCCGCACCTCCGCACATGGAACAGATTCGCACCACCGCTCGTGGCTCGACCGCTGGCCCCACTGGGGATCAGCCTCGCATCGTCATCATCGGGGCCGGCCCGACCGGGCTCGCGGCGGGCTATCGCCTGCGCGAGCTGGGCTACACGAACTTCGTGATGCTCGAGAAGCGGGAGAAGGTCGGTGGCCTCGCCTCGAGCGAGACGAGCCCGAACGGATTCATCTACGACATCGGCGGCCACGTCCTGTTCTCCCACTACGAGTACTTCGACAAGCTGTTCGACAAGCTGCTCGGCGACGAGTATCAGCTCCTGCTGCGCGAGAGTTGGGTGTGGATGTGCGAGCGGTTCCTCCCGTATCCATTCCAGAACAACATCAAGTACCTGCCGAAGGAGGTCGTCTACGAGTGCCTGATGGGGCTCGTGGAGGCGCAGAAGCAGGAGCTGGATCTCTCGCGCTTCAACAACTTCGAGGATCTGATCTACGGTGTCTTCGGGAAGGGGATCGCGAAGTACTTCATGATGCCCTACAACTTCAAGGTGTGGGCGCATCCTCCGAAGATGATGAACAAGGAGTGGATCGGAGAGCGCGTCTCGGTGGTGGACATCGCGCGCGTGCTCGGCAACGTCGTGCTCGACCGTGACGACGCGGGTTGGGGCCCGAACTCCACCTTCAAGTATCCGCGGCACGGCGGCACGGGCGGCCTGTTCGAGCGGATGCGACCGTACGTGCAGGAGAACCTCAAGCTCCGCGCGCCGGTGTCCGGAGTGGACATCGAGGCGAAGCAGGTGCTGATGGAAGACGGGACGCGCGAGTCGTACGACATCCTGCTCAACACCACGCCGATCGATCTGCTCGTGAAGTCGGTGTCGGGCGACGTGCCGGACGACGTGAAGTGCCAGGCCGGCCGGCTGCGTCACTCGGGGAGCTACATCGTCGGTGTCGGCGTGGAGCAGCCGGTACCGTCGCAGAAGTGCTGGATGTATTTCCCCGAGGAGAACTCGCCGTTCTATCGGGTGACGTACCTCTCGAACTACTCGCCCGAAGTCGTGCCCGACGCGACGCGCTACTACTCGCTGCTCGCCGAGGTGTCGCACTCCGAGTTCAAGCCGGTGAACCGCGACACCATCGTCGAGGACACGATCCAGGGGATGGTGAACACCCAGCTCCTCACGGAGAGCGATCGCAAGGACATCGTCGACGCCTTCCTCATCGAGCGCGACTACACCTATCCGACGCCGAGCCTCGAGCGCGACGGGGCGTTGAAGGTGCTGCATCCCTGGCTCGAGTCGAAGGACATCTACTCGCGCGGCCGGTTCGGGGCGTGGCGGTACGAGGTGGGGAACATGGACCACTCCGTGGCGCAGGGCGTGGAGTGGGTGAACCGGATCGTGCAGGACGATCGGGAGAATGAGCTGACGTACCTGGCGCGGAGGGGGTGTTGAGCCTGAGCGCGAGCTTCGAGCTCTGAGCAATTCCAGCCCGAGCTCGTGCTTCCAGCTCTGAGCAGTTCCAGCTCGAGCTCGGGCTGAAGCTCGAGCTCGAGATGCTCAGTGCTCGTAGCTCACGCTCGAGCCCGAGCTCAGTCTCATCCACCGCTCGCCGGCAGTAGATTGTCGATTCATCATATGACAATCAGCTCGCCAGTGACCAAGACAGCAGGCCGGCGCATGTGCCGGCTCTCGCTCTACGCGCTCTCGTTCGGTGTCATGCTCGCCCCCGCGAGCCTCCACGCGCAGGACACCCGCGTCCGCGCCCGCGACCTCGGCGTCGCGCCCGGCATCTTCCGTCCTGGTCCGCTCAACGCGATCAGCGACGTGAGCGGCGTGCTCGTCGGGCAGGCGACGGTGATCGCAGGTGACTCCGTGCACACCGGCGTCACGGCGATCCTTCCGCACGGCGGGAATCTCTTCTTCGATCGGGTGCCCGCGGCGGTGTTCGTCGGCAATGCGTTCGGCAAGCTCGTCGGGGCGACCCAGGTGCGTGAGCTCGGCGAGCTCGAGACCCCGATCCTGCTCACCTGCACGCTCTGCGTGTGGCGCGCGGCGGACGCGCTCGTCGCCGAGCTGCTCGCCATGCCGGGGATGGAGCGCGTCGGGTCGATCAATCCGCTCGTCGGGGAGACGAACGACGGTACGCTCAACGCGATCCGCTCGCGCCCGATCACACCGGAGATCGTTCACCGCGCGCTCGCCTCGGCGTCGACGGGAGCGGTCGCGGAAGGAAGCGTCGGCGCGGGAGCCGGCACCATCGCGTTCGAGTGGAAGGGCGGCATCGGCACCTCGTCGCGCAAGGTGCCGGCGACGCTCGGCGGCTGGACCGTCGGTGTGCTGGTGCAGTCGAACTTCGGCGGCGTGCTCCAGGTGCTCGGCGCGCCGGTGGGGCGCGAGCTCGGACGCTACGCGTTCAAGGGCGACGTCGAGCGCGAGCGCGGCGATGGGTCGATCATGATCGTGGTGGCCACCGACGCGCCGCTTCAGGATCGGAACCTCGAGCGGCTCGCCGCGCGCGCGATGCTCGGAGTCGCACGCACCGGCTCGAGCGGGTCCAACGGCTCGGGCGACTACGTGATCGCGTTCTCGACGTCCGATCAGGTGCGGCGCCGGCTCACTGGCCCGCGCGACCCAGCATCGCCGCCCGCGCCCCGGCCCGTGCAGGAGCTGAGCAACGACGACATGTCGCCGCTGTTTCAGGCGGTGATCGAGGCGACCGAGGAAGCGATCTACAACTCGCTCTTCATGGCGACGTCGGTCACGAGCCGCGGACGCACGGTGCAGGCGATACCGCTCGACAGCGTGCGAGCGATCCTGAGCAAGTACGGCGCAGCCAGGCGCTGAGCGGCTCGCTCAGGCACTCGAGCCGACGGGGAGGCGACGCCCCTTCCCACCGCCACGAAACGGTGCACTCGACAGCCGAGCTGCTGCGGCTGCCGTTCAGCTTCACACCCGATGGTCGCGCGGCATGCGTCGAGCTCGAGGAGTGTCGCGATCGACTGGGCGCGGGTGATGCACTGCCGTGCGGTTCATCGATGCCTCCATCTCCCACGACACTGATTCATCCATGAGCGAGCTGACCGCCACCCGCAGTGGCACCTTCGACCTCGGCGGTGATCTCACCGTCAACCGCCTCGGCTTCGGCGCGATGCGCATCACCGGCAAGGGCGTGTGGGACGAGCCCACCGACCGGGCCGAGGCACTGCGCGTGCTTCGCCGTCTGCCCGAGCTCGGTGTGAACTTCATCGACACGGCGGACTCGTACGGTCCGTACGTCAGTGAAGATCTCATCCGCGAGGCGCTGCATCCGTACGACGGCATCGTCGTCGCCACGAAGGGTGGCTACACGCGCCAGGGGCCCGACCTCTGGGAGCCGGTCGGACGCCCGGAATATCTGCGGCAGTGCGTGCTGATGAGCATGCGCCGGCTCAGGGTGGAGCGCATCGACCTCTGGCAGCTCCACCGCATCGATCCCAAGGTCGATCGCGAGGAGCAGTTCGGCGTGATCGCCGACATGCAGCGCGAAGGGCTGATCCGCCATGCCGGTCTGAGCGAGGTGAGCGTCGAGGAGATCGAAGCGGCGTCCAGGTACTTCGTCGTGGCGAGCGTGCAGAACATGTACAACCTCGCCTCGCGTGAGAGCGAGGATGTGCTCGACTACTGCGAGAAGAAGGGGATCGCGTTCATTCCCTGGTATCCGCTGGCCGCGGGCCGGCTCGCGCAGGAGGGCTCCGTGCTCAATCAGATCGCCTCGCGTCTCGGTGCGACCACCGCGCAGGTCGCGCTCGCATGGGTGCTCGAGCGCAGCCTGGTGATGCTGCCGATCCCCGGCACCAGCAAGGTCGCTCATCTCGAGGAGAACGTCGCCGCGGCGGACATCGAGCTCACGAAGGAGGAGTTCACCGAGCTCGATCGTCTTGGACGGGCGAAGCGGTGAGTTGGTTGATTCGACTCGCCAATTCACCAACTCGACGACTCACCGCTTCTCGGCCTCCGCCAACCGCCTGCTTCCGAGCGCGACACGGATGCGATCGTTCACGGCCGTCGTGTCGAGCGGGAGCAGGCTGCCCGTCACGCCACCATACTGCGTGTTCATTCGCTGGCGGTGGCCGAGCCTGAGCTCTGCCGATCGTAGCTGCGCGCCAGCAGCTCGACCGCGCTGGTGTCGCCGAGCACGATGGCGGCGATCGTCAGCTCGTGCGCGAGCTTGAAGTCGTTCGGGCGCTGGCCATGCTGCAACACCGTCGCGGCGTTGTGGAAGTCGCGACCGGTCGCGGGGACGCCGTCGGCGATCATGCGTAGCGTGCGCTCGCGCCGAATCGGGTCGTTCACGTTCATGCGCTCGATCTTCGCCCGATCGATCGGGTCTTCCCGGTCCGCCTGGTCGGCGTCGCGCAGCGTCTGCAGCTCGGCGCTGTTCATCTTGCCGTCAGCGCGACGCCGTGCCGCGGCTGGATCAGCGAACAGCGCTCGAATCGCGGCTGGCGCGGGAACGGAGTCCATGTCGGTCGGCACGCCATTCCGCTTGTAGCTGCCGATGCGCTGGCCACTTCCCGTGCTCAGGTTGAGTCCGTCCCAGGTGAGCGCCACGCGCTCGAGCGCGCGGGGATGGCCGAGCACGAGCGACACGAGCGCGAGCTCGTGCGAGACGCGCCGGCTCTCGTAGAATCCGGTGAGATCCGTCGAGAGCAGCGATGCGACGAAGAAGTCGGACGGGGTGCGGAGCTCGTCGGCGGCGATCATCGCCTGCACCCGCGCTCTCGCACGGTCGGTTGCCGCCGCGTAGGCGGCGTTGTCGACCGGCTGGCGCTGCAGCACCGCGTTGACCGCGCGCTCCATCTCGGCCAGCTCCTGGCTGGGCCCGGATCGCGATGCGGCGCTGGAAGAGGACGGCCCCTGCGCGACGGCGAGCGCAGGGATGAAGAGGAGCCAGGCGAACGCGATCGCGGCGTGACGGATGAGCATGCGCGCAGACGATGGAAACCGGAGCGAGGAGGAGGCGTCGTGAGGTGCTCGTTCGACACGTCCGCACGTCGCCCCGGTTTACCCGCGGTCGCGGTCAGCGACGCGTCGTCTTTCTGGTGCTGGACTTGGCGCTCGACCTGGCGCTCCTGCGCGACAGGATGCCGTCGCCGAACAGCTTCGACGCCACGTCCTTGAACATGTCCGGATCGATGTCCGGTCCGATTGGCGCGGTGAGCTGCGGCTCCTCGTCGAGATCCGGCGGCGTGAACCCTTCGTTCGACGCATCCTCGACGTGCAGCTCCGATCCGTCCTCCGGATGCGGGCCGTTCCAGATCGTGCCGACCTCCTTGTAGTCCTCAGCATTGAACCGGTAGAGGATCTGGTGCAGCCCGCGCTCCTCGTGCTTGCGCGACTCCGGGAAGCGCTTGTTGCTGATGTCCGGGATCGGCAGGAGCTTGCCGACGTCGACACCGGTGAGCTTCTCCAGTGCCTTCGCATAGGCGACGATGTGCACCCCGCCGCGCACGAGCAGGAAGCCGACCAGTGCACGCGCCGTCGGATCGTCGACCATCTCGTACACGCGGATCTTGTTCGCGCGCGCGCCGCACTCGAGGAAGAAGTTGTGCAGCAGGTCGAGCTTCAGGTTGCCGCTCGAGAACACGTTCTGCCCGGTCCAGAAGTTTCCCTGCGAGTCGACCGGCAGCGCCTGTTGGCCACTCGCGAGGAAGTGGTAGGAGTTGCGCGCGTCCACCGCCCCGGCGAGTGGGGTCGTCGTGGGATCCTTGCCGCGCTTGGTCGTGCCAGTGAGTAGCAGGTTGATCGTGTACGTGACCGCCTCGATGTGTGAGAACTCCTCGGTGGCGATGTTGGCGACGAGGTCGTAGAACGGCCGCATCTTGCTTCGACCACGAAAGTTGAACGACTGGAACGTGTAGTTCATGAACGTGGACATCTCGCCGAACTTGCCGCCGAGCAGTTCCTGCACTGCGGCCGCTGAGTTTGCCGAGGGATTCTTCGGACGTGGAAGTTCGAGCTGGAGCTTGTCGAAGCGCGTGATCATGGATTGTCACCGGAGTTGAATGGACCCCGCCTCGTGCGCAATAATGTCGCCCCGGGTTCATGGCAGCCGGTGAGCGCGATGCAACGCGAACGGCTCTCTCGTATCATTGAGCGATGCGCGCACGCGTCGTCTCGCATCTGTACGCCATCTCGGCCACCGAGCTCTGGAATTTTGACGCACTACGCATCGGCTCGATGGTGAACGAGTGAAGACGGCGTTGATTGTCGTCGCCATCGTCTACGCCGTGTTCGCCGCATTCGCCTGGTTCGCGTCGGACCGGATGATCTTCCTGCCGCCGAGGCCCACCTACACGGCGGCGCGGCTGCCGGTCGTGCTCGTCCGCACGGACGACGGTGCGGCGATCGCGACGCTCTACCTGCCGAATCCGAACGCGACGCTGACCGTGCTGTACAGCCATGGCAACGCGGAGGACCTCGGTCACCTCGCGCCCTTGCTGGAGGAATACCGGCGGGCTGGCTTCGCCGTGCTCGCGTTCGACTACCGCGGCTACGGTGCGAGCACCAGTGGTCCGCCGAGCGCGCTCGGCGCCACGCGCGACATGGAAGCCGTCTATCGACACGCGGTCAGCACGCTCGGCATTCCGCCGTCGCGGATCGTGCTGCACGGGCGCTCCGTCGGGAGCGGACCCGCAACCGAGCTCGCGGCGCGGCTGCCCGTCGGCGGGCTCGTGATCGAGAGCGGCTTCGTGAGCGCCTTTCGGGTCCTCACCCGGGTGTCGCTCCTGCCATTCGACCGCTTTCGGAATCTCTCGCACCTCAGGAACGTCCGGTGCCCCGTGCTCGTGATTCACGGGCGAGAAGACGAGGTGATCCCGTGGTCGCACGGGCGACGTCTGTTCGACGCCGCCAATCAGCCCAAGACCGCGCTCTGGGTGGACGGGGCGCACCACAACGACCTCGTGCTCGTCGCCGGCGCGCGGTACTGGACGGCACTTCGCGCCTTCGGCCAGCGCGTCGCCTCGAGGCCCGCGACACCCTGAGC
>DASYMZ010000112.1:0-15369 GCA_036008805.1 Gemmatimonadaceae bacterium
TCCACGCATGCCCTCGGGATGCATCCACTGGCCCTTCTTTACATTCACCGGCTTGCCCGTGGCGCCGGCGGCGAGGAGGAGGTCCGTCTGACGCGAGAGGAACGCGGGGATCTGGAGGACGTCGGCAACCTGGCCCGCTGCTGCACACTGGTCGGGCAGGTGCACGTCGGTGAGAATCGGCAGTCCCGTCGCAGTGCGCACGCGATCGAGCGCAGCGAGGCCTTCGTCGAGCCCAGGTCCGCGAAACGCACCAGCGTTCGAGCGGTTGGCCTTGTCGAAGCTCGCCTTGAAGATGATGCCCCCGGGCACCCGCTCGGCGAGCCGCGCGAGATGTTCGGCGACGCGAAGGTTGAGCGCGTCGTCCTCGAGCACGCACGGACCCGCGATGAGAAACAGCGCGTCGCGCCGGAAGCGCGTGGTCACGATTGCGTCGCGGTGGCCAGCTCGGCGCTGTTGCTCGTCTCGCTCCGGCGCTTGGCGGACACCGCGGCGGCGATGAAGCCGGCGAACAGCGGATGCGGCCGCGTCGGACGCGACTGGAGCTCCGGGTGAAATTGGCAGCCCAGGAACCAGGGATGATCCGGCAGCTCGATGATCTCGACGAGCTGCCCGTCGGGCGAGAGGCCGCTCAGCCGCATCCCGCGCTGCACGAACAGGTCGCGGTACGCGTTGGAGACCTCATAGCGGTGACGGTGCCGCTCGCTCACCTCGGCGACGCCATACATCTCGCCCGCGCGCGAGCCGCGCGCGAGGCGACATGGATACGCACCGAGCCGCATGGTGCCCCCCATATCGGTGACGTGCTGCTGCGACTCCATCAGAGAGATGACGGGGTTGTCGCACTCGGGGGCGAACTCGCTCGAGTGGCTGTCGTCGAGGCCGCAGACGTTGCGAGCGAACTCGATGATCGCCGTCTGCATGCCGAGGCAGATGCCGAAGAAGGGCACCGCATGCTCGCGGGCGTGGCGGATCGCATCGACCATTCCCTCGACACCGCGCACGCCGAACCCGCCCGGCACGAGCAGACCGTTGTGACGACCGAGGATGTCCGCCGCGGCGCGTGCGTCCACGAAGTCGTCGCTCGAGATCCAGTTGATGTCGACCCCGACGTCGTTCGCGATGCCGCCGTGAATGAGCGCTTCCTGCACACTCTTGTAGCTGTCCACGAAATCCGTGTACTTGCCGACCACGGCGATCTTCACGCGCTCGCGCGGCGCGATGATGCGCTGCACTCGCTCGTTCCACTGCGAGAGGTCGGGCGCGGGCCGATCGATGCCGAACTTCTGCAGCACCTTGTCGTCGAAGCCCTGCTCGTGGAACGCGAGCGGGATCTGATAGATGGACCTCACGTCCGGCGACTCGATCACCGCGCCGAACTCGACGTTGCAGAACAGCGCGATCTTCCGCTTGATCTCGTCGGAGACCGGCCGCTCGGTGCGCACGATGAGGATGTCGGGCTGGATTCCGATCTCCATCAGCTCGCGCACCGAGTGCTGCGTCGGCTTCGTCTTGAGCTCACCGGCCGCGGCGATGTACGGGATGAGCGTGAGATGCACGAAGATCGCGTTCTCGCGGCCGACATCGTGGCGGAACTGGCGGATCGCCTCGAGAAAAGGCAGCGACTCGATGTCGCCGACGGTCCCGCCGATCTCCACGATCACCACATCGTTCTCAGGCGCGATGCGGCGAACCGCGGCCTTGATCTCGTCGGTGATGTGCGGGATCACCTGCACGGTGGAGCCGAGGTATTCGCCGCGGCGCTCTTTGGTGATGACGTTGAGGTAGATCCGCCCGGTGGTGACGTTGTTCGCCTGCGACAGCGATCGGTCGATGAACCGCTCGTAGTGTCCGAGATCGAGATCGGTCTCGGCGCCGTCGTCGGTGACGTAGACCTCGCCATGCTGAAATGGCGACATCGTGCCGGGATCCACGTTGAGGTACGGATCGAACTTCATCATGGTCACGCGCAACCCGCGCTCCACGAGCAGTCGCCCCAGAGAGGCGGCGGCGATGCCCTTGCCGAGCGAGGAGACCACCCCGCCGGTGACGAAGATGAACTTCGTCGTATGCTGTCTCGTCGTCGTCTGCATCAGCTCTCGGTGGTCGTGAAGGCCGCCCATTCGTGGTTGGCCAGTTCCAGGTCAGCTTCCGTGTCTATGCCGCTGCGTGGCGCCGTGTCGCTGATCGCCACGCCCATTCGCATCCCATGCGCGAGCGGCCGGAGCTGCTCCAGCCGCTCGATGCGTTCGAGTGGATGCATGGGCAGCGCGACCCACTGCGCGAGTGCTTCGGGAGTGTACGCGTACACGCCGACGTGATGGAGCACCCTGAGATCTCGCTCGGCGGCGTCGGCGCGTTCGCGGAGGTACGGGATCGGGGCGCGGGAAAAATACATTGCCGCGCCATCGTCGGCAGCAACGACTTTGACGACGTCGGGGCGCAGCAGAACGCTGGCATCCGCGCGCACCGCGGCGGTGCCGAGTGCGAAGCCGCGCTCCGTCACCTGTGCGAGCGCGCCGCGCACCGCACCGGCGGAGACGAACGGCTCATCGCCCTGCACGTTGATGATCGCGTCGACGCCGCGGCAGTCGGGGCGCGCCGCAACTTCGGCGACGCGGTCGGTGCCGCTGGGATGACCGCTGTCGGTCAGCACGGCCTCACCGCCGGCAGCTCGCACTCGCTCGGCGATCTCGAGGCTGTCGGTCGCGACGATGCAACGGTCGGCGACGCGGAGCGCCACGACGCGCTCGAGCACTCGGACGATGAGGGGGACGCCGGCGAGAAGTCGGAGCGGCTTTCGGGGGAGACGCTGCGCGCCCAGCCGGGCTGGGATCACGGCGAGGGTCTTCACGAGCGGCGCGCGGGTTCGCGGCCAAACGATGCGCACGCGAGGCGCGCGTCCGACGCAACTTTCACGCCAGGTAAGGTATTGTCGGAGCGGCGTTTGCGCAAACCATTCGAGCCGCGCGCCGCGAGCGCGCGTCGTGCTCGGCTCAATCGCCCAGCGAGAAGCCGAAGCTGAACTTCGCGTCGCGCTTACCGGCCGCGTCGACCGTGTAGTCGGCGCGGACCACGCTCAGTCCTACGCCCGCACCAAGCTCCTGCTCGAGCTTCGGCAGCGAACCCACCCCCGCGGCGCCCATCAGGTGCCGCAGAAACACCGTCGGCGAGCCGAGCTTGGGTACGATGATGGACGAGATCGGGATCTTGTAGCGGCTCTCGACGAAGAGGAGCCGATCGCCGCCCTGCTCGAGCAGCTCCATGAGCGGCAGCGTGCTGGCGCGTCCGAGATACGCGTAGCGCGACGTGGGCACGCTGTCCCCGCTCGTCGTCACGGCATGCGCGTCGACCCGAAGCCGCTGACCCGCGAACGTCGGAAAGTCGATCGATCCGTCGAGTGTGAGCTGAACGAACGACGAGGTGCCGGCCGGTGTCTGGGTGCTCTTCTCCGCTTCGGCGTCGAGCTTCGCCTTCACCGTGCCCGCACGATACGTCAGCCGCGCACCGGCGAGCGCTGAACCGATCGTCCCCTTCTCGACGAGCGGGTTGGGCCGCAACATGTGCTCCACCGACTTGCGACCAGAGAACGCCCAGACGTCTCCGGTCGCGGTGATCGGGCTGACCTTCTCGTACCGGCCGCCGACGAACGGCTCGAGCTCATAGCTGTCGGTCTCGATGCGACCGATCACGCGCGCCGTTCCGCCGTCGGTGCGGAAGTAGTTCCGCGCATCGTTGCCGAACGCGATCGTCGCCGCCGAGTTGAGCAGGTCGCCGTAGATCCACGCGTCGTTGGTCCGCGTGCTTCGACCCGCCTCCGCCTCGAGCCCCAGCGTCCGACCAGGCGCGACGCGAAGCACGACGCCTGGATCCACGACGCCGAGCCGGCTGCGGTACGTCGCCATCGGTTGCAGCTCGAGCGCGCGCTGGCCGATCGTCAGCAGAACACCGACCGGCAGCGAGAGCCCGTCGACGCGGTCGTACGACGGCATAAGCAGACCCTGCACGCCAGCGAGCTGGAAGACGGGCAGCGGGTCCGGCTCGCGCCCTCGATAGGCCAGCGCGTAGCCGTTCCCCGCCGGCGCGATGTCGTAGCTGTCGTCGCGATAGCTCTCGACGCTTCCACCGACGCGGCCGAGGAAAGTACGCGACACCGTTCCGCCGATCGCGATCGCGCGACCGCTGACATCCGATCCCGGGCGCAGGAAGAGGTCAGCGCCCACGACGACCACGTCGCCCTGCACGCGGCTCGCGAGATACGTCGGACGGCCGAGGACGAGCAGGTTCGTCGTGAACAGCGTGTCGCGGCGCAGCACCAGCACATCGTGGCCGGCGCGGAGCGTGTGGGGCTGCGCGATCGCGCCGCGAACGATGGACGCAACGCGCGTGGGGCCCGCGTCGCGCAGGACGACCTCCTGGGCGGGCACACCGTTGATCCTCCGGTCGCTGGTCTCGACGGTCCCCTGCGCGCCGGCGATCGCGGGCAACAGCAGGACGGCGAGAGCGAGCCGCATCAAGCGGCGACCAACCCGAGAAAGTTGCGCAGGAGCTGCTTGCCGTCGGGCGTGAGCACCGACTCGGGATGGAATTGCACTCCCCACACCGGATGCGTCACGTGGCGCACCGCGTGGATCTCGGTCGGGTCGCTCTCGGCAGTGGCGGTGACTTGCAGCGAATCAGGAAGCGTCGCTCGCTCGACGGTGAGTGAGTGGTAGCGGCCCACCTGCAGCGGCGACGGGAGCCCGGCGAACAGGTCGGACCCGTCGTGCGCGATCCGCGAGGTCTTTCCATGCACGGCCTTTGCCGCCCGCACCACGCGGCCGCCATACGCTTCGCCGATGGCCTGATGCCCCAGGCAGACGCCGAGAATGGGCGTCGTCGCGCCCCACGCACGGATGACGTCCACGGTCACGCCGGCCTGCGCGGGCGCGCACGGGCCGGGCGACAGCACGATCCCTGCCGGCGCCAGCGCGCCAACTTCTTCAACGGACACCTCGTCGTTGCGCCGAACGAGCACCTCGGCCCCGAGCTCGCCCAGATACTGGACGAGGTTGTAGGTGAACGAGTCGTAGTTGTCGATGACGAGGAGCATGACGCGGGTGCCGATGATCGAGTCGAGAAGGCCGGAACTGGGCGCTCACCCACGCGGATGATAACTCCGGTGGACCTGTCGAAGATACTCCCGATCCACGTGGGTGTAGATCTGGGTCGTCGAGATGTCGACGTGCCCGAGCATCTCCTGGACCGCTCGAAGGTCCGCTCCCCCCTCGAGCAGGTGGGTCGCGAACGAATGACGCAGCGTGTGCGGGGAGACGTGCTTCTGAATGTCCGCGCGCTCGACGTAGCCGCGGAGGATCTTCCATGCGCCCATGCGGGTGAGCGGCCGCCCGCGAGCGTTGAGGAAGAGAATCCCCTTGCCCTCGCCCTTCTCCAACCGCGGACGCAGCTCGCGCAGGTAGATCGCCACGGCGCCGATCGCCGACCGGCCGATCGGGACGAGCCGCTCCTTGCTCCCCTTGCCGAAGACGCGCACGAGCCCTTCCTCCAGCATCAGGTCGCGCACTCCCAACGAGATCCACTCGGAGACGCGAAGCCCGGCGCCATACGCCAGCTCGAGCAGCGCGCGATCGCGAAACACGAGGGTGTCGTCCAGCGTGGGCGCGGCGATCAGACGCTGGACCTCCTCGACGCTCAGCACATCGGGCAGCGTCCGCCAGCGCTTCGGCGTCTCGAGGCGCTCGCTGGGATCTCGCACGACGACGCCGTCGCCGGTGAGGAATCGGAAGTACGTGCGCACCGCGGACACATTGCGCCTGATCGACGCGGGCGAGAGGCCGAGATCCTTGAGATGGTACACGTACTCGCGCAGCATTCGCGCGGAGATGTCGAGCGGCGCGGCCACTCCCTTCGCCTCGGCATACTCGGCGAAGCGCGAGAGATCACGCTCGTACGCCTCGATCGTGCGCGGCGAGAGCCCCTGCTCCAGCGAGATGTAGTCGGCGAAGCGCTGCAGCAGGAAGCGCCGCGCCCTCGCGTCGTCGTCGCTCATCCGCGGATGCGTCTGCGGCTGCGCAGCCACCAGGCCACCGCGCCGAGCGCCACGAGGGCCGCGGCCGCCATCGCCGAGACTCGCCCGTAGTGCGTGACCATCGCCATCAGCGCGCCCCAGTCCGCGCCCGCCCTGAAGGCGAGATAGCTCACGAGCCCGTACCAGATGCCCGAGGCCACGGCGATGGACAGAATCGTGGACACCGGCGACAGATGCAGCGCACCGGCGAACGGCGGCACCAGCGCGCGCACGCCCGGGATGAACCGGCTCAGCACGAGCGCGCCCGCGCCGTACTTGCGGTGCAGCTCGCGCAGTCGGCGCTCATTCTTCTCGTCGGCCAGTGCCGGAAAGCGCTTTCGCATCCAGGCGGACCCGTGACGGCTGCCCACGGCGTACATCGCAGCCGCGCCGGCGACGTTGCCGATCCAGGTGGCGAGGAACGCCGAGAACGCGCTCCCCTGGCCGCGCGCGGCGAGCCAGCTCCCGAGTGCGACCACGGTGTCCGCTGGCACGGGGGGAAACACGTTCTCCACCGCCGCGAACGCCGCCATCAGGAGGTAGAGAGCTCCCAGGGGGATGTGCGTCAGCCAGTCCACGAAGCCTGCCGGCATGCGCTACGCCCGGTGCAGAGTCGCGGTCGCGAGACAGGCGATCCCTTCGCCGCGCCCGATGAAGCCCATCCCCTCGTTGGTCTTCCCCTTGATGCTGACGTCTCCGGCGCCACAGCCGAGGGCACCAGCGATGCGGCCACGCATGGCGGCACGGTGGGGCGCGATCTTCGGCGCTTCGGCGATCACCACCACGTCCACTTGTCCGATCGTCCAGCCGGCGGCGCGAACCTGCTGCGCGGCGAGCTGCAGCATGTCGATCGAGTCGCGGCCCGCGTTGGCGGGATCGGTGTCCGCGAACATCTCGCCGATGTCACCGAGCGAGGCCGCGCCGAGGATCGCGTCGGTCACCGCGTGCGCGATCGCATCGCCGTCCGAATGTCCGTGCAGATGCACCTCGGACGGAATGCGAATGCCGCCGAGGACGAGCGGCCCGCCCGGCGCGAAGCGGTGGGAGTCGTAGCCGATCCCCGAGCGGAACGCGAGGCGCTCAGCCACGTGCGGCCGCGACTCGCGCGGTCTTCACGCCGCGGCCACGGCCGGCGCGATGATCGAATAGTCCTGGCGCCGGCGCGCTGGCGTGAAGCCGGCGTCGCGAATGAGCCGCTCCATCTCGTCGATCGACGTGCGGTGCGTGGTGTTCGCGGCGGACACCACGTTTTCCTCGATCATGAGCGAGCCGAAGTCGTTGCAGCCGAAACGCAGTGCGGTCTGCCCGATCTTCATCCCCATCGTGACCCAGCTCGACTGGATGTTCGGCACGTTGTCGAGCACGATGCGCGAGAAGGCGACCGTGCGGAGATAGTCCACCGCGTCCGTCTTCTTCATGTGCGACATGCGCGGCGTGTTCTCGGGCTGCAGCGGCCAGCAGATGAACGCGGTGAATCCACCCGTGCGACGCTGCACTTCCTTGACGCGCTCCAGGTGCTCCAGGCGCTCGGCGAGCGTCTCGCCGATGCCGTACATCATCGTCACGGACGTCTTCATCCCTTCCTGGTGCGCGATCTCCATGATCTCGAGCCAGCGATCGGCGCCCGCCTTCTTCTTGGCCACGTCGTCGCGCACGCGCTGCACGAGAATCTCGCCGCCGCCGCCGGGAATCGAGTCGAGACCGGCCTTCTGCAGCTCCCGGATGACGTCGCGCGCCTCCATGCGATACAGCTTCGACCAGAAGTCCACCTCGCTCGGGCTGAAGCCGTGCACGTGGATGGGATGATTGCGCTTGATGTAGCGCAGCAGGTCGAGGTACCACTCGAACGGGATGTACGGATTGTGCCCGCCCTGCATCAGGATCTGGACGCCCCCGAGCGCCTTGGCCTCGTCGATCTTCGCGCCGATCTGCTCGTAGGAGAGCGTCCAGCCCTCGGCGTCCTTGGGCCGGCGATAGAACGCGCAGAAGCCGCAGTCGGCTACGCAGACGTTCGTGTAGTTGATGTTGCGGTCGATGATGAACGTGACCACGTCGCCGGGATGCAGCTGCTGGCGCACACGATCGGCCTCCGCGCCAAGCTCGAGCAACGGCGCGCGCTGGAAGAAGTCGAGGAGATCACGCATTCGCGACACCGGTCGGTAGGCGGTCGTGGACGCAGCGGAGCGGGCGCATCACGCGGCCGGGAGAAAGACGAGCGAGCCGTTCGGGACCCGGCCGCTCGCGGCGAGCTTGCCGAAGAAGGTCGTGAGCCCCGCGAGGTGCTCGTACCGGAGCCCGTAGTCCAGGCCCGAAAGATACTGCAGCGCCGCGCCGCTGGAGACGCCCGTCGCGGACGACGCCTGCTCGGCGAGCTCGCCGAGATGCGCCAGCCCCCAATCACGAGAGCGAATCAGCTGCGCATGCAGCGCGAGCGCCTGCTCCACCGGCGCGCTCCTGAGCGCGACCCACACGGCGAACACGAACGGAAGTCCGGTCCAATCCTTCCATTCCTGCCCGAGGTCGTACGCATATGGGTAGGAATGCGCGAGCTCGCTCGCGCCGGAGCTGAGCAGCAGCGCGGCGTCGCCGATGATGAGTCGCGCGTCGTGCTCCGGCTGTTCGGCCCGCGTCAGATCGGCGATCTCGGCGTCGGCCGGGATGAAGACTGGCCGCGCACCCCAGACGTGCTCGAACAGCAGCTCGAGCAGCACGACGCTCGTCATGGAGCTGCGCGTGACGAGCACGCGCCGCCCGCCGAGCGCCGCGGCGGGCACGCGCGAGAAGAGCATCACGCTCCGCACGGGGCCATCGCACGAGATGGCGAGATCGGGGAGGAGCAGATACCGCGCGGCGTCGCGCGCGTACTCCACCGCCGAGATCACACTGATGTCGAGGGAGCCCTCGGCCATGCGCCGATTCAGCGCCGACGGGATGCCATCCACCAGCTCGGCATCGAGGCGCACGACGCCGCGATCGATCGCGCCGTACACCGGGTAGCAGTTGATGTACGGAATGCGTCCAACGCGCATGCTCACGCCGCCTCGGCGCGCGGCGGCTCGTCGTCGAAGGTGCGCAGCACGTTGTAGAAGGAGTCGCGCTCGGCAGGAATCTTTCCTGCGCCGCGGATGAGCCGCAGCAGATCGTCGAGCGTCATCGCCTGCGCGGTGTGCGCGCCCGCCTCGTGGTAGATCTTCTCGCGCACCACGGTACCCTCGAGATCGTTCACGCCGAAGTGTAGCGAGAGCTGCGACAGCATCGGAGTGACCATGATCCAGTGCGACTTCACGTGCTCGAAGTTGTCCAGGAAGAGACGTCCCACCGCGAGGTTCTTCAGGTCGTCGAAGCCGGTCGTCGCGGTGCCCGTACGGCCCAGCTCCACCCCGAGCTCGTTGTTGTCCGGGTGGTACGCGAGCGGGATGTAGGCGAGAAAGCCGCCCGTCTCGTCCTGCAGATCGCGCAGCATGCCGAGGTGGTTGATCCGGTCCTCGATCGTCTCGACGTGGCCGTAGAGCATCGTGCAGTTGGTGCGGATGCCCAGCTCGTGCGCCACGCGATGGACCTGGATCCACTCACTCCCAGCCAGCTTCTTCTCGGCGATCGTCGCGCGCACACCCGGGCTGAACACCTCCGCGCCGCCACCGGGCATCGTGTCGAGCCCTGCCTCGCGAAGCGCGATCAGCGTGTCGCGCACCGAGAGCTTCTCGATGCGCGCGATGTGCGCGATCTCGACCGCGGTGAGCGCCTTGATGTGCACGTGCGGATGGCGTGCCTTGAGGCCGCGGAACATCTCCGTGTAATACGCGAGCCCCGCCTTCATGTCCAACCCGCCGACGATGTGGAACTCGCGCGTCATCGCGTTCGTCGCCGACGCCGCTTCGGCCCACACCTGGTCCATCGTGTACCGGTACGCGCCGTCCTCCTTTGGAAGGCGCGCGTACGAGCAAAAGACGCACGTCTGCCGGAGGATGCAGACGTTCGTGGGATTGATGTGCTGGTTCGACGCAAACGTGACACGGTCGCCATGCTTCGCGCGGTTCACCGCGTCCGCGAGCGTGCCGAGACCATGCAGGTCCGACGTGCGGAACAGCGTCACGCCGTCAGCCGGCGTCAGACGCTCGCCCGCGAGGACCGTGTCGGCGATGGGCTGCAGCGCCGGGTCGGAGATTCTCGAGCGGTCGAGCACGACGGCGGTGGGCACGGCTTACTCCGTGAAACGCTTGACGACGAGGGAGACGTTGTGGCCGCCGAAACCGGCGCTGTTGCTCAGCGCCGCCCGGACCTCGCGCCGCTTCGCCTGGTTCGGCGTGAAGTCCAGATCACCGCAGGCGGGATCCGGCGTGCAGTAGTTGATCGTGGGCGGCACGATCTGGTCGCGGATGCTGAGCGTGGACGCGATGAACTCGATCGCGCCCGCCGCGCCCAGCATGTGCCCCGTCATCGACTTGGTCGAGGAGATGCTGATCCGCGTCGACTCCTCGCCGAACACCTTGGCGATCGCCGTCGCCTCGTTCGAGTCGTTGAGCGGCGTCGAGGTGCCGTGCGCGTTGACGTAGTCCACCTCGGCGGGATCCAGGCTCGCATCGGCGAGGGCGCCGCGCATCGCGCGCTGCAAGCCCTCGTGCTCTGGGAGCTGTCCGGTGAGATGGTACGCGTCGCCCGACGCTCGGTAGCCGCCGACCTCGCCGTAGATGCGCGCGCCGCGCGCGAGCGCGTGGTCGAGATCCTCGAGGATCACGATGGCCGCGCCTTCGCCCATCACGAAGCCGTCGCGCGTCGCGTCGAAGGGGCGTGACGCGGTCTCGGGGCTGTCGTTCCGCTCGGAGAGCGCGGTCATGTTGGCGAAGCCACCGATCGCCATTGGCGTGACGGTCGCTTCGGCCCCTCCGCAGATCATGATGTCCGCGTCGCCGTACTGGATCGAGCGGAAGGCGTCGCCGATCGCGTGCGCGCTGGTGGAGCACGCCGACACGGTCGCGTAGTTGGGGCCACGCGCGTTGAAGCGCATCGAGACCACGCCGGCCGCGATGTCGGCGATGAACATCGGGATGAAGAAGGGACTGATCTTGCTCGCCCCGCGCTCCCGATACACGTCGTGCTGCTCTTCGAAGCTCTTCAGTCCGCCGATGCCGCTGCCGACGATGACGCCTGTGCGATCGACGTCGTAGCCGCCCTGCGCGAAGCCCGCATCGGCCATCGCCTCCACCGCGGCGGCCACCGCGTACTGGGTGTACTGATCCGCTCGCTTCGCCTCCTTCCGATCCATGCTCCTGAGCGGATCGAACCCCTTCACCTCGCACGCGAAGCGCACCGGAAAGTTGGACGCGTCGAACTTGGTGATTGGCGTCGCACCGGAGACGCCGGCCTGCATGGCGCTCCAAGTCGTCGCCACGTCGTTGCCGATTGGCGTGATGGCACCGAGACCGGTGACGACGACCCGACGCCGCATTACGCGCCGACCTTGGTGTTCAGGTACGCCACCGCGTCGCCGACCGTGCGCAGCTTCTCCGCGTCCTCGTCCGGGATGTCGATGTTGAACTCCTTCTCGAACTCCATCACCAGCTCGACGATGTCGAGGCTGTCCGCACCGAGGTCCTCGATGAAGCTGGCCTCGTCGGTCATCTTGTCGCGCTCGACGCCGAGCTCCTTCTCGATGATGTCACGGACCTTCTGGGCGTTGTCGGCCATGTGGCGAGCTCCTGTAGTGTTTTTTGAACGCGGGAAAGTTAGCGAAAGTTCGCCCTGAATGTCACTTCTGAGGCTTCACGTGCCGTGTCACATCACCATCCCGCCGTCGACGACGAGCACCTGACCGGTGATGTAGGACGCATGCTCGGAGGCGAGAAAGGTGACGGTCGCGGCAATGTCGCCAGGCGTGCCGAGCCTTTCCAGCGGGATCATCCCGGAGAGCGCGGCGCGCGCCTCCGGCGTCATCGCTGCGGTCATGTCGGTCTCGATGTATCCGGGCGCGACGGCGTTGACGAGGATGTTCCGCGAGCCGAGCTCCTTCGCCACCGACTTGGTGAGGCCGATGAGGCCCGCCTTGCTCGCGGCGTAGTTGGACTGCCCCTTGTTCCCGGTGATCCCCACGACGCTGGCGATGTTGATGATCCGTCCCCAGCGCCGCTTCATCATCCCGCGCGAGGTTGCCCTGATCGCAACGAATGCACCGCGTAAGTTCGCGTCGAGCACCGCGTCCCAGTCGTCGTCCTTGATGCGGAAGAGGATGTTGTCACGCGTGAGGCCGGCGTTGTTGACGAGGATGTCGATCTGCCCGAACGACTTTTCGACCGCCTCGACGAGCGCGACCACCGATGCGGAGTCGGCGACGTCGCACGAGAAGCCCTGAGCGCCTCCGCCGATCGCAGCCGCGGCCTCATCGGCGCGTGCCGCGTCGCGACCGACCACGGCCACCCGCGCACCTGCCGCCGTGAGCGACTCGGCGATCGAGCGGCCGATGCCGCGGGTGCTGCCGGTGACGAGCGCCGTGCGCCCGGTCAGGTCGATCTTCACGGGGCCACCAACGCGAGAAGGGCGTCCACGTCCGCGCCGGTGCCGCAGCTCAGGACGGTGAGCTGCGGTGCGATCTTCTTGACGAGGCCCTTGAGCACCGTACCCGGGCCCATCTCCACGTAGAGCGCGTCGGGATGGAGCGCGGCGAGCGCTTCGACCTCGCGCGTCCACTGCACGGGCGACGTCAGCTGCTCGACGAGCAAACGACGGGCAAGTGCCGCGTCCTTCACTGGTTGCGCGTTCACGTTCGCGTAGACTGGAAAGCGCGGGTCGGCGAGATGCGCACGGTCCAGTGCCTGCGACAGGCCGGCCGCCGCACTCTCCATGAGGGGAGAGTGAAAGGCGCCGCTGACGTTGAGCCGCTTCGCCTTCGCGCCGGCTG
This sequence comes from Gemmatimonadaceae bacterium, assembly GCA_036008805.1. Classification (GTDB taxonomy): domain Bacteria; phylum Gemmatimonadota; class Gemmatimonadetes; order Gemmatimonadales; family Gemmatimonadaceae; genus AG11. The sequence continues at coordinate 12,957 of DASYMZ010000112.1, forward strand.
CTTTCGCGAGCTCCATCGCGCGCTCCACGCCGGCCTCCTCGCCGCTGATGACGATCTGTCCGGGACAGTTGAAGTTGGCCGGCACGGCGACACCCGCGTCCTCGGTGGCCTTCTCGCAGATCTCCTCGATCGGCACGGACAGGGCGCCGAGCACCGCGGCCATCGCGCCGAGCCGCCTGACTCCCGCCTCGAACATCAGCTCGCCGCGCGCGCGTACGAGCCGCACCGCTTCGGGGAGCGAGAGCGCATCCGCGGCGTGATACGCGGTGAACTCGCCGAGCGAGTGGCCGGCCGCCGCGACGACGCGCGGTCCGATCGCATCGCGGACCACCGCCCACACCGCGGCGCCGTGCGTCAGCAGCGCGGGCTGCGCGTTCAACGTTCGCGTGAGCTCCTCCGCGGGACCCTCGAAGCAGAGGCGAGACAAGGGGGCGTCGATCGCGACGTCCGCGGCCTCGAATACCTCCCGCGCGAGCGGAAATCGCTCGGCGAGATCCTTCCCCATTCCGGGCGCCTGCGAGCCCTGCCCAGGAAACAGCAAGACGACGTTCTGCATGGCGTTAGAAGCGGACGACCATCGAGCCCCAGGTGAATCCCGCGCCGAACGCGCACAACAGCGCGGTGGTCCCCGGCTTCACGCGCCCGCACTCGATCGCCTCGTCGAGCGCGATCGGGATCGACGCGGAGGAGGTGTTCCCGAAGCGATCGACGTTGACGTACACCTTCTCCATCGGAATGCCGGCGTGCTTCGCCGTGGCCTCGATGATCCGGTTGTTCGCCTGGTGCGGGATGAGGACGTCGATGTCGCTGCCGGTGAGCCTGGCGCCGTCGAGCGCGCGGTCGCACGCCTCGCTCATCTGTCGCACGGCGTGCTTGAACACCTCGCGCCCGGCCATCTTCACGTACGAGGAGCGGTCGCTCAGCACCTCTTCGCTGAACGGCACCGCGGCGCCGCCGCTCGGACGCCACAGCAGCTCGGCGAGCGTTCCGTCGCTGCGCATGAAGGTGCTCAGGACGCCCTTCGTCGAGTGTGAGGGCGCGCGCTTGAGGACCACCGCGCCCGCGCCGTCGCCGAACAGCACGCAGGTGGAGCGGTCCTTCCAGTCGATGATCGCGCTCATCTTCTCCGCGCCGACGACGAGCGCCGTCTCCACGACGCCGGACTGGATGAGCCCCTCGGCCACCGTCATGCCGTAGAGCCAGCCCGTGCACGCGGCGGACAGATCGAATGCCGCGGCGCGCGTCGCGCCGAGCTGCGCCTGCAGGTCCACCGCCGTGGACGGGAGGAGCCGGTCTGGCGTCGCGGTGCTGAGGACGATCGCGTCGAGCTCACCCGCCTGCACGCCGGCGCGGGCCATCGCTTCGCGCGCGGCGGTCGCCGCCATCGAGCACGTCGTCTCGCCGGGCGCGCAGATGCGCCGCTCGACGATGCCCGTGCGCTCGACGATCCACTCGTGCGACGTCTCGAGGCCGAGCGCCGCGAAGTCGTGGTTCGTCATGACCTTGTCGGGAATCCCGCGCCCAGTCCCCGCGACGTACGCCACCGGGCGCTTCACGCCGCGTTCTCCGTCGCGGCCGCGAGCCGCTCTCCGATCTCGTCGTTCATCCGGCTGGTCACCGCCTGGGCGGCCACCTTGAGCGCGTTCTTGATCGCGCGGGGCGACGACTTGCCATGCGAGATGATGCTCACGCCCTTCACCCCCAGCAGCGGCGCGCCGCCGTACTCCGAATAGTCGAGATGCTTGAGCCCCTTCTCGAGCTGCTCGGCGCTGACGCCGGCGCGGCGAAGGGTGCCGATCATGAACGGCGCGATCGCCTCGTAGAACTTGAGCACGACGTTGCCGACGAAGCCATCGCAGACGACCACGTCCACCGGGCCGCGCTCCGAGCCGCCGGCGGGCAGGTCGCGGCCCTCGACGTTACCGATGAAGTTGAGATCGGAGCCCTGAAGGAGCTGATACGCTTCCTTGGTCACCGCGTTTCCCTTCTCCGCTTCCTCGCCGATGTTGAGCAGCCCGACCGCCGGGTTCTCGCGCGCGAGGACGCAGTGCGCGTAGGTGGAGCCCAGCCGCGCGAACTGCACGAGCTCTTCGGCCGAGCAGTCCACGTTGGCACCGGAATCCAGCACGGCGACCGGAAGCTTGGCGGAGGGAAAGAGCGTGACGATCGCCGGTCGCTTGAGCCCCGCGTGGAGGCGCAGCAGGACCATCGATGCGGCCATCTGCGCCCCGGTGTTGCCGGCCGAGACGAACGCGTCGGATTCTCCCTCGACCTGGAGGCGCAGGCCGATGGCCATCGAGCTGTTGGGCTTGCCCCGCACCGCGGCGCTGGGCTTGTCCGTCATCTCGATGACGTCGGGCGCCTCAACGATCGTGATCCGGTCGCGCTGGGCGGCGTGCGACGACAGCTCGCC
>DASYMZ010000113.1:0-3212 GCA_036008805.1 Gemmatimonadaceae bacterium
CGACATCGGCGCGAGGAAGCAGCTCTGGCGCTACGCGCCGCGACTCGGCGTGGCGAAGCCGTGCTGCGGGCCGGTCAACCGGGGCGTGGCCGTCGCGCACGGGCTCGTGTTCGTCGGTACGCTCGACTCGCGATTGATCGCGCTGAGCGCGGACAGCGGAACGGTCCGATGGGAGGTGCTGAACAACGATCCCGACTCCGCGTACAGCATCACGATGGCACCGCTCGTCGTGGGGAACCGCGTCATCGTCGGCACCTCAGGTGGCGAGTACGCGACGCGCGGCAACGTCACGGCGTACGATGCGCTCACGGGGAAGCGGCTCTGGCGCTGGTATGCGATCCCGTCACCCGAAGATGGCGGCTGGTGGGGACGCTGGACGCCCAATGCGCCGACGGGTGAGTCGCTCGGGCGCGACATCGCGCGCGAGCACGCGGATTCGGCCCGCTACGCCGACAGCTGGAAGATCGGCGGAGGGCCGGTGTGGGCGCAGCCCGCGTACGACACCGAGTCCGGTCTGTTGTACGTGACGGTTGGAAACCCGGCGCCGAGCAACGATGGCCGAGTGAGACCGGGCGACAACCTGTACACGTCGTCGGTGGTGGCGCTGGACGTGGCGACGGGAAAGCTGCGCTGGTATTTCCAGGCTGTCCCGCACGACCAGTGGGACTACGATCTCGCCAATCCTCCGGTGCTCGTGCGTGAGGGAGCGCGGAAGCTGTTGCTCGTCGCCGGCAAGATGGGTTGGGTCTACATCCTCGATGCGGTCACTGGCGCACTCGTCCGGCGGTCGGACGCATTCGTACCGCAGAGGAATCTCTTCGTCATCCCGAGCGAGGAAGGAGTGATCTCGGCGCCCGGGCCGGCTGGGGGCGCGAACTGGCCGCCGTCGGCGTACTCACCGCGCACGGGGCTCTTCTATGTGCTCGGTCTGCACTTTCCCTTCACGATAAGCCGCGCGGAATCGGAGCCGAAGAAGGGAGAGTACTGGATCTCGGGCGATCAACGGCCACTGGCGGGGGAAGCAATGTACGGAACGCTCAGCGCGATCCGTCCGGGAACGGGCAAGATCGCCTGGCAGCGCAAGACGGAGCCGCTCTGGAGTGGAGCACTCGCGACGGCGGGCGGACTCGTGTTCGCCGGTCAGACGGATGGATGGCTGCGGGCGTACGACGCGAGCACCGGCGAGCCGGTGTGGGAGTTCTTCTGCGGTGCCGGCGTGAGCGCTCCCACGATCAGCTTCGAGCTCGGCGGCGAGCAGTTCATCGCCGTCATCGCGGCGGGGAGCCGGTACGCGCAGCAGCGCGGCTCGGCGGTTCTGATATTCGGACTCGGCGCCGGGACGGCTGGCGCGCCGCGCCGCACGGAACCCGTCGCGGCATCGACGTCGGCGTCGACGCAGGGCCACCTGGAGCGCGCGGCATGGCCACCGGAGACGGCGACGAACGCGGGGCCGTTCCTGTCTTACGACGCATCCGCTCGCGTCGCCTACCTCACGCTCGATGCGGGAGGGCACGGTGCAGGGCCCCTGAGCTTCAACGGTGCCGTGAACGGGGCGCGCACTTTCACGGTGCCGCTGGGATGGCGCGTGGAGACGAGTCTGCGGAACGGAGACGGAGCACCACATTCGGCGCGCGTCGTCGCACGTGTGCAGCCGGTACCGCTGGATCCCGGCGCTGCCGCATTCGCCGGAGCTGAATCAGCGAGCGCCGAGACCGGACTGCCCACGGGGCGGCGCGACATGTTCTCCTTCCGCGCCGACCGGACGGGCGAGTTCCTGCTCGCGTGCGCAGTGCCGGGTCATGCAGCCGGTGGGATGTTCCTGCGCTTCGTCGTGATTGACGGCCCGGGCACCCCCGCGTTTCGTTGACCTCGCGACAGCGCTGGCGACAGGGGCGCGAGCCTGCTCGCGTGATCTCACCTGCGAGCCGGACAGCAGCCTGGAGACGGCAAGACAGGGACACATCTACTTACGAGCCGCGACGGGACTGAGCCACAGCCGCCCCCAACCTTCTGCGCGAGCCTGATGTCTCACGAGTGATAGCGCGCGCCACCGCCCGGTGAAGCGCGCCCTTCCGCCACGGTGACGACATCGTGAGGAGCGCTCACATGGACTGGCATCACGACTCCGGCAGCGACCTCCGCTTCGCAGCCCGCTCCCTCGCACGCCGCCCCTGGTTCGCCGCTCTAGCGATTCTCACGCTGGCCCTGGGCATCGGCGCGACAACGACGCTGTTCGGCGTCGTGAAGCAGGTCCTCCTCACGCCGCTCCCCTACGACAACCCCAAAGGCATAGTCGTCGTCTGGTCCGCCTGGAAAGGCTTCGACCAGACCTGGCTGTCGTACGACGAGTGGGAAGGCTGGAAAGCGCGCGTCCCCGCCTTCGCCGACATCGGGCTCTTCTCCGACCGCTACGTCACCTTCAACGGCGACTCGCCCGAGCGCGTCCGCGTCGCGAACATGCACGCGAACGTGATGCCGATCCTCGGCGTCCGTCCCATGCTCGGCCGCAACTTCTCGGCGGAGGAGGACCGTCCCGGCGGAGCGTCGGTCGTCGTTCTCGGCAACGCGCTCTGGCAGCGACGCTTCGGGGGCGATCCATCGGTGATCGGCCGAACGGTGCAGATCGATGGTAGCGCTGCGACGGTGATCGGCGTGATGCCGCCGGAGTTCAGGCTCCCGCTCGACTTCGGTTCCGATGGTCGCACCGAAGCATGGTTCCCGCTGGCGACCGACGCGGCCGCCGAGGGCGCCGTGCCCGGACTGGAGTTCCCGAGCAACGGCGCGAGCCACGGCTTCAATGCGGTCGCCCGGCTCGCGCCCGGAGCGACGACCGACGTCGCGAACGCGCAGCTCGAGCGCATCGTCGCCGAGCTCGAACGCCAAGGCTACATGGCGAACGTCGGGTTCCACGCGTATGCGGTGCCGGTCGAGGAGCAGATCACCGGCCGCGTGCGCCCGGTGCTCCTCGTCGTGTTCGGCGCGGTGGTGTTCGTGATGCTCATCGCGTGCGCGAACGTCGCCGGGCTGCTGCTCGTGCGCGGAGAGGGACGTCGCCGAGAGCTCGCGGTGCGCGTGGCGCTCGGCGCGGGATCGCAGCGGCTCGTGCGACTGCTGCTCGCCGAGAGCACGGTGCTCGCCGCGGCCGGCGGCGCGCTCGGGGTGCTGCTCGCCGTGCTCGCCGTGCGGATCGTACGTGCCAATGCACCGCTGGG
>DASYMZ010000114.1:0-50254 GCA_036008805.1 Gemmatimonadaceae bacterium
TGAAACTTGCCGTCGCGCCACTGTGGGGATCGCGCAGCGCGGGCGAGACGCGCGCCGGAGATGCGGGCGCCGAAGCGGGAGATTGGGAAGGACACGCTGCAAGCTACTGCAACGTTTACTGCGCACTGCAGTACGCGGGTAAACACGGGCTGAGGTAGGAGGATTGGCATACCAGCCCTCCTGATTCGTGGAGGGCTGTCCGTGAAGACCAGCTCTGACGGTCGCAGAGCCACGAGCGACTGAGATGCACACTCGACTGCGCTCGGGATGACATTGGCGGCGGCGTGAGGGACCTGTCATCCCGAGCGAGCGCGGCGAGCCAACGGATCTGCACTTCGCGCCGCGCACCGCGAGTCGAGGACGCCCGATCGCGAGCGCCCCACCCGCCGAGCAGCGAACTCTCCGAACGAGGCCCGAATCAGGAGGGCCAGTATGCCAATCCCTAGTCCTCCTTCCGAGTTTACCTGCGTACGGCAGACGAAGTAGGGACGGACTCCTGGGGACGGACTCCGGAGTCCGTCCCCGTGTTGCACTCGCGCAGCGAGCCGTCCACACGCGGCCCGTATCAGGAGGGGTAGTATGCCAATCCTCCTACTTCCGCCCGAGTTTACCCGCGTACTGCAGTTGCAGCTCATCCCGAGCCGACCCGCATACTGCAGTCCGCAGTTCATTTCAGTACAGTACGCCGGCCTTCAGAACCGGAGCTTCCGAGAAATGCCCGACCTGCTCGCCGCACGCACTCAGATGGCGCTGTCGCTCGGCTTTCACATCGTGTTCGCCGAGATCGGGATCGCGATGCCGCTGATGATGGTGATCGCCGAGTGGCGATGGCGGCGCACTGGCGATCGTGCGTGTCTCGAGCTCGCGCGCCGATGGGCGAAGGGAACGGCGATCCTGTTCGCCGTCGGCGCGGTGTCGGGCACCGTGCTGTCGTTCGAGCTCGGCCTCCTCTGGCCGGGATTCATGCGATTCGCCGGTCCACTCATCGGGATGCCCTTCTCGCTCGAGGGGTTCGCGTTCTTCCTCGAGGCGATCTTCCTCGGCGTCTATCTGTACGGGTGGGATCGTGTGAGCCCGCGCGCGCATCTGGCTGCCGGGGTGATCGTCGCGGCCAGTGGAGCGGCGTCCGCCGTGTTCGTCGTGCTGGTCAACGCCTGGATGAACACACCGGTCGGATTCACCCTCGCCGCGGATGGCAGCTTCGCGACGATCGATCCGATCGCGGCGATGGGGAGCCCGGCCGCGTTCCAGCAGGCGCTGCACATGCTGCTCGCGTCGTACGCGGCGACCGGTCTTGCGGTGGCCGGCGTGCACGCGCTCGTCCTGCTGCGCGGCGGTGCGCGAGCGTTCCATGCGCAGGCGCTCGCGGTCGCGCTCCTCGTCGGCGCGCCGGCCGCGGTGCTGCAGCCGCTCTCCGGCGACGTCAGCGCGCGCGTCGTCGCCGAGACGCAGCCGGTCAAGCTGGCCGCACTCGAAAGCCAGTGGCGAACCGAGCGCGGAGCGCCGCTGCGCATCGGCGGCATTCCCGATGCCGAGCGTGAGCGGACGCGCTTCGCGCTCGAGATTCCGTACGGACTGTCGCTCCTCGCCTTTCACGATCCGCACGCCGAGGTGAAGGGATTGGAGATCGCGCCGCGCGCCGACCGACCGCCGGTCGCCGTGGTGCATCTCGCGTTTCAGGCGATGGTGGCGCTCGGCAGCGCGATGGCGCTCGTGTCGCTCTGGGCCGGCTGGGTGGCGTGGCGGCGCCGCGATCTCACGTCGAACCGCGCACTGCTCGGCGCGCTGGCGATCGTCACGCCATTCGGATTTCTCGCGACCGAAGCGGGTTGGATCGTCACGGAAGTGGGCCGCCAGCCGTGGATCGTGCAGGGCGTGATGCGAACGGCGAATGCGGTGACCCCGATGCCGGGCTTGGTCGTTCCGCTCGCGCTGTTCACCCTGCTCTACTGCGGGCTTGGCACGATCGTGGTGACGTTGATCGTATCGCTGGTGCGGGCGACCAGCGCGCCGAGCGGTCTGGTCCCGGACAGAGATCCTGCGTCATGAGCGCGGACATTCGCTCGCTCGGCCTTCCGGAGCTCGTCGCCGCGGTGATGGTCGTCGCGCTCAACGCGTACGTCCTCACCGGTGGCGCCGACTTCGGCGGTGGGGTGTGGGACCTGTTCGCGAGCGGCCCGCGTCGTGCCGAGCAGCGTGCGCTGATCGCGCACGAGATCGGTCCGATCTGGGAAGCGAACCACGTGTGGCTCATCCTCGTGGTCGTGATGTTGTTCACCGCCTTTCCTCCGGCCTTCGCGACGCTTGGCACCGTGCTGCACATCCCGCTGTCGCTGATGCTGCTGGGCATCGTGCTGCGCGGCTCGTCGTTCGTGTTCCGCAGCTACGGTGCGCGCGACGACGCGAGCCAGCGCCGCTGGGGCAGCACGTTCGCCGTCGCGAGCATCGGCACGCCGCTCCTGCTCGGCGTGATCGTCGGCGCGATCGTGTCGGGCGAGGTCGGTGCCGCGGCGATGCGGCTCGCGCGCGCTGGAGAAACCGCTCCGCCGAGCTTCGCGAGCGTCTACGTCTGGCCCTGGCTGGCGCCCTTCCCCATCGTGCTCGGCGTGCTCGCGCTGGCGATGTTCGCCTTCCTCGCCGCGACGTATCTCGCCGCGGCCGCGCGCGACGACGCGCTGCGCGACGACTTCCGCCGCCGAGCGTTCGCGGCCGCGGTCGTGATGTTCGTCGCCGCGTTCGGCGCGCTCGGGGTGGCGCACGTGAGCGCGCCGCACGTGAGGCGAGGGTTGATGTCGATGTCCGGCGGCGCGCTGTCGCTGCAGCTCGCGACGGGCTCGGCGGCGCTGCTCGCGCTGTGGTCGCTCGCGAGACGACGCTGGCTGATCGCGCGGGCATCCGCGGCGGCGCAGGTGTCGCTGATCCTCTGGGGCTGGGTGCTCGTGCAGTACCCGTTCATCATCCCGCCGGACCAGACCACGCGCGCGGTCGCGGCACCAAGGGCGACGCTGGTGCTCCTGATCGGCGCACTGGGGGCCGGCGCGGTGGTGTTGATGCCGTCGCTGGTGTACCTGTATCGCACCTTCGGGCGGGTCGAGAGCACGGACGGCTGAACTGCCACCGCCTTGCAGGTGACGGCAGGTACCGGAGCGGGAGATCGCAGTCGATGGGTAAGCATGCATCCTGCAACTGACTCCTCCGAACCAACCCGGAGCTCACCATGAAGAGAAAGCCTCGTCGTCGCACGAGATCGATTGGAGAGTCCGCTCTGCGCGGAGGCGCGGCGGGACTGCTGGCGGGATTCGCGATGACGCTCGTGGAGCGAGAGCTCCTCGCACGCATCGCCGGAGGAGCTCGTCATCGCTCGGCGTGGGACGACGTCGCGGCGAAAGGGCTCGCCCGCGTTGGGGTCGACGTCGGCGACCGCACCCGCGTCGCGACCGGCATCGCCAGCCAGCTCGCATACGCAAGCGCGCTCGGCGCGACATACGCAGTGCTGCGCGAGGAGACGCGCGACTCGCGCGCCGGCCGCATCCTGCTCGACGGCGCGCTCACCTACGCCGCGAGTCTCGTCTTCCCCGACGCGCCCACGCCGGCGCGCCGCGGCCGCCGGCTCGCGCTTCGCAACAAGGTCATCGAACCGGTGAACCCCGCGGCCGCATTCAGCCGAGTGACGGCGATGGCGCTCGGAGCGATGACACGGTGAGTGATGGGTGCTGGGTCGTGAGTGATTGCGAACGCACTCGTTCACCGCCCACCAACCGTGTCACGCGACAGCCGTTCTCAAGCGCGCTCGGCGTTGCCCCCCTCTTACCGGGGAGGTAACATCACTCCGTCCTCTTCGGAGTGTCTATGGGTATCGCGATCGTCATCGTGCTGGCCATTCTCGCCGGCCTTTCGTACGCCTCGTTCAAGATCATCGGACAGGCCGAGGTGATGGTCATCGAGCGACTCGGTCGCTTCCATCGCGTGGCGCGCTCGGGCCTGAACATTCTCATCCCGCTGCTCGAGCGCCCTCGGTCGATCGACGTGCGCTACTTCGAGATCGCCGTCGGTGGCGCGAAGAAGATCACCGCCGGCTCGACGACGCGGATCGATCTGCGTGAGCAGGTGCTGAACTTCCCCAGCCAGCCTGTCATCACGAAGGACAACGTCACGATCGACATCGACGCGGTGCTCTACTACCGGGTCGCTGATCCGCAGAAGGCGACGTACGCCGTGCAGAACCTGCCCTACGCGCTCGAGACGCTCACGCGCACGACACTGCGCAACATCGTCGGCGAGATGGAGCTGGATGCGACGCTCGCGAGCCGCGACGCGATCAACACGCGCATGCGCGAAGTGATCGAAGAAGCGGCGATCGGCTGGGGCGTCGACCTCACGCGCGTCGAGCTCCAGGCGATCGAGCCGCCGCGCGACATCCAGCAGTCGATGGAGCTGCAGATGCGGGCCGAGCGCGAGCGTCGCGCGGCCGTCACCAACGCCGAGGCGACCAAGCGCGCCGCCATCCTCGAGTCCGAAGGCGTGCGCGAGGCACAGGTCCGGCGCGCCGAAGGCGAGAAGGACGCGGCGATCCTGCGCGCACAGGGCCTGGCCACCGCCCGGCTCGCGATGGCGGAAGCGGAGGCGGAGGCGCTCGACCGGATCTCGCAGTCGCTGCCCGAGGGACAGGCGGCGATGTACCTGCTCGGCATCAAGTACCTCGAGGCGCTGCCCAAGCTCACCGAAGGCAAGGGATCGACGATCTTCCTCCCTGCCGAGGCGACCGGCGTGATGGGCGCACTCGGCGGACTGCGCGAGCTGCTGGTGCGCAGCGCGAAGGAGGCGGGCGCGACGTCGACCGCGGATCCGACGCGCCGCCCAACCGGCACGGCGCGAGCGAGCTCGCCCCCGTCGCAACCGGCCACGCCGCAGCTCGCCTCCGGAGCGGCGCGTCCCCAAGCCGAGGATCCCGACGGCGACGTGGTCGCGGAACTCTGAGCTTGGCGCCGATCACCCGCGAGCGCGCCGAACGCATCGCCAAAGCACATGCATGCGAGCGGTGCGGCGAGTACACGTACAAGAAGCTCACCGTCAAGCCGGCGTCGCTGGCGGTGGCCGAAGAGCTCAAGGTCGCATGGGTCGCGACGAAGATCTGCGGCGTGTGCGGATTGCAGCAGGAAGTCGGCATCGACGAGGACGGCGACATCATCTTCGTGGGCTGAGCACCAACGGCCGGGAGCCATGCGCCGGTAGTATCAGATGATCGCTGACCGCGCCGCGGCCGGTTCCACCCTTCTGCCCATCACGATCTCGCCATCATGAGCGACTCCGCCGCCTCGCTGACCAGCGCGCTCGACGGGCGGTATGCCATCGTGCGCGAGCTGGGTTCGGGCGGGATGGCGACGGTCTATCTCGCCGAGGATCTCAAGCATCAGCGGCAGGTCGCGGTGAAGGTGCTGCGCCCCGATCTCGCCGCGGTCATTGGCGCGGAGCGGTTCCTGACCGAGATCCGCACCACGGCGCGACTCCAGCATCCGCACATCCTCCCGCTGTTCGATTCGGGGGAGGCGGACGGATTCCTCTTCTACGTGATGCCGTACGTCGAGGGCGAATCGCTGCGGCAGCGCCTGGATCGAGAGACGCAGCTCCCGCTCGACGACGTCGTTCGCATCGCCACCGAGGTCGCGGGCGGGCTGGACTACGCCCACCGGCAGGGTGTGATCCATCGCGACATCAAGCCGGAGAACATCCTGCTGCACGAAGGCTCCGCGCTCATCGCGGACTTCGGCATCGCGCTGGCGGCGAGCAAGGCGGGTGGCAGCACGCGCATGACCGAGACCGGGATGAGTCTCGGCACGCCGCACTACATGAGTCCCGAGCAGGCGATGGGACAGCGCGAGATCACCTCGTGCTCCGACGTGTACGCGCTCGGCGCCGTGACGTACGAGATGCTCGTCGGCGAGCCGCCGTTCACCGGGCCCACCGCGCAGGCGATCGTCGCGAAGGTCATCACCACCGAGCCGCTCGCGCCGCGGGTGCAGCGACGCACGATCCCCCAGGGGATGAACGACGCCGTGCTCATCGCGCTCGCGAAGGTGCCGGCGGATCGCTTCAAGAGCACGCTGCAGTTCGCCGAGGCGCTGCGGCGCAGCGACACCGGCAGCGTGCGCAACGTGCGCAGCGGGTCGACGCGTGCGTCGTCGCGGCGGCGCATGATCGTCGCGGCGGTGGTGCTGCTCGCCGCCGTCGCGCTCGCGGTGGCGGCGCACTCGCGCGTCGTCGCGAACCGGCGGCTCGTGGTGCGCGGCACGCACGCCGTCACGTCGGAGGCCGGGCTCTACCTCGATCCGGCGCTCTCGCCCGACGGAAGGTTCCTCGCCTACGCGGCTGGTCCGTCGTCGCGAATGCACATCTACGTGCGCTCGCTCGACGGCGGACGCGCGATCCCGCTCACCGACTCGATGCCGGGCCGGCAGCGATGGCCGCGCTGGTCGCCCGACGGAAGCCGCATCGCGTTCATGGCGCCCGGCGTCGGCATCTCGATCGTGCCCGCGCTCGGCGGCGCGGCGCGGTTGATCGTGCCCGATCAGGGCGATCGGCGGCAGATGCGTGGCAGCCCCGCATGGTCGCCCGACGGAACGCGCATCGCGTATTCCGAGGGGCCGCGGATCCGCGCGCGCGAGCTGGACACTGGTCGCGACACCGTGATCGCCGACCTCTCGACGCTCAATCGGTTCGGCGGCGGATTCCAGCTCGCGTGGTCGCCCGACGGCAAGTGGATCGCCGCATCGGTCGGACAGTCGCGCTTCGCGTTCGGTGGCGCCGATCTCGGCAGCATCTCGCCGGCCAGCCTCGTCGTCGCCAACGTCGCGACTGGTCGCGTCGTGCCGGTGTCGGCCGACCGGCTCGAGGTCACGATGGATCTGAGCCCCGTCTGGACATCGGACAGCCGGCATCTGCTCTTCGTCTCCACTCGCGAGGGCGGACGCGACGTCTACGAGATCGCGCTCTCGTCGACGATGGAGCCGCTCGGCCCGCCGTGGCGGATGACGACCGGATTGTCGGCGTTCAGCATCGCGCTGAGCCGGGACGACCGCACGCTCGCGTACTCGACGTATCAGCCCGTGTCGAACCTCTGGTCGATCCCGATCTCGGAGACCGAGCAGACGGCGATGTCGAGCGGACGTGAGATCACCCACAGCACGGATCTCATCGAGGAGGTGAGCGCCTCGCCCGACGGCGCGTCGCTCGTGTACACCTCCACGCGAAGCGGAAGCTCCGATCTCTATCGCATGCCGAGCCAGGGTGGCTCGGCGGTGCAGCTCACCTCCGACTCGACGAACGAGTTCAGCCCGGTGTGGTCGCCCGACGGGAAGGAGATCGCCTTCCACGCGATTCGCGACGGCCGCTTTCACGTGATGATCACGCCGGCGGACGGCGGCGCCGCGCAGGATGTCGTCGAGAGCTCACCGCGCGGCGAGGATTGGAGCCCGGACGGAAAGCTCGTCATCGCCGGCGACCCGGGCCGGCGCATGCGGTCGCAGACCCCGCCGTCCGCGACGCCGCGGACTTCCACGCCGAGCGCACCGCAGATGCCGCCGCAGGAGCCCCTGCAGGTGGTGGCGCGCGGCGCGAGCGGCTGGAGCGCACCCGCGCCGATTCCCGGCTCGGAAGGCGGCATGCTCCCGCGTTGGTCGCCGGATGGACGCTTCATCGCGTTCGTCACGCCGGGCAATCCGCCCACGCTCTCGGTCATCGCGCCGACGGGCGGAGTTTCGCGCGTGGTCGTGCGTGCTGGCGAGCCCGCGGGCACTCCGGTGCCGCAGCAGCCGATGTGGTCGCGCGATTCGCGCACGATCTTCTTCACCGCGATCGACGCGGAGGGGATCGGCGCGATCTGGTCGGTCCCCGTCGACGGCGGTGCGCCTCGGCTGCGCGTTCGCTTCGCGAACCCCGACGTGCAGATGGGCTCCAGCAACGGCCGCTTCGGCGTGGACGCGAAGAACTTCTACGTGCGCCTCATCCGCCACGCCGGCACGATCGGCACGGCCGACCTGGCGACTCAGTAGCGATCAGCCACCAGCCAAGAACGAGCCGAGCAACCGTTCGCGCTCCTCTCGGGTGACGCGATAGCACTCGCACGACGCCGCTTCGAGCCGCTCGCGGTCGAGCACGCGCACTCGCCCGCGGGAGTACCGCAGAATGCCGGCGTGCTGAAGCACACCCATCACCACGGATACGGCCGGCCGGTGCACGCCGAGCATCATCGAGAGAAACTCCTGCGTCATCTCGAAGGTGTCCTTGTGCACGCGGTCATGCGTCATCAGCACCCAGCGCGCGGAGCGCTCCTCGAGGGTGTGCAACCGATTGCAGGCGACCGACTGCGAGAGCTGATCGGTGAAATACTGGGTGAAGCGCAGCAGGTGTCGTCGCAACACGGGCCGCTCGTCGATGAGACGGCGAAACTGGTCGGCGCCGATCCGCCACGCGTCGCCCTCGATCTGGCAGATCACGCGGAATGGCATCGACTGCGCGCCGAGGAGCACCGGAATTCCGATGAACCCCTCCGGTCCAATCGTGCCGACCTCGATCGTGCCTCCCTCCAGCTCGTCGCTCAGAATGGAGCAGACGCCGACTCTGGGAAAATACAGTTCGCTGATCGGCTGCCGCGGCTCGATGAGCACCTGCTTGATGCGCAGCGTCGCGATGGTGAGGTGCGAGCTCAGGACGCGGTACTCCTCGAACGGCAGTGTGCGGAGCAGTGCGTTCGGCTCGATCGCATGGTTGCTCTGCAGTCCCGTCTGTTCGGCTGCGCCATTGCCGACAGCTCGGCTGGAGCCGAACCCGGCGTGGGTTCCATCGCCGTTGCCACCGCCATCGCGCGGGGCGCGCGCGTCCGAGCTGTCGTGCATCTGCTCGCTATCCATGATGGGTCATGGGCGCAATCGCTACGCCATGAGAACATCGAGCCGCCAAGCGATTCAGAGACCGAGCGAGAGCGTGGCCGCTGTCGGGATCGCGCGCTCGTGCTCGAGCAGCCAGCGCTTCCGCTCGATGCCCCCGCCGAACCCGGTGAGCGAGCCGTTCGCGCCGATCACGCGATGACAGGGAAGCACGATCGGCAGCGGATTCTTCCCGTTCGCGCCACCGACAGCGCGCACCGCGCGCGCGTCGCCGACGATGTGCGCGAGCTCGAGGTAGCTGATGGTGCGACCGAACGGGATCTCCGCGAGCGCGGCCCACACGCGCTGTTGAAACGGCGTGCCGCGAGGAGCGAGCGGCAGCGCGAAGCGGGTGCGCGTTCCAGCGAAATACTCGTCGAGCTGGCTGCGCGCGGCGTCGATCGTGCGCGCTGGCTCGCTTCCGGCCGCCGACTCGGCGCGCTGCCACTCACGATGCGGCTCGTGGCTCTCTCCGCCCTTGTCGAACCAGATGCGCGTGAGCCCGCTCTCGTCGGCGGTGAGCAGCAGGGCGCCGATCACGCTGTCCATCACGGAATAGAGCGTCGTCACAGACTCGCCCACAGGTGCTGCGCGGCGTATGCGCGCAGTGGCCGCCAGGACTCGGACACCTGTCGCAGACGCGCTTCGCTGATCCCACCCATGGCCTTGCGCAGCCCGAGGTCTCCCGCGGGAAAGGCGTCTGCCCAACGGAGCGCGCGCATCGCGACGTACTCGGCCGTCCACGGCCCAATGCCGGGCAGCGCGACGAAGCGGCGGATGAACGAGAGGGGATCGGCGCACTCTCCAGCGCCGGCGAGCTCGGGCAGCGTGCCATCGGTGACCGCACGCGCGAGGACGACGATACATTCCGCGCGCGCGCGCGTCAGCCCGATCGCCTGCAGCGACTCCGCCGTCAGCCTCGCGAGACGCTCGGCCGAGGCCGGCAGATGGGTGAGCCCGTGTGGTGTCGCTGCGGCGAGCCGTTCGGCCGTGAGCGCCGCGACGCGTCCCGCGAGCGTCGTCGCGCCGCGCACCGTCACCTGCTGGCCGAGGACGGCGCGCAGCGCGAGATCGAACGGATCGGCCGCTCCCGCGACGCGCAGTCCTGGCCGCGTCGCGACGAGCCGCGAGAGCGTCGCGTCGCCGCGAAAGTGCTCGGCGATGACCCGTGGATCGGCGTCGAGATCGAACAGGCGGCGCACTCGGGCGACGAGCGGCACGAGCGCGGGGGCGAGCGACGCGGACAGCTCCACGCGCAGCGCATGCGCCCCGTGCTCGTTCGATGGACGCACGGCGACCGCTCCCCGATGCTCGCCGATCCGCAGTGTGCGGACGTAGGTACCGTCTTCCGTCACGGCCTCGACGCCAGGCGTCGCGCGCGCGGAGAGATGCGCGAGCATGGCGGGCCAATCGTACGGCGGCTGATACTCCAGCGCGACCACAGCGACCGCGTCGTCGTGCGCGATCAGGGCTTCGTAGCGCCGAGCGTCGTCGAGCTGTCGCATGATGAGGAGTCTACCGCGCGGTCTCCACGTGGACTCGCCGTATTCGGACCCGGGGTGGTGGGACCTTCGCGCGCCGGATCGAGCGCGCCCATCTCGCGCGACATCGTGAGCCACTCGTCGCGCGTCATCGTGAACGACGTCGAGTCGCGGTAGCGCGCGAGCGCCAGCGCGATCTCGGCGCGCTTGCGATTCTCCGGCACCAGCGGCGACGCGAGCACGTCCGAGACGACGTCGTGCAGCGAGTGGAGGTTGTCGAAGATGATCGCCGCTTCGGGATAGCGCCGCGTGAACTCGGGCGCGATCGCGGCGGACATCGGCATCGCGGTGGGCGCGTGCGCGCCGAGCTCCGTCGTCATGCGCATGAACCGCTCGACGTCGCGCGCCACCGCGGTGCGTCGCGATGGTGCGTCGGGCGCTTCGAGCAGCGCGTCGTAGAGCGCCATCTGCAGCCAGTGATACGCCCAGATCAATCCGTTGAAGCGCGGCGCCGCGCGTCGAAAGGCGAGCGAGTAGCGCTGGCCCTCCATGAGCTCCATCGACTTGGGTACCTCGCTCAGCGCCAGATCCCGGCGCGATCGGTAATAGCGCAGCGCCGCTCGCACGCGCGCGGCGCGCGCGTCGGGCGTGAGCCGTTCATCGGCGATCACGTCGTAGAGCTGGCGGTGCAGCAGGTGCGCCCACTCGAACGTCGCGACGACTTCCGGGAATCGCGCGCCGTAGGTCGGCCCGACCGCGCGCTCCTCGAGGGGCACGGTCGGCGGATTCCGCAGCACCGTGCAGGTGAGGAACCGATACACTGGCCCGTCCAGACGCTGTCCGGCGTCGCCCCGGTGGCGCAGCAGCGTCTCGGAGAGAATCGCGTGGCCGTAGTCGAAGCCGTTGAACAGATGGTCCGCGCGTGGATAGCGGTCGCGGAAGAACCAGTTGTCGCGCGCGCCGAGGTAGCTCTGCTCGTACGTGCGCGCACCGCACGAGGACGCGACGATGGCCAATGCGAGCGTCGCGAGCCGGCGCGCGCCTCGCCAGCCGCTGCGTGGGCGCTGCATCACTCCCGACCTCGCGACGCGCGGAAGCGCTCGAGCGGAATGCCGTAGCTGAAGCCCAGGTTGATCGCGTTCGAGCGGGCGACGCCGAAGAAGTGGC
This sequence comes from Gemmatimonadaceae bacterium, assembly GCA_036008805.1. Taxonomy (GTDB): domain Bacteria; phylum Gemmatimonadota; class Gemmatimonadetes; order Gemmatimonadales; family Gemmatimonadaceae; genus AG11. The sequence continues at coordinate 11,570 of DASYMZ010000114.1, forward strand.
GCGCCACGCCGACGTCCGCGACGAGCTGCGGCGTGAGCTGGCGTCGAACACCGATCTCGGCCGACCAGTCGAGCGCGTCGTACAGCCCGATGAATCGCTCGGCCACCACCCCGGCGCTCACGAGCGTGGACGAGAGCGCGAAGGCGCGATCCGCGCCGACCGCCGCCATCCATCGCGAGCCGACCGTTGCCGGCGCTCCGACTGCCGCGATCGCAGTGCGCACCTGTGCCGCACCAGCCGCGCAGGAGAGCAGCGCGGCCGTCGGCACGCGGTCGCACGGCGTGTCGGGGATGTAGACGGGCGGAGCGGCCTGCTCGCAGCCGGGTGGCAGCACTTGGCCAGGTGCGGGAGAGCTGGGACAGCCTGGGGTTCCGCCGCTCGAGGGACGCACGCTCCACGAGCCGTATCCCACGTTCGCGTGCACGCGACCGAACGAGAACGACTTGGACCCGAGCAGCTTGGCCGAGTAGGAGCCCACTGGTGCGGCCAGGTCTCCGACTGGCGCCGACCATTCCCCGGCGACCGCCAGCGATGGGATCGCGCCCGTCTCGATCGTCAGCGCGTGCAGCCCGCCGATCGCCACGCCGCCGATACCGGCGGTCACCGGTGAGCCAGGCACATGCGGGTTCACGACGAGCAGCGGCACGCGCAGCTCGACTTCGGTGAAGGGTGCGACGCCGTACGCGATCTTCGCGTCGGTGCGCCAGCGCTGCGCGCCGCTCGCGAACTGCTCGAAGCGGAGCGAGAGGAGCTGCAGCTCGAGCTCGTGACGCTCCGTCGGCGATGCGTCCTCGATCCGGCCGGGACGGCCCGCGTCGAGGTTGTAGTAGCCCTGGGCGATGGCGAGAGCCGGCAGCGCGGACAGCGCGACGATCGCCATGAGCGCGGCGCGTCGGGCGATCGCGCGGCGCGGTGAAGCCGGTGCGAGCACGACGTCAGGGCGTGCGAGTGGCGTGCCCGTACAGGCGGTCTTCGTTGTTGCGCATCGTGAGGCTCGCCGCCTTGCCGTTCGCCTGGGTGAACTCGAACACCAGCTCAGGCTTGAGCACTTCGTAGATCTCACCCTTCTCGTAGAGACCGGGCACGAACCAGTCGGGCGCGATGCGGATCAGCGCGAACGTCTTCATGTACGAGTCGTCCGGGTCCCACCGTCCCTTCAGCGTGCCATTCTCGTAGAGCACGATGAACTTGTAGACCTTGCCATCCTTACCGTCCTTCTCGACGTCGGTCCAGGTGTAGGTGCCGAGGTAGGGCGCCGCATCGGCGGCGCTCATCGTCGTGACGAGCGACGGCTTCACCTCGAGCTCGAGCGGCACGCGCACACGCTCCCACTGCATCGCGAGTGTCGCGCCGCTCGCGCGCAGTGCCGGCATCGTCCAGGTGAGCACTTCGGTGAACGGCGCCGTCTCCGGATGCGCAGCGAACCGGATCTGCGCGGCGGTCGAATCAGGATGCTTCATGTGGTAGAGATGCGCGCGCGGGTCGAGCACCACGGTCCAGTCCGCGCCTTTGGTCAGGATCATCCATACCGAGTACTTCCCCTTCGGCACGGCGTGCCCGTTCAGCCTGACGTCGTTGCTGACGTCGAGCGTCGTCGCCCAGTTGGCGCCCGGCGTCCACACCTCGCCCCACTGCGCAGCCTCGGTGCCGAAGAGCGGATCTCGCCCGCGTGCGCGCGGCCGCGAGTACTCGATCGTGATGCGCGTGCCGTCGATGGTCTGCGCGATGGATGCGAGCTCGCTCGCGCGGATCTGCGCGGCGAGCGGGAGGGGGCACAGGAGGAGCGCGAGGAGCGCGCGCGCGGCGGGTTGCATCGGTCGTCAAGCTCTCGGTGAGGATGACGGAAGTTCAGCGCTGGTGGCGTTCGCGTCCATAGCCGGCCTCAGCGGGCCGAGCGTTCGACCTCACCCGCCGCGCGAGCGCGGCCCTGCCGCGAGCAGCGTGTGCGTCGCGGAGACTGCCTCACTCCGCGCGAGGAGTGCGCGCGCGGCGTCCGGCGCTCGGCGCTGCGCCAGCTCGGTGAGCCGCGCGAGATACTCCATCATGCCCGCTGGAAGGATGTGATGTTCCGCGCTCTTCCAGAGCGTGACGGCACGCCACTGGCCGCGCCAGGTGCGGTGCGACAGCACCTTCACCTGCTCGTGCTCGTCGAGCACGAGCAGTCCGCGCACGGCGTGGATTGCGGGGGTCTCCGCTTCCTTCAGGTGGCCGCCGCTGAGCGCCCAGTGCTGGATGCGCCCCTGGCGCATCGGGAGCTTCTCGGGATCGATGAGCTGCAGGTCGAGCACCTGTCGCATGACGAGCAAGCCGGACGCGAGCGCCGCGATCCGGTTCTCCTCGACCGCGGTGAGCTGCATCTCGAATCGGTTGATCTGGTCGCATCGCGCGACGAGATCGGCGAGCGCTTTCGGAGTTGGTGCTTCGACGGCTTGTTGCATTGACTACTTGGCTGCGAGAGACGGAGGCGGCACGGTTCGGCGGGGAGAGAACACCAGAGTCGGCTGCCGTGCAGTGCGGTGGATCACTTTGCGGGCAGGAAGGGGACCAACTGCGGCGGGACTGATGTACTCGGTACCGTAGGCTCGTACCTTCGTACGGCGTACGGCGACCGACACCCGACCAATCCTCAATGATTGGACGCATTTAGGTAGGGGTCGGACCCCGACGTGTAGCAATCCGACCAAACGCGGCCCGAATCAGGAGGGCTAGTATGCCAATCCTCCTACCTCCCGCCGTGTTTACCCGCGTACCGCCGGGCAGTTCAACGACAGCTGACTTCCCATACGAACATAAGGCAGCGCCTCGCAGGTCAGAAATCGCCCAGCTGATCGATCTCCCGATTCTCCAGCACCTGCCCCCGGTACCCCGAGCGCGCGAGCCGGAGCATCGCCTTCCCTACCCTCTCGCTCGTCGTCACGTACCTGGGAAAGAGCCGGCTCAGCAGCGGAGATACCGGCGTCATCACCGCGTAGAGCACGCGATACCAGAAGGTTCGCGACTTGACTCCGTGCATCGGTACGATCGCGCCCGGTCGCAGCATGTACGCCGCTCTGAACGGTAGACGCAGCAACGCATTCTCCGTTCGGCCCTTCACTCTCGCCCACATCACGCGTCCGCGCTCCGACGAGTCGGTTCCCGCGCCCGACACGTACACGAAGGTCATGCCGGGATCGAGTCGCGCGAGTGTCGCCGCCACCGAGAGCGTGACGTCGTGGTTCACGCGCGTGTACTCCGCCTCCGACAGCCCGACCGCGGAGACTCCCACGCAATAGAAGCATGCGTCGAGATCGGTGAGCTGGTCCTCGACGGGCGCGAGCGCGAGCAGGTCCGCATGCACGATCTGGCGCAGCTTGGAATGCTCCTGCGCGACGTGACTCCTGCCAAGCGTCACGACACGCGTGACACCTTCGTCGAGCAGGCACTCGCGCAGCACCGCCTGCCCGACCATTCCGGTTGCACCAAGGATGAGGACGTTCATGTCATTGAGCATAACGTGCCGACACATCGCGCACTGCGCATCGTGCATCCCGCATCCCGCACTGCGCAGCCCGACACACTCCTTCGCTCGAACTGTGCGCGCAGGCACGTGAACTGCCGGTCTTTCCTGCCCATCGCCCGACGGCGGGCGAGGCACGCGCGAGACGTGGCGGACCAATGGAGCAGTCGCGGACACAGGAGAGGAAGCATGGGAACGTCGTTGACAGGAGAGACGCGGGCGCAGGGTGGTGACGGCGCCGCGACGCAGGGCAGTGCGCTGGGAGAGCAGGCGCGGCCGCGCACTTCGACGACGAGGCCGTACCAGCGCCTCGCCAACGAGGATCGCGGGACCGGTGGCGAGAGTCTCGCCGACTTCCTCGGCGTGTTCAGCCTCGGGCTCGGACTCGCACAGGTGCTCGCGCCGGAGGCCATGTCGAAGATCTGCGGCGTCGCGGACGCCGAGGGCAACAAGTCGGTGATGCGCGCGCTCGGCGCGCGCGAGATCTCGCACGGCATCGCCATCCTCTCGAAGCAGCAGCCGGAGAAGGCCGTGTGGTCGCGCGTCGCGGGCGATGCGCTCGACCTCGCGCTGCTCGGCAAGGTCATGGCGAACCCGGACAACCATCGCGGCCGAACGCTGTTCGCCACGGCGAACGTGCTCGCCGTGACCGCGCTCGACGTGATGGCCGCGCGGCAGCTCTCGATGCAGCCGAAGTCGATCGCCAACGCCGGTGCGGACGCAGGGATCATCCGGACCAAGCGCAGCATCACGGTCAATCGTCCGGTCGAGGAGGTCTACGCCTTCTGGCACAACTTCGAGAACTTCCCGCAGTTCATGCGGCATCTCGAGTCCGTGCGGATGACCGGCAACAACCGCTCGCACTGGGTGGCGAAGGCACCGGCTGGCCAGACGGTCGAGTGGGACGCCGACACCATCGAAGACCGTCCGAACGAGTTGATCTCGTGGCGCTCGGCGGAGGGTGCACCCGTCTTCAACGCAGGCACTGTACGGTTCATGCCCGCGCCCGGTGCACGAGGCACCGAGGTGCGCGTCGATCTCGCGTACGATCCGCCGTTCGGCAAGCTCGGCTCCAAGGTCGCGATGCTCTTCCGCGAGGAGCCCGGACAGCAGGTGCAGGACGACCTGCGCCACTTCAAGCAGGTGATGGAGACCGGCGAGATCGTGTTGTCCGATGCCACCAAGCAGCGCGGACCGCATCCGGCGCAGCCGGACACCAAGCCCGTTCAACTCTGATTCCCGCACTGCGCGCGCGAGTCGCGTCATCGCGGCTCGCGCCTCTCGATCTCACGGAGGAGCAACAATGAAGGCAACGTGCTGGATGGGCCCGCAGAAGATGGAGGTCCGCGATGTTCCCGATCCACAGATCCTCAACAAGCGCGACGCGATCGTGAAGATCACGTCGACCGCGATCTGCGGCTCCGATCTGCATCTGTACAACGGTTTCCTGCCGATGATGGAGCCGGGCGACATCATGGGCCACGAGTTCATGGGCGAGGTCGTCGAGGTCGGCCCCAACGTGAAGAACCTGCGGGTCGGCGACCGGATCGTCGTCCCCTTCCCCATCGCCTGCGGCAACTGCGGCGCCTGTCAGGCGAAAGCGTTCTCGCTCTGCGAGAACTCGAACCCGAACGCGTACATCGCCGAGAAGATGATGGGTCATTCGCCCTCCGGAATCTTCGGCTATTCGCATCTCACCGGAGGATTTGCCGGCGGACAGGCGGAGTACGCGCGCGTCCCGTTCGCCGACGTCGGCCACATCAAGGTGCCTGAGGGGATGGCGGACGAGCAGGTGCTGTTCCTCTCCGACATCCTGCCCACCGGCTACATGGCCGCCGAGATGTGTGGCATCCAGCCGGGCGACACGGTGGCGGTGTGGGGCTGCGGGCCGGTCGGCCAGTTCGCCATCGCGAGCGCCTACCTGCTCGGCGCCGAGAAGGTGATCGGGATCGACCGGTTCAAGTACCGGCTCGACCTCGCGCGGGAGAAGGCCGGCGCGATCACCATCAACTACGAGGAAGTGGACAGCGTTCCCGACGTGCTGAAGGATCTCACCGCCGGTCGTGGGCCCGACCACTGCATCGACGCCGTCGGTGTCGAGGGGCACACCCACGGCGTGCAGTACCTGCACGACCGCGCGAAGCAGATGCTCCGCGTGCAGACCGACCGCCCGATCGCGCTGCGCGAGGCGATCTTCTCGTGCAGGAACGGCGGAACGGTGTCGGTGATCGGCGTCTACACGGGACTGATCGACAAGTTTCCGATGGGCGCGGTCATGAACCGGTCGCTCACGATCAAGACGGGGCAGTGCCACGTGCACCGCTACATGCAGCCGCTGCTCGAGCGGATCCAGCGCGGCGATCTCGACCCGACGTTCATCATCACGCACCGGATGCCGCTCTCACAGGCGGCGGAAGGCTACAAGATCTTCAACAACAAGGAAGACAACTGCGAGAAGATCGTGCTCAAGGCGTGAGCCGTGGCTCCGCCCGATGGCGGCGGAGGACGGTCGTCGAGATGTACGATGAACGAAGGGGACGCCGGCCGGCGTCCCCTTCGTCATTGACTCCTCGGGACGGACTCCTGGGGACGGAGTCGCGACTCCGTCCCCAGGAGTCCGTCCCCCTCTTGCTCCAGAATCAGCCAGCGAGCGCCGCCAACGCCTGCTCCAGATCGGCGATCAGATCCGCCGTGTCCTCCAGTCCGATGTTGAACCGGACCAGCGTCCCGGCGCGCCGCGATGCCGTGCTCCGAACGGGGTTGACCACCACCGCGAGACTCGTCACGCCGCCCCAGCTCCACCCGATCGGAAAAAGCTCGAGCGCATCCACGAACGCGTTCGCCTGCGCACGCGAGTACGACGACTGCAGCTCGATCGAGAACACGCTCGTCGAGCCGGTGAAGTCGCGCTTCCACAGCTCGTGGCCCGGACACGACTCGAGCGCGGGGTGCAGCACCCTCGCCACCTCCGGCCGGCCCGCAAGCCATCGCGCGACCTCCAGCGTCGAACGCTCCAGCGCCTTCAGTCGCACCGCCAGCGTCTGCATTCCGCGCAGCGCGAGACTGCATTCGTCCGGCGAGACGGACATGCCGAGCACCTGCATCGTCGCGCCGATCCGTTCGTAGTCCTGCTGGTCGCGAACGGTCACGGAGCCGAGCAGCAGGTCGCTGTGCCCTCCGATGTACTTGGTCAGCGCCTGCATGCTCACGTCCACCCCGTGCCCGAACGCGTCGAAGTACACGCCGCTCGAGTAGGTGTTGTCGGCGGCGACCTTCACGCCGCGGGCGTGCGCGGCCGCCGCGATCGCCGGCACGTCCTGCACCTCCATCGTGATCGACCCCGGCGACTCGCACCAGATCAACCGGGTCTCGTCTCTGATCATCGCGGCGATGCCCGGGCCGATCGTCGGCTCGTAGAAGTCGGTCGTGACGCCGAAGCGCCGCATCAACGTGCGCGCGAGCAGTCGATGCGGGCTGTAGACGTTGTCCGGGATGAGGACATGATCGCCCGCGCGCGTGAACGCGAGGTTGATCAGCGCGAGCGCCGACTGCCCGCCCGGCGTGATGAAGGTGCGGAATCCCCCTTCGAGCTCCGCGATCCGCGCCGCCAGCTCCATCGTCGTCGGCGTGCCGTACAGACCATAGGTGTAGCCGACCTCGTGCTGCCGCCACGTGTCGTTCGCCGCCGCCACGTTCGGGAAGACGGTCGTCGAGCCGCGATACACCGGCGTCGCGAGCGATTCGTATCCCTCGGGAACGGAGATCTCCGGATGGATCAACTTCGTCTGCCAGCTTCTCGGCATCGTCCGTCAGGTCGCGGGGAGCGTGAGCACGAACGCGCTTCCGACGCCCGGCTCGCTCTCGACCGTGACGTCACCGCCCATCGCGCGCGCGAGATCGCGGCTGATCGCGAGCCCGAGACCCGTCCCTTCGTGCGCGCTGGTCAGCGTGCGGCCGAGCTGCACGAACGGCTCGAAGATGGCCTGCTGCTGATCCATCGCGATCCCGGGCCCGGTGTCGCGCACGGTGATGCTCGCCGTCGCGTCGCGAGTCTGGCACGCGACACTGATCGAGCCACCCTCGGTGGTGAACTTCACGGCGTTCGAGAGCAGGTTGATCGCGATCTGCTCCACCTTCAGGCGGTCTGCTTGCGCGGTCGTCGCCGACGGACACGGACCGTGTTCGATCCGGATCGAGCGGCGCACCGCCTGCGGCTCGACCATCTGCAGCACGCCTTCGACGACGTCGTGCAGCGAGACCGGGACTCGTTCGTACGCCACCTCTCCCGCTTCGATGCGCGTGTAGTTGAGCAGGTCGTTCACGATCGCCAGAAGGTGCAACTGGCTGTTCCGGATGCGCGTGAGCCACTCGCGATGCTGTGAGCTGACGTCGCCGCCGATCCCCTCGTCCATCAGCTGCGCGTAGCCGGCGATCGCGTTGAGCGGCGTGCGCAGCTCGTGCGACATCGCCGCGAGAAAGCCCGACTTCGCGCGGTTCGACGCCTCGGCCTCGGCCACCCGGCGAGCGTTCTCGACTTCGCGCCTCTGCGCCTCGCGTCGCTCGGTGAGATCGCGCGTCACCTTCGTGTAGCCGAGCAGGGTGCCCGACGGACTGAAGAGCGCGGTGATGACGACGTTCGCCCAGAACAGCGTGCCGTCCTTCCGCACTCGCCACCCCTCCTCCTCGAACCGCCCTTCGGCGCGCGCGACCTCGAGCTCGTACTGCGGATGGTTCCGCTCGACCGCCTCGCGTGGATAGAAGATCGAGAAGTGCCGGCCGACGATCTCCGACGCCTCGTAGCCCTTGATGCGGCGCGCCCCTTCGTTCCAGCTCGCGATCCGCCCATCCGGGTCGAGCATGAAGATCCCATAGTCCTTCACGCTCTCCACGAGCAGCCGGAATCGCTCCTCGCTCGAGCGGAGCGTCTCCTCGGCGCGACGACGCTCGGTGAGGTCGCGTGTCACCTTCGCGTAGCCGACCAGCTGTCCCTGCGGATCGCGCAGCGCGGTGATCACGACGTTCGCCCAGAACAGCGTGCCGTCCTTTCGCAGCCTCCACCCTTCGTCCTCGACCCGCCCGTCGCGCGCGGCGACCTCGAGCTCCCACTCGGGCTTGCCCGCTGCGCGATCCTCCAACCGGTAGAACGTGGAGAAGTGGCGGCCGATGATCTCCTCGGCGCGATAGCCCTTGAGGTGTTGCGCGCCGGCATTCCAGGTGATGACGATGCCGGTCGGGTCGAGCGCGAAGATCGCATAGTCGATCACGCTCTCGACGAGCAGTTGATACAGTCCCCCCGACTGCGCGAGCGAGGTGACGGCCCCCCGCTCGGCGAGAAACGCCGCCGCGGAGTGCCGCGCGCCTATGTCGCGGGGCGCTTCCCGAGAGGGATCGTCCCCCGGCTTCCGTTCGCTCATCTGGACAGGTCTCGGGCTCGGGGAGGTACTCGACGCGCCGGCTAGCTCTTCCGCATGACGCTGGCCAGACGCCGCAGCTCCTGCCGCGCGGCCGATCTCAGCGCCCTGAGCACCAGCAGCTCGGGAGAACCCCCGCTGAACGCTCCGGCGACCGCACGCAGCATCCGCGGAGTGAAGCGATTCCCCTGAGCGATGGCAAATATAGGATCCCACGCGGGAGGCTGGAAACCGGCCTTGAACGCCTCCAGTCCCCGGAAGTTGTAGAACCGGCGGCCATGTGCCCGGACCCAGCCGAGCGTCGCGCGCAGCCAGAGCGGCTCCGGTGTGGGGAGCGCGCCGCCTCGTCTCGACAGGGGCGCGAGCCCGAGCGTCGCGTACGTCGCCCCCGACTCGCCGAACGCGCGCATCGCGGCGTCGACCAGGAGGTGGGTGGTGCCATTCGGCGCGTAAGGGGCGCGCGGCCACTCTTCCACGAGCCAGCCGCGCCTGGCCGGCACCGGCGTCGCCACGAGGAAGCCGACGACCCTGCTCTCCTCTCCGCGGAGCGCGAGGAACACGCGGCGGTCGTCACCGCGACGCAGCAGATCCGTCGTGACCATGAAGCCGAGTGGCGGGAGGCCGCGCGTCTCGAGCCAGTCGCGCAGCACCGTCGCGACTTCGTCCGACGCGCGAGCACGCGCGATGGGCCACTCCTCGATGCGCACATCCTTGTTGCGCGCTCGGTTGAGCTGCGCGCGCAGCGATGCCTTCCCGCGCACGATCGCCGGCCAGTCCTGCGGATCCCACACCGGCTGCGCGCCGAGCTGCACGAGCCGGTGCGTCTTCGAGCTCCGGTACATCCGCTCGAGCCGCTCTCCCGCGCCGAAGTACAGCGCGCGCTGCCCCGCGCGCACCGCGTCGGCCTCGAGCTCTCGCGCCACGTCCGCGAGTCGGTCGGGCGCGCAGACCGGCGCGCCCGCCACGACCCACACTCCGCCGTAGCTCGCGTACCCCGCGACCGCGTCGCGCGCGGCGGAGAACCAGAGCGACATCCCAGGGTTGAGGATCTGGTACGCGACCGCGTTCCAACCGTAGCGCAGCACGAGCTCGCGCGCCGCGCTCCAGTCGTGCTCCTCAGTCACTCGGCGCGGCGAACGTGAGCTTTCGCACGGTTCGCATCCGCAAGGCGGCCTCGAGACGCGGTGCGTGCGCGGCGAGCAGATCGCTCCGCGACAGAATGCCGACCAGCTCGCGGGGCGCGCTCCGGCGCACCACCGGCAGACGCCCGACGCGCGCGAGCACCATCTGATCGGCCGCGTCGCGGAGACTGCTGTCCTCGTACACCACGATCGGCGGACGCCGAAGGATCTCCGCGATGGTCCGCTCGTCCGCGTGGGTGGCATCGAGGATGTCGCGGCGCGTGACGACGCCGATCAACAGCCCGGCGGAGTCGAGCACGGGGAAGCCCTGGTGCGTCGTGCCTCCAGCGCCCGAAGCGAGCCATGCGCGAACGTCTGCCAGGGTCTTGGCACCCTCCAGCGTGACGACGTCCGCCGCCGCGACGTCGCGCACGAACACGTGCGAGAGATGATCCACGGAGTATTCGGAGTGGATCCGCACGCCGCGGCGCGCGAGCTTCTCCGTCATGATCGAGTGCCGGCTGAGCAGCAGCGACGCGAGATACGCGGCGGTGCACCCAGCCAACAGCGGCAGCAGCCCGACGGGCTGCCGCGTGGTCTCGAACGCGAACACGACCGCGGTGAGCAGCGCGTGCGACGCACCGGCGAAGATGGCCGCCATCCCCACGAGGCCGGCGATGCGCGCGTCCACACCGAGCGATGGCGCGATGCGGGCGAGGTGCGCGCCCGCCCACGCGCCCAGTCCTGCTCCGATCGTGAACAGCGGAGCGAGCGTTCCGCCCGACGTGCCGCTGCCTAGATAGATCGACCAGGACACGAACTTCAATATCACGAGCACGATGAGCGCGCGTCCGGCAATCGTCCCATCGATCGCGCCCGTGATGTTCGAGTAGCCCACGCCCAGCGTGCGCGGCTCGAAGAGTCCCACGATCCCGACGACGACCGCGCCGGCGATCGGCCACCACATCCAGTGCACACCGAGCTTCTCGCCGACGTGCTCGAAGACATCTTCGATGCGATAGCAGATTCGCGTGATCCACGCGGCGATCGCGCCGATCACGAGCCCCACCAGCGCATAGGTGGCGAGCGCCGCTCCGCTTGGCTGGGACAGCGCCGAGATCGCGAACACTGGTGCGGTTCCCTCGAACGCCACGCGTACACCCGTGGCGACGACCGCCGCGAGCGAGACGGGGATGAGCGACCGCGGCCGGTACTCGAACAGCAGGAGCTCGACCGCGAGCAGAACGGCGCTGACCGGGCTGCCGAAGGTGGCAGCCATGCCGGCCGCCGCGCCCGCGGCGAGGAGGGTCTTTCGTTCGTCCGCGGTCACGTGAAGAAACTGTCCGGCGAGCGAGCCGAGCGCGCCGCCGGTGGCGATGATCGGCCCCTCGGCGCCGAATGGCCCGCCGGTGCCGATCGCCAGCGCGGCGGAGAGCGGCTTGAGAATCAGCACGCGCGGCGAGATGCGGCTCTCGGCGAAGAGCACGCGCTCCATCACCTCGGGGATGCCGTGGCCGCGAATGGCCGCCGTGCCGTAGCGCGCCATCAGTCCCACCCCGAGCGCACCGAGGACGGGGATGAGCAGCAGCGCGAGGGGACCGCGATGCGTGAGCGCGGGCGAGAGGAAGGCCGTGGAGATCCGTCCATAGAACGCGACGTTGGTGACGAGACCGATGAGCCGCGTGAGAAACTGCGCGGCGAGCCCCGCGCATCCGCCCAGCACGATCGTGCACGCGGCGATGAACAGCGTGCGTCGCTCGATCGGTTCGTATTCGCGTGGACCATTCGCCGCGAGAAGGACGGCGTGCTCCGCGGTCGTGCTCATGCGCGTCGCCCCGCGCGAGCGACGCGGCCGGCACGCGGCGCGGGGATGCGCGCGTCCGCGTGGCCGTCGAAGAACATTTTCGCCGCGACGTCGGCGAGGCCCGCCGCGGCGAGCCAGGCATCGAGCGCGTCCGCCAGCGCGGTGCGGCGGGCACGCGGAAGTGTCGCGAGGCCGTCGGCGAGCCGCTCCTGTGCCGTCGGCTCCGTGCCGGCGATCGCCCGGTGGCCACGCGCGGTGAGCGTGAGCTCGGCGCGTCGCGCATCCGTGGCGCTCGCGGCGCGCGTGACCAACCCGCGCTCGACCAACCGCGTGACCACTTCGGAGACCGTGCTCTGACCAGTGAGCGTACGATCGGCCAGCTCTCGCAACGAGAGGGACGGCAACTTCGCGATCTGCCTGAGCACGAACAGCTGCGCCCCGCTCAGTCCCCGCGAGGAGACTCCGCGCGACGACGTGCTGAGCGCGCGAACAACTCGGCGAAGGTTGTCCATGGCGCGAATGGACACGTCGCGGTCGGCGTCAACGGTCTTCGCTCGGGCTGGAATGGCGCGCGTTCCCGCGCGCTTCGTTGTGATGGGCATGCCCGGAACATACATCGGTACCGATGCTTCTGCCCACCCGCGCCAGGGGTCACAGCTCGATCTCGGCTCCGATCTCGACGACGCGGTCACGCGGCAGGTTGAAGTACGACGACGCGCGCCGAGCATTGCGGGCGAGCACGGTGAACAGGCGCTCCCGCCAGATCGCCATGCCGGGACGCTTGGTCGCGTAGAGCGTCTCCCGCCCGAGAAAGAACGAGCTCTGCGTCGGATCGATCGCATAGGCGGTGGACTCGAGCTCGGTGAGCACGCAGGTGACGTCGGGGTCCTCCACGAAGCCGAACCGGCCCACCACCCGCTGCATGCCGGGCGCCATCTCGTGGACCTGGACGCGTTCGGCAGCCGGGACCCTCGCCGTGGACTCCGTCATGAGAGCGAGCACGACGACGCGCTCGTGCAGCACGCGATTGTGGCGCAGGTTCTGGAGCAGCGCGTGCGGCACCGAGTCCGCGTTGCGCGCGAGATAGACCGCCGTGCCCGCCACGCGCGTGGGCGGGTCGGTGCGCAGCTCCGCGAGAAGCTGGTCCATCGGGATCGTCCGCTCGGCGATGCGCTCGCCGAGGATCGCGCGGCCGGTGCTCCACGTCGTCATCACCGTGAACACGACCACCGCCACGACGAGCGGGAACCAGCCGCCACTCGGGATCTTGAGCAGGCTCGCGCCCCAGAACGACAGGTCGACGGTGAGAAACGCCGCGACCAGCGCGGCCGCCGCGGGAAGGCTCCAGTTCCAACGCTTGCGTGCGACCACGAAGAACAGCACGCTCGTCAGCACCATGTCCGTGGTGACGGCGACTCCGTATGCCGCGGCCAGCCGGCTCGAGCTGCGAAAGCCGAGCACGAGGCCGATGCACGCGGCCATGAGCACCCAGTTCAATCCCGGGATGTAGATCTGGCCGATCGCCGTCTCCGAGGTGTGCTCGATGTCCACCCGCGGCAGATACCCGAGCTGCACCGCCTGCCTGGTGAGCGAGAACGCCCCCGAGATCACCGCTTGCGACGCGATCACCGTGGCGAGCGTCGTCAGCGCCACGAGTGGCACGAGCGCCCAGCTCGGCGCCAGCCGGAAGAACGGATGCTCGGCCGCCGTGGGATCGGTGAGCACGAGGGCGCCCTGCCCGTAGTAGTTGAGCAGCAGCATCGGGAGCACGAGCCCGAACCAGGAGAGCCTGATCGGCCGCGCACCGAAGTGCCCCATGTCCGCGTACAGCGCCTCGCCTCCCGTGACGACGAGGAACACCGAGCCGAGGACGACGAGGCCATGCGTGCCGTTGACCGCGAAGAAGCGGACGGCGTGGTGCGGACTCAGCGCCGCCAGCACCGCGGGATGCTGCGCGACCTGCACGCCGCCGAGCGTACCGAGCGTGATGAACCAGAGGAGCATCACCGGCCCGAAGATCGAGCCGATCCGTGCCGTGCCGCGGCTCTGCACGGCGAACAGGCCGACGAGGATCGCGATGGTGATCGGGATGACGTAGGGCAGGAACACCGGCGTCACCACCTCGAGCCCCTCGACGGCGCTGAGCACCGAGATCGCTGGCGTGATCATCCCGTCTCCGTAGAGCAGCGACGCGCCGAACAGCCCGAGCAGCACGAGCACGCGATGTCGCCGTCGTCCGCCAGGGGTGGTCGGCGTCACGAGCGCGGTGAGCGCGATCATGCCGCCCTCTCCGCCGTTGTCGGCGCGCATCACGAAGCCGAGATACTTCACGGAGATGACGAAGATCAGCGCCCAGAAGATCAGCGAGAGCAGGCCGAGCACGTTGTCTGGCGTCGGCGCCACGCCATGAACGCCGTGCAGCGACTCGCGCATCGCGTAGATGGGGCTCGTGCCGATGTCACCGTAGACGACGCCGAGCGCGGCGAGCGAGAGGGCCGCGATGGGGCCGTGACCGTGCGAAGCGTGCTGCGATTCGGAATCGCTCACCGTGTGACCGAAGCCCGCGAAGGAAGTGTGGTGCGACGACGAGCGGACCGGCCCGCCAGCGCAATATGGCTGCCGCAGCGCGCGACGCGTACCTCCGCCCCTTCTGGCTCGTCTTCCCGATGGAACCGGGTTTGCCCAGGGTAGTCCCCTCGCGCGCGGAGGTTACGTTGCCACTCCGCACGCGCTTCGGGGTAGGACTCCCCGGCGCCCGGGAGTCATGCCGCGGCGCTGGTCTCCTCGCGTTGCAGGAGTTGCACTCCATGTCGCTCTGGTCGCCCGGCGCACGCCGGCGTTTCGATTCCGCACCACTCGGCTCCGCTTCGTCGTTCGCGACGAGAGCGCGCCGGAGCGTGAAGTGGGTCGTTGCCGTGCTGCTGCTCTGTGAGTGGCGCTTCCCGCCGCCGCAGATCTCGCTCTTCACCGAGCAGCGCTCGGCGCGCAGCGCGATCGGCGCCAAGCGTTGCCGGAAGGGGGTCGCCTGCGCGGGCGGCAAGCTCGGGGCGGTCGGTGCGCAGCTCGACTCGCTGACCTATCTCGGCAGCCTCGGCGAGGAGGCCATGCTGCGCCGGTGGCCGGACGACGGATTGCCCATCACGGTCTGGATCGCCGACGCACCAGGCTCGCCCTGGCGGAGCGCCAAGCGCCGCGCCATCGCGCGCGACGCGTTCCATACGTGGATGGAAGCGGGCGTCCCCGAGCGCTTCTACTTCGTGCCGGATTCGGCGAGCGCGATGGTGCGCGTGCTCTGGCGCAAGCAGCTTCCCGATCGGCGCGCCGGCCAGGTGACGCGGCAGGCGGACAGCGAGGGCTGGCTCCACTCCGCCACCATCGAGCTGAGCGTGCGCAACATGTCCGGGGCGGTGCAGGACACCTCCACGCTGCGCGCCGTGTCGCTGCACGAAGTCGGGCATCTGCTGGGGCTCGAGCACAGCCCCGACGAAGGCGACATCATGGCCCCCTGGGTCGTCGCGCGCCAGCTGTCGCCACGCGACCGGGCGACGGCGCGCGCGCTCTACGGCGTCGAGCCGGTCGCAGCGATCCGCTGACGGTTCGACGCTGGCCCGCGTTCGCGTAGCCCACGACGCGTGAGCCGATCAGCGCGCCGAGAACGCACCGGCCGCGATGTCGCTGGCCCAGTGACGGAAGATCGTGCGCTTCGAGGCGGAGACGAGGATGACACCAGTCAGACGTCGGGAATGTCAGCTCTCCCGGCGTACACGTAATCGCAGTCGTGATTCAGAGAGCAGGGATCTTCCCCCACGGCAGCTCCAGCGTGAACGTGCTCCCCCCGCCCTCCCGCGCCGAGTATCTCAGCGTGCCGCCCTGCGCCTCGGCGAGCTGGCGCGCGATGGAGAGTCCCAGCCCCGTGCCCCGCACGCCGTCCGGCACTCGCGAGCCACGCAGAAATGGCTCGAACAGCGTCGGCTCGTCCTCGGGCGCGACGCCCGGTCCGCGGTCCTCCACCACGAACTGCACCCGATCGGCGACGCGTCGCGCGTTCACCGTCACGCTCGTCCCTGCGGGCGAGTAGTTCACCGCGTTCTCCAGCAGGTTGGTGAGCGCGCGCATCGTGTGCGCGAAGTCGAACTGGCCCACCAGGATGTCGCCGTCGTTCGCGATGTGCACGTCGAACGCGCGATCGACGTGCACCGCCTCGACGCGCTCGAGCGCCGCGCCCACGACGTCGTCCGCCGTGTTGAGCGCGGTGTTCAGCCGAAGGCTGCCCGCGTTGAGCTGGGAGAGTTGCAGCAGATCACCCACGAGGTGATTGAGCCGGTCGGCCTCTTCCTCGATGATCTGCGCGCGCTGAGGATCACCACCGCGCCACACCTCGTTCGCGATCCCCTTGATCGCGGTGAGTGGCGTGCGCAGGTCGTGCGACACACTCGCGAGCAGCGCGTCCTTCACGCGGTCGGCGCGCCGAAGCGACTCGGCTTCCTCCTCCGACTCGGCCAGACGCACCCGCTCGGCGCCGAGCGCGGCGTAGTACGAGAGCGCACCGAGCACGCGGCGCTGGTCGCGCGTGAGCGTGAACGGCGTCGACGACGACAGCCGGAGCGCGCCGGCGAGACGTCCGCGCACGCTCAGTGGGATCCCGAGCACCCGCAGCCCTGTGATCGGCCGGTCGCTCTCAGTGCCAGTGCCCCGGCTCTCGAACACGCCGCCGAGCAGGGTGAACGTTCCGTCGGCCAGCTCCGCCGCGGGCTGCCGCTCGGCGATCGCGTGCGCGAGCAATCCCGTCTCGATCACACGCATGCCCTCCGGCGACCGCCCGCTGAGTCGGAGCTGCTGGTCGTCGTCGTACAGGTAGATCTCGCAGTTGTCGCTCGGCATCGCGCTACCGATCACGGTCGCGATCGCGCCCAGAGCGTCTTCCGCGCGCGGTGCGTTCAGCGTCTCCGCGCCGAGCGATGCGATCCGGTCGATCTCCTCGGCGCGGCTCCGCGCCAGCTCCGCCTCGCGCCGCCTCAGCTCGAGCAGGTGCGCCGCGACGATTCCCGTGATCAGGAACGCGATCAGCACGAGCCAGTCCAGCGGGTCGGTGACGACGAGCGTGTTGTGAGGCGGAAGAAAGAAGAAGTTGAACGCGACGAACGCCGCCGTCGCGATCGTCACGCCGACGAGCCGCCCTCCCGCCGAGCTCGCGCCGAGCACGACGAGCAACAGGCCGAGCGCGACGTGCGCGTTGTCGATCGGACCGCGGACCGCCACCAGCAGCGCGGTCGAGCCGATCAACACGCCGCTCCAGAGCAGGAGCTGGCGGGTCGTTCGCATGCGCGCCGGGGAGCTCACGTCACGCGCCCGAGTCGAACCGATAGCCGACGCCGGGCTCCGTGCGGATCAGTCGCGGACGAACGGGATCCACCTCGAGCTTGCGACGGAGCTGGCCCACGTAGACGCGGAGATACTGCTGCGCGTCGCCCGCGCCGTCGTGCCACACGGCGGAGAAGAGCTGCGAGTGGGTGAGCGTCTGGCCCGTGTGCGCGATGAACACCCGCAGCAGGCTCCACTCCGTCGGCGTCAGATGAATCTCCTCACCGCCGCGCTTCACCGTACGCGCGACGAGATCGACCGTCACGCCCTGCACCTGCACCAGCGGATCCTGATTGCCCGCGCCAGTCGCGGCCGCGCGGCGGAGCTGCGCCTTGATTCGCGCGCGGAGCTCCAAGGTGCTGAATGGCTTGGTGACGTAGTCGTCGGCGCCCGCGTCGAGCAGCGCTTCCTTCTCGCGGTCGGAGTGGCGCGCGGAGAGGACGATGATCGGCACGTGGGTGAACGCGCGGAGATCTCTGCAGAGGTCGAGCCCGTCGCCGTCGGGAAGTCCGAGGTCGAGCACGATCAGCGCGGGCCGCTCCGCCGCGGCGAGGTCGAGACCGGAGTGGTACGTCGACGCTTCGGAGACACGAAAATCCAGCTCGGCCAGCGCGTTGCGAACGAGTCGCCGGATCTGTGGCTCGTCGTCGATCACGAGGATGACGTCGGCGGGAAGTCCCTGCGGAGCGCTCGAGGGCATGCTCAATGTTACCGCCACGGAGCGGACGGGGGAGGTAGCGGTCGGGTGCCAGCCCAACCACGTGGCATCCAAGCATTGGGCGTTGGTTGGATGCCGGTCGCCGTACGGCGTACGAAGATACGCGTGTACGGTACCGAGTACCGGAGTACGGCCCCGCGTCGTGGACGAGCGGCAAGAGTCCGGGCACTGCGTGCGACGATACCGAGTACAGCGGTGCGCAATCGAGAGATCCGATCGCCAGAGCCATTCGTACCCCCCTCGACAGCAGTGGGTCGGCGTCCACGCCCCCACGCATCCATATCTCAGAGGGGGAGACCATGCCGTTCCGTGCCTTCGGGCCACGCCGCCGTGCGCTGACCGCGCTCGCCATCACCACCATCGGCGCCGTCGCTGCCGCCGGTGTCGGCGTCGCACGCGCGTCCGACCATCAGGACAATCCGCTCGTCGAGCTCAATCCAGCGATGGACATGAGTGACGTCTACGCGTTTCCGGGCTCCGCGCCCGATCGCATCGCGCTCGTGCTCGACAGTCATCCCGTGCTCACGCCCGCGCAGACGCCCGGCGCGTCGTTCGACCCGAACATCCTCTATCAGTTCAAGATCGACAACACCGGCGACGCGAAGGAAGACGGCGTCATCCAGGTCACGTTCAAGGGCACCGGCGCGAGCCAGACCGTCGAGGTGCGCGGCCCGATGGCGCCGCCCGTCGTCGGCGCGATGATGAACACCGTGAGCACCGCCGCGCCCGTCGTCTCCGGCGCGGTCAATCAGGTGCTCGGCACCGCCACCGGCGTGCAGGTCTACGCCGGCGCGCGCGAGGATCCGTTCTTCCTCGATCTCGAGCAGTTCCTCCGCATCCTGCCCGATCGCAAGCCGTCCACCGGCGCGCTCTCGCAGATCCCCGACTCGCCCGCCGCCGGCTCATTCCGCACGGCGAGCGCCGCGGTCGACGCGCTCAAGGGCACCAACGTGCTCTCCATCGTCGTCGAGCTTCCCGCATCGCAGCTCACGCAGGGCGGCACTCCCAAGATCGGCATCTGGGGCACGATCAGCCGTTGATCGGCATCGCGCGTCCATCACTCATTGATTCGAGGAACCAGTACATGTTGAACGACAGTCTCACGCGTCAGATCCGGCGCGGCGCCGCGCTCGCGTTCGCCGTTGCCGCGCTCGCCGCCGCCGCCGCGTGCAGCAACGACGCCAACCTCTCCACCAATCCAGGCACCGACGCCGCGAAGACCTACAACCAGGTCCAGCGCCTGGGCAATCCGCTCGTGAGCGAGGTGTTCCTCCTCAAGCGCGACCACGCCTTCCACGGAAGCTCCGATCCCGTCGACGACGTCGCCAACTTCTCGGCGAAGGTGAAGGGCTTCGTCGGCCAGTTCCGGCCGAACGCCACCACGCTGCAGAACACGCTCGCGACCGTGCTGCTGCCCGACATGCTCATCGTGCAGACGGACAGGGCACAGAACACGGCGGGCTGGCTGAGCTGGGCGCTCGCCAACGGCTACGGTGGCCGGAAGCTCTCCGACGACGTGGTCGACACCGGTCTCTCCGCCGTGTTCAGCGATCTGCTCGACCCGACGCAGTCGGTGTGCAAGCCGGGCACGCTGCCGCTCTGCACCGACAACGTCGCGTCGCACGGCGCGTTCACGACCACCTTCCCATACCTCGCGCCGGCGAAGTGATCATGACCAACACGACTCGGCACTCACTTCGGCGGCGTGACGTCACTGCGATGCACGCCATCCCGCTCTCGCCTCGCGCGTGGCGACTCGTCGCCGCGGTGAGTATCGGGCTCGTGTCCTCGGCGTGCGGACGGCAGTCCCCCGCTCCGCACGCCGCCGCACCCGCGACTCCCCTTCGCAGCGACGAGGAGATTCGCGAGCTCGACATCGCGTTCTACGCCGACCGCGTGCAGCGCGATCCGACCGGCGGCTCCGATCTCGCGCGGCTCGGCGCCCTCTATCTGGCTCGCGCACGCGAGACGGGCGACCCACACGACGTCCTCCTCGCCGAGGAGGCGGCGCGGCACTCGCTCAGCAATCGAGCCGAGCGGAATGGCGCCGCCGCGTCGGTGCTGCAGTCGAGCCTCCTCGCGCAGCACCGCTTCGACGAGGCGCTCCATCTCGCCGTCGCCGCGCGCGACGCGGAACCCGACAAGCCGCGCCTGCGCGCCGCCGTCGGCGAGATCCAGATGGAGCTCGGCCAGTACGACTCCGCGCGCGTCGCCTTCGCCGAGCTGCACGCTCCGCTCGGTGATCTCACCATCGCCCCGCGTCTCGCGCGCTGGGCCGAGATCGAAGGCCAGCCCGAGCGCGCCCTGCGGATGCTGCGCGCCGCCCTCGCCATGGCGAAGCGTGAGCCCACGCTGCCGCGCGAACAGCTCGCCTGGTATCACCTCCGCGTCGGCGACGTCGAGCTCCGCACGGGCCGGCCGGTCTCCGCCGACTCGGCGTATCTCGCCGGGCTCGCCGTGCATCCCGGCGACTATCGCATTCTCTCCGCGCTGTCGCACAGCGCCCTCGTCCAGCGTCGCTGGCGCGACGCGATCGCCTATGGCGAGCAGGCGATCGCGCGCACGCTCGATCCCGCGACGCTCGGCACGCTCAGCGATGCGTACGCCGCCGCTGGCGACAGTGCGAAGAGCGCTGAGTACGCGCACGTGCTCGACGTCGCCGTGCTGCGGCAGCCGGGCGCGTATCATCGGGCGTGGAGTCTCTTCCTGCTCGACCACGATCGTCACGTCGCCACCGTGTCGCGCAAGATCCGCGAGGAGCTCCGCACCCGCAGAGACATCTACGCGTACGATCTGCTCGCCTGGTCGCTGCACAAGCAGGGGCGCGACCGCGACGCCGCCGTCGCGATGAAGAGTGCGCTCGCACAGGGAACCGTCGACGCGCAGCTCTTCTATCACGCCGGCATCATCGAGCGCGCGGGTGGCAACGCCGACTCGGCGCGGGTGCTGCTCGAGCGCGCGCTCGCGGTGAATCCGTACTTTCATCCGAGTCAGGTCGCCGACGCACGGGCGGTGCTCGCGTCGCTGCCGCCGCGCGGCGACGAACGCACCGTGGCGACGAGTCCACTCTCGCGCGTGGAGACCGCGCGATGAGTGAGCTCTTCACCTTCGGGCAGCTCGGCTTCCGCCACATCGTGGACATCGGGGCGCTCGACCACATCCTGTTTCTCGTCGCGCTCGCCGCCATCTACCGCATGCGCGACATCCGGAGCGTGCTGTGGGTGGTGACCGCATTCACCGTCGGCCACTCGGTGACTCTCGCGCTCGCCGTCACCGGCGTGTTGACGCTCCCGTCGGCGCTGATCGAGTTCCTCATTCCCGTCACCATCGTCGTCACGGGCATCGAGAACATCATCGTGAGCGACCGCGCCCGCGCGCCGTGGGGCGGACGGTATCGTCCGGTGTTCGCCGGCGTGTTCGGCCTCGTGCACGGCGCGGGGTTCGCGAACTATCTCAAGGCGCTGTTCGTCGACCGGATCGCCGTGCCCCTGCTCGGCTTCAATCTTGGGATCGAGCTTGGCCAGCTCGTCGTCCTGGCCATCGCGGCCGCGCTGCTCGTCGCGATCGACGCGCTCATCGCGCGGGTGGGCGCGACCACCGAGCGGTGGCCGGTCCTGCGCCTGCGCACGGTGTCGGTCTCGCTCGTCGTGGTCGCGGTTGGATCGCTCTGGGCAGTGCAGCGGAGCCCGTGGTGATGCGCGCCGGCCGGATCATGGCACTCGCCACGGTGCTGCTCGTGGGCGCCGGTGCTCGTCGCCAGCTCGATGCGCATCCGCTGCACAGTACTATCACCGAGCTTGTGGAGGATCGCGCGCATGGCGTCGTGCGCGCGACCATCCGCGTCTTCGCCGACGACTTCGGAACCGCGGTCGCTCGCGCCGCGAAGGGGCGCGTGTCGCCGGCAGCCGGCCAGGCGTGGGACGCGGCCGTGCTGTCGTACGCCACGACCGTGTTCGGCATGCAGGACGCACAGGGTCGCGCGGTCGGCGTCCACTCCTGCGGCGTCCGTCGCACCGGCGATCTCCTATGGCTCTGCCTCGAAGCCGCGACGACTCAGCCACTCGCGAGTCTGCGAGTGCGCAATGCGATCCTGTGCGACCTCTTCGAGGATCAGGTGAACGTGGTCCAAGCCACGGTCGCCGCGGAGCGCCGCAGCCTGTTGTTCGTGCGCGGCGATTCGTTCAAGCCCGTGCGGTAGTCGTGGCGCTCGCGGCATTCGCTGACAGTCCGGCCAGGCTCCGTGTTTACCGCGACCGATCCAGATCATCGCGCGCGCTGGCCTCGGGCACTCCTTCCGTCGGGCTACGCGCTTACACGCTGCGAGCCCGTCGCCTGCGGCGCCGGTCTCTTGCTACGCGCGACGCCCTCGTCGAGGAGCGCCCGAGTCCCCGAGGCGATTCACGCGTGTGGTCACGTGTCGACACGGAGCTCTCCGCGCACCGGAGCGAGTGCCAGACCGCGCCTCCAACTGACTCGCGCGGTCCCGAATCGAACCGACCGCGACGCATCTCCGCGAGCGACGCTCGGCTCACGATTCGCGATCTACCGACTGCAGCGAGCGCGATACCAGCGCTCGGCGGGCGCGGGCGCGGGCGCGAGACGCGAGCGCTCGCCCCCGACGGAAGCTCGCAAGGGAGGGAAGCGCGGTGTCCTGGAGCCGGAGTCCGAGAATTGCCGGGCCGCAGGCCCGAGCAAGTCGAGTCTCTCCGGCGGAAGGACATCGCGCGACCGACCGCCCGCAGCGATCTCGAACACACGAGAGCCGAGCAACGGGCCGCGCGGGAAGATCAGTCGACCCGATACGCCTCCACCGTGACTTCCAACCGCTGCGCCGCATTGCCGCGGAACGACCCGCGCGTGGGCGACACGTCGGCGTAGTCGCGACCCACCGCGATCTTCACGTGCGCGTCCCCAACCACCACGTCGTTCGTCGCGTCCAGGCCGCGCCACCCATGCGTTGGCGTGTACGCCTCTACCCATGCGTGCGACGCCTGCGTGCGCGGCGGTCCGTCACCTTCCGGCATCTCCGCCACCGTGTACCCGCTCACGTACCGCGCCGGCACCCCCACCGCGCGGCACAGGCCGATCAGCACGTGCGCGAAGTCCTGGCACACTCCCGATCGCAGCTGCATCACCTCGTCCACCTTCGTCGCCACCGTGGTCACGTTGCGTTGATAGGCGAACGCATCGTGCACCAGATGAGACAGAGCGCGCGCCGCTTCGAACGTCGCCTCGGGCGTCGCGGGCCGGTGCGCCTCGGCCATCGCCACGAACTCGGGGAGCGCCGGCACCATCGGCGACGGGGAGAGGAAATCCACCTGCTCCGACGGCGAGAGCGGCCGCGGCGGCTTCGACGGCAGCGTGAAGGGATTCTCCAACGTCGTCGACAGCTCGCTCGTCGTGGTGACCTCGAGCATGCTGTGCACCTTGCCAACCGTCACCAGATGCGTGCGGTTGCCGAAGCCGTCGGTGTACGGCCGCACCGAGCCGGTCGGAGTCACGGCCAGATTGAACCGGTCCCACCGCTGCGTCGAGTCGGAGAGCGGACCGAGTCGCACCTCCATCACTCCTTCGACGACGTCGGCGCTGTAGTCGAACCGCGTCACGTGCACGAGACGGATTCTCACTGATCCTGCCGCTGCTGCTGCTGCTCGGCCATCAATCGCCGCGCGCGCGCCGCGCCCACGAGACGTCCCTGATGCGGCTCGTCGCGCAGGTAGACCCGTGTCACGTGATCCGTCACCCCCGCCAGGTCGCGCTGCACCACGTTGAGGTACTCCTGCAGCCCACCCTCGATCACTTCGTCCACCGTCGCGTGCTCGAGCTGCGCCGTGAGCAGCCCCAGCGCGCGCGTCGCCGAGCTCCCCGAGTGGCGCGGTACCGCGAGCGGCGACGACTCGGCGCTGCTCAACGCACGCAGCGCTTCCCACGCCTGCCGAAGGCTGAACCGCACGCTCTGCGGGAACTGCGCGTTCAACAGCAGGAACTCCACCACCCGCGCCGGCTCCACCCGCAGCGAGTAGTAGCGCGCGTAGCCCTCCGCCGCGCCGCACGAGCGCAGCACGCCGATCCACCGCACCATGTCGGCCTCGTCGCCGCCGTCGTCGCGGAGGAGATGTGCCTGCAGCGCGAGCACGTGCGCCACGTTGTCGGCGCGCTCGAGGTACGTGCCGAGCCGCACGAAATGCCAGCACTCGTCGTGCGCCAGCGTCGCGTCGGCCAATCCCTGAATGAGCTGCGCCTCGTTGCGGATGCGCTGGAAGAACGAGTGCGGATTCCGTTCCGCGATGTCGGGCAGCGCGGGGTTCGTCAGGAAGAGATGTAGCGAGTTGAGCGACTCCCACATCTCGCTCGAGATCCGCTCGCGCACCTGTCGCGCCGCCGAGCGCGCGCGGTCGATGCACGCGACGATCGAGCGCGGGTTGTCCTTGTGGAAGGCGAGCCACTGCCGCACCGTGCGCGCGGCCTCGCGGTCCACCGCCGCGTCGGCGAGCAGCGCGGGGAGCGGGCCGTCGTTCGGACGCTGCGCCAGCAGCGGCGCCCATCGCGCCGCGCGCATCTCGGGATCGTCGTGGTCGTCGAACTCGAGGTGCTGGCTCACCTCGATCAGCCGCCCGACCGCGAGCGACCGCTCCACGTAGCGGCTCATCCACAGCACGTCTTCGGCGACTCGGCAGAGCATCATGCGCGCTCCCGCACCAGAACCCAGGTGTCCTTCCCGCCACCCCCCTGCGACGAGTTCACCACGAGCGATCCCGAGCGCAGCGCGACGCGAGTCAGTCCGCCCGGCGTCATCCGCACCTCGCGCCCGAACAGCACGAACGGGCGCAGATCCACGTGCCGCCCTTCGAGATGGTCATCCACCCAGCACGGATGTCTCGACAGCGCGAGCGTCGGCTGCGCGATGTAGTTCCGCGGATCGGCGATGATCCGCGCGCGAAAGTCCGCGAGCTCGGCGCGCGATGCGTGCGGTCCGATGAGCATGCCGTAGCCGCCGCTCTCGTTCACCGCCTTCACGACGAGCTCCTCCATGTGCTCCAGCACGTACCGCCTGTCGTCCTCGCGCACCGGCAGATACGTCGGCACGTTGTGCAGGATCGGCTCCTCGCCGAGGTAGTACCTGATGATCTCCGGCACGAGCGCGTACACGGCCTTGTCGTCCGCCACGCCGGTCCCGATTGCGTTCGCGAGGCTCACCCGTCCCAGGCGATAGCACGCCAGCAGCCCCGGCACGCCGAGCATCGAGTCGGAGCGGAACGCGAGCGGATCGAGATAGTCGTCGTCCACCCGCCGATAGATCACGTCCACTCGGCGACGCCCCTGCGTGGTGCGCATGAACACCGCGCCGTCGTCGACGAACAGGTCGGAGCCCTGCACGAGCTCCACGCCCATCGCCTTGGCGAGCGCGCAGTGCTCGAAGTAGGCCGAGTTGTACACGCCGGGCGTGAGCACTACGACCACCGGATCCTCCGCCGTCGGCGGCGCGATCGCCTGCAGCACCTCGAGCAGATCCTGCGGATATCCCTCGACGGGGCGAACGTCGTAGTCCTGGAAGATCTGCGGCCACACGCGCTCCAGCACCCGCCGGTTCTCGAGCACGTACGAGACGCCCGACGGCGTGCGCAGATTGTCCTCGAGCACGAACAGCTCGCCGCTCGCGTCGCGCACGAGATCGCTCCCCATCACGTGCGTGTACACCCCGAGTGGAACGTCCACCCCACGCAGCTCGCGCCGGTAGCCGCGCGCGCCGAGCACGAGCTCCGCGGGCAGCACGCCCGCGCGAAGGATGCGCTGGCCATGGTAGATGTCGTCGAGGAAGACGTTCAGCGCACGCACGCGCTGCTCGAGCCCGCGCGAGATGCGGTCCCACTCGTCCGGCATGATCACGCGCGGAATGAGATCGAACGGCATGATCTTCTCCACGCCTTCGGCGCCCTGGTTCACCGCGAAGGTGATCCCGCCGACGCGAAACGAGAGATCCGCCGCGCGCCGCCGTGCGTCCACCTCTTCCACGCTCAGCGTCGCGAGCCGCCGCGACAGCGCCTCGTACTGCGGACGCGGCACGCCCGGCGCCTCGAACACCTCGTCCCAGAACCCCCCGAGGTCGTAAGACTCGAGTGCCGAGCGCGGAACGCTCGGCACGAACTGCAACGGCTCCATGCGAGGACGCGCGCTCATGCGAGCTCCACGATCCACGCGTTCTTCCGCGCCGTGAAGTGCCCGCTCGCGCCCTGAAACGTGCCGCTCGTCGGCGCGATGTCCGCATAGTCCCGGCCCACCGCGACGGTGATGTAGTTGAGCCCGGGCGTCATGCGGTGCGTCGGATCGTACGCCACGACTCGCAGCTCTCCCGGCCGTTCCGGATCCGGCAGCAGCGACTCGACCCACGCGTGCGGCGCGCCCTCGCCGAGCAGGTGCCCCGACACGTAGCGGACCGGCACGCGCATCTCGCGCAGGATCGAGATCGCGAGATGCGCATAGTCCTGGCACACGCCTCGGCCCAGATGCAGCGCCATCGCCGCCGGAGTCTGCACGCCGGTGGCGCCGAACTGATAGGTGATCGCGCGCGCCGCCCACTCCACGCCGCACTGCGCCGCAGCCCACTGCTGCACGCCACGCACGTCGAGCGAGCCCACGCCGTCGGGAAGCAGCTCCGCGGCCAGCTCGCCGATCGGCGTCGCGTCGATCTCCGCCATCAGTGAGCTCGCCGCCTCACGGATCTTCGCGCACGGGGCGGTGAGCGCGGTGCGGGGCAGATACAGCTCCGCCACGCCGTCCGCCGGAATGCGCGAGGGCTCCGTGGTCGACATCCGCTGCACGGTGAACTCGGCCGTGAACTCCACCGCCTCCCGCACCGCCGAGCTCGAGATGTGATAGACCACGTTGCCGAAGCGGTCCGTCTGCGAGAGCATGCGCGCGTCGTCGGCGCCCTCGATCTTGAGCTCGCGCTGCAGCAGGCGTTGACCTCCGTGCTCCTCCGCGGGGATCATCATCAGCCGCTGGCGCAGATCGTGGATCGGCGACGGATACACGTAGCGATACTGCTGGCGCACCCGGAACGCCGCGCGTGCCAGTCGGTCCCAGGCCGGCGGCGCGCGGAGGATCAGTGTCGGCTCCACCGCCGCGCCGCTCATCGTACCACTCCCAGAAGCTGCTCGTACGTCATGTGCGCTGGCCGCTCGGGCAGCAGCGGACCCAGCTCGCTCGGCTTCGGCGCCTCCGGCTCCAGCGCGGCCGTCACCTCTTCGGCCCACACCTGCATCTTCACCAGGTCGAGCGCGCCGTACGACGTCGTCATCGCCACGTCGGCCGCGTCGCGCCCGAAGCCGACGACCACGCGTCCCACCCGCGGCATGTTGTGCCGCGCGTCGAAGGTGTACCAGCGTCCGTCGATGAACACCTCGCTCCACGCATGGAAGTCCATCGGCGTGTCGGGCGCGTCGACGGCGATGTCGGGCAGATAGCCGAACGTGTAGCGCGCCGGGATGTTCAACGCGCGGCAGAACGCGGTGACCAGCAGCGCGAAGTCGCGGCACACGCCGGCGCGCCGGTCGAGAAGCTGACGCGCCGTCCCGTGCGGCACGATCGCCGTGGGATCGTAGCGCACGTTCTCGTGCACCCAGTCACACACCGCCTGCACGCGCTCCCAGGTCGGCGGCGTGTTGCCGAACAGATTCCAGGCCTCGTTCGCGACCTGATCCGAGTCGACGTAACGGCTGGGCAGCGTGAAGCCGAGGACCTCGTCGGGCAGCTCGGCCGGCGGGACGAGCAGTGCGCCCGGCTCGCGCGGGTCCGGCTCGTCGTCCACGTCCACCACCGCGTCGTACCGGATCATCGACGGCCCTGCCGGGATGTCGATTCGCCAGCAGCTGTTCGAGAACGCGTCGCGGAAGTCCCGGATCCGGAGCATCGGCTCGGCCCAGCGCGACTCGTAGATCGTGTGATGAGCCCCATCCGAGCGCGTGCCGACCAGCATCACCGTGGTCACGGGATGCATGGTCTCGAACTGGAACTCGCATCCCACGCGCACTCGCATCGCCCGACCTCCCGCTGCCGTCAGCCCCGAAGTTCGGCGGAAACGCCGTCCGCGCCCACCGCGCGTACGTCGGCGCTCCGCCGGTGCCAGCGCGCGGAACGACGATGCGCCGACAACCTTCTTCACAATGGGGGACGACGGCCTCACTGTCAACAGAAATGTGCATTATTTACAACATTGAGCGATATTATTGGCCATGTTTGGCATTGATCTGCGCTTCCGACATTCGAAATGTGCTGATTTGACATTCTTAACCAGTAGTGCCATGCGCCGATGGCCGGCGTCTCGTTGGACCGTACCAGCCCGACCAACCCACCCCGCGCGCTTTGGTGACCTACGGCACAATTCCCCACGCCCGGGTTATCATTTCTCACCCGGATCGACGTGCCGTTTCCGCCCCACTGCTCGTCTACCTGGCGAACCGGACGTGAAGCGGCGAGCACGGCGTTCGAGCTCCTACCGTCATCGCTGATCGCGTCCACCCCTCCCCGGCGAATGCCGCGGCCACTCGGATCGGCTCCCCGCCGTTCCGGCTCGCGGAAACCGCCTTCCAGCGGCGCCGCCCGGCGCTTCCGCGACGTCGTACTCAATGCCGTTTCGCTTCCTCCGCCTCGCTCGACTCGGCACCGGAGCCGCCGCGCTCCTGCTGGCGCTCGTCCCCGCGTCGTCCGTCGTGCATCCGACGCCGACCCGCACGAGCGTCGCCAGCGGCGGAGTCGTGGCTCGAGAGCTGACCCCCGCCGCCGCGGCGCGCGCGCGCGCGTCGGTCCGGAAGCAGCTCGAGATGCGCGGCCAGGGCACCTACATTGGTGAGATGCTGGCCGAGCGCGACAGCGCCCTCGCCCGCTGGCCCGACATGCACGGCGCTCCGCTCAACATCTGGATTCAGCCGGTCTCCGACGTCGCCGAGTGGCGACCCGCCTACGCGACCGGAGTCCGCGACGCCTTCATCGCCTGGGACGCGCTTCATCTGCCCGTCCGCTTCGCCTTCACCGCCGACTCCGCGTCCGCCGACGTCCACGTCTCGTTCATCGATCACTTCGAGGAGCCGATCAGCGGCCGCACGAAGTGGGCGCGCGACGACGACTGGTGGATCATCGACGCCGACATCACGCTCGCCGTGCATCACCGCAGCGGACACACCCTCGACGACGAAGCCATGAAGGCGATGGCGCTGCACGAGATCGGGCATCTGCTGGGGCTCGATCACACCGAGGATCCCACGAGCATCATGGCCCCGCGGGTCCGCGTGCGCTCGCTCTCCGCGGCCGACCAGGCCACGGTGCGCCTGCTGTACACGCTCCCGCCGGGAGGCGTCCGCTAGTTCGCCTTCGCGCCGAGCTGGTCCCGCTCGCGCTCGTGCTGGTGCTCGGCAGCTTCATCGCCGGCACCGCGGTGCGCCGCTCCCGAAGCCGGCAGGCCCGCGTCGAGCGCGACTCCATCGCGAGAGACACCACGCTCGTGCGCGCCGGCATCGTGCAGGGCGCGGTGCGGCGCGCCGTCGTCCCCGAAGGCCGCGAGCAGGACACCCCGCCCGACGAGCTTCGTCGTCGCATCGACAACCTGAAGCCGGGCAGCTACATCGACGACATCATCAACGAGCAGGACAGCGCCCTCTATCGCTGGCACGAGCGCCTCGACGATGCGCTGCGCGTCTACATCGAGCCGTCGTCCACCATCGCCGGCTTCGACCCGGTCTATCCCGACCTCGCGCGCAACGCGTTCGCCGAGTGGAGTCAGGCGGGCTTCCCCATCCGCTTCACCTTCATCTACGACTCCTCGTCCGCCGACATCATGATCCGGTGGAAGGAGCGCTTCCCACCGAGCGAGGGACAGCGCATCGGCGTGACGGAGCGCATCCAGACGAGCCGCTTCTGGATCGCGACGGCGCGCATCGACGTCGCCAACCACGACAGCACCGGCCGCCAGCTCTCCACCCGCATCGTCGGCGGCATTCTCCGTCACGAGATCGGCCACGCGCTCGGCCTCAACCACGCCAGCGACCAGACGAGCGTGATGTACCGCGAGTCGGCCACGACGACGATCGCCCAGTCCGACCGCGCCACCCTCAGGCTGCTCTACCTCGTGCCTCCCGGCTCGCTGCGCTGATCGCGCACGCGGTCGCCAGCTCGTCGGAACCCTTCTTGCCCTCCTCCCCGCTCGTACCATCGAACCGGAGCAACGAGTGGGAGCGAGTGAGGCGAAGGAGAGCGGCGCGGCAAGCGACGCGCACGACGATGCCCTGTTCGACGTCGCGATCGTCGGCGGTGGCCCGGCAGGGTTGAGCGCGAGCATCTGGCTCGCCCGCTACCTGCATCGCGTCGTGCTCGTCGATTCCGGCGACCCGCGCAACTGGGAGACGCGCGGCGTGAACGGCTTCCTCGGTCATCCGGAGATCAAGCCGGCGCAGCTCCGCGGCATGGGCCGCGACGAAGCACGCAAGCACGACGTCGAGCTCGTCGACGCCGTGTGCGAGTCCGTCACGCGTCACGGCGACGAGCGCTATGTCCTCACCCTCACCGACGGCACGAGCTACGAGGCGAAGCGGCTGTTGCTCGCGATCGGGCTCAAGGACGTCTGGCCCGAGGTGCCGGGGATCGAGCGCGTGTACGGCAGCAACGCGCACGTCTGCCCCGACTGCGATGGTCACGACTGCATCGACAAGAAGGTCGTCGTGATCGGCTCGGGCCGGAAAGCCGTCGGCATGGCGCTCAACCTCAGCACCTGGACGAGCGACATCATCATCTGCACGAACGGCGAGCCCGCCAACTTCGACCTCCCGGAGTACTGCGAGAAGTTGGACGCGCTCAACATTCCGGTGATCGAGTATCCGATCAGCTGCGTCGATCACAGCGGCTCGCGCGTGCACTCCATCAGCTTCGAGAGCGGGATGGCGCTCGACACCGACAAGATCTTCTTCGCGATCGGCCAGTATCCCGCCGACGACCTCGGCGCGGAGCTGGGCTGCGCGCGCGACTCGGGCGGCCACATCATCGTCGACGACGCGTATCACACCTCGGTGCGCAACTGCTTCGCCGCGGGCGACATCGTGCCGGGCCCGCAGCTCGCCATCGCCGCCGCGGCGGACGGCGCCATCGCCGCGCTCGCGATCCACAAATCGCTCGTGCCCGAATTGCGGAAGCTGGAGAAGCTGGAGCACGCCGCGAGCTGAGCGGCGGCGAGCATCAGCGCCGCGGCCTCGGCGAGGAGAGCGCCTCCGAGAGCAGCGCATCGAAATCATCGGACGCGTCGAACGATTCCGGCGGCGGAACCGCATCGAGCACCTCCGCGAGCGACGTGCTGCCGGCGAGGACGTGCTGGATCCCGGAATCCCACAACGAGGGCAGCCCCTCCTTTCGCGCGAGATGCACCAGCTCCGCCGCCACCGCGCGGCGCGCCATCGCGTCGTGAAGCGCGGACGTGATCGACACGACCTCCACGATCGCCATGCGTCCACGGTAGCCGGTGCCGCGACACTCGTCGCACCCGACTGGCCGGCGCACGTTGCCGGTGGGAAGTCCCTCCAGCAGCCTGCGCTCGAGCGCGGGCAGCTCGCTCGGCACTTGTGGCGACGCGCACTTCGCGCAGAGCCGACGCACGAGCCGCTGCGCCACGACGCCGCGAAGCGCCGACGCCAGCGGTCCGCCATCCGGATGCAGCGCGCGCAGTGCCGCGAAAGTCGCCGTGAGGTCGGGCGCCTCGAGCGACGCGACCACGAGCTGGCCGCGCCCCGCCGCTTCCGCGCTCAGCTCGAACGTCGAGGCGTCGAGCGTCGCGTCGGCGATGATCGCACTCGACACGATGTCGTCCGTCGATCCCGACGCCGCCTTGAGCGCGGCACCGAGACCACGACGCCCCTCGCGCAGACGAAGCTGCGTGATCCCCGCGAGCGGATACTCCACGGTCTCCTCCACCGTCGACACGAGCCGGCCCAACTGGCACAGCTCGCGGGCCGCCGCGTAGAGCGTCGCGGTCTTGCCCGCACCCGGCGGTCCCGCCACGACCACGAGCCCTCCGGTCGTGCTCAACAGCGCGCGCAGCCGGTGCAGCTCGGCGAGTGAGTATCCCAGCTCCGCCAGGCCGACGAGCCCGCGCGAGTAGCAGAGTCGCAGCAGCACGCGCTCGCCCGTCGTCGCGTCGCCCGAGCTCGGATGCGATCGCTGCGTTCGCACGCGCACGACCAGTGGACCCGATGGACCTTTGAAAGTGGCCGTCCCCTGTGCAGGCGTCGTCGTCGCGGGGTCGAGCGCCGCGCCCTTCTTGAGCGACGCGATCAACGGCTCGCTGCGATCCGCCGAGATGCGGAACCGGTCGTGCATCGCGCCGTCGATGCGCATGCGCGCGAGCACGCCGCCCCCTGCCGCCGGCTCGAGGATCACTTCCGAAGCGAGATCGGTGAGCGCCGTCGCGAACAGCCGGTCGGCGAGCGTCTCGTCCGGCCGCGACGGGAGCGGCGACACCGCTTGCTCGACGGCCTTCGCCCCGAGCGGTGCCGTCGCCGCCGGTTCGCTCGCCGGCACCGCGGGTGCGGACACCGACAGGGAGAGCCTCGGCACACGGGCTTCCACCGGTTGCGGCGCCGCCGCGAGCGTGTCCGGCTCCAGCGTCACCATGCGACTGCTCGCCGACACGCCGAGTGCCGCCCCGTACACGATCGATTGAGCGCGGACGATCTCCGACGGGCTTCCGGCGTGCAGCTCGACGCGGCGCTTCGCGGCATGGCTGATCTCGCGCTCGATCTCGATGCTCTTGGGGTCGGACGTCGCCACGAGCAGCACGTTCTTCCGCAAACCGAGTGGTACCACGCGATAGGCGCGGGCCACGAGATGTGGAAGGAGCGTGCTCATTGCCGGCGTGACCTGCGAGAAGTCCGCCGCCTCAGCGCGCGACTCGGTGCACGCGAGGCGGAGCACCTCGTCCTCGGTGACGCCGGCGTTGAGCAGCATGCGCCACGCCGTCGTGCCGGGCGTCCGCTCGCGATTCGGGAGCTGATGCCCGGCCTTCCTCGCTGCCTCGATCAACCACTGGTCGGACTGGTCGCCCGTGGATGCGCGCGTGCGCGGGGGTCCGTCACTCATCTGCACTGGGGAAAGACGTTCCGTCGCTGCTCGTGACGCGATCACGGATCGTGCTGATCTCGCCACTCGCGCCCGTGGGTAACGACGTCCGTTCTCCCAACTGGTAACGACGGCGGCGCGCGGCTTCTGGCGCGGGCCAAGCGAGGTCAGGCGCTACGCAAAAACTCGACCGTGCGCCGAGCCGCTACCAGCGCAGCGTGAGCTTGCGTGAGCGTCGCTCCCGCACGAGCTCCACGGGAACCGATTGCTCGCCGTTGTCCCTGGCGCGCGAGATCAGCTCCCGCACGTCGTTCACCGTGCGGACGGGCTGTCCGTCGACCGACACGAGCACGTCGCCGTCACGCAGCCCCGACTCCGCCGCGGGCGAGCTCGCGGGTGCGAACGTGATCAACACCCCCGACCGCAGACCCAGGGTCCTTCCCAGCCCTTCCGTCACCGTCACCATGCTCGCGCCCACCACACCATTCGACACGAAGCTGAACGACGACGCCATCGGCGGCAGCGGCGGCAGGCTGGCGATCGGCGGGCGCGGTGCGGAACCGATTCGCACACCCATCGGCGGTGGGACGCGCGCGAACGCCGGCGCCTCGGGCATGCCGCCAAGGACCCATGGCATCTGCACGTCGCGCATCTCTTCCTGCCGGCGCTGCACGATTCGCTGCGGCGCCTCGGCGACGATCACCGGCATCTCGCGCACCCGACCCTCGCGGCGCACCCGGACCATCACCCTGCTGTTCGGCTTGAGCAGGCTCGTGGTGGAGATCTCGCCG
Organism: Gemmatimonadaceae bacterium; assembly: GCA_036008805.1. Classification (GTDB taxonomy): domain Bacteria; phylum Gemmatimonadota; class Gemmatimonadetes; order Gemmatimonadales; family Gemmatimonadaceae; genus AG11. Next base: position 45,365 of record DASYMZ010000114.1, read on the forward strand.
CTTCGCACGTCGCGCCCGTTGTACGCCAGCAGCGTGTCGTTGGGCTCGATCCCCGCGCGCTCCGCCGGCGAGCTCGGGTCCACCGACGTGATCCGCGGATAGGTGAGGTAGCGCAGGAACAGCTCGCCGCGCTCGATGCGAACCTCCGTCGCCGCGTTGTACACGACGATCCCGATCCATCCCCGCGGGCTGGTCTGGCGCATGATCGTGCGCGAGAGCGAGCTCGCGTTGTCCGCACCATCGCGCGACATCGGGCCCACGCGGACGCCCACGAAGGTGCGGGTGTCCGCGGGATCGTTCCATCGCTCCGATCCCGCGCGAAGCGCCTCGAACCGCGCCATCGCGAGATCGAGCGACATGCCGATGCGGCGCCGCTCCGCGCCGCTGAGATCATCGTCGTCGTACAGTTGGGTGAGCGAATCGACCGTGCGCTCGAGCCGGTGAAGCTGCGCCTCCACGGAATCGGAGCCCGCCACGCGCGGCGTCGTGCGGCGCATGACATCCACACGCTGCGCGGCGAGCGGCGCGGCGCCCGCCACGAGCGCGAGCGTGATCGAGACGAGTGGCGCGTGGGCGAACGAGCGGGACATCGTGTGACTCGTCATGAGATACCGAAGGGACACCATCAGAAGCTGTTCGCGCGGAGGCTGGCCGGCATCACGGTGTTGAGCTGCCGCAGAGTGGCCTCGCGCTGACCGAGGGTCGTGAGGTAGTAGCCGTTGATGACCGGGTCGTGAGGTGCCTGGTGCATCGCCTCACGCATCGTCGAGATCACCTGGTCGTACGCGGCGAGGCGCGACTGCACGACCGCCGGATCCGCGTCGGTGGCGCCGGAGCTGTCGTGCTGCGCGAGGAACGCCGCCGCCTGCTGATAGATCGCCTCGGAGCGAAGCTGTGCGTCGCGCGCCTCGTCCACGGACGAGAAGAAGACCGAGTCGGCCGGCAGCGAGGCGTTGCCGACAAGACCACCGCGCTCGGACGCGCCCCTCTGATTCGAGGCCTGGAACGAGGGCACGGTGGTGCTCATGCGGCCGGCGAACACACCACCCGCCACCAGCAGCACCGCGGCCGCGGCCTGCAACGGCATTCGATTGAAGCGCCGGATGCCTTCGCGCGATGTCGACGGCGCGAGCACGAGACGAGGCTGAGCCTCCGCCGGCGATTCGGTCGCGAGCGCGCTGGCGATCGCGTCCCACCGCGTGAGCGGCAGCCCGATCGAGTCTCGCTCCGCGTGCGCCATCGCGACGAGCGTGCGGTATGCTGCGCGTTCGCGCGCGCATTCGGCGCAGGAGCTCAGGTGTGCCGCTTCGGCCGGCGTCGGCTCGTCGTCGCCGAGCGCAGCGAGGCGGTCAGTAGATAGGTGCGACATGTTCACTCGTGGTTCGCTGCATGGTGTTCGATGGCGCGTCGACCATGTGCGCCAGCAAGGTGCGTAGCTTTGCGCGCGCCTTGAAGAGCTGCGACTTGGAGCCCCCCGCCGTGATCCCGAGCTCCGTGGCGATCTCCTCGTGCGTGTATCCCTCGACGTCGTGGAGCAGGAAGACGGTGCGCGCGCCGGGCGAGAGCTTCGCCGCCGCTTCCTCGATCGATGCGGCGAGCAGGGCGCGCTCCGCCTCCGGCTCGACCGACGATGTGTCTTCTTCCACGTCCACCTCCACCGCCACCATGCGCTTCGTGCGGCGCAGCGCGTTCAGTGTGCGATTCACCGCGATCCGGTGGGCCCACGTGCCGAACTGCGCGTCGCCCCGAAAGCTCGGAAGCGCCCGGAAGATCTGAATCCAGACCTCCTGAGCCACGTCGGCGGCCAGATCCGGGTCGTGCCCGACTAGCCGGCGCACGACGACGTCGATGTGCGGCGCATGCCGGGTCCATAGGGCCCGCATCGCCGCTTGATCGCCGCCGAGGGCGCGCTGTACGGTGAGCTGTTCATTCTCCATGACGTCCACGGGATTGGTCACGGGGGTGGGTGGAAGGGTTGCCGCATGGGACGGCCCTCTATCATCCAGCCGGAATCCAGGTTGTGAGTTGCCGGTAGCGGGTTGGTGGTGACGGGTTCTACGGCGAACGCAGTCAAACCCGAAACCACCAACCCGTTACAGGTCACCCAGAACCTGGATCCCCCTTCCCGATAGAGGGACATGGTTGCATCGGCGATACACCACCGTTGCACCCACCCCCTACGTATCGACTTGGGCTCGGGCTTCATGACCGAACTGTCGCGCTCAGCTACCTGGTTTACACCGTCCTCGCCGCGCATCCCGCCGGCCTCGAGCGACCCGCGGAAACGTCCCCAGGAGTGTAAACATATGGCCTGGGGCCATATGTGGCGGACCCAGCGTATCCCGTGACGCCACAACCTCTTGCTCGTCGTCCTCCCAGCACCCATAATGGCGGAGATTCGGCGCATCGCTGGAACTGTGCGCTGGATCACATGGTACTCATCATGCGCCAGGCATCTACGTTCTTCCAATGCCTGGTTCCCGCTCAGCAAGGCCGAGCACGCAAACTGCCCCTGCTGACAGGGCATCTAGTCGCGTGGTCGGTTCAAAAAGTCTCAAAGGGACACCGCGTTGCTCTCCCTGCTGTTCGCCGCCGCGAGCCTCTTCCACCCGCTGACGCCAGCGGTCCATAACCCCGTGCCCGGGGATGGGCTGCCCGCGAAAGCGCCGAGCGCGGTCGGTATGTCCGCCGCCCGGCTGGCAAACATCGATCGGGTCGTCGAGCGGGGCATCTCCGCCGGCGGCTACCCCGGTGCTGCCGTCGTCGTCGGCCGGAAGGGCGCCGCCGTCTGGGAGAAGGGCTTCGGCAGGATGGGCTGGACCTCCGATGCCGGTGCCGTCGTCGCCGAGCGCACCATCTACGACCTGGCCTCGCTGACCAAGGTGGTCGGCACCACCACCGCCGTGATGATCCTGTTCGACGAGGGGAAGATCCGCCTCGACGATCAGGTCGTGAAGTTCATCCCCGAGTTCACTGGCGGCGGCAAGGACGCGATCACCATCCGCCATCTGCTCGAGCACCGCTCGGGCCTTCCGGCCGGCCGCGATCTCTGGCGCATCGCGCACACGCCCGAGGAGGCGCGCGCCGCGGTCATCGCAACGAACCTCTTCGCCGCGCCCGGCCAGTACTACGAATACTCCGACCTCGGCGCCGACATGCTCGGCTTCGTCGTCGAAGTCGTGTCCGGGGAGCCGCTCGACAAGTTCCTCGACGAGCGCGTGTTCACGCCGCTCGGCATGTCCGATACGCACTTCCGTCCCGAGGCGTCGCTGCGCGACCGCATCGCGCCGACGGAGCTCACCCCCCCGCGCGGCTATCCGCTGCGCGGCGAGGTGCACGACGAGAACGCCTACGCGCTCGGCGGAGTCGCCGGTCACGCGGGCCTGTTCAGCACCGCCAGCGACCTCTCGATCTTCGCGCAGATGCTCCTCAACCGGGGCAGCTACAACGGGACGCGCATCGTCGCCGATTCCACCGTCGCGCTGTTCACCAAGCGCGCCGCCGGCACCCGCGCGCTGGGTTGGGACACCTGCGGCGGCCACGGAAGCTGCGGCACGTATCTGAGCTCGAGCGCGTACGGCCACACCGGTTTCACCGGCACTTCGCTCTGGATCGATCCGGAGCGCGAGATGTTCGTCGTCCTGCTCACCAACCGCGTCCACGCGGCTCGGGCGCGCCGGCCCGCCAAGGTGATCGGCGACGTGCGCGCCGACCTCGCCGACGCAGCGGCCCTCGCCGTGACCGATTCGCGCGACGGGTTGCTGAGCATGCCCGAGTCGTTCCGCGCCGACCGTGCGGTTGGCTGGAACCGCCCCGAGCACGTCGCGCGGTCGCGCAGCGCGAAGAGCCGGCGTGGCAAGAGCTCGTCGCGGTCCGCACGCGCCTCGAGCTCCAGGAGCAAGTCCAAGGTGAGCGCCAAGAAGTCGAGCTCCAGCAAGTCGAGCTCCAGCAAGCGCAGCGCATCGGCCAAGAAGTCGACCAGCTCCAAGTCCAAGAGCTCGTCCGCGAAGAAGAGCTCGACGTCCAAGAAGCGAGTGGCGCGCCGCTAGCGCGTTCCGCCGGCCGGGGACATCAGGAACACCTCGACGCCCGCCTCGCGCGGGCGTCGCTCGTTGCGGGGCCGGAGTGCGCTGGTGATACTCCAGAGGTCTCGCACGGAGTGCCCCGCATGACCCTCGACACGAACGACCCAGCCCCCATGAACGCGCCCAACGGCGCAAACGGCGACGCAGGGTCCGCATCCACCGAAGCACCGGCCGTCGCGCCAGGAAGCGGCGACGCCTTCTCGGAGTTCAGCCTCGAGCAGGCCAAGCTCGCCCTGCGCAAGGTGAAGGACCCGGACCTCAACCTGAACATCGTGGACCTCGGCCTGGTCTACGATGTCCGCGTGAGCGGGAACGACGTCGAGGTCGACATGTCCCTCACCTCGCCCGGCTGCCCGAGCGGTCCCGAGATCATGGGCGACGCCGAGCGCGTGCTCAAGGCGATGCCGGGGGTCGGCAACGTGACGATCAATCTGGTCTGGTCGCCGTTCTGGTCGCCGGAGCGGATCGAGCCGAGGGTTCGCGCTTACATGGGGCTGTAGGGGCTACAACCGTAGGGGCTCCTTGCGGTTGCGCCTACTCGCCTACGGTACGCGGTACCGTAGGGTCGTATCTTCGTACGCCGTACGGCGAGCGGCGAGCGGCATCCGACCAATCCTCGATGATTGGACGCACTTAGGTAGGGGCTGACCACACGGGCAGCGATCCCTCCAAACGCGGCCCGAATCAGGAGGACTGGGATGCCAATCCTCCGACTTCCGCCCGAGTTTACCCGCGTACTGCAGTGCGAGACGCGAGCAGACGAAGTGGGGACGGACTCCCTGGGACGGACTCCGGAGTCCGTCCC
>DASYMZ010000115.1:0-11642 GCA_036008805.1 Gemmatimonadaceae bacterium
TTGCCGCGGTCGGCAGCAAGTCGATCGTTCTCGCCGACACGGCCAACCCGAAGAACGGCTTCGCCGACACCGACTATCAGCGCTTCGCCGCGCGGTTCGACACGCTCGTCTATCCGCTCGACGTCGGGAACTTCGGCGCGCCGAGCGACATCGATGGCAACGGCAAGGTGGCGGTGCTGTTCACCAAGGAAGTGAACGGGTTGACGCCCGCGAACTCCAACTCGTTCGTTGGCGGCTTCTTCTTCGGGCGTGATCTCTTCCCCAAGACTGATCCGAACCCGGCGAACGCCTGCGCGACGAGCAACGAGGGCGAGATGTTCTACATGCTCGTTCCCGATCCTGCCGGTGCGGTGAACGGCAACAAGCACAGTCTCGGCTTCGTCGACTCGCTGACGACGAGCGTGCTCTCCCACGAGTTCCAGCACCTCATCAACGCGAGCCGCCGTCTCGACACGACCTCGAAAGCGCTGGCCTTCGAGGACAAGTGGCTGGACGAGGGTCTAGCGCACATGGCCGAGGAGCTGCTGTACTATCGTGAGAGCGGAATGCAGCCGAGGCAGAACCTCGACGACGCGGCGATCCGGGTGAACTCGCGCGCGACGTATCCGCTCTGGAAGGGCGACGCGTCATCCAACTTCGGCCGTCTGCTCGACTATCTCGAGAATCCTGGCGGCTCCTCGCCGATGGACAGCGATGACGAGCTGGCGACTCGCGGCGCCGCGTGGATGTTCCTGCGATACGCCGCGGACCGCACCTTCCCGACCGACGGGAACGTGTGGTTCCGGATGGTGAACTCCGACCAGGTCGGGGTGCTGTCCGTCAAGGCCGGGCTGCAGACGGATCCCGCGCCCCTGTTCGCCGATTGGGTGCTGGCGAACTACCTCGACGATCTCGGCATCAGCAGCGACCCACGCTTCGTCCACAAGAGCTGGAACTACCGCGACATCTTCACGAAGACCTTCCTGAACATTCCAACCTATCCGTTGAAGACCACGGCGCTGACGGACAACCTGTCACTCAACGTTCAGGTGAAGGGGGTGTCGGCGAGCTACTACCGCTTCGCCGTCGCGACGGGGAAGGAAGCGCTGCTCACTTTCGCGTCCGGACAGGGCGCGCCGAACAGCGCGTTCAAGTTCACGGTGATCCGGACGAAGTAGCGATGAGTCAGGACCGCCGCGCGGCTCTCGCGCGCCGGTCGATCGACGAGTGAAAGCGGGTGGTGGCCAGAGGCCACCACCCGCTTTTCGTCACGCCGCCGAACATGATCGGCGACTGCGTGCAGTGAAAATCATTGAACGATCTTGCTGAAACAGTTGTGAACTCCTGAGTCGCACCTCGCATTAGCACCCTAGCGCGAGCCGTCTTCGCGAGAGAAGCTAGTGCGTCCGCTCCCCGCGATGCTGCGCCGCTCCCCTCCGCCACCACGGCATCCTTTCCACCGGAGAGGCACGTCATGATCTTGCTCACCACGTTCACCGCTGCGCGACGCGCGGTCCTCCTCGTACTCCTGGCGCCTGGTATCCTCGCGGCGCAATCGGGGCGTGGCACGCTCACCGGCCGCGTCACCGCCGCGGGCGAGGGCGTGCCTGGCGCATCGGTCGTCATCACGGGGACCGGGCTCGGCACGCTCACGCGTGGCGACGGCAGCTATCGGATCACCGTCGGCGCTGGCCGATACGAAGTGCGCACGCGGCTCATCGGCTATACGTCCGGTCGCGACTCGGTGACCATCACGAGCGACGGAACGACGACGCTCAACTTCTCGATCCAGCGCGCACCTGCGACACTCGAGGCGGTGGCGACGCTTGGTACTCGCGGCCAGGCGCGCTCGGTCATCGATGCGCCCGTCCCGATCGACGTGCTCTCCGCCGCCGACATCAAGGCGACCGGTCGCACCGAGACGGCGCAGATGATCCAGGCCGTCGCGCCGAGCTTCAACTTTCCGCGCACCTCGATCGGAGACGGCACCGATCACGTGCGCCCCGCCACCCTGCGCAGCCTGGCGCCCGACCAGACGCTCGTGCTCGTGAACGGGAAGCGCCGCCACAACAGCGCGCTCGTCAACGTGAACGGCTTCGTCGGCCGAGGATCCGCCCCGGTGGATCTCAACGCGATCCCGTCGGGGATGATCGACCACATCGAGATCCTCCGTGATGGCGCGGCCGCGCAGTACGGCTCCGACGCGATCGCCGGCGTGATCAACATCGTGCTGAAGCAGGGCGCCGGCGGCGAATCGCGCACGACAGTGGGCGAGTCGATGACGACGTACAACCGCGCCGACAACTACGCGCCGTTTCCAAACCAGGTCGGCGAGGTCTCGGCGCGCGACGGGAAGGTGCTGCAGCAGGGGCTCGACTACGGCTGGGGCACGCCGGACGCGTCGTTCCTGCATCTCGGCGGAGAGTTTCGCGACCGTGGCTACACGAATCGCACGCTGATCGATCCGCGCATTCAGTACTTCGCCGGCGATCCGCGCGAGACGAATCCGGCCTATCCGCTGCCGGACGGTCGCCTGAATCACCGGCAGGGAGACGCCGCGACGCACGACTGGCAGGGTTTCTGGAACGGTGGAGCCAAGCTCGGTCGCTTCGACGGCTACACCTTCGGCGGCATCGGCACGCGACACGGCGAGGCGGCCGGCTTCTGGCGCCGCGCGAACGATCCGAGCGGTCGCCGTCAGCCTGCGCTGTATCCGGATGGCTTTCTTCCGCTCATTCACTCGAACATCCTCGACGCGTCCGTCGCCGCGGGAGTGAAGGGCACGGGCGCTGGGTGGAACTGGGATCTCGGCAGCGTCTATGGCGGGAACCAGTTCGGATTCGTCATCAAGAACACGATGAACGTCTCGCTCGGCCCGACGTCACCCACGCAGTTCGACGCGGGCAAGCTGCGATTCCAGCAGAGCACGACGACGTTCGACATCGACCGCGACTTCCGCACGCTTCCCATCCCGCTCAACGTCGCGGCGGGCGCCGAGTTCCGCGCCGAGCAATACACGATCGTCGCGGGTGAGTACGACTCGTGGCGCAACGGTGGAGCGATGGTCCCCGACGCCGCGGGCAATCCGACCGCGACCCCGGCGCCGCCTGGCGCGCAGGTCTTCCCGGGGTTCAAGGGCGACAGCGGCGGCAAGACGAACGACGCGGGCTCGCACTCGCGCAACAACGCCGCGGTCTACGCCGACCTCTCGTCCGATCTCACCAAGCGGCTGCTCGTGGATCTCGCTGGCCGCTACGAGCACTACAGCGACTTCGGCTCGACGACGACGGGCAAGTTCTCGTCGCGCTTCCAGCTTCCCGCGGGCTTCGCGCTGCGGGGCGCGGTGAGCACGGGCTTCCGCGCGCCGTCGCTGATGCAGGAGTACTTCTCGTCCACGGCGACGAACTTCATCAGCGGAGTGCCGTTCGACGTCAAGACGTTCCCCGCCAACACCAGGGAAGCCGCGGCGCTGGGCGCGAGTCCGCTGAAAGCCGAGACCTCGAACAACTACAGCATCGGTGTCGCCGCGGAGCCGGTGACGAGCCTCTCGTTCACCGTCGACTACTACTACATCGAGGTCAACGACCGGATCGTCCTGTCGAACAACTTCACCGACGCGACCGCTCGCGCCGCACTCGCCGCGATCGGCGTGACCGGCATCGGCGGTGGCCGCTACTTCACGAATGCGATCGACACCAAGACGCACGGCTACGACGCGATCGTGAACTACGGTCTGACGTTCTCCGAGAAGAGCGTCCTCCGGTTGTCCGCGGCGTACAACCACACGACCACGCGTGTGACGCGGGTCGACAGTCTCACGGGCAGCCTGTCGGGACTTCAGGGGAGTCTGTTCGACCGCGTGGAGAAGGCGCGCATCGAGCTCGGCAACCCGCTCAACAATCTGATCCTGAGCGGCAACCTGTCGGTCGGAAGTCTCGGCCTCACGGCGCGCACCCAGCGGTACGGTCAGGTGACGTCGTACAACAGCGCCACCGCTACGAGCAACGCCTTCGGTCCGCTCGATCAGACCTTCTCGCCGAAGTGGGTCACCGACCTCAGCGCGTCGTACGCGCTTCGTCAGTACCAGCTCAGCATCGGCGCCGACAACGTCTTCGACATCTACCCTGACCGCAACAGCAACAACGGCAACATCGCGACGCTCGCCACCGAGAATGGCGGCACGTCGAACTTCGGCATCTTCCCGTACGCCGGCATCTCCCCGTTCGGCTTCAACGGGCGCTTCGTGTACGCGAAGGTGACCGTGGGGCTGTAGGCTCGGGCGTGTAGGAGACGAGGGTTGCACGACGGGGCGCTCCACACGGGGCGCCCCGTCGTCGCACGCGTAGCTCTCGCCTCGCGGACGCGTGCATCACGTGACCAGATTGAAGTGTGACCGACTCGAAACCCATCTGGACCCCGACTCCGGGCGCGATCCAAGCCGCCAACGTCACCCGCTTCATCGCGGACGAGGTGCAACCGCTCGGCGGCGCAGCATCGCGGGTGACCGATTCGGCCTCGCTGTACGATTGGTCGATCGCCGAGCCGGAGCGGTTCTGGCCAGCGGTCTGGAGATTCTGCGGGGTGCTCGCCGATCGGCGTCCCGACGGATCGCAGTGGGACGAGGTGCTCGTCGGCGCTTCTCGCATGGCGCCGCCCGATGCGGAGCTCGGCCCGCGATGGTTCACCGGCGCGCGGCTCAACTTCGCCGAGAATCTGCTCAGGCGCCGCGACGACGAACGTGCGCTCGTGCTCTGGACCGAGGAGGGTCCACTGCGCGAGCTGAGCTTCGCCCAGCTCGCCGAGGCCGTCGCCAGCTTCGCCGAGTTCCTGCGTCGCGCCGGCGTCGTCACGGGCGACCGCGTGGCGGGCTTCGTGCCCAACATGCCCGAGGCGGTCGTCGCGATGCTCGCCGCCACGTCCATCGGCGCCGTCTGGTCGTCCTGCTCTCCCGACTTCGGGCCCGTCGGCGTGGTCGATCGCTTCGGGCAGATCGAGCCGAAGGTGCTCATCGTCGCGGATGGCTACGTCTACAATGGCAAGACGATCGACTGCATGCAGCGGGTGCACGAGTTCCTGCCGCAACTCCCGAGTGTGGCGCGGGTCGTGGTCGTGCCGCATCTGCCAGCGAGCCGCGCGAGCGCGGCCGAGCTGCGCGCGCCGTTCACCTCGTGGCAGGACGCGCTCGCGGAGGGCGCGGGTGCGACGCTGCGCTTCACGCGGCTCCCGTTCGACCATCCCGTCTACATCATGTACTCGTCGGGCACGACGGGCTTGCCGAAGTGCATGGTGCACGGCGCCGGCGGCACGCTGCTCCAGCATCTCAAGGAGCACGTGCTGCACGGCGACCTCTCGCAGGGCGACCGGATCTTCTACTTCACCACCTGCGGGTGGATGATGTGGAACTGGCTCGTCTCCGCGCTCGCCGTCGGCGCGACGGTGTTCCTCTACGACGGCGCGCCGATGACGGGCGACCGCTCGCGCTTGTGGGACCTCGTGTCCGAGGAGTGCATCAATCTGTTCGGCACGAGCGCGAAGTGGATCGCGCTCGCCGAGAAGAACGGTGTCGTTCCGACCGCCGACGATCACGACCTCGGCGCGCTGCGCACGATACTCTCGACCGGAAGTCCGCTCGCCGCGCACAGCTTCGATTTCGTCTACGAGCGAGTCAAGCGCGACGTGCGGTTGAGCAGCATCAGCGGCGGCACCGAGATCATCTCGTGCTTCGCGCTCGGCGACCCGACTCGCTCCGTGTATCGGGGCGAGATCCAGACGCGGGGCTACGGCATGCGCGTCGACGTCTTCGATGAGGAGGGACGACCGGTGCGCGGCGAGCCCGGAGAGCTCGTCTGCACGGCGCCATTCCCCAGCATGCCGGTCGCCTTCTGGGACGATCCGGATGGGAGCCGCTATCGCGCCGCGTACTTCGACGTCTTCCCCAACGTGTGGCGTCACGGCGACTGGGCCGAGCTCACCGAGCATGGCGGACTCGTCATTCACGGACGGAGCGACGCGACGCTGAACCCGAGCGGCGTGAGGATCGGAACCGCCGAGATCTACCGGCAGGTCGAGCGTCTGCCCGAGGTGGTGGAGAGCCTCGTGATCGGCCAGACCGTGGACGGGATGGACGTTCGCATCGTCCTGTTCGTCCGGCTGCGCGCCGGCCTCACGCTCGACGACGAGCTGCGCGAGCGGATCCGCCTCGAGATCCGCCGCAACGCGTCGCCGCATCACGTGCCCAAGCGAATCGTCCAGGTCGCCGACATCCCGCGGACCATCAGCGGGAAGATCACGGAGCTCGCCGTACGCGATGTCGTGCATGGGCGTCCGGTGCGGAACGCCGATGCGCTCGCCAATCCTGAGGCGTTGGAGCTGTTTCGGGATCTGGAGGAGTTGAAAGGCTGAAGGAGGGGTGTGTTAGTGAGTTGATGAGTCGGGTCGATGACCAACTCAGCAACTCACCGCCGCCGGGCCCAGGCCTTATCTTGATCCGATCGAGCCAAACGGACGCTCGCCCCAGGTAGGAGACCGACCATGGCATCAGGCACACTCGACCTCGCTGCGCCGGCGCACGACACCTTCCCGATCAACGGGACCGACTACATCGAGTTCTACGTCGGCAACGCGAAGCAGGCGGCGCTGTACTACCGCAGCGCGTTCGGATTCCAGCTCGTCGGCTACCGCGGTCCGGAGACTGGAGTGCGCGACCGGGCGAGCTACCTGCTGCAGCAAGGGAAGATCCGCTTCGTCCTCACGACGGCGATCCGTCCCGACCTGAGCGCCGACGCGAAGCGCATCGCCGACCACGTGTACGCGCATGGCGACGGCGTGCGCGACATCGCGCTCTGGGTGGACGACGCGCGGGACGCCTTCGCCAAGGCCGTCGAGCGGGGCGCCGAGCCGGCGCAGGAGCCGACCGTACTTCGGGACGACGACGGCGAGATCGTGACCGCCTCCTTCCGCATCTACGGCGAGACCGTGCACTCCCTCGTCGAGCGGAAGAACTATCGAGGGCTGTTCATGCCCGGCTTCGTCGCCGTACGCCCGCACTATGCGCCGCCCGAGGTGGGGCTCCAGTACGTCGACCACTGCGTCGGCAACGTGGAGCTCGGCAAGATGAACGAGTGGGTCGAGTTCTACGCCCACGTCATGGGCTTCCGGAATCTCCTCACCTTCGACGACAAGACGATCAGCACCGAGTACTCCTCGCTCATGTCGAAGGTGATGGCCAACGGGAACGACCGGATCAAGTTCCCGATCAACGAGCCAGCGAAGGGAAAGAAGCGGTCGCAGATCGACGAGTATCTCGACTTCTACAAGGGGCCCGGCGTGCAGCACATGGCGCTCGCGACCGACGACATCATCCGCACGGTGACCACCCTCCGCGATCGTGGCGTCGAGTTCCTCAGCGTCCCGACGACGTACTACGACGACCTGCAGCAGCGCGTCGGCAAGATCGATGAAGATGTACAGTCCCTCGCGCAGCTCGGGATCCTGATCGACCGCGACCCCGACGGTTATCTCCTGCAGATCTTCACGAAGCCGGTCGAGGACCGCCCGACCGTCTTCTACGAGATCATCCAACGGAAAGGCGCGAAGAGCTTCGGCGCCGGCAACTTCAAGGCGCTGTTCGAGGCGATCGAGCGGGAGCAGGGACTGCGCGGAAACCTGTAGCGGAGAGCGCGGATGCCGTACTACCACACGCTGGGCAGGATCCCCAAGAAGCGGCACATCGCCTTCCGCAAACCGGACGGTGGTCTCTACGCCGAGCAGCTCGTCGGACACGAGGGCTTCACCGGGACGTCGGCGCTGCTCTATCACATCCATCCGCCCACCACCGTCAGGTCGGTGAAGCGGCTGAAGGAGACGAAGCTCGAGGCCGACGACGACCAGACGTTGCGCCACCGGCACTTCCTCACGTCGCGCGTGAAGCCCGGCGGCAGTCCCACGCTCGACCGCGTGCCGCTGATGTTCAACGCGGACGTCGCGATGCTCTACGTCGAGCCCACGGTTCAGGACGAGCACTTCTACCGCAACGCGCAGGCGGACGAAGTGGTGTACGTCTCGAAGGGGAAGGGCACGCTCGAGACGCAGTACGGCGACCTGCCGTTCGGCGAGGGCGACTACCTCGTGATCCATCGCGGCATCATGCACCGCTATCGCTTCGACGCGGGCAGCGAGCAGGCGAAGCTGCTGATCATGGAGGGGCGCGGCCACATTCGTCCGCCCAAGCGCTACCGCAACGAGTTCGGCCAGCTCGTCGAGGGCGCACCGTACTCGGAGCGCGACATCCGCATCCCGCGCGAGCTGAAGACGCATGACGAGATGGGCGACTTCAGCATCCTCGTGAAGCAGTACGACGGGATCAACGAGGTCGTGCTCGACCATCACCCGCTCGACGTGGTCGGGTGGGACGGTCAGTTCTATCCGTGGGCGTTCAACATTCAGGATTTCGAGCCGATCGTCGGCCGGGTGCACCAGCCGCCGCCGGTGCATCAGACCTTCCAGGGCGACGGCTTCGTCGTCTGCTCGTTCTGCCCGCGGCCGTTCGACTTCCATCCGGAAGCGATCCCCGCGCCCTACAACCACAGCAACGTGGACTCGGATGAGGTCATCTACTACGCCTCCAGCGAGTTCATGAGCCGCAAGGGGATCGAGTTCGGCTCGATCACGCTTCATCCCGACGGCATTCCACACGGCCCGCATCCGGGTCGCGCCGAAGCGTCGATGAAGGCGAAGGGCACCGACGAGTACGCGGTGATGATGGACACCTTCCGCCCACTCAAGGTCGCGAAGCAGGCCCTCGACTTCGAGGATCCGTCGTACCACCGGAGCTGGGTGGACGCACAGCACGCAGCGTTCAATCCACCGACGACCTGACGTGCTGCTCGACGGCGCTCCGCGACGCTTCTTCTACGGCGAGCAGCCGCCGCCCGAGCCGTTCTCCGAGCACCTGCTGGCACTCTGGTCGTTCGACGTGCGCCTCCCCGAGGGCGCGGTCGCGCTGCACACCGTCTGGCCGGACGGCTGCGTATCGCTCTCGGTCGTGTGCGGCGCGGGAAAGCCGGTCGCCGCGAGCATCGTCGGCCCGCGCCTCCGCGCGCTCCGCATCCCGATGCGCAGCGGCCTCACCGTTCGCGGCATTCGCCTCTGGCCCGACACGGCCGCGCAGGTGCTCGGCGTCGATCCGGTCGCGATCCGCGATCTCACGCGTCCCGCATCGGAGCTCCTCGGCATGAACGCCCTCTCGCTCGCGCGCGCCATCGCGCGCGCGGAGGACGACCTCGCCGTCGGCGCCGTGTGGGAGGATTGGCTCGCGCCGAGGATCGCGGCCGCTGCGCTCCCCGATCCGGACGTCCGGCTCGCGGTGCGCCTTCTGATCGACTCGGATGGCGCGTCCGATTTCGCGGACGCCGCACGCGAGGCGGACGTCGGAGTGCGCCAGCTCGAGCGCCGCTTCGCCGCCGCGGTCGGTCTCACCCCGAAGCAGTTCGCGCGCGTTCGCCGCGTGCGCGCCGCGATCGGCGCCATCATGGCCGGCGAGCGTCGCACGTCGCTCCTCGCCGAGCGGTTCGGCTACACCGATCAGCCACGATTCGCGCGCGACTTCAAGTCGGTGACCGGCTTCTCGGCCGACGCATTGATGCAGCAGCTCGATCAGTTCGAGACCGACGACGAGCAGGCGTGAGCGCGGACTTCGCTACCTCGACTTGAACCGCGCGATCGCGCGGCGGGTGTGCTCCGACAACACGAGCGCTCCACTCATGCGCGCGCGCTCGGCGAGCAGCCTGTCCCACGACTCGGTGCCCTGCCAGAACACCCGCTTCATCGCGGCCATCGCCGCCGGATTCGACGACGCGAGGGTCGTCGTCAACGCATCGAGCCCCGCGTCCAGCGCATCGGCGTCGTCGTACACGCGCGCATACAGGCCATGCCGCTCGCACCACTCGGCGTCGCGCCAGTCGGCGTCCACCGCCATCGCCGCGTACGGCCCGCGCCCGATGCGGTGCTCGATCACCGGTCCCACCACGAACGGACCGATGCCGACCGCGAGCTCGCTCAGCTTCGCCGACGCGCCCCGCGCCGCGACCGTGTAGTCTCCCGCGGCCGCGATGCCGACGCCCCCACCAGCCGTTCGCCCGTGCACGCGCACGACCACGAGCTTGGGAGCGCGGATCATCGCGAGAATCACGCGGGCGAATCCGGAGAAGAACTCCTCTCCCTCGCGTTCGTTCGCGATTCGCACGAGCTCGTCGAACGACGCACCGGCGCAGAACGGACCCGCGCCGTCGCTCCGCACCACGATCACGCGCGCCGAGTCCTCGCGACCGAGCTCGGTGATCGCCTCGGCGAGACGGACGAGCAGTGCGCCTGGCAGCGAGTTGCTCTTGGGATGGCCGAAGCGGACCGTGCCGACGCCACCGGCGACGGCCACGTACACCTGGCCGTCCGCGGTCGGCCCGGATTCGCTCGGAGTGCTCGGCATGCCTCAAGATAGAGGCGCGTCCGAGCGCCGTCGATTGTCCGTTCTCGCGGCTGCGGTGTAGATTTCCCCGAGGCCAAGCTCTTGCCATGCTTCGCCTTCGACGTTGGACGACCACGTGCCGCGCCCGTTTGCCGGGCCCCAGTCGGAGCCGACCGCCATGACGAAGACCCGCACCGCCGCAACTCCGGACGACCCCGCACTCGTCGCCGCCTTCGAGGCCCGGATCGCCGCGGGAGAGAGCATCGAGCCGAAGGACTGGATGCCCGAGCGCTACCGCCGGCAGCTCGTGCGCATGATGTCGCAGCACGCGCACTCGGAGATCGTCGGCATGCTGCCCGAGGGGAACTGGATCACCCGCGCGCCGTCGCTGCGACGAAAGGTCGCGCTCATCGCGAAGGTCCAGGATGAGGCGGGTCACGGGCTCTACATCTACTGCGGCGCCGAGACGCTCGGCGTCGATCGATCGGAGCTCATTCAGCAGCTCCTCGACGGCACCGCGAAGTACTCGAGCATCTTCAACTACCCGACGCTCTCGTGGGCCGACATCGGCGTGATCGGCTGGTTCGTCGATGGAGCGGCGATCGTGAACCAGACGATCCTCGCGAAGGCGTCGTACGGGCCGTACGCACGCGCGATGGTCCGCGTGTGCAAGGAAGAGAACTTCCACAAGCGTCAGGGCTACGAGATAGTTGCGGTACTGGCAAACGGTACACCAGATCAGCAAGCGATGGTGCAGGACGCGGTGAACCGCTGGTGGTGGCCGTCGCTCATGATGTTCGGTCCGAGCGACGCGAGCTCCCCGAACACCGCTGAGCTCATCCGGTGGAAGGTGAAGCGGAAGACGAACGACGAGCTGCGCCAGCGCTTCGTGAATCTGACCATCCCGCAGGCCATTGCCGTGGGGCTCACGCTGCCGGATCCCGATCTCCGCTACGATGCGGAGTCGGAGAACTGGCGGTTCGGCGAGATCGATTGGGAGGAGTTCAACCAGGTGATCCGCGGCAACGGCCCGTGCAACCGTGAGCGCCTCGAGGCGCGTCGCGCGGCGCACGACGAGGGCGCATGGGTTCGCGAGGCAGCGGCTGCCCACGCCGCCAAGCAGCGTGTGCGCAACGCGTCCGAGGCGGCGTAACGCGTGTCGAGCGCGATCGACGGCGCCGCGGCGGCGGCAGACCAGCAG
>DASYMZ010000116.1:0-29133 GCA_036008805.1 Gemmatimonadaceae bacterium
CCGAGGCACCTGTGGCCGAAGCCAGATAGAGCTTGGTGAAATGGCGCTGCTCACGAGGGAGCGCGCCATCTCGCTTGAAGAGCTCCACGAGCATCCACGCCATACCGGCCTCGTACACACCGAGACTGCCGCCCCCCTGGATGGTGAGCACCACGGGTATGGAGTCATCCGGTGCTGTGGGCGATTGCACAATTGGCTGCGCAGCCAATTGCGCCGTCGCATTCATTGATTGGCACACGAGCGACGCGAGCACGCCGAGCACGTACGAGGTTCGGCTGATGTAGCGGAAGCGATGTGCGGACATGGGTAGACCGGCGAGAGGAATATTGCCGCTGCGTCGATACGCTCCAACCGTTCTCATCGCGACAGTAGGCGACGACACTCTTCCTCGATTGCTCGCTGAAGCCATTCGACCGGGCTGGCGAGACTCGGCACCTCGGAGTTGTGGAGGACGATGAAGGTCGGTCGCCACGTCGGACACTCGAGCGACCAACAGGACTCGTCGCACTCCGTCGGCGAGAAGCCACGCCCGACAATGGTCTTCACGAGCGTTTTAGGGTCTTCGACCTAGGCCGGCGGGGCTCGATGCGGCGCGATTGCGAGTCACCTTGCATATCGCGCGACTCCGCGTGCGAGTCAAGCGTGCATGTATCGCGAACAGCCCCAGTCAAAGAGAATTCTCAGCACTCACTTCTGCATTCTGCTTGACGTGGTGCACTGATGAGGCGATGACTGTGCCGCACTGTGTCGACTCGAATCATCCGTAAGTCCGGAGTGAAAGGTGTGTGACGATGCTCGCGCCCCATGGCGCGCCGACATTCGCAAGGAGATCCGGTTCGCCGTCGTTCTGTATGGAGGCGTGTCTCTCGCCGTCTACATAAGCGGCGTCGTCCGCGAGCTGCTCGCGATGGTACGCGCGACAGCGCCCGTGCCACAATCGAAGGGTGACGATGGGCTCGAGGCGATGTCCGAACCCAGCGTCACGGGCTCAATGTCGGTCTATCGCGAGCTCGCCCAGCTGCTGAACGCTCCCGAGGGAGGAGAGTCGAAGGTGGTCTACACACGCTTCATCGTCGACGTGATCTCGGGGACGTCGGCGGGGGGCCTGAATGGCATCTACCTGGCCAAGGCACTCGCTAAGGGGAGGTCGCTCGACCATCTGCGCAAGTTCTGGCTCGACCGTGGTGACATCCTCGGCCTGCTTGCCGGCATGAGCTCCCCTGCTCGCTCGTTGCTGAGCGGCGACGACATGCTCAAGTGGCTCCACCAGGCCTTCGCCGAGATGCCGTCAATCGAGGATCGGACATCGGGCGCGGACGCCCTGGTCGACGACGTGACGTGCTTCGCGACGACGACGGACCTCTGGGGTCTGCCCATCTACGTCAGAACGTCGGATGACGCGATCGTCGAGGAACGCCACAAGAACGTCTTTCGATTTGCGTTCAGTAGTGGTGCATTGACGCTGAAGAAGGACGATTTCGACGGCAACGACAGCTCCCTCGCGTTCGCGGCGCGGTGCACCTCGTCGTTTCCGGGCGCGTTCGCGCCCGCAGCTCTCGAAGACCTACCAGCGGCCGGGCTCTCTGCCCTGACTGACGCGCAGCGACGTCGGCTCTTCCCGGACTACATCGAGCAGAATGGCGGAGGTGACCCGGCGTTCGAGGACCGCTTCGACGCGAGGAGGCACGCCTTCGCGGATGGAGGCATCCTCAACAACAAGCCGTTCGTTCACGCGATCACTGCCCTCGCGTCGGCCCGCGGCGGCAAGCCGTCCGAGCGCAAGCTGATCTACGTTGAGCCGTCTCCCGAGTCGCCCCGGGTTTCAGCACCAGACAATCGCACCGGGACAGACAGATCACGCCCAGCCTTTACGAGCGTCATCTCCGATTCCTTCTCACTGCCACGAGATCAGACGATTCGCGAGGAGGTCCGACGGATCGAGGATCGCAATCGCCTGATCGATCGGATGAATGGGATTCTTGCCGACGTTCCGCATGAGGTCCGGTCATATCACGATGTCGTCGTGAAGAACCTCACCTCCCGACTGCAGACGGCTGGGCCAGGAGAGACGGAGGTCATCGAGCGGCTGCTCGAGATCGCGTCTCCGCAAGGTGCAGGAGCGGCGCGCGGCAGCGCGCTCGCCTTCATCGCGAGCGACGTCGGAGAGATGATGATGATTTACGGACTCGGCTACGCGAGCTATCATCGCGTGAAGGTCGCATCCGTCACCGACGACCTCACGAGCCTCGTCGCGCGTCTGCTCGGGATGCCGGACGATTCTGACGATTGGCAGGCGGTGCGCCTACTCGTCCGTGCATGGCGTGACTTGACCTATACGCCGTATTTGAAAGCCCACCGCACTTCATCGGAGGAAGTGCGAGCGGCGCGCATCCTGAGCTTCTTCCCAGAGCACCAGGCTGAAATGCGAGAGCGCCTCGACGTTCGTTCGTCGGAAAACGCCTTTCTCGTCGACTTCGATCTTCGCTTTGGCCTGCGACGCCTTGCATTTCTGCTCAACAAGATCGACGATCTCTTCTGCATGGACGACCGTGCGGAAACGCTGCTGCGGTCGTTTGGGGTCGTCGACGCGAAAGCATGGATGTCGGTCGCACGCCGCAAGGAGCTCGGCCGGCTCACGCGAGGGCTGAGCGCAGTGTACATGATGCTTCAGGAACGTCTGGAGTCACTCGGCGCTCCAAACATGCACGGACCGTCGTTCGACGTGGGCTGCTGGGAGCGCAAGTTCGCCGAATCCGTGGACCTTCGGACCAAGACGCTCGAAGACCTTCCATCCGACCTGGCGGACGTTCGCGCCAACACTCTTCCAGGCTTGATCGAGGCTCTCGGTGTGAATGCGGCAAGCCGAAAGCAATTGGTCGGTATGCGAACGGAAGCGATGGAGCGCACTGCATTCGAGATGGTATGGGGCAGGCGCTCGGCCTTCGATGCGGCCGCTCACGAACTGGCGGAAAGTGTGAAGCAGGCGAGCCGATTCGCTCGCCGGTGGTGTACGGCCATCCTGCCCGACCCGCTGACCACCACCGCAGCCGTGATCGACGAGCCAGGGCAGATGATACGCTTTCTGTACGATCGCTTCGAGTACGTCGATCGCATCACCTTCCCGGTCTTTTACCAGACGGATGTCGGGCAGGAGACGGACATCGTCTCCCTCCTCCGCATCAGTCCCGACGACGCCGTCACGATCACCGCACAGCCGCGGGGAGAACCGGTACAGAAGCTGGGAGGCGAACGACTCGGCCATTTCGGAGGCTTCTTCTCGCGACAGTGGCGCGCGTCCGACTTCATGTGGGGTCAGTTGGACGCAGCTGAGCGATTGATCACCGAGGTAGCGAAGGGTTCGACGCTCACTGACGAATGTGTTGCTCGACTGATCAGCGATGCGCAGTTGGCCATCCTCGCCGATGTGGATGCTAAAGACGTGCCCGCATTTGGCGGACGGAACGCCGAGGAGCGACTCGAGCAGCTGAAGGACATGGCTCGCGGGCGTGCTCTCGTCGCGATTCCAAAGGACCTGGAAGAGACCATCGACACGGGCATCGCGGGTGCCCTTCCGATCGTGTCGCGCCTTCTCCGCTCGAGCGGCTCGGGAATGGTGGGAAGGTTGTCGCGGACGGTCGGTATGCCGCTCGTCTACCTTGCACGCAGCACGTACGACAGACGGTCTCGTTCGATCGTCTTCGGCATCATCGGGTTGCTGGCCTTCTTGGGCATCCTGTCGATGGTGACAGGCCTCTACGCTGCGCGGGCTACGCAGTCATGGCCTGGCTCGCGCACGCTGTTCCTCCTGGTGGTGATCGGTTGGATTCTGGGCGGACTTCTCCTCTTTCTCCTGGCGGGCGGCATCCATCTCGTCCGCTCGTTCATCGAACGCGCGATCATCAACCTTCGTCGGAGTGCCGGCCAATGACTGCGCCTGACCTGTCCGAGCGATCTCCGGTATCCGACTCGACGCGAGCGACGCATCGGCGCGACGCGCTCATCTTCGTACCTGGACTCTTTCCCGAAGCTGGCGTGCGCTCCGCGGATGCCGCCGCGCGACGAATTGCCTGTGCGATGGACGAGAACGCGAAAACCCGCGGAGCCAGATTTCCCACGCTCGAGGGAAAGGACGAGACGATCGAAGGCGGCCATACGACTCGCAAGGTGACCGTCTCTCGGCGCGACGCCGCTGGTGTGGATGTCCCCATCGTGGATGTCTTCGATTTTCAGTATCACAGCACCCTCATCAATGGATTCGACAAGCGCCCGCCGATCAGACAGGCGTTGTCGGTCGTCGGGACGTTGCTTGCCGCCCTTGGGCGAGTGATCGCCAGCGTCCGGCGCCCGGCGAAGACGGCCGCCGAGAAGTTCCAGGTGGCGTACGGCCTCGTGATCGCCCTGGGACTCGTCACGTATGTCGTGGTGTTGGTCGCGACCGGTGCGGCCGCAATCGTTCGACCGTCGCCGGCCTCTTCCGGTGGCGACTCAGTGGCGCCGCAAACGCCTGCCGTGACGGCCGTCGTATCGCCGCCAGCGCGGTCCGGCACCCTCGCCGTCTGGCGCGCTTCTGCGTCTCGAACTATCTCGACGTGGCGACGGTTCGCATCGGAACAGCTGTCCTTCGAGAAACTCAAGTCGCTCGTCGTGATCCTGTCGGCGATCGGATTGTTCAGCACAGTCGGGATCAGATCCGTCCTCAACACGGCGGCGACCGGAGCGGCGACTGCAAGTGGATACCTCGCGACGGGGGACCGTGTCGCGGCCATGCGTGGGGCCTTCGGCCGACTGCTCCAGCACGTTCTCGAGAGTGAGGTGGACGGTCAGCGCTACGACCGCATTCACGTGGTCGCGTTCAGCTTCGGCTCGATCGTAGCGCTCGATGCGCTCTTTCCGGTCGTCAAGCCGGCGGACCATCTGCGAGACATTCACTCGCTGGTGACCATCGGCTGCCCGTTCGACTTCGTTCGCACTTATTGGCCTGAGTATTTCGAAGAACGCCAGGCGATTTCGAATGTCCCTTCGACCTGGATCAATGTGTACGCCGGCGCGGACGTACTCGGCTCGAACTTCGCCGACTCGCCACCGCGTGCGAATGGCGAATCCGCCCTGAGTGCGCCGGCAGGCAAGCCACGTGGGATCGTGTTGGCGGCAGGACAAGAGGAGCGTATCCCCCAATCGCTACGCTATGGTCCGCCGGGAGATCTGTCCGACGCCTCGATCCTCGACCAGCTCAGGCTCATCGGATTCCGGTTGCATGCTCGTGCCTACTGGGAGGACATCGGCAGCGACTCCTGCTTTCACGACGTCGTGCCGCTGCTCTACGACTCCCACTATGCGCTCACCTAGGAAGTGACCACGAGGCTCCGCTTGTCCACCCAAGCAACCATCACCGCCTCCACCCTGAACGTACGCGCCACCAGTGCGGGCACGGCGCTCATCCTCGGCCAGCTCGCTCGCGGAGCGCGCGTGAGCGTCCTCGCGCGCGACGGCGACTGGTATCAGGTGACGAGCGACGGACTCGCTGGATTCGTGAACGCCGACTACGTGCGACTGGACAGCACACCGGTCGTGGACGGCTTCCTGTGCCACGACGGAAGGCTCTGCGCACCCGCGCTCTCGCTCGCGCCGGCGAAGCCGATCGTCGACACGGGCGCGAAGCCGATGGAGCAGACGGCGGCCAGGACCTGGAACCGCTACGGCGGCGTGCTCGCCCCGCTGTGCGATGCGACCGGGATCTCGACTGCCTCAGCGATCGGGGTGCTGTGCGTCGAGTCGAGCGGTCAGGGGATGACCGACGCCGGGAAGCTCATCATCCGGTTCGAGAACCACGTCTTCTGGGACCAGTGGGGCAAGCGTCACGAGGCCGACTTTCGCGCGCACTTCGCGTTCGACGCCGCCAAGCGATGGACCAACCAGCGCTACCGCGCGAGCAGCGGAGACGCCTGGAAGACGTCGCACGGCGTGGGACAGGGCGCCGAATGGGAAGCGTTCGGCATCGCCCGCGCCCTGGACGAGCAAGCGGCCATGCAGTCGGTCAGCATGGGCGCGCCACAGATCATGGGCTTCAATCACGCCGCGATCGGCTACGACTCGGCGCGGGAGATGTTCGAGCGATTCGGCGCGGACGAGCGCTATCACATCCTGGGCCTGTTCGACTTCGTGAAGGGAGGTGGCGCGACGTCACGCATGCTCGAGGCGCTGCGGCGCGAGCAGTACGACCAGTTCGCGACGTACTACAACGGCAACGGTCAGGCGGCCGCGTACGGCGCGCGCATCCGCGCCGCGGCCGCGGCGTTCACGTCCGTCGCCGCGAAGTAGCCGCGCCGGCACGAGGCCTGCGCCTTCGGAGCTCGCGCGGCTCCCCGTTAGATCGGCGAGTAGTCCACCACGAACGCGGCGTCGAACACGCCGAGGCTGCGGAGCAGACTGCCGAATGCCTTGTGCGCCGGGTGCACGAGGTAGCTGTCGCGGGCCGCCGCGCTCGTGAACGTGAGCTGATAGACGTGAGTGAATCCCTGATTGAGCTTCTCGGGACTGTTGTTGACGCCGTGCTCGAATGCGAGGACGCCGGGGATCTGCTCCTTCAACGCCGCGAACGCGTCGGTGATCTGACGGATCTTCGCTGGATCGGCGTCGGGCGTGAAGCGAAACACGACGACGTGACGCACGGCGCCAGCGGGCAGTGCGGCCGTGACGGGGCGCGCCGCGGGAGCGGTGCTGCACGCGGTCGCGACGAAGGCGAGGACGAGGGCGAGCAAGTTGGTGCGCATGGGCTGTCCGTTCAGAGGAAGTGTCGACGTTGGATGTGGTGATCACTGCAGAAAGCGCGTGGGCCAACGAGAAGAGGTCTCTCGCCGGCCCACGCGCTTCGACTGCATTCGTACTAGATCTGCGAGTACGGCGTCGGGCGGAGGATGATGTCCGAGATGGCCGAGACGTTCTCCTTGTACTGCGGATCGGCGGAGAGCGTCTTCCACTCGGGATCCTTGCTGAAGTTCGCCCATGCGGCGTCGCGGCCCGCCATGTCGGGGAAGGTCACCATGTAGGTGAGGCTCGGCATCTTCGCGCCGACGACCGTCTCACCGAAGAACACCGGCGTGAGCCCGGTCTTGCGGAAGATCGGCACTTCACCGGCGTTGAACATCCCGAGCTTGTTCAGCGCGGCCTTGTCGCTGTGGCTCTCGTAGGTGCGCAGCTCGAAGATTCGCGACGCGTTCGTCGCCGCGCCGGCCGACGGCTCGATGCTCGGCATCGCGGTGATCGCGCGGAGCAGCGTGCTCTCGACGCGGACGAACGCCGGGTCGGACATCGGCGCATCGAGAATCGCGGCACCAGCCTTCGCGTACGCAGCGTCGGCCGCGAGCTTCTCCCGGAGCCCCACCACGGACTCGAGCGACGAGTGGGCGAGCACGAGCAGCAGGGATGGCGCGTTCTCGCCGTAGACCACCGAGAACGCACCGACCTTCGAGATTCCCGCGCGATTCATGGCGGGCACGGTCGCCTCGCCCATGAAGGTGCTGAACGCGCGCTGCTTCGCACCCGGAAGCAGGTGGTAGCGACGGAGCTCGAGGTACTGGCGCGGCGCCGGCTGACCCATTGCTTCGAGCGTGGAGAGGGGTGCGGCGGCGGTGACGGCGGCGGCGGCGAGAAAGTTACGACGGTCCACAGAGTGCTCCTCGAAGATCGGGCGAAGGGTGGCAGTTCAGATCGGTACCGGTGCCGAGCGTTCGGCACTCGGGGTGAGAACCTACTTGAGGGGCCGGAAGTTGGCGATGCGCCCGCACGCCCGGAGTGTCATCGGTCGCCTCGGCGGGGCGTCGTGCCTTCCCGGCCCTTCCCGTCAGCGCTCGTAGAACGGCGGCGGCTCGATGCCGAGCGAGCGCAGATAGACGTACCCCTGGCCGCGATGGTGGATCTCGTTGTCCCTCACGTACAGCAGGAGATCGTAGATCTTCATCTTCCACTGCCCGAACGCGGTGTCTTCCTCCTGAAATCGCGCCGGCGGAATCTTCGGCCAGAGCGCGTTGATCTCCGTAGTCGCGTCATCCCACATGCGCAGCAGCTCGGCTTTCGTGGTCGCCTTCGCCTCGGCGAACTGCTTCCACTCGCCGGTGATCACGCCGTTCAACGTCGGCACGGCCATGCCGATGAACTCCATGGCGAGCGTCGAGAAGGGACGCATGCCGCCGACGGAATGGTTGAACAGCGCGTCCTCGGGAAACGCGTCGATGACGCGACGCGTCAACGCGCGATGTCCTTGCCAGTGTTCGAGGTATTGCTGCGGGGTGAGAATGGGAGCCGTGGAAGTCGCGTCCATGGGGATGTACTGGGTGCGAAGTGATTGCGGCGAGCATCGCTGCCCGAGCGGACAGGAACACTACGCGCGAGGCGTCGCGATGGCGATCCGTTCCCTCCGCGACAGCCCCGAGAGGGCCCTGAGCCTCCGGGCGTGGCGACCCACGTTTCGCCGACCCACCGGCGCTCGTCTCGATATGCGGTCGTCGTGGGACTGTGCCGTTCCCCCGAACAATCACCGTAGGTCATGGTGGGGTGCTTCAGCATCTCCCCATTCGATCGCGGACGATGTCGTTCGCATGGCCCGATCGAGGGCTGCGGAGCGTGAAACTACCTGACGGTGCTGCACATGAATGACGTGAAAGCAGTGTACGGGCAGCACATCGAAGCGGCGCGCCAGGCGTTGGGCCGGGGTGACCGGCCCGCCGCGGCCGACTCGTTCCGCTCGGCGATCGACGCGGCGCGCGCGTCCGGACTCGAGCGCGAGCTCGTGTCGGCGCTCGTCCACCTCGGAAAGCTCGAGCAGGAGCTGGGACGTGCCGCGCAAGCCGAGCGCCTCCTGGATGAAGCGCTCGCGATCGGCGAGCGGGTCCACGGCCCCGAGCATCCTTCGCTCGGCGTCGTGCTCAACGAGCTCAGTCGACTCCACATCCGTCAGGCGAATCATACGCGCGCCGAGGCGGTCCTCGACCGACTGCTCCGCATCACGCGGACGAAGGGCGAGGAGCACGCGGACGTCGCCACGGCGCTCGCAGGTCTGGCGGTGGTGAAGCGCGCGCGCGGTGCCGACGCCGAGGCCGAGCAGCATTTCAGAGACGCGCTGCGCATTCGCGAGAGGGTGCTCGCGCCGAATCACATGGCCATCGTCGTCACGCTCGAGCAGCTCTCGGAAACGTGCGCGGCGCGCGACAATCTGAGTGAGGCGGTCGCGCTGCTGCGGCGCGCGCTCCCCACGCGCGAGGCGGCGCTGGGCGGCGACCATGCGACGGTGCGCGCGATCCGGTCGCGGATCACCGATCTCGAGCTTCGTGCGACGTTGGCGAAGGTCGCGAGGCCAGCGGCGGCGGCGGTCGCCTCCGTGCCCGCTGCCGCTCCCCCGCCCGCTCCTGCTCCTGCTCCTGCTCCCAGTCCGAACGACCTGGTCTTCATCTATCAGCCGGAGCCTCCGGTGCGGCGCCAGCCGCCGCCGAGAGAGCGTATGACGACGCCCGCGTACTCCGCCGCGGTCGCGGCGGCGTCGCTGATCGCGTCGCCGATGCATGTGAGTCCTCCCGCGAAGCCGGCTCCGTCAGCGCAGACGGCTCCGTCGGCGCCGAGCGCGCCCGAGCGTCCAGCGCCATCGGCGCCGAGCGCCGCACCCGCACGAGCGAGCATCCCAACGCCGGTCGCCGACATGGTGATCGCCGTTGCGCCGCGCGTGAGCGCGCCGGTGCCGGCGAGCTCTGTCGACGCGGCGGCTTTCGCCGCGCACGACGTCGCAGCTCGTGAGGACGCCGCGTCCGCTGCGGTCACGTTCGACCGCGTCGCGCCCGAGTACCGAGAAGCGCGCGTTACATCATCGCCTGCGGATGCGGACGAGCCGCAGCCGAAGAAGCGGACCGTGCTCTATGCATCCGTGGGCGCAGTGGCGGTCGCGCTCGCGATCGCGGGGATGATGTTCCGCCCAGCGTCCGGCGGCGGGAACGATCGCGAGATCGCGCGAGCAGCCACCGATCGCCGGCCGGCACCAGCGACGCCGGCCCTGACGACGGAGCTCGGCGCCGCGGCGATGGCTGCCGGGGCGCGACCCGACTCCGTCCGCACGGTGAGCACGGCGCCGCAGCCCCCTGCTCCGAAGATCCAGGCCGCGTCGCGCACGGCGGCCGCGGCTGCGACAGCGGAGACCGAGCCGAGTGCTCCCGCCGTTCCAGGAGGCATCGACGCGGTGAACGTTCCGATCATCGCGACGACCAACGTGGACTCGATGGTGCGCGCGACGTCGAAGGTTGGTAAGGAGACCTACACCGATCAGATCGTAACGTCGTCGGTCGGGCTCCGGACGTCGCCGGGCGTGGACGACGCGACCGGGAGGCCTCCGATGCTGATCGGCCGCGCACCGACGCCGTACTTCCCCGATGCGCTGCGCTCGCAGCGCACCGAGGGCGAGGTCGTGATGCGATTCCGCGTCGACGAGCACGGGCGCATCGACATGTCGAGCGTGAAGGTGGTGAAGTCGGATCACGAGCTGTTCACGCTCGCGGTGCGCAACGTGCTGCCGCGGTTCCGCTTCGAGCCGGCCCGCTCGCCGGCGCCGGAGTCCAAGCCGCGCGCCGATTGGGTGGACTTCCGCACGGAGTTCACCGCGAAGAACTAGTGCGTCAGAGATGCGTGCCGGCCCGCGCGGTCACAGTGCTCGATACGTCACGTCCTCCAGATCCACTCGCTCGTCGACCGGAGCTCAGAAGCGCAGCTCCTGGCGCCCGGCGCGCAGCGGCACGCGGCGCCCGGCCCACTGAAACGTTCCGCTCACTCCCGCCGGCAGCGTCACCACCGCGTGCACGCCCGCCGCGCCCACCCGATCGAGCAGGACGTCGATGTCGCCGCGTGGATGTGCGACGCGACCCTCGGCGTGCCGCAGCGGACCGAGTGCCGGCGTGATGCTCACCGTACGGAAGCCGGACGAGGCGGGCCTCACTCCGAGCACGGTCGCGAGCAGTCCGTAGTTCGGATGCGCTGCCCATGCGTGGGTGTCCGAGCGCGTCGGCTCCGGGTTCTCCGGCGTCGACGTGAGGCCGAGCGCGAGCATCTCGCGCCACGGTGCGAGTCGTTCGACGTAGCGATCGGCCAGCCCCGACTCGCGCAACGCCTCGAACACGTAGAAGCCGAAGTAGTAGGTCGCCTGCGCGAGTGTCGTGTCGCTGAGCACGCGCTCCATCAAGGCTCTTCGCTCGGCGGTCGGAACGGCGCCGGTGAGCAGCGCGAGCACGTTCGTGTGCTGGCTGAACGCCACGGTGTCGGGTGAATCGCGAAAGAGCCGCCGCGCTGGGTCCCAGGTGCGGGCGCGCGTCGCGCGAATGACCGAGTCTGCGCGCGCGCGATACGCGACGCCCAATCCGGGAGCTCCGACGTCCTGCTCGAGCGCCGCGGCGTTCTGCAGCGCGTAGGCGTACAGCAGCGAGATCGTCGCCGAGTGGCCGTGGTCCGCGCCCGGCGGCACACCCCTCGGCCAACGCCGGCTCCAGTCGACGTAGTTCCAGTACGGCATCGGGCCGAGCATTCCCGTCGAGTCCACCTGCCGCCCATACCAGTCGAGCACCCCGCGAATGCCGGCGAGCCGCTGCCGCACGAACGCCGGATCGTCGCGGTGCATCTGATAGTCGCGCACCATCGCGACGTAGATCAGCGAGAACGGCGGGATGAGCTGCGTCAGCTCCGACGGATAGCGGCTGGTCGTGATGCCGTCGGTGAGACGCGACGCGTCGAACTGCTCGATCGCCTGGCGCACGAGGCGGTCGTCGCCGGCCACGTCGAGCGAGATGAGCGCCTGGATGCGCGTGTCGCCGATGTACTGCAGCTGCTCGTAGTACGGCGTGTCCATGTACGTGTCGTAGGCGCCGAGTCGCGCGCCGTTCCAGTTCATCGCCCACACGCTGTCGATCCATCGCGCGTCGCTCGTGAACCGCCCTCGCGGGCGGAACGGGTACGCGGTGAAGATGCCGTGCAGATCGTGCACGCGAAGCGGCTCGTCGGCCGTCTCGACGTCCATCTGCACGTAGCGGTACGAGCGCCAGTACAGCGTCTGGAAGCGGCGACGCTCGCCGCCGTCCGGACGGAACGTGTCGTGCACGCCGAGGATCGTGCGTCCCTCGATCTCGTTCCGGTTTCCCTTCTGGCCCTTGGCGTCGAGCAAGCCTTCGGCGTAGGTCAGCGTCACCGTGCTGCCTGCCCCGCCGCTGGTCTCGAGCACGGGATACGCGTTCGTCGTGTGCGCCTGGTCGAGCAGCACGCTCGCCTTGGTGCGCGGCGGGATGACGAGGTCGCCCGTTCCGCGCGCGAAGCCGTCGCTCGCCGCGACCCCCTGCGCACGTCGCACACTCGCGAATCGTGATGGCGTTTCCTCCATCGCGGGAATGTCGCGCGGCGTGAGCAGCCAGCCGGAGACCTCCCCGGTTGGTGCGCCGCCGAGCAGCAGTCGTCCAACCACCGCGCTGGCCGGCCCGCCCCGAGGTGGAGGGCCACCGCGTCCCGCCGACGGAGCCGGAACGGTGAACCACGCCGCGTCGTCGAAGTCGTTGCGCTCCCAGCCCCACGGATGGCGCGCTCCGTCCATCGCCTCGCCGGGCGCCGCGGCGTAGTAGCCGCGAACCTCGGCGAATCCAAATGGAACGAACCGATAGGCGCTGTCCACGCGAAGCTTCCAGCCCTCGCCGGTGTTGACGAGCGCGGCCTCACGCTCGGCGTCGCCCTGCAGCAGGAACGCCGTGCGATACGAGTGCTGCGCGACCGGACGTACGGAGCCCCAGTTCCACACGAGCGCGGCGATGACGTTTCGCCCCGCGCGAAGCCGCGGAGCCAGATCGACCGTCTCGTAGCGCCAGTGCATGACGTCCGCCCGCTGCGGACCCGATGCCACCTGTTCGCCGTTGACGAACAACCGATAGTGGTTGTCGGCCGAGACGTGGACGATGAAGTGATCCGGCTTGGATGCGAGGTCGAACGCGCGGCGCGCGTGGAAGACGACCGACGAATCACTCGGCACGCCCGGCGGTGCGATCCAGCTCGCCGCGGTCGCGCCCGAGAACACGCGTGCCTGCGCGGCCGCCGTCGCGGGTGCGAGCGCCGGTGCGAGGGCGACGAGCGCACGCATTGCGTGCACGCGGAGCTGACGGGAGGGAGGCATCATCGGCGCGTCTCTACTGTTCTGGTCATGTCATCCGAGATGGGAGACACGGAAAGCTCGCGGCCGCCCGGCGTATTGGCCAGCGACACGTTGGTCATCCATGCTCGATTCAGTCGCGCGCCAGGTGCAGGTGCTTCGCCTCATCCTGCCGGTCCAGGCCCTGACTCCTGAAAAACTCTGGGTGGAAACGTCGCTAGTACCCAGGACGCTGGCCAGCGCGCCATTCGCCATCCTCTCCCTCTCTGGAGCCGCCGTGCATCTGAACGTTTCTGCCCTTCCGCGCGCCGCGACGCTCGCGGCGCTTTTCGCGGCGAGCGCCTGCGGTCGATCCGACGCGCCCTTCAACTCGTCGTCGGGCAGCGGACCGCGCATCACCGGCGGCTCGCCGCGTGGTGCGCCGCTCGAGGTGGCGCCGCGCAACGCCGGAGGCTCCGGCTCCGCCAAGGTGACCTGGAAGCCGGGCGTCCAGGTGATCGAGCAGGACAGGGGCTACGCGGCGCTCGTCTCCGTGAGCACCGACGGCTCCACGCTCGTCTTCGACCGATCGATCGCGGACATCCCCGAGCTGAAGGCAGGCGACGTGTTCATCGTGAAGGGGCTGATCGCGCGCAAAGTCGTCGCGTCGATGACCAAGGGAAGCGAGCTCGCCGTGCTCACGATCCCCGCCGCGCTGATCGACCTCGTCACCGACGCCAAGATCCACGTGGAGTCGCCGATCCGGTTCGGGCGGCCGCGGAGCGCGTTCGCCGCGCCGGCGCCTCACGGACCATGGCAGCTGCTCGGTGACGCGCTGGTCCCGCCACTCTTCGCGCAGTCGCCCGCCGAAGATCGCCGCCAGGCCGCGGAGGCGAAGGGCCGCAGCGACGCGTTCGGGAACGTGGTGAGCTCGCCGTTCAAGGCGGTGTTCAGCGGATGGGAGACCAGCTTCTCGGCGACGCCGGCCGAGGGACGCCTCGAGCTCGCGCTGCAGCTCAAGAAGGAGATCGCCAACGCGACCGCCGTGATCGAGGGCACCGGCTACCTCTCCGACTTCGACTTCTCGAGCGACATCGGCGTCGAGCGCAGCCAGGTGGAGCAGATGCAGGTCGCCTACAAGCGGCTCAACGGCACGATGAACTTCAAATGGTCCGTGCAGACCACGGCGAAGGGCGCGCTGCGCGGCAACGCGCGCATGAAGCTTCCCGCCGCGATCGAGATTCCCCTCTACCAGTACCTCGCGGGCCTGCCCCTCTTCCTCGAGGTCAGCTCGGCGGTGCTCATCAAGCCGGCGTTCGGCGCGGAGTACGAGTTCAGCCACGGCGCGTTCCGCATCAACTTCGACGGGCAGCAGTCGTTCAGCGCGAAGAACGGCAACGTCGACGCCGACGGCAACGTCACCGGCGACGTGCAGCTCGACGACTCGGAGGCCGGCTCCGGCGCGCCGGTCGGGCTCGTCGTGGCGTTCGCGGCCCCGCGGGTGGAGCTGAGCATCGGCGTGAGCAAGATCCTCAAGTTCGACGGATTCAAGGAGGCCGCCCAGAAGGCGGACGAGTACCTCGCCATGCTCGTGAACAAGGCGTTCGGCGCCGAGGCGCTGGCGAAGCTGAAGGCGTCGCCGATGAGCAAGGTCACGGGTGCCGCGATCGTCGACGCCGCGATGGGGAGCAGTGCCGCCGCGTTCATCGAGCTGATGACGAGCAGTGGGCAGAGCCACACCGGCAACGCGGCGACGTCGGTGTGCACGCGCACCGATCTGCACATCACGGGGAACGTCGGTGCGAACGCCAGCGCCTTCGGCGCGTCAGTCGGCGACGTGGACAAGGAGATCTTCCGGAAGGACTACACGCGCGTGAAGCCCTCGGAGAATCTGCTGTGCAAGAACATCTGACCCGGCTGCGCCGCGCGACGGCGCTGTGCGTCGCGCTCTGGCTCGTGTTCGTCGTGGTGTCGTGCGGAAGGGCGGACAAGAGCAGCGCGGCTTCCGACGACAAGAGCGCGCAGGCCTCCGCCAGCGGCGATGGCACCGACAGCAATGGCTACGTGCGGATCGCAAAGTCGACGGAGAACAGGGATTCGCTCGGCATGATGGCGGACGTTCCCGGCCTCACCCCGGGCGGCGAGTGTCCTCCGGCCGGCCCGTCCGCGGCCGAGGAGATGGCGGCGCAGGCAGCGGCGCGCATTCCGCTGAAGGTCGGCCTGACGCTGTCACACGTCTGGAAGATGGCCGCGGGCGACTACGAGCACGAATGTCTGCTCCAGGTCACCACGGTGGACGTCCGCGGTGTCGACGTCACGAGTAGCTGTCCGATCGGGCCGGATCGCAAGCTGACGACGTCGTCGCGCCGCATCTGCCGCAGCGACCTGGCCAACTCCTACATCTACGTGACCGAGTTCGATACGGGATGGCCGCCGACGCTGCGAGGCTCGCTGCAGTTCTCGCTGTCGGAGTCGTCGTTCGCCGCGCTGAAGACGCGGGGACACGTGCGGCACCGCTACCTCAACGTCCCCGAGCGCACGGACAGGCTGCTCGTGCTGGACAAGGACGTCGACGGCGACCTCAAGTCGGAGGGCAAGAGCACCTTCAAGGTGATCGTGAACGACACGGCGGTGGAGCTTTCCACCATCGAGGCGACCCTCGCGAAGGACAACCATCTGATCCGGGTGAAGGTCCTCGACGAGCCGCACGTTCCGATCATGCTGGACTACTATCATCCGGCCGACAAGTTCTTCGTCACCTACACGAAGATCTCCTTCCCCACCGAGCACACCATCGAGCAGCATCTCGCGACGGACCGGAAGGTCGACGTCTACGGCATCTACTTCGACTTCGCCAGCGATTCGCTTCGGAAGGAGTCGTATCCCGTGCTGCGCGAGATCGCGACGGCGCTCGACGCACATCCGGAATGGAAGCTCACGATCACCGGGCACACCGACAGCATCGGCGGCGCGGCGTCCAACCTCGAGCTGTCACGCAAGCGCAGCGCGCGGGTTCGCCGCGCGCTGGTGGAGCAGTTCCACATCGCCGACGCGCGGCTGACGACGAGCGGCTCCGGCGCCGGCCAGCCCAAGGACGTGAACACCACCGTGGAGGGGCGCGCCCGCAACCGCCGCGTGGAGCTGGTGCGCCAATAACGCCATTCCAGTAACGCCATCGCGGATGGCCGCACGGCGCGCAGCGGCGCGCCGGCGGCCGTCCGTCAGGCCGGCGTCGTACGCTTCCAGAGCCGGCCCATCACGCGCCAGACGAGGAAGACGCCGACGAGCAGGCCCGCGCCGTAGAGCAGCGCCTCGAGGAACGCATCCCGGCCGTTCCGCGTCTCGAAGGTGCGCTGCGCTCCCTCGATGCGAGCATGGCGTGGGGTTGCCGGCGCGTAGCGCACCGCGATCATCGCGCCCTGCCGCAGCGCGGCGACGCTCCCGCTGTCGATCGCGTCCGCCGTCTGCACCGGCCATCCCGCGCCGCTCGGCATGAACGAGAGCGTCACGACCTGGTACGGCTGATTGAGCTTTGCCGTCTGGTTGCGGCCGCAGAGAAGACAGCGCCCCACCCCGATCGGAGAGATGTCCTCGACGCGTGCCTGCGCCAGCGCCGGCATCGGGTCGTCCGGCCCGTGCACGGCCGAGCCGAACACCAGTCGCACGGCACCGATCGCGGCGACGACGCCGAGTGCGGCGAACCCCGCCGTACGCAGTCTTCGCGGTGCCGGCGCGCTCGGACGCCAGCGCGACAGCGCCACCGCGAGCAGCAGCGCGCCGACGAGCGCGAGCACGGGCAGCACGCCACCGATCGCGAGCATCTCCCGCCAGAGATCCCCCAGCGTCCGCTCGCTCAGCTTCGCGATGCTCGGCCGGAACGACACGTAGGTCACTGGAACGCTCGCACCGACCGGAGTGCGGTCGTACATCGCCGCCGTGCTCCGAAGCTGGAGCGTGAGGGAATCCCCACCGTCGTCGCGCGTCGTGCGATCGGCGCGGCGTGCGTTCTCGGGAAGGAAGCGCACCTTGAGCCACTGCGACGTCGACCACGCGCCATCGCGCCGCGCGAGATCGACGCGCTCGCCGTGGTCCACGACGCGCGCCATCGTCGGCACGCCGGCGAGCCGCAGCGAGAGCGGAACTCCGAACAGCACCGCGATCAGCACGAGGAAGATCGGAAGCCGACCGAGAAATCCGACGCCGGTGATCTTTTCGAGCACCCATCCGATCGCCCAGGCGACGGGAAGCCCGACGAGGAAGAGCCCGAGCACGATGAAAGAATCGACGAAGCCCATGTGCGATCGCTGGTGCTGGAAGGGGATCGACAGCTGAACGGAGAGGAGAGAGCGCGCGCGACCATCCCGCGAGACTGCTAGCGGGATCTGCAGCGCTGATTTTTCAGGGAATGGAATGGGGCCGCGGTCCGAGCGGCCTCGCGGTCCCGGCGCTCAACCATTTCGGCGCTTCCGCTGTCCGAGAGTCGCGCGGCTCGGCGCGCCCTCTACCCTCGACCGGAAGCGTCACGTGACAGACTCGTCTCGCGGGACACGTGCAGGAGCGCATCTCGACATCGCGGCGCTGGACGTGAGAATAGCCGCGCGCGCGCTCCGCCGGTCGCCGCTGTTCAGCGTGACCACGATCCTGACACTCGCACTCGGCATCGGCGCGACGATGATCGTGCTGGCCATTGCCGACGCGGTGCTGCTCCGCCCCCTGCCCTATCGCGACAGCGAGCGGCTCGTCGCCGTGCTGGAAGGCGGCAACGGTCCGGTCGCACCGGGCAACTACACCGATTGGAAGACGTCGAGCACGAGCTTCGCCGGGCTCGAAGCAGCGGAGTCCTGGTCGGCGACGCTCTCCGAGGGCGATCCCGAGCAGATCCCGGGTCTGCGCGTCACGCCCGGGCTCCTGTCGATGCTCGGCACGCCGCCCCTGCTCGGCCGCGGCTTCTCTCCCGACGTGGACGGCGCGCACGAGCTGCTGATCAGCCATGCCCTCTGGCAGCGTCGCTTCAGCGGCGACGCCGGCGTCATCGGCCGCTCGGTCCGGGTGGGCAACGAGCCGTACACCCTCGTCGGCGTCATGCCGCCGACCTTCCAGTTCGCGCCATTCTGGGTCACGAACGCCCAGCTGTTGAGCCCACTCCCGCTCGCCGGGAAAACGTCGCGCCGCGCGAGCAGCCTGCGGCTGTTCGGCCGGCTCGCCCCGAACGTCACGATCGAACGTGCCCAGCACGAGCTCGACGTGATCACCAGGCGGCTCGAGGAGCAGTTTCCCGGCACGAACGGCGACGTCCGCATCGTCCCTCTACACGAGAAGGCGGTCGGAAAGATCAAGCCCGCCCTCGTGATGCTGCTCGGCGCCGTCGCGTTCGTGCTGCTCATCACCTGCGTGAACGTGGCGCACATGCTGATCTCCCGTGCATTCGTCCGGGAGCGCGAGCTCGCCGTGCGCGTCGCGCTCGGCGCCAGCAGAGCGCGCGTCATTCGCCAGGCGCTCACGGAATCGCTGCTGCTCTGCGTTGCGGGAGCAGCGCTGGCGTTCGCGATCGCGGGCGCGGCGCTGCGGGTCATCGCGCGTCGCGGGCCCTCCGACGTTCCGCAGCTTCAGCTCCTCTCACTCGACTGGCGCATGACCACCATCGGCATCGCGGTCTGCCTGACGACGATGGCGATCGTCGGGGCGCTGCCCGCGTGGCTCGCAAGTCGCACGGCTCGCTCGCTCGTGCTCCGGCAGTCCGCCCGTGGAGCGTCGGCCTCCGCCAGCCGGTCCCGGGTGCGACAGGTGCTGATCGCCTCCGAGATCGCCTTCGCGGTGGTGCTCCTCATCGGGACCGGCCTGATGGTTCGCACCTTCGCGGCAATGCGCGCGGTCGATCCGGGCTTCACGGCAAACGGCGTGATGACCATGCAGGTGCCTCTCGCCGAGTCGTCGGCCGGCACCGCGTCCGCGCGGCTGGGCTACTACGAATCGCTCCTCGCGGCAGTGCGCGCGCAGCCCTCCGTGCGCAGCGCGGCGATGATCAACCATCTCCCGCTCGACGGAGACGAGTGGGGAACGCAGACCTATGGCGGGCTCACCGCCGAGTCGCCCGAGGGCAAGGGGCTTCGCAGCGTCTTCCGCGTCGTGACGCCGGGCTACTTCTCCACGATGCGCATCGCGCTCGAGGCGGGGCGCGACGTGAACGCGACCGACGATCTCGCGCACCCGCGCGCCGTGGTGATCAATCGCCGATTGGCCACCACGCTCTGGCCCGGCGAGGACCCGATCGGCAAGCGCCTCTCGCTCTCTCCGCCGGGAGTGGATCGCGAGTGGAGCACGGTGATCGGCGTCGCCGCCAACACGAAGCAGTCCCAGTGGACGGCGTCGCCGGAACCGGAGCTCTATCTCCCGTACGCGCAGACCACGTCGTACCTGGAAGGACCGCTGCGCGGCACGGGATATCTCACGCTCGTCGTCCGCACCGCCGGCGATCCGTCACGGGTGGTGGCGGCCGCGCGCGCGTACGTGCACGCCGTGGACCCGACCGTGCCGCTGACGCACGTTCAATCGCTGCCGTCCGTCGTCGACCGGATGTCCGCGCGCTCGCGCTTCGTGATGCTGGTGCTCGTCGGGTTCGCGATGCTCGCGCTCAGCCTCGCCGCGGTCGGCATCTACGGAGTGATGAGCTACTCGGTCGCGCAGCGCCGGCAGGAGATCGGGATCAAGATCGCGCTCGGTGCACCGAACCGGACCGTCATGCTCGGCCTGCTTCGCCAGGCGGCCACCGTCTCCACATTCGGGATCGTCGTGGGAAGTGGCTGTGCGCTGCTGCTCACGCGGTTCCTCGTCGCGCAGCTCTACGGCGTGCGGCCCACCGATCCGTTGAGCTTCGGCGGCGCGGCGATCGTGCTCGGAGCGGTCGCCCTCGCTGCCAGCAGCGTTCCGATCGCGCGAGCGCTGCGCATCGATCCGCTCACCGCGATCAGGAGCGAGTAGCGACACGCGCCCGCGCCGATTCGGCGTGCCCGCCGGCGCGGGCGTCTGGCGGTGTGCGGCAGTCGCTCCATATTGCTGCACTCGCAGCTGACATCCCCGGCGGCATCGGCGGCACGGCCATGCGCTATCACGACTTCGATCTCGCAATCGATCAGAGCGCCGATGGCAGCATCGCGCTCAGGTCGTGGTGCGACCAGCATGGCGAGTATCACGACGTCGCGACGCTCGACGCCGACACGCTCGCCCAGGATCGGACGCTGCTCGCCGACGACGAGGTGGCACGGGCGCAGCTCATCGCCCTCGGCACCCGGTTGTACGGCTACACCTTCGGCTGCGTCGGCCGCAACATCGAGTGGCACTTCGCCCAGTGCTGGGGCGCGGCGGGCGCCGCGCCCAACGGCGTTCGCGTTCGGCTGCGCGTCGCGGCCCCGAACCTCGCCGTCATTCCCTGGGAGTTCATCTACTCCGAGCGCCTGCGCGGCTTCCTGGGCGTCTCGGACCGCACGCCGGTCGTGCGCTATCTCGAGCTGCCGCAGGCGATCCCCTCGCTCGAGGCCACGCTGCCAGTTCGCGTGCTCCTCGCCATTCCCGAGCAGCCGACGCTCGACACCGCGACGGAGAAGCGCGAGATCCTCGCCGCGCTCGCGCCGCTCGCGGAGTCCGTGCAGATCACCGTGCTCGAGGGCGCCGTCTCGCGCCGACGGATCGCCGATGCGCTGGCGGAGCACGAATACCACGTCTTCCACTTCATCGGGCACGGCGACTTCGCGAACGATCGCGCCGTACTCGTGATGAATGGCGCGGACGGCGGCAACGAGCTGGTCGATCAGGACCGCATGGCGGGACTGTTCCGCAACCATCCCTCGTTGAAGCTCGTGGTCCTCAACTCGTGCCGCGGTGGAGAGCTGTCGGCGTCCAAGCCATTCGTCGGAATGGGCGCGGAGCTCGTGAAGCTGGGGATCCCCGCGGTGATCGCCATGCAGTACGAGATCAGGGACGACGAGGCGATCTGCTTCGCGCGCACACTGTACCAATCGCTGTTCACCGGGCGCGACCGCGGCCGGATCGAGATGGCGGTCTCTCACGCGCGCAACGCACTGGCCGAGGAGTTTCCGGATACCCGCGCGGTCGGATTGCCCGTGTTGTTCATGCACACCCGCGAGGGCATCCTCTTCAACGTCGACACGGGGAGCGCGCTCCGCGATCTGCCCCTCTCGGCGCGGTCCGCCGAACGCGTGAAGGCGGTGATCAGGACGCACGAGCGCAATCTCGAGGTGCTTCGCGGGGGCGACCGCACGGCGGAGCATGCCATTGCGGAGCTGGCCGAGGTTGATGCACTCGCAAAGACTCGGCGCATGCTGCGGTTCCGGAACCTGACCATCGTCATTGCCGTCGGCGTCGCGCTCGTGGTTGGACTCGCGGCGTCATTCTTCGGGTTCCGCGCGGTGCATCCCTGGTTTCGTCCCGAGAGCTACTTCATCGCGTTCAGCGATCTGTTTCACCATCACGACGACGACGCGTCGGTCGCGTACGTGCCGATCGACAGCGCTACCCTGCGGGCGTTCGGCGACACGCTGGACGCGAGCTGGCGGTCGCGGCACGCCGTCGTCGTGCGGCGCCTCGTCGCGGCTGGCGCGCCGGTGATCGCGTTCAACCTCACCTTCAATCCCCAGCCATCGGCCGTGGCGGCGAACGATTCCCTGGCGAGCGCGTTCCGTCTCGCGCGCGACAGTGGCCGCACGATCGTGATCGCGGCGGGGACGTTCGCCAACGGTGGTCCCGTCGTCGAGCCGCTGCTCGCGCCGTACGTGCGGTGGGGCACCAACTGCGCGGGCGACAATCCCGTGCTGACCGCCAAGGCGCTCACCCTGGCGACGAGCGCGCGCCGAGCGGGATTCTCCGGGCGCGTGATGTCGTTGCCGCTGACGGCGGTGGCGGCGCTGCGCGCCGGCGCGCGCGGCGGGGAGGCGGCCGACGTCGCGGGCGCGACGAGATCGCTCCTTGCCACCGAGGTGCTCGATTCGGTCGTCACGGCGGACCGGGACGCCGCGTGCGCGTTCGCCCCGGGTGACACGCTCTTCCGCATGGCGCTCGACTATGCGCCGCGCCACGAGCACCGCGATCCCGCTCACCGCATCTCGTACATCGACGCCTATCGGGGACGGTCGCTGGGCGACCTTCGCGGGCGTCTCGTGCTGGTCGGCAACGAGCGCCCGGGAAGCACCTTCGAGATCGTGCGCGGCTGGTCGACCGAGCACCGGTTCGGCGCGGAGCTGGAGGCCGACGCGATGAACACGCTGCTGCGCGGAATACGCATCGCGCCGGTGTCGGAGGGCCGTCAATTCGCGGCCATCCTCATCATGGCGGCCCTCGGCGCCGCCGCCGCATTCCTGTGGACGCGGGTCGGGCGCACGGGAGCGGTCGTCTCGCTGCTCCTCGGGCTCGTCGCCTACTTCCTCACGGGCGCGGTACTCTATGCGCGGCAGCACGCGCTGCTGAACACCTTCTTCGACCTCTCCGCCATCCTCCTCTCGTTCCTCGCGGTTGCCTTCACGCGAAAGGTCTGGTTCCCATGAGACGACGTGCTCTGCGGGTGGCTCTCGGTGCGCTCTTGCTCGCGGGCTTCGCGTGCAAGACCGGTTCGCCGGCGTTCGCGCACCTCGAGAGCGCGGTCGTGAACGACCGCTACGCCGGCTCGCCGACGGCCGCGAACGTGCGCGTCGTCAGAGGCGCCGAGGTCGTCTCCCCATCGGTCGCCATGCGACTGCTGAAGGGCGACTCCATCACCACGTCGCGCACGACGCGCGCGGTCGTCACCTTCGCGGCCGGCTACGAGGTCTCGCTCGACACCAGCACGGCCATCTACATCGAGAACCCGTCGATCTTCCTGCGCATCGGCCAGGCATTCATCCGGAAGCTCCTCGGCACCCACACCGCCGCGGATACGGCGCGGCTCGACACCCACACGCCGCAAGCGACGCTGCACGACGCGGGCACCGAGTACCTCGTGTCCGTCGGCGGCCAGGGGACCGACGTGCGCGTGGTGAGTGGAGCGGTGGATGCGTCGTCGCGCGATGGACGGTGGGCCGGCGTGAGGTATTCGGCGCACCAGCAGGGGCGCATCACGCCGCAAGGCCAGCGGATAACGATGCAGCCGCTCACCGACCGCGAGCTGGACGCGCAACTCGTCTGGGTGCGGCGCATCGAAGCGATCACGAAGGTGGCGGTGCCGAGCGTCGACGGCATGACCGAGAACGCCGCGCGCGCGACGCTCGGGCGCGCGGGGTTCAGCGTGTTGTTCGTGCTGCATCGCGAAACGGACGCGGTCGCACCGGGTCTCGTCGTCGATCAGTCGCCGAGCGCGGGGCAGCTCAGCGCGCCGGGCACGTACGTGACGCTCACGCTCTCGAAGGCAGTGCGGAAGGCGACGTGCACCGTTCCAAACATCGTGCGGAAGAGCGAGCCGGAGGCGAAGCGACTGCTCGAGGCGGCGAAGCTGCGTGGCGAGGTTGTGGGTCGCGATCGCACCGGCCGGACCGTCGTGTCGCAGGAGATCAAGGAAGGGTCGCGGGTCGATTGCGGGACGGCGGTGCGGTACACGGTGGGGACGGTCGTCGAGTGAGGTTCGGCGGTGGAGCGTCCATCAACAGACCGAGCGCGCCGCACGCCACTCCGCTCATCGCACCTTCAGCCGCTCGACGACGGCCCGGATGCGCGGGTCGGACCGAATGGGAGCATAGAGCGGGTCGTCGAGCGAGAACACGATTCCACCAACGTTCGACGCGGCGCCCTTCACCATTCACGAACGGCATCGTGGAGTACGGCAGCCCGTTCGACTCGCCCGCCACGAGCAGGCGATATCCCACCGCCGCCGAGCTCGCGATCGAGGGTGAAGCTTCCGCTCAGGGTCGCCTGAAGCCGGTCGCGTAGATCAGAAGAAGGCAGGCGTCGCTTCGAGGTTGAAGACGTGCGAAGTTAGCCTCGCATCACGCAACTCGCGCTGCGTGACGATCGTCGTCTGACAAGTTTGTCTGATGCGGCCGGCTTGACATATGCCCATATTGGAATATGATTGGGCCATGGCACGAGCAGCGACGACGTCGGACGTGTTCAACGCGATCGCCGAGCCGCAGCGGCGAGAGATCCTCGTGCTGCTGCGGGCAGGTGAGCGGCCGGTGACCGAGGTGGCCCATGAGCTGGGGATGACCCAGCCCGGTGCGTCCAAACACCTTCGCGTGCTCCGAGCGGTCGGACTGGTGCGCGACCGCAAGGCGGGCAAGCAACGCCTGTATGGAATCGACGCCCGCGGGCTGCGACCGGTTCACGACTGGACCGGCGGGTTCGAGCAATTCTGGAACGAGAGCTTCGACCGCCTCGACGCGTACGTGCGCGACCTCGAGCAGACCAGAAAGGAGGAGTGACCAATGGCAGCAACGGGACGCGACGCGTCGCCGCAGTCAGCGACGGCCGATCGCGAGATCGTGATCTCCCGCGTCATCAGTGCCCCACGGGAGCTGGTGTTCGAGGCGTTCACCGAGGTGCGGCACCTCTCGCGGTGGTGGGGACCGGAGGGGTTCACCACCACCACGCGGTCGTTCGAGTTCCGCGTCGGCGGGGTGTGGGACTTCGTCATGCACGGACCGGACGGGACGGATTACCAGGAGTGGATCTCCTGGACCGAGCTCGCCCCGCCGGAGCGGATCGCGATGCTGCACGGTGAGTTCCGCGACGACCCGAACGCCTTCGAGTCGGTGTTGACGTTCGCGCCCGACGGCGCGGCGACCCGGATCGAGATGCGCACGGTGTTCCCGACGAAGGAGCTGCGCGACCAGGCGGTGGAGAAGTACCACGCGATCGAGGGTGGCCAGCAGACGCTGAGCAACCTGGCTGCCTACGTCACCGAGATCATTCAAACGAGAGGAGAGGGCTGATGGCCGGGAAAGTGTACGTGAGCGTGTCGATGTCGCTGGACGGGTTCATCGCGCCCGAGTCGATGGAATGGCTCGCCGCCACGCCCGAGCAGCGGGAGCAGGACCCGAAGCTGGCGCGCTGCATGACGCAGTGGATGGAGCTGCAGCAATGGCTCTTCCCGCTGCGGTTCTTCCGGGAGAACCTGGGGTTCGGCGAGGGCGGCGAGGAAGGCCGCGCCAACGACATCGCGCGGGAGACGTTCGAGCGCACCGGCGCGAGCGTGATGGGCAAGCGCATGTTCGACGCCGGCGAGCATTCGTGGCCGGAGGACGCGCCGTTCCACACACCGGTCTTCGTCCTGACGCACGAGAAGCGTGACCCCTGGGAGCGGCTGGGTGGCACCACCTTTCACTTCGTCAACGACGGCATCGAGTCCGCGCTCGACCAGGCCCGCGCGGCCGCCGGCGACCGTGACGTCCGCATCGCGGGCGGCGGCGCAACGATCGTGGAGTACCTGAACGCCGGCCTGATCGACGAGCTCACGATCGCGCTCTCACCCGTGCTGTTCGGCTCCGGAATCCGCCTGTTCGAGGGGGTTGATGCGGGCCGCGTGGCCCTGGTGCCGGTCCGCGCCGACCCTACGCAGCGGGTGACCCACCTGACCTACGCAGTCCGAGAGCGCTGACTGTCTCGACCTCGGCGCTCCCCCGCCGAGGTCAATGGCGCGATGCGCGTGGAGCATCACCAGACGCCCCATCTTCGAACAGCATCTCCGCCGGCTCGCCATCCACGCCCATCGCGCGCGTGAGCGCGCGCAGCCCGCGCTCCAGCCGTTTGAGCTCCGCGGGCTCGACGCGCTCGAGCGCCTCGACCAGAAGCGCCGTCGGAGGACGCGGTGCGCCACGGAGCACCGTCCGGCCCTTGGGCGTGATGCGGATCGACGCGCGGCGCCGATCTTCCTCCGACGTTCCCTTGATCACGAGCCCACCCTGCACCAGTCGGTCGACCACCGCCGTGACGGACGTGCGATCAGTCATCGTGCGCTGCGCGAGATCCGACAACGAGGCCTCTTCGCCGTCGACGAGCGCGCTGAGCACGAAGAGTTGCGCCGCGCTCACACCGGTGGTGGCCAGCGTGTCGCGGGCCGCGATGCGAAGCGCGCGCAGCACCCGGCGGATCGAATCGACGGAGGCAGCAACGGCCTCCCGGTCCGGGGAGACGCGAAGCGTGCCGACCGTCTTCTTTGCTGATGCTCGACCCATGCGTCCGGTGACTCTCAGTGGGAGATCTCGATCGTCTCAGGCGAGCTTCTTCTGGATCAGCGCGAGCGCCCTCATGGCCGCGCTCTGTCCCGAGGAACAACTCACGTCGCGTCGCGACCAGAGCTCGCTCGCGAGGTCGAGGAGCGCGTCGGCGTCATCCGCCCCGCCGCTGGAGCTCGCACCGTCGTGCGCACCGAGCAGGACACGCACCGAGTCGGCGAGCTGCGGGCTGAGCGTGCCCCTCCCGCAAGTCGTCATCGCCTCCGCGCTCAGCTGCAGAACCCTGCGAGCGCGCTCACGCCGCGCTGCGCCGCCAATGCCGCGCGCCAGCGGGTCGAGCGCGAGCACCGTATCGGCCAACTGCAGAACGCTGGCGAACCGGCTGCTATCGGGGATGAGGCGGGTGGCGATCGCCAGATCTGCTCGCGCCGTGCGGAAGTTTCCCAGCAGAAGCGCCGCCTCACCCATGCCGGCGTAGGCATCGCCATCGTCGGGGTCACGCTTCAGCAGCTCTCGAAAGAGCGGCAGGGCGCGCTCCGGTGAGCCAGCCAGCACGAACAGGTGCCCGAGCCGCCTGCGAAGAGCGACGCTGTCCGGATCGGCGTCCTGCAGCGGGAGCAGCTCGGCCAGCAATCCTCGACCAGCGCTCCGGCGCGCGAGCAGGTCGATGAGCTCGAGCCGCGCGCGCAGCGCTCGCGCCGACGAATCGGCGGGCCATCCTCCGTAGATCGCGCGATGGTAGTACGCGACTGCCTCGTCCAGCCGGCCCTCCCGCGCGAGGATGCGCGCCATCACCAGATTCGCCGCGCCGTCAGTCTCGGCGCGATCCAGGACGGACCGGAGCTGCGCCTCGGCGTCGCGCACG
The DNA here is from genome assembly GCA_036008805.1 of Gemmatimonadaceae bacterium. Classification (GTDB taxonomy): domain Bacteria; phylum Gemmatimonadota; class Gemmatimonadetes; order Gemmatimonadales; family Gemmatimonadaceae; genus AG11. The sequence goes on from DASYMZ010000116.1 coordinate 27,146, forward strand.
CGCCCATCGGCCAGGAGTGCCTCCGCGAGTGCCACGCCATAGCGCACGTCGCTCCGCTGGAGCGCCTGCGCGGACGCGAACCGGTCCGCCGCTTCCGTCGGCTGACTTCTCGCCAGCAGCGACTCGCCGTCTTCGTAGAGGTGCAGCGCGTGCACTCGCGACTCGCGGGCGTCGATTCGCGCGAGCCACAGATCGACGACGAGCAGCGCCACGATCGATGCCAGGATCAGCCCGAACGTCGTGAGAAACACCGACGTGCTCGCCGTCGTTCGCTGTGCCGTCACGCTCGGCCATGGATCACTCATGTGTCGCACCGATCGCACTCGCGTCCGGTCGTTCGGCGTGTTCGACGCCGTACGCGCGGAGCACGTCGCTCAAGGTGACGATCCCCAGGAGTGTCTGCACATTGGCGCGGCTGACGACCGGCAGCACGGAGTGACGCGTCTCACCCATGCGAGCCAGCACCTGGCCGAGCGGCTGATCGAGATGTACGTGCGCACCTCCGCCGCTCCGATTGTCCGCGGAGTGCGAGAGGAACTCGGACACCGAGAGCTCACCGTCTCCAGCGCGCACGGCTTCCCTCAGCTCGTGGGTGCCGATCATGCCGACGAACGACTCACCATCGCTGACGGGCCACGCATCGAGCGCCGTGTCCTCGAGACGCTCGAGGGCATACCGCAGACGAAGCTCCGCTGGCAGTGGCTCCGGAGCCTCGCGAATGGCGGCACTCGCCGTGAGCCGTCGCGCCACCTGCCGGAACGAGCCGCCGGGCAGATGGATCCCGTCCTGCCGCGCGAGCGCCTCGTAGATCGGCTCGTGCTGCAGCCGCTGCGAGATGTAGAACGCGATGAGATTCGAGATCATCAACGGCACGATGATCGTGTAGTCCCGCGTGACCTCGAAGATCATGATCACCGAGGTGAGAGGCGTGCGGATGATGCCCGCGAACGCCGTCCCCATCCCGACGAGCGCGTAGGCGCCCGGCCCGCCCGTCGATCCGGGGAGCAGTCGATGTGCGACCTGGCCCACTGCCCCGCCGATCATCGCCCCGATGAACATGCTCGGCCCGAAGATGCCGCCGGCGTTGCCGGACGCGTAGCACACCGCGGTGGCGACGATCTTGAGCACCGCCAGCGTGATGACGACCGTCAGGATCGCATCGCCGCTGAGCACCCGGTCCACCTGGTCGTAGCCGACACCGAGCACCTGCGGCACGAAGTAGCCGAGCACCCCGACCGTCAGCCCTCCCACCACCGGTTGTATCCAGACCGTGGAGCGCGGCAGCGCGTGGAATCCCTTTCGCAGTCGCAGCAGGAGTTTGACGAACGCGACCGACCCGAGTCCGCCGACGACGCCCAACGCGGCGTACACACCCAGCTCCGACGGGCTGACGAGACGGTAGCCTGCCACGTGGAAGAGCGGCTCGTCGCCGAGCACGAGGTGCAGCACCATCCACGACGTCGTGGAGCTCAGCACCACCGAGCCGAGGATCGGCGCGTGCATGTCGCCCATGATCTCCTCGAGCGAGAAGAGCACGGCGGCGATCGGCGTGTTGAACGCGGCGGCGAGCGCCGCGGAGGCTCCCACGGGGATGAGCCAGCGCACCTGCGCGGTGCTGAGCCCGAGCCGGCGCGCGATCACCGACGCGATCCCGGACCCGATGTGTACCGACGGTCCCTCTCGTCCGAGCGCGATCCCGCTCGCCAGCGACGTGGCGCAGCAGACGAACTTCCCGAACACGGTGCGCAGCGTGATCCGGCCGTCGTGGATGAAGATCGCGGCGCGGGTCTGCGGGATTCCACTGCCCCGCGCATCGGGAAATACGCGGGCGAGCAGGATGCCCGTGCCGAGCGCTCCCAGAGTCGGCACCAGCACGCGCCGCCATCCCGCGCCTCCGGGAGGGTACATGTGCGAAGCGAGTCGGCCGGTGAGCAGGATGAACGCGACGACGACGAGCCCGACGAGCGCGCCGATGACCAGACTGAGCA
>DASYMZ010000117.1:0-51106 GCA_036008805.1 Gemmatimonadaceae bacterium
CCAGGCGTGCTTCGTCCCACTCCGCCACGCGCCCGTAGCGCGGCATGAGCCGATTCGTCTGGAAGATTCCCATCTGCACGCCGGTGTCGGGGTGCTGGCGGGTGGTGACGAAGCGAACGTACATGGCTCCTCGACGGGCTCATGCTCGAATTCGTCACCTGACTTCTCAACGGGAGCGGGCGCTCGAGCTGCATGCGGTGCGAGCCTCATGCTCATCGCTCGCCGAACCAGCGAATTGGAAGCTCCTGCCGGCGCTGCTTGATCACGAGATACTCGAGCGGCTGCGGACCCGAGACGACGAACGCGTGAGGAACTGCCGCGGGGATGCGTACCATGTCGCCAGAGCGCACGACGATCCGGTACTGGCCCACGAAGTCCCCGCCGACACGCTCGCCTGGTGCACGATAGGTGCTGCCCCGCAAACTGTCACCCAGCTCGATTGCGCCTTCACCTGACCGCACGATCACGAGATCGTCCCAGCGCGCGTGGACTTCCGGTCTACTCGAGACAGTCCTGCGTACGAGAATGTAGACCGTCTGCTCGTCACTCGACATGGAGAGCGTCGCTCCGACGACCCGAACGCGCCCGACCCAGGTGGCGGCTTGCAAGGCGATCGACTCGCCGCGAATGAAGTCGACCGTCCGCCGTCGTCGCTCGGCGAGTGTCTTCGCAGACCTTCCACCATGCGGCGCGGCGACGGACTGACGGTCGCTCCTGGAATCCGCCCTGACGAATCCTTGGGCGTCGGCAACGCCGTGCCCGAGCAGGAGGAGCAACAACGACAGCGGAATCATCCGGCGGTGGCGCATGGTGGACCTCTCCCGGTTGCCCAGCTATTCGGCTCGCAGCGCTTCGGTTGGCTCGATCCGCAGCGCTCGGCGCATGGGGACATACGACGCCAGCACGGCAATCGCCGTGACGAGCAATGCGATCGCCGAGAACGTGAACGGATCGACGGGACTGACGCCGTACAGCATGCCGGTGAGCACGTGGCTCGTCGCGGCGGCGACGACGGTGCCGATCACGACACCGGTCAGCGAGTGCCGAAGCGCGCCAGCGGTGACGAGGCGCCTCACCGCGCCCGAGTCCGCGCCCAGCGCCATGCGCACGCCGATCTCACGCGTGCGCTGGCTGACGCTGTAGGCGATCACTCCGTAGAGGCCGACCGTCGCGAGCACGAGTGCGAGGACCGCGAACGCGGTGATCAGCGCCATCGCGAAACGTGTCGGGGCGAGGCCATCACGGAGGTAGCTGTCGCCTGAGAGCGTGGGACGCACGTAGAGTGCGGGATGGACGGACGCGATCGCGTGCTTGATCATCGGCGCCGCGTCGTCGCCCGATTTCGCCGTGCGCACGAGAAAGGGCACGTCGCCCAGCTTCGAGGGGACGAGGCTGTACACCTGCATGTCCGCCACGTCGCCGCGTACGTCGGGCATCCGCGTGTCATCCACCACGCCAACGACGATCGACCACGGGTCGGCCTGCGCGTCCGAAGGCACCCGGACACGCGCGCCGATCACTCGCCCGTTCGGCCAGAGCCGGCTCGCCAACGCACGGTTCACGAGCACTTCCGGCGACATGCTCAACGCTCGTCCTTCCGGTCCCGGCCGCAGCGCCGACGAATCGGGCAGGCGTCCCTCCACCAACGCGATGCGGGCGACGCGGAAGTAGTCGGGCGTGATGAAGACGGTGCCGAGCAACGGCACGCGTGTCAGCGGCCCGCTGGCATTCGCTTCCGCCTCGAGACCGTCCATCGCGATGTAGCCCTTGCCGGGCATCACTCCGATGGCGACGCCGGTCACGCCGGGCAGCGCGCGCAGTCGCTCGACGATCGCATCGCGAAATTCCAGCTTCCGATGGCGAAATTCCCGCCCTCCCAGGAGCACGTCGGTATACACGAGCCCGCGCGGATCGAAGCCGAGGGGCATGCGTTGAAGCGCGGCGAAGGACCGCACGAGGAGCCCGGATCCCACGAGCAGCACGAGCGATGCCGCGATCTCGAGCACGATGAGCGCCGAGCGGATGCGACGCGACGTCGTACCAGTCGAGCCGCCGCGCGTCTCGCGCCGCAGCACGTCGCCGGCGGTCTGCGCGCTCGCGAAGAACGCCGGGACGCTGCCGAAGAGCATGCCCGTCGTGAGGGAGACGCCCAGAGTCCAGAGGAGCACCGTCGGGTCGAGGCGCACGCCGGCGAGATGGTCAAGCGCGGGCGGTCGCAGCGCGACGATGAGGCGGAGCGCGAGCCAGGCAACGCCGATTCCAAGCAACCCACTCACCAGCGCGAGCGACAGGCTCTCGCTCAGCACTTGTCGGATGATGCGGGCACGTCCCGCGCCGAGCGCACCTCGAACGGCGAACTCGCGCTGCCGGGTCCAGGCCTGCGCCAGCAGGAGGTTCGCGACGTTGCCGCACGCGATGAGCAGGAGTGCGCCGACCGCCGCGAACAACACCTGCAGGGCGCGATGTTCGCGTGGGTCCAGAAAGTCCTGGGCGCGCATGGCGCGCACTCGGATCCGAGCACGCACAGCCTCCGGGATGCTCATCGCCACGGTCTGCAGCTCGCGTGACGCCGTCTCGGCAGACACACCACGGCGCAGCACGACGAAGACCGCGGGCGCGGGGGCGCCGACAATCCCGGAGCCGCCGCCGCCCGACCGCTCCAGCGGCGCTGGCACCCAGATGTCCGGAGGCGGCGTTCGCGCAAGCGGGATCGACAGGCCGGGCGGGGTCACGCCGACCACGGTGAGTGGCCGGCCATCGAGCGACACCGTCCGGCCCACGATGTCCGCGCGACCGTCGTACGTCCGCTGCCAGAGGGCGTAGCTGATCATCGCGACGGTGGCCTGTCCGTCGGGTCGTTCTTCCTCCGTCAGGAAACCACGGCCGAGAACGGGTCCCATGCCGAGCACCGGGAAGAAATTGGCGGTGACCACCGCGCTCGGGATCGTGTCGACGGTACCGTCGGGCCTCACGGAGAACATGTCTTCCGAAGCACCGGCAACGGCCTCGACGCTGTGCGTGCGCGCCTGCCAGGCTTTGATGATCGCCACGTCGGCGGAAGTGCGAAACGGGAGATCACTCTCCTGCATCGGCATCACGATGCGCTCGCCCGCGGGATACGGCAGCGGGGCAAGCAGCAGGCGATCGACGACGCTGAAGATCGCCGTGTTCGCACCAATGCCCAGCGCCAGCGTCAGCATCGCCACCAGTGCAACGCCGGGAGACGTTCGGAATTGCCGGCAGGCGAAGCGCATGTCCTGCGACCATTCGTCGTACAATTCGGTGATGCGCGTCCATCTGGACTTGCGCGCCGCGCGCCGTGCCGCGTAGGCGCGGAAACCAGCGGTGTCCCCGAAGCGTCGCAGCGCTTCGGCTTCAGCATCCGCCTCGCTCATCCCGCGCGCGCGAAGCTCGTCGATGCGCATCGCGACGTGCGATCGCATCTCCTCGTCCAGGTCTTGCAGCAGCCGGGCGCGGCTTGCTGGAAGCCGGAACAAGCGGCGAACCCTCTTCGGCAGTCTCGGCGAGAACGGAGCCATCGAGGTCAGCTCGTCTCGAGGACGCCAGTCACCGCCGCCACGAAGCGCTTCCATGTGGCAGTCTCGGCACGCAACAGCTGCCGGCCGCGCGCCGTGAGCGAGTAGTACTTCGCACGCCGGTTGTTGTCCGACACGCCCCACTCGGCGACGATCGCGCCCTGGTCTTCGAGACGATGCAAGGCTTTGTACAACGCCGAGTCCACGATCTGCAGCTCGTCGCTCGTGCGCTCCTCGATCCACTTGCTGATGCCGTAGCCATGCATCGGTTCCCAGCCGAGCGCCTTCAGCACCAGGAGGTCGAGCGTGCCATGCAGCAGATCGTTCGCATCGCGTGTCATCGTGCTCCACACACTAGGTTGGTGGAGCGGAAGGTGAGGCGGCGTGAGGGTTACGTCAAGACGCAGCGGAATCGGCCGACCCAGCGATGTCAGCCCGCAGTGTACCGAACCTCAGGCGACGCGATGAAGCTCATCGGGGTGCAAAAGAAGATGCACGGCGTCGAAGCCGCGCGGATCCAATGGCACGAAGTCATCCGGCAAACGCCACTTGCCCGAGTTCTTCAGCTTTTCGGCCACGATCAGGAGCTCGACCGCAGCGACGCCTCGCCGGTAGGCTGTGAGCTTCCGCGATTTGTTCTCGATGATGCGTGTGAGCCTCGCGGGCTCCAGCGTCTCCACCCAACCAACCACATCATCGACGAATTGCCAGCGGTTATACCGGACAAAGCTGTCTGGTAGCGCTCTCACGTGGAGCGTGCCGAGATCCTCTCGATCGCCGAACGGGTCGCGACGCTGCTCATTCTCGGCCATGGATTCTCGAACGCGCGCGAGCTCTCGTACGAAGGCGTCCGCTTGTGGCTCATGAGGAATCGGTCCTTTGATGAGGTGAAGCTGGAGCGGACGTCCACCTGCCTCGTAGTACTTCGTCGCGAGGGCAGTAAGGGCGCGTTGATTGTTCAGCTCCTTGCGCTTCAGGGTCGAACCGGCGCCTTCGTCACGGCGGAGCAATTCAGTCACCTCGACACCCGTTCGACTTCCGCCGGCGACGAGCACGAAGTCCGGACGCTCGGTTTCGATGACCTTCGCTTTGCGACGAGAGAGTCTGAGAAATGCATCCAGGTACGTGCGCTCGCGCAACTTTTTGGCCCTGTTCACGAACGCTCCAGTGTGCTCCAGCGCCAGGGTTCAGCCGTGGAAGGTCACCGCCCTCGCGCGCTCAAGTCGTAGATGACCACCTGATTCACACCATCGGTCCGCATGATGCCAGCCATGTAGTCCGTTCCAATCTCGAACGGCTGAAAGCCAGTCGGCAGACGCACGTCCCCGAGCCAGCGTCCGCTCTGATCAAACACCGACCACGAGCTCGGCACGGCGGGGACATCGGCGAGCGAACCCGCGGCAATCGCGTCTTGCCAGTGCGCCTCTCGCACCCACAAGCGGCCGCCGCGGTCGATGATGAACTGCGAGAAGGCGGGGTTTTCCTCGGCCCACGGCGACTCGCGCACTTCCTGGATGTCACGCTCGCGCTCCGCGCCCGTCGTGCGCACCCACAGCTTCGACCACTCGACGACCCAGTGCTCCCAATCGTCGTCCGTGATCGGCGTGGGCGTCCATGCCCGCCGAATGATCGACCGCAGCGTCCCGTCGCTCGCGTATGCGCGAATCTCGTATCGATCGCCGAAGCCGGCATAGAATCCATCGTCACTTCCCGCAAAGACGCCGACCGGCGAGAGCCACACCGGGGTCGGGCCGGAGCGCACCTGCTCCATGTCGATCACCGGGAACGCGCCGAGCTCGCGCGGAGCATCGCCGGCTTCCGTCACGAGCTCGAGGTGAAGCGAGTCTGTCCATCGCGTCCCGATCGTGCGCGGCGCAATGTCCGGCAACGGTGCCCCGATACCCAAGCCGCTGCGGAGGAGGGCAACCAGCAGAAACGAGTGCGCGGGGAACGCCTCCGTTCGGGCGGGGAACGACGCCGTCCGCACGAAGTGTCCCATCTCGGAATACAGCGACATCGTGGAGAAGCCCGAGTTGATCGCGATCGTGTCTCCGCGCAGCCGCTGCACCCAGTGCATGTTCCGGATCTGCCCTGGGCCGCTGCCTTGGCCCGCGCTCGCTGACAGAAACCGCCCCTGTGCGCTGAAGAGCCGCAGCTGCAGCGTCCCTCCGTCGGCGACGGCAATCCGGCCGTCCGACAGCAGCATGACGCCGCGAACCTGGCGAAAGCGGTACGCCGAGTCGGCGCCGTTCCCAATTGCCAAGCGCGGCTTCGCGGCGAGCCACAATTGCTCGCGATCATTCCAGGTCGGCCGAGCATTCTCCACGAGGAGAACGCCGGCGCTGTCTCGCGACGATTGTGCAGCGAGCGGAAGAGTGACGCTCGCGGCTGCAGCCGCCACGCCCGTCAACCAGTTCGCCAGAGCTCGCATGCTCACCGCGCGCGCGCGTCAGGCTGGAACGGAGACCGCGTGCCTCTCGGCGACTCGCGCAGCAGTGCGACGACGGTCGCGACCCCGGCCGCGGCGAGCAGCGCGATCACGGCGAGCATCGGCCAGCCCGGGTTGCGGCCGTGGTGGGTGAGCTGATGCAGGACGGGCGCGTGGAGGCCGACCATGAGCCAGGACGCGGCGCAGGCGACGACGGTGAGGCGGTAGGATTGCTCGGGCATGATGCGCTCCGGCGAGAGACCGACTGACGTGCCGAACGAGGAGGCCTTGCGAAGTTACGATTTCCTGCCAGTGTGGACCACTCGGCGATGCCGGCGTCGCTCCACCGCCTCCCTCTCACTCGCGCACCGTGCTCAACGACTTCCAGCGTCGCTTCACCCATCTCGCGCTCGGCGCTCTGAGCATTGTCGCGCTCACCGTGGGTTGCGCGGCCGGCACTTCCGACTTCCAGCGACCGAAGTTCAAGGTCGTCGCCTTCTTCACCGGCCAGAAGGATCAGGCGCACATCAGCTTCGTCGAGGAAGCCAACCGGTGGTTTCCCGAGATGGCGGCGCGCAATGGCTTCACCTACGACACCACGTCGGACTGGAGCAACCTGAACCCGGACTTCCTCGCTGACTATCAGGTCGTCGTCTTCCTCGACACGCGACCCGAGCAGCCCGCGCAGCGCGCGTCGTTCCAGCGGTACATGGAGAACGGCGGTGCGTGGATGGGCTTTCACTTCGCCGGGTTCGCGCTGACGCCGTCCGACTATCCGGCCAACTGGCCCTGGTACCACGACTCCTTCCTCGGCTCGGGATCGTACGTCAGCAACACCTGGCGTCCGACGTCGGCCGTGCTGCGCGTCGAGGATCGCACTCATCCGGCGACGAACGCGCTACCCGCCACCTTCAAGTCGTCGCCGAGCGAGTGGTATCGGTGGGAGAAGGACCTGCGCCGGAATCCCGACATCGACATCCTGCTCGCCGTCGACTCGAGCAGCTTTCCGCTCGGGACGGGCCCGAAGCCGCATGAGATCTGGCACAGCGGCTACTATCCCGTCGCGTGGACGAACCGGAAGTACAAGATGCTGTACTTCAATTTCGGCCACAACGACATCGACTACGAGCACGCGATCGACACGACGAATCGCACGCTGTCGTACACGCTGAGCAATCCAGTTCAGGACCGGCTCATCGTGGATGGCTTGTTGTGGTTGGGCGACCGGTCGCAGCGGCCACCCGGCGCGAGGAAGTAGCGCGACTCAGCGCATGCCGGACGCGCGCCGGCGCCCCCAGTTCCTGTCGAGGGCCGCGGTCCACCACGCCTCGTCGCCGTCCAGCTCGATCTCGACCTGATCGCCGTGCGCGAAGCCGAAGGTGTGGGCCACCTCGAACGGCGCCATCAGCTCGACGTACGCGAGACCATGCCCGAAGTACAGCTCACCCGGCTTCGGCTCGATCTCGTGGGTGTGAGGCCGCGTGATCGCCGCGGCGCGTCCGCCGATCGTGCAGCGCTGGAGGAGAACGACCTCCCAGCCGTTGTACTCGATCGCCGAGATGGCCGCATCCGGCTTGATGAAGAAGGACGCATCGAGGGCGATATTGAACGTGCCCGGCATGACCGACGGCAGAGCGATGCGCGACGCGATGAGCGCCTCGCAGTGCCTGAGATTGTCGGTCGCCAAGCCGAAGCCCTTGGCGTACCGTCCGATGAGTTTGCCTGGAGTTCCGCTCATTCCCTCGGTCTCGGGTTGCGGCCGGGGCGGTGCACGCTCCCGCTCGGCTCGGCTGGGCACCGTGACAATGCGAAACATGGACCAGTTCTCGAGGGGAAGCGCGCCGAGGCGTAGTGGCCCATTTGGGGCGACTGTCGTCATGCTCGACCGGCGCGCGGGGCGCGATCAGCCGGCATCTCGATCCGGCGCAGATCCTTCTCGTACCGCCAGACCTCGCACGGAATCTCGCCGCCTGGGATCGTCAGCTGGCTGATCACCGTCCCGACGCGCCGCCACCCGCACTTCTCGTAGAACCGCGCGGCCCTCTCATTTCCGATCGCGCAGGCGAGCCACGCCAACTCGGCGCCATTCTCGCGAATGCGCTCTTCCGCGTCGGCCACGAGCGCAGCGGCGGCGCCGAGGCCTCTCGCCCGAGCCGCGACGAAGAGCTGATTCAGCTCGTCGCGCTTCACGAGGTGAAACCCCAAGGGATCACCCGCGTCGCCGACGACCCGAACCGCCGGCAGTGCCGCGTGGAGCCGCTCGCGAAAGCTGTCGAGCGTGCGGTGCCGCGCGACCTCGGCGGGGAGCAGATGCGCGTGCGCCTCGTGCCACCCGTCGTACCACACCTGGGCCAGAGCATCGACCTCGGCGTCGATCAGCGGTCTCACAAGCATCGAAGATCCCTCGCACAAAGCCAGACGCACCGTCGATGCGGACGATGCGAACACGGTTTGTTCACGTCGAGTCCTATCCGCATCCGAACCGCCGAAACGCGACCGGGTCGAGTCCCGCGCTCTGACCCGCTGAACGCGCGACGTGCGCGCGCCAGCCGGCGGTGAGATCTCCGCCCAGTCCCGGCAGCACGCCGATGTCGATGAGCGAGTCATCGCCGCGCCAGAGGCGTTTCACACCGTTCCGTCCGCGCGATGCCCAGAGATAGTCGACGAACGTGCCGGCGAGCACGTACGTGGCCGCGCGGTCCGATCTGTACATCGACAGGAAGTTCGTCAACAGATCGCCCGCCCTGATCGATGATCGCGCGGACAGAAGGTCGCGGCCCACCGCGCGGATCGTCGAGCCCTGGCAGCGACCGTCCGCGAACGTCGCGAGCCCTTCGATCAGCCATGCGTTGCCGGTGACCGCCGCGCCCCATACACGCCAGGTGACCAGATGCATCACCTCGTGTCTGGTGTAGGCGCGGACTGAATCGTTCTGGACGAGTATGATGACTTCGCCTCTCCCGACAAGCCTCGTCATCAGCCCTTTGGATTCAGGCGAGAGCAGCGCTGGGAACCGCGTGCGCGACCGCGTCACGAAGACATGTGCGTGGGTCTCGCCGGCCGGACTCTCGCGCAGCAGGCTGACCGCGCCGTCCCATGCGGCTTCGAGGCTATCGAGCATCTGGGCGGCGCTCGCCGCCGAGCTGGGACGCTCGAGGTGCACGATGAAATGTCGCGACCGCACGGTGTCCCACGCCGGACCCGATGTGCGGCTGATGGAGTCCAGCGTGAACGCTGCGTGCTGAAGTGCGGGTGCACCGCTCAGCTGTGCCGAGGCGTGACGTACGGTCACGACACAGAGTAGCGCGAGAAGCCTGATGACCTTCATGGGAGATCCGTGTGAGGAGCTTCTCGTTCCTCGTTCACACCGAGCCGCTCCGCCAACCGTCCGATCCCCATCGCCACGAACTCACGATAGCCATCGTGCGGCAGCGCATCGAGCGACTCGCGCGCCCGCCGCGCCGCCTCGGCGGCGCGATCGAGATTTCCGACCTTTGCATGCGTGTCACCGAGGTTGAGATACAATGACGGGAGCAGCGCCGACGCGCGACCATCGGGAACGAGCTCGGCGTGGCGCGCCGCGATCTCGTTCCAGTGCAGCGCATCCTCCGCCGTCGGCTGCTGACGCGCGATGAAGTGCGCCGCGATCGCCGCGTCGTAGTCGTCGCGCCGCGCATTCCACGCCTGCTCGAAGTACGCACGTGCGACGTCAGGCGTTCCTTCCACCGCCATCCCCTGCGCGCAGAGCGCGAGGACAGGATTCTCCGAGTCGATGGAATGCGACATTCAACTCCCGCCGCCGCCGGATGCACCGCGCTCCACGACTCGCCGCTCGTAGTAGCTCCGCGCGATCTCGTGACGCTCCCGCAGTGGCAGGTAGCGGTGCGCGTGCGCCCAGATCCACCGCTGCACGGCGTACGCCTTTCCGCCGTGCTCGGGGTCCGTTGGATCGAGCAGATTCTCCGGCCCGAACACGCTGTCGACGTCGCCGCGGTCGAGCGCTCCAGCCTCGAGGATGTCGAACGCGTGCAGACACGTAACCCCGTCGTAGCCGGCGTCGAGGCAGAGCTCGACCGCGTACTGGTCGGCCTGCGTCTCGCGCGTCGGGCCGTACATCTCGTGCGAGAGATTGCGATACAACGCCGCCGCGATCGTGCCGACCACGCCCTTGGGAAGGAGCTCCGTCCAGCCGCGATGCAGCGCCATGTGACCGAGATCGTGGTGCGCGACTTCGTGGCCGAGCACGAAGGCCGTCGAGTCGTCATTCGGCAACCGCTCCAGCAGTAGCCGAGCGATGTAGACGTGCGGGCCCGGAGTCGTGAATGCGTTGAACGCCGGAATCGCGAGACAGTGCGCGATCAATGGAAGGCAATCCGTCCGCACCGCGTTGAGGCGCCCCATGACGCGCGCGAGCCGTTCGCCGACCCACGGCTCGGTCTCCTCCTTGCCGAATTCATCGAGGAGCTCGTGATGGAGCTCATCGTGGACCTGTTGATCGAAGGAGCTCATCGCTCGTCATCCTCGGTTGCGAGGCGCACCGGCCGCCCGACCACCACCTCCGAGCCATCGGCAAGAAACGCCGAGCTCGGCGCCGCCGCCAGCACCTCGGCGAACGCCGCACCGTAGGTCGCCTTCATGTCGCCGTCCAACTGAGCTTCCTGCACCCGCCAGACGCGCCACGTCGGATGCGACACGCGGTACTCGATGGTCGATCCGTCGCGCTGCCGGGTGTAGCCCCAGTAGTGCTCCGTGATGAACTCCTCCTCTGAGCCCGGCTCGGTCACGGCACCCGCGCCGACGGGACTCACTCGCATGCGGCTCCATTCGCCGCCCACCTTCCACCCGTACTCGACAAACGCCGGCACACCCTCCTCGCCCACGGAGCCGTAGCCGTGCCGCATCGGCACGGCGTCGTACGGCTCGTTGTAGGCGATGCGCGCCACGCGCGCGATCGCGACGCGCGGCACGAGCTCCTTGATGAAGGTCACCGCGCGCCGTACCTCGCCATCGACCGCACGCCGAACGTAGAAGCGCAGATTCACCTCTTCGAACGTCCGATGAAATGCGATCGGCACGCCGAGCAGCCGGGTGTCGGCGAAGAGAAAGCCGACGAGGCTCACGAAGGTCCGGCCCGACCATGCGTCGAGCTCCGTGCCGCGCGGAACGAGATTACGCAGCAGTGACGGATCGACCTCGTAGTTGAGCATGACGAGGTTGCGCCACTCGGCGGTCAGGAAGGCTCGACCGATATCGGGCGCGCCGAGTGAAGGCATCGGGTGGGAGTGGCTATGGTTTGCGGACGCCCGGGCCCAGCCGCGGGGCGATGGCCCCAAGATACCGCCTCCATCGTCGTCCGAGCGTCACCTCGCGCGTTGCCGGTCCGCGATGCAGCGTATGGCATGCGCATCCTCTGCCTCGCTACCGCCGTGATGCTCGCCGGCGTCGCCCCGCTCTCGCTGCATGCTCAGACCCAGCAGACGCAACCCGTGCTCGCCGTGTTCGCCCATCCGGACGACGAACGCGTCATCGGCCCACTCCTCTCACGACTCGCGAGAGAAGGACGGGAGACGCACCTCGTGATCGCGACCGACGGCGCGGCCGGCGTCACGGATTTCGCGAAGATCCCCGCCGGTGCGCAGCTCGCCGCCGCGCGCACCAGGGAAGCGACGTGCGCGGCGAACCGGCTCGGTGTGAAGACGCTTCACATCATCGGTCTCCCCGACGGCGGCCTCGCCTCGTTCGACGTGCTGCGCAAGCTGCGCTCGGCCGTCGCCGCCGTCGTCGACTCGGTGCGGCCGTCGGTCATCATCACCTTCGGCCCCGAGGGTGGCACCGGTCATCCCGACCACCGGCTGGTGGGCGACGTGACCACCCAGGTCGTGCAGGCCGACGCGAAGTACGCGAACGTCGACCTGCTCTATGCGACGCTGCCCACGGAGCGTCTGCGCACCGCGCCGCCGGCGCAGCCGACGGTCACCGGCGTCACGGAAGCGCTGCTCACCGTGCGCGTGCCATTCGAGGAGCGCGACCTCGTCGCGGGGCGCGAGGAGTTCGCCTGTCACAAGTCGCAGTACACGCAGGTGCAGATGGACGCGGTGAACAGGTATCTCGCCCACGCGTGGAACGGCACGGTGTGGATGCGGCCGTGGAACGGGACGCTGCGCGATCCGAACCCGTTCAAGAAGTAGCGCGCCGGTCAGCCGCCCCCACCCGGCACCGCCGGCTGGTCCGGCTGGAAGAGAAACGCACGATCGTCGAAGCAGATGCACCCCAGCTCGTCGCAGAGCCGCTGCGCGAATGGCGCGCTGTCGATGCGCCCGGAGCGGAGCTGAGCGCGGCGTGCACCGCGGCGGCATCGTGGAAGTTGTGGACCGTCTCCTCGCTGAGCGTGGACGCCGTGAGCGGAAGTTGGATGGGTTCGTAGAAGGAGTAGGAGCAGGACATGTGGGTCAGTTGGTCGTCTGAATGCGCTGCGCCGCCGCTCGAAGCAGCTGCGTCGCCCCCGACGCCTCACGCACCCGAACGACGACGTCGACGAGGATTCCCGGATCCCACTTGGGACCATCGTGCGCGACCACCTCGTAGTACTGAGGGTTCCACCGCGCGAACGGGTTCTCCTCGACGCTCGGAGCCCACATGTCGGCACCGTTCACGACCCACGCGGCGTCCACGTGAAACGATGCGGTCACTGGCGTGCCGCTCGCGGCATACAAGCGCAGCACCGCGGCGAGCGGCTTTCCATTCGGCGGTGTGATCGGCATGAAGTCGCGCCACAGCTCGGGCCGCAGCACCAGCGTCTGACCCTCGACGACGATCGACGCCGGCGCAGCCTGCAGCTCGGCCGTCGGTGGAGGCGCGACGAGAGCGTCCGCGCCGCAGCCGGCGGTGGCGGCGAAGAGTGCGAGGAAGAGCACGCGAGTGAACTGCATGGCGAGACATCCCAGTCGGTGATGGAAGCAGAACCCCGATGGCTCGGCGCGAGTCACGCCAGAGCCGGCGACCCATGCCCCGCGGCGCCGGGTATCAGACCACCCCGGCCTTCCTCATCACCGTCGTCGTCGCCTCGAGCGCGATCCGCGCACTCTCCTCCGGCGTCATCCCCTCCGGAATGCGAGGCCCGATGACCTCGGGCGACACGCCGCCCTGATAGCCGATCGCCTGCAGCGCCTGGAAAAACCCGACGAGATCGATCACCCCTTCGCCGGGCAGCCATCGCATGTCGTCGCGGACGTCGGCGGGCGGCATCGGCCGCGCGTCCGAGACGTGGACGTCGACGATGCGCGAGGCGTGCGCCGCGCGGATGTCCGCCACGGTTCCACCCGAGTGATACCAGTGCCATGCGTCGAGCGTGACGCCGACGTTCGATCCCGACGCCTCGGCGAGCGCCAGTGTATCCGCGAGCGTGAACACGAACGGCACCGGCGGCGGCAGCGAGGGGTCGGGCGGCGCGCCTGGCCGCGCGCGACGCATGCGGAACATGAGCGGTCCGAGGAACTCGATGCCGAGCCGCACGTCGTGCTTCACGAGCACCGCGTTGATCGCCGAGAAGCGGCGCTGTACATGTGCCCAGCGCTCGGCCTTCGACTGCCCGTCGAGTGTGACGGCGCTCATCGGGAACTGCACTCGGCTGCAGCCGATGGCGTGGCAGAAGGCGAGGCTCTCGTCGAGCTTCGAGAGCTGCGCGTCGAACGCCGCGTCGTCGGGTCCGAGCGGGTCCTGCAGCGGCAGGTTGGTGACGGTCGGCACGACACCGAGCTCGGCGAGCAACGCGCGCGTCGCGTCGACGCCCGCGGCGCGCGCGGGACCGAGCGCCCAGTCGATTCCCTTGTAGCCCACTCGCGCCGCGAGGCGCGCCTGCTCCGGCCAGCCGACGTTGCGCGCGACCGCCCAGGGCGGAAGCGAGACGAACATTCCCGCCGGTGCGCGCGGCGCCGAGCCCGAGCTCCATGCAGAGCGTGGCATCGTGAGCGCGGCGGCGCCCAGTGCGGCGCGCGTGAGGAACTCCCGTCGATCGATCGCGTGGGACATGGATGCTCGGCGTGGCGGCGTGGAAGTACGGATGCTACTCAGTCGGCGGAGCGCCAGCCACCGTCCACCGTGGGCTGCCAGCGTCGCCCTGAGCCGTCGAGCCATTCTCCCATCGGCTCGCCCTCTCGCAGGTCCGCGCCGAAGCGCAGCACGTGACCGTCGGGGTCGGTGACGTGACCGGTGACGGCACGCGGTGCGGATTCGGCTTTTCCATCGAGCAGTGTCATCTCGCCCTCAGCCCTGGCGCTTGAAGAACTGGACCGCCTTCTCGTGCTTCTCGGCCGCCGCGCGCGTCTTGAACGTCCCCAGATTTCGCCGCTTGCCCGTCTTCGGATTCTTCTTGCGCGAGTAGAGCCGGTACTCGCCGCTCTTGAGCTTTCGAATCATCGCAGCCTCTCACTGAAGTACGAGCCACCGCCCACGAATGCGTACCGACATCTTTCGTGCGGCCCGCTTCCCTCCTTGTACGATATTGCGCGTTGCCTTGTCGATGCCACAAGGCGTATGCTGTCGCCGAGAGAGAAGCATGTCGCGCCACGCGCGCCCGACGGTCGGGCCCCACCTGCCCCGCGTCCAATGAAACGATTCGTCCTCGCCGCGCTCGTCCTCCAGGCGTGCAGCGCCAGCAAGCCCGCCGAGCGCTATGGCTTCATCGCGCGGCTCGGCCGCGATACGATATCGATCGAGAGCGTGACGCGCCAAGGGAGCACGGTGACGAGCGACGAGGTCGATCGCTTTCCGCGAGTGCGCCAGCGGCATACCGAGATCACCCTCGGTCCCGACGGCGCGATCCAGCGTCTGGTCATGGATATCCATACGCCGAGCGAGCCTTCGGCGCAGCGCGACCGGCACGTCGTCGCCGACGTGACGAGAGACTCCGTGCATCTCTCGAAGAAGGACAGCACGGGGGTGAAGAGCTACGCGTTCGCGACGGGAGGCGGCACGGCCATGGCGCACCTTCCGCAGATGTACAGCCTCTATGAGCTCTACTTCGACGCGGCGCTTCAGCGCGCGGCGAGAGCGAAGAAGGCCGTGGGCGACACTGTCCTCTCGCGTCAGTTCTACATCGACCGCGAGTTCGACCGCTTTCCGCTGCACAGCGGCGTCGTGACGCTGATGGCGGGCAACAAGGCGGAGATCGAGCACGATTGGCTCGCGGGCACCGGCGAGGCGACGCTCGATTCCAGCCGTCGCATGCTGCACTACTCGGGCGCGCGGACGACGTACAAGATCGAGGTCGACCGGCTCGCCGAGCCGCCCGACGTGCAGGCGCTCGGCCAACAGTTCGCTGCGCAGGAGCCGAAGAATGGCGACGTGAAGCAGCTCAGCGTGCGTGACACGACGCGCGCCAGCATCGGCAGCGCCAACCTCACCGTCGACTACGGGCGTCCGCTCGCGCGCGGACGGCAGTTGGTCGGCGGCATCATCCCGCTGGACCACGTGTGGCGCACCGGCGCGAACGCGGCGACACAACTCACCACCTCGGCGCCGGTCACCGTCGCGGGAATGACGTTGGAGCCCGGCACCTACACGCTCTGGACCGTTCCGCACGCACAGGTCGCGGAGCTGATCGTCAACAAGCAGTTCGGGCAGTGGGGCACGAGCTACGACGGCTCACGCGATCTGGGCAAAGCGGCGATGAAGACCGAGACGCTCGCGACCCCGGTCGAGCAGTTCACGATCTCGATCGTTCCGACGGACGCGAAGCACGGAACGCTCGCGATGGAGTGGGGGCCGTTCCGCTGGTCGGCGCCGATCGTGGCGCAGTGAGCGGGATGTGACGGACGGACTCCATTCGGCAGGTCACGCGCTGTAGTTGGCGATGACTCGGGTGACCTGTCGGCTGGCGTCGAGCTCCATGAGCTCGGCCGACTTCGTCCCCTTCTGATTCAGGTAGCACACCACGACGCTCCGCACGCCGAACATCACGTCGAGCAGGTCGAAGCGCAGGTTGGGATAGACCTCGAGTCCCTTCTGGAAGTACGCCCTGAGCGCAGGGGTGCCGCGCACCTCCCCGGACGGATCGCCGAGCAGCACCGCGGCCGTCGGAGAGGTGAGGGTGACGTGCTCCGCGTAGTGCGACATGATCTCGTCGAGATCGTGCGAGTTCCACGCGTGAATCCACGCCTCGGCGAACCGGGCGGCGTCGGTGCTGGTGAGCGTGCTGGGTGGCATGCGAATCTCATCTCCGCGAGTATGGCTGAGCGTCGGGGATCTGCGTCACTCAGGATATCACTACCCACAAGCCGGGGTAGCGGAGAGCGAAGCCGCACGCATTCACCTCGAGCGTGGCGCGATAGTCGAATCGTGGGGCCTCGTAGGCGTACTCGGTTTCCGAGACGCGGTGATAGCGCTGCTCGAGGCGGCTCAGCGTGCCGGAGCGGACGTCGAGCCATGCGACGGGAACGTCCGCCGATTCCCCGATCACGAGCGCAATCCGGCGCAGTTGCAGCAGGTTCGTCGCCGGGCTGAAGCCGAAGTCGAGGTCGGCGCAGCCGTCGAGCTCAGCGATCACCGAGTCGCCGAGTCGCCAGCGGCCGTCGCTCGCCCGTGTGATGGTGAGGGAGATGAGTTGGGTGCCGACCCAGCCGCACACGATCCCTTCACGGGTGCGCCACTGATGATCGCAAGTCACCCGGTAGTCGAGCCGAGTGGGCGCGTCGTCGATGGAGCACGCGGCGGAGCCGTGCAGAGCCCAGCCGTCGTCGGATTCGTCGAGGCGGCAGGCGTCGATGCCGGGCGCATCGAGGCGGCGCCAGAGGATCGTGCATACACGCATGACGCTCTACGAGCCCACGTCGGGTGAATCGCGAACGACATCGCGAACGACCCGAGGCGTGCAGCGCATCTCGTCGTACGCGATTGCGATCACCACCACGCCAGGGCCGTCGTCTCCACCGCTTCCAGACGCGAATCGGCGAGCAGCGCGTCGATGCAGCCGTGCGGACCTCCGACGTAGGTCCACGCGTGGTCGACTTCGGTGGCGACACACCATGCATGATCGGCGGGCCACCACAGATTTGCCGACTGATGATGGAACGGCCAGGCATGGTAGCTCGTTCGAGCAGCGTCCAGCGGACCGGCGAACACATCATAGGCTCGGTACGGCAGCTCGAGCTTCGGCTGCAGCGTCGGAGGGACCAGCGAGCCACCGAATCCCTCCCAGACGGCGAAGAAGCACTCGTCAGGGGTGCGCGTCGCCGGACGGAGTCGCTCCACCAGCACTTCGGTGACCGACAGGGGTGCCGAGCCGATCCTCGCCTGCGCGTTCGCGACGCCATACAACGCGAACTCTCCCATGGCGATGGCGTCGTGCACATCTCGGCCCGCGAGAGCCGCGAGCTCACGCCAGGTGGAGGCCGCTATCGGTGAGGCGCCGCCATTGTCGAAGGGATGGAACACTCGTGCATACGCCGAGAATTTCCCCGGCAGAAACGAAGCGACGCTCCGGCCGAACGTCGTGAGCGACGTCCGAAGCCACTCGGTCGCACCGAGCGTCTCGAGGTGTGTGAGCAGCGGCAGCGAGGGCGGGGGATCGCCGGGCTGCGCACCATGTGTCTCGGACATCTCGATCCAGTCGGCAGTCATCACACATCCTCGGTCAACTCTCCAACGGCTCGATCCGACAAACGAACATCGTTCGATCATCACTCCGCCGTTCGCTTCCATCGCGTGACGCGACGTTCGAGCGTCATCGGCTCGCTCGACTCAGCGCACACTCGACGAGCCGAGCTTCAACAGATCCAACGGGTTCACCGTGAGCGCGCCGTAGCGCGCGGTCCAGTGCAGGTGCGGGCCCGTGACGCGTCCCGTCGCGCCGACCAGACCGATCGTCTGTCCGCGCGCCACCGTGTCGCCGACCGCGACGAGCGCTCGGCTCAGATGCAGATAGCCAGTCGTCAGACCGCCGCCGTGATCGAGATAGACGACGCGGCCGCCGAGGAAGAAGGTGTCGACGAGCACGACGACGCCCCGGTTCGCCGCATGGATCGGCGCGCCGGGCGCACCGCGGAAGTCGACACCGAGGTGTCGGCTCGCGACCTGACCGTTGAAGGTGCGGCCGCTGCCGAACGCGCTGCTGATGGCGGACGCGCGCGGACGCTGGAATGGCATCGTCCATCGCTGCGGCGCATCGTGCGAAGCGCGGCCGACCGCGAGGGCGCGCTGGCCCTCCCGAGCGACGCGCGCCGCCGTGACCGAGTCGAGCGGCCGGCCGAAGCGCTCGGCGACCGCGAGCTGCTCGGCCGGCGGCGGGAGCGCCGGCGGTGCGACGGACGCGCTCAGCGTGTCGGCGCGGCCGGATGCGCGTGCGACGATGACGCGAGCGGTGACGCTGCCGCCGGAGTCGACCGGCACCGCACCGATGGCGTGGTACACGCCGCGCGACGCGAGGAAATGCAGCGGCTCGCCGGCCATCGTGCCGCGGATCGCGACGATCGAATCGCGTGAGCCGGCCACGTTCGACAGCGCGACGTCGACCAGCGCGCCGGGAAGCGGGCGGGCCGGCGCGATGGAGAGACGCGCCTGCTGCGCCGAGAGCTCCGCGCTGGCGAGCAGGAGGCAGACGAATGGGATGAGTCTCATCGATGTCCGGAAGCGATCATGCATGACCCTGTCGCTCACTTTCAGCGCGTGCGCGGCACGGTTGCTCGAGCAGCGCGAGCTCGATCCCGTGATAGTGCGACGGCAGGCGCGGGTCGACACCGATGCGCTGTTTGCCGACGAGCTCGAATCCGAGCTTCTGATAGTACGCGATGAGCGGCTCGTTGCTCGCCCAGGTGTCCATGCGAAGCCCCTCGCGCCCGAGTGCGTCGCACTGCCCGTGCGCCCACTCGAGCACCGTGTCGATGAGCCCCTGCCCTCGGTACCCGGCGGCTCTCGCGATGCGGTGGAGGTAGAGGTGCGCGCCGCGTTCGCGCTCGGCCCAGATCGCCGCGTCGTCGTAGGCCACGGTGAAGACGCCGGCCACCGTGTCGTCGTGCATGATGCGATGGAGCCGACCGGCTTCGATCTCGCCCAGGATCGCCGCATCGCTGAACTCTGGCCACATGGACGACCCTTGACGTCGCTGGATCTCGCGAGCGTCGGAGTAGGCGGCTCGAACGGTATTCAGGTCGGCGGGTGCGGCGGGCTCGACTCGCATGCTCGAACGATAGCGGGACGGCGGGAGGATCGACCAGCGGCGCAACTTCTCAGCGAGTCCGGCCGAGCTCACGGCACGCGCTCGCTCTCGCTCATGATCGTGCGAACGAACTCCAACGTGCGCTCGAAGTCCGCGCTGTCCGCCGGTTCGCGTACCGCAGTGGCGGGATCGGGACGACCACCCCACGCGCGGTCGATGAGCGCGGACCACGCCGGATCGAGCGTCGCCTTCGCCCAGGTCGCGCCAGCCAGCTTCGATCCGGGACGACCTTCGACGAGGTCGTGCAGCATGCGAGCGAAGTTGAGCACGAGATGACCCTGATAGAAGCGATTGCGATAGCGATCCGGATTGGCGAGGATCTCTTGGCCCCAGCCACGAATCACGTCGCGCATCTCCTCGCGCAGCATGTCGACCGGTACGACATCGATCAGCGTCGCCGGACGTGGGCCGGCGAGCACGACGCCGCCCTCGCGAAGGACGCTGCGCACGACGAGAGTATTGCAGTGCTCGGATCGCACGAGCGTGCGGCTGCCGTGGTCCAGATACCAGAGTGGCGTGCCCCGTCGGCGGAAGTCGCGCAGCACCTCGGCCGCGATGTACGATCCCTCGAGGTGCTTCGCCCAGCTCGACGGAAGATCGAAGATCCGTTCGTGCATCGCCTGCAGCACCGCGACCTGATCGCCGGTCAGCTCATCGCGCGTCACGATGATGAAATCGACGTCGCTGTCGCGGTCGAAATCGCCGGTCGCGAACGACCCCTGAAGGTAGGCGCCGACGAACGTGTCGCGCAGCGCGATTCGAACGCGGTGCACCAGATCGACGAGGAGCGTGTCGAGGTCGACGTACGGAGTCCACATCAGCCGGTCGGATCCAATCGCGCGGTGCTTCATCGAGATGGTGCCCTCGGCCCACACCGGCTCGAAGCTCGGCACGGCGTTGAGCAGGGCGGCGAGTTGCTCGTCGGTGAGCACGACCGCCTACTCCCGCGCGGCCTTCCACGCCTTGTACTGCTCCCGCATGCACGACCCGCACGGCCGATAGCCCGCACTGATCGCCGTCGCCTCGTCCGCGAAGAACACCCGGTGCTTCGCGTACCCGCGCGGCAACGCGCGGATCGCGGAGGCGCAGTCGAGCCGCCCGTAGAGCCTGAGCTTTCGGTTGCCACCGAGCAGGCCCGGGGTCGCGCTCTCGTACTCCGTGCCGTCCGGGCCGATCAGATGATATCGCCGCTCCGATTGGATCGATGCGCCTGGCGTCATGAGCGCAATCTGCCGTCCCGAGTGACCGTATGCCACCGCGTGCCAGTCGGTCGCCGACCGAGCCGGGAGGGTTGCGTGGATCAGCACGAATCGCCATGTCGATCCTGGCCGATCTCGTTCGACGTGTAGATGAAAGCGCGGCCCGATGCCACCCAAGGGAGCTCGCCGCACCGAGAGCGAATCAACCATCCAAGCCCATTCGTGGAAGGCTTCCAATGAGAAAGCTCATCGTATCGGAGTTCATGACACTGGACGGCGTGATGCAGGCGCCCGGCGGGAAGGACGAGGATCTCGATGGCGGCTTCAGGTTCGGCGCGTGGACGCTCCCCTACTGGCACGACGACATCGGGGCGAACTTCGTCGCGATGCTGAACGGCGTCGACGCATTCCTGCTCGGCCGCCGCACCTACGTCGGACACGCCGCGGCGTTCGAGCCGATGCCGCCAGGCGATCCGTTCGGCGACGTCATCAACGCGCCGGCGAAGTACGTGGTGTCGCGCACGTTGACGAACCCGCAGTGGCGCAACACGACGATCATCCGCGACGACGTGATCGAGTCGGTACGCGCGCTCAAGGCGCAGCCGGGCGGAACGATCATGACCGACGGCAGCAGCCAGCTCGTTCACGCGCTGATCGAGGCGGATCTGGTCGACGAGCTGCACCTGCTGCTCTACCCGCTCACCGTCGGCGGCGGCAAGCGGGTGTTCCCCGAGGGCGCGGACGCGAGGTTCAGCCTGGAGCGGGTGAAGCAGTACCCGACCGGTGTCGTGGGCCTGAACTACGCTCGGCAGCGGAGTTGACGGCGCTCCCGTTCCGCGCCGCACGATGTCACTGAGGCGCGTACTTCGGCTGGCACGCCGGCATCACCGCTCGCAACCGGCGTGCATCGGCCAGCAGATCTCGCGTCTCGTCGCGTGCGGCGCTGGAGCGAACACTCTTCGCCACGTTCTTGGGCCCCAGCCAACGCACGAGCCGAGCGCCGTCGAAGTAGAAGCGCTCCGGTAGATTGCCGGTCTCACCATCGTATTCGGCGATCAGCAGACGGATCGTGTCGCGGTCGCAGTACGCCTGCAGCCGGCCTCCTTCCGTCGACTGCCGCTCGAGGCCGAGGGTGTCCATGTCGGCCTCGGCGTGCCGGTAGGTGGCGAGATCACGCTCGATCGACTGGTAGAGGTCGCGATGACGAGCGACCGGATCGGCGGCCGACTGCGCACTCGCCGCGGTCGCGGTGGCGGCGCATGCCAGGGCGATCGCCGCGAGACGCATCGTGCGTCGCCTAGCCACGGGCGACGCCCGCGATGGCGTCGATCGAGAACAGGAGCCCGCGCGGCAGTTGCACGATCGGCGCGGAGCGAACCGGCGGTGCGACCGGAAAGAGCTCCGCGAACAGGTCGTTGAGCACTGCGAAAGCGCTCGCATCCGTGATGTAGCAGGTGACCTTGACGACGCGATCGAGACCGCTCCCGGCATCCTCGAGCACCGCACGCAGATTCGTGAACGCCTGGCGCGCCTGCGCCTCGAAGGAATCGCCCGCGACCTTTCCCGTGCCCGGGTCGATGCCGGGCTGGCCCGCGGTGAAGACGAGATCGCCGACGCGCACCGCTTGCGAGTACGGACCGAGGCGTGGAACGCGTGGGCTGTCGATGACTTCGGATGGCAGGGCCATGTGGGAGCTCGTCGTGGAGGGGAGCCGGATGCTATGCCTGGCGGGACGCGCGCGCCGTACGAAGCACGTCCTGAATGAATCTGGCCTTTCCCGCCATGTACGCTTCCCGGTCCATCGGAAACTGCTCGGCCAACGCGTACTTGAGCGTCGCGTACTCGGCCGCGGTCTCGCCGTGCGCGCGCAGCCACTCCCGAAAGTCGTGCTGCTCGCGCCAGAAGTGACTGTCGATCATCGTGAGGTGCAGATGATACCGGCGCGGCTCGCCGAGTCGAAAGAAGTCGCGCCCGGGAATGCCCTGCTCGCCCCGGTGTACGTACCCCGCTCTCTGTAACACGTCGATGACGGTCGTGCGGTCATCGCCGCTCGCGAATCCGGCGAGGATGTCGATGATCGGCTTGGCCGCGAGACCGCGCACCGCGGTGCTGCCGGTATGCTCGAACACTACCGTGACCCCAGCGGCATTCAGCAACGCGATGAGGCGCGCGATCTCGGCTTCGTAGAGGGCAGGCCAGGCATCGCTGTACGGAACGACGCGCACCCGGCCAGGCTCGAGCCCGAGCTCGGTCATCGTCAGCCTCCTCGGAGGAGGATCAGGATGCACGCTTACCTCTCGGCGCGCTACGGCGTGGCAGCCGCCAGGAACGGCCAACGGCTGCTCCGCCACGACCAGATGAGGAACGCGACACACCCCAAGGCCAGCACGCCGACGCCGAACAGGATCACCATGAGCTGCGTCGTCGCGAAGACGAAGATCCAGCCGAGCAGGGCGACCAGCGCCGGCACCGGATAGAGCCACATGCGATACGGGCGCGGCATGTTCGGCGCGTTGCGGCGCATCAGGATCAACCCGACCACCTGCCCCATGAACTGCACGAGGATCCGCGTGACGATGAGCGCGTCGATCACCGTGCCGAGCGAGAAGAAGCCGGCGACGATCGAGATGGCGCCGAGCACCAGCAGTGAGACGTACGGGAACTGCTTGGTCGGATGCAGGCGACCGAACGCGCGGAAGAAGTAGCCACTCTCCGCCGCGGCGAACGGGATGCGCGAGTAGCCCAGCAGGAGCGCGAACACCGAGCCGAACGCCGTCCAGAGCACCAGCAACGTGAAGAGCATCGCGACGCGCTCGCCATAGAGCTTCTGCATGAAGATCGAGACGATGAACCCCGACTCCGGATGCGCGTCGGCCGGCACGAACTCCCGCCATGGGATCACGCCGATGATCGAGAGGTTGATCCCCAGGTAGATGAGCGCGACGGCGGCAGTGCTGATCAGGATCGACCGTGGGATGACGCGCCCGGGATCGCGCACCTCGTCGCCGATGTAGCAGACGTCGTAATAGCCGAGGTAGTCGTAGATGCCGATGCGCGCCGCGGCGCCGAGCCCGAGGAAGAAGCCGAGCGAGAAGTTGAACGCGCCGGGCGGGAAGTCGAACGCGATGCGCGCGTCGAAGTGCGTCGCACCGGCAACGATCACGGCGAGCACGGTGACGAGCGTGCCGACCCAGAGCGACACCGTGATGATCGCGATCGAGTGGATGCGCCGATACAGCAGCGCGATGTTGACCAGCCCCACGCCGATGACGAGCGCGATCACACCGGTGCGCGTCATCCCCTTCCAGAGGTAGCCGGCGTACGCCGCGAAGCCGATGTACCCCGACGCGATCTCCAGCGGCCCGCTGAGCACGAACTGCCAGACGAACAGGAACGCCATGAGCCGTCCGATCCGCTCGCGCCCGAACGCCTCGCGCAGATAGTGGAACGAGCCGCCCGAGCCAGGCATCGCGGCACCGAGCTCGCTCCACACCATCCCATCGCAGATCACGATCACGAGCGCGACGAGCCAGCCGAGCATCGCCTGCGGCCCGCCGAGCGCGGTCATGAGCAGCGGGATCGTGATGAACGGGCCCGCGCCCATCATGTTCGTCATGTTGAGCGCCGTGGCGGGCAGCAGACCGAAGCGGCGCGGGAGGCGCGGTGGGGTGAGCGGCGCGTCGGTGTCGGTGGGGAGAGTCACGGCGCGCTATCGCAGGTGCTTCCAGTTCAACGCTAACGCGATCATCGCGGCGAACAGGAGAACATTGCCTGGCTTGGCACCACTCACCGCCGGACCGTTCACCGCCACAGCCACGAGGGCGGTGAGAATGCCGACCAGCCAGCAGAGCGTTGACGCGATGCGAACTCCCGTGGGGAGCGGCTCCGCGTTCGACGTGGCCGAAGCTGCGCCTCTGAAAGGTTCCATCATCGGCTCTCCAGTCGAAGGTCGCCGGCGCGGGCGCGGCGTTTGACGAGCGAGTCAGAATGTGGTGCGAAGCGTTGCGCTCCGCAGCCCCGGGCGTGCCGGCGTGCACCCGAAGGCGAGGCATGCGAGGATGGTGCTGACACGAAACATCATGTCGCCCCTCCTCTCACTCCGGCGCCGCCTCGAACCCCGCCGCCACGCGATCGTACTCGTGCCGCTCGAGCCGCTCGCACAGCCGCCCCAGCGCGTCATGCGACGCCGCCTGCAGCCACAGCTTCACGTGATCCGGATATCCACACTCGGCGATCACCGACAGGAAGCCGGTGCGCGAGATGATCCCCGCCCGGTGCTTCGCGACCACCGCGCACAGCCTTCCCTGATCCAGCAGCACGGGGAGCAGCTCGTGCGTCACCTCCGCCGACGCGGTTCGCGCGAGACTCTCGACGATGCGCGACATCGTCTCCTTGAGCGACGCGCCGTCCTCGGCGTCGGCTTCGATGAGATAGACGAGCCGCCAGAAGAGTCGCTCGTCGTGCGGATTCGCATCCCACGGCGTCGCGTCCGCGAGGGTGATGTCGAGCGGATCGGCGAGCAGCACCGGGCGCAGACGCGCGTGAATCACCTCGATGGGGATCTCGGAGGCGGCATAGTCCCTCAACAACCGGACGAGCTCATCGAGCGTCAGGAGTGCATCCTCCCAGGTTGGTTCGCGCGCCAGCCGCGTGCATCGAGTCTGGCTCCTCGCGTTAGCTTCCACCAGTCGCGCCACACGCACCGCCACCTTCTCTCCCCCCGCATGACGCTCTGGATCGACGCAGACGCCGCGCCGCGCGACGTGAAGGAGATCTGCATGAGGGCCGCCGAGCGCCTGCAGCTCGCCACGATCCTCGTCGCGAATCAGCGCGTTCAACTGCCGCCCGGGCAGAGCTTCGTCACCGCGGTGCGCGTCGACGGTGGGCCCGACGTGGCGGACCGATACATCGTGGACCACGCGGTCGCTGGCGACGTCGCGGTCACCGCCGACATTCCACTCGCCGCGCTGCTCGTGCCGAATCAGGTCACGGTGATCGACCCGCGCGGCGAGGAATACACCGCGGAGAGCATCGGCGAGCGCCTCTCCGTGCGGAACTTCATGGACGGACTTCGCGGCGCCGGCGTCGAGACGGGCGGCCACGCCGCCTACGGGCCGCGCGAGAAGCAGGCGTTCGCCAACGCGCTGGACCGGGTGCTCACCCGCGCGCTCCGGCGACGCTGATCTCCGGCGTATCGTGTCTCCACGGTTCGCAATCTGGATGCGTGGTACGACGCGTTCGACGTCCGTCCTGGCCAGCGGCTCTTCCTCGAGCCCGGCGCGCGCGTGAAGTTCTGGTGACCCTCGACGATAGGTATCGATGCGTGTGACCGTCTGCGAGCTTCCACACGAGCCTTCCGCGCTGAGCGCGGCGTGGGCGGCGCTGTGCGAGCACACCACGAACGAGTCCTCGGAGCTCGTCCTGCTCCCCGAGTTCGCGATGGTCGAGCCCGTGTGGGAGACGGAGCAGTTCACCGTGGCGCGGTGGAGCGCCCTCGAGGCACTGAGCGACAGCTGGCTCGCGCGGCTCCCCGAGTTGCGCGCCGAGTACGTCGTCGGCGCGCGGCCCGCTACGATCGACGGGAGACCGTTCAACCAGGGATATCTCGCGTCCGCGGACGAGGTGGCACCACTGCGCCGCAAGTACTTCATGCCCGACGAGCCGGGCGGATGGGAAGCGCACTGGTTCGAGCGCGGCGACGCCGGCTTTCCCCCGTTTCGCGCTGGCGCGTTGTCGTTCGGGCTGAACATCTGCAGCGAGCTCTGGGCGCTGCAGACGTACGCCGGCTACGCGCGGAATGGCGTGCAGGCGATTCTGTCGCCGCGCGCGACGGCCTCGGCGACGACGGCCAAGTGGATGTCGGTGGGAGTCGTCGCGGCGGTACGCTCGGGCGCGTTCAGTCTCTCGTCGAATCGCGTGGACACCACCGGCACCTACGGTGGCGTCGGCTGGATCATCAACCCCGATGGCGAGGTGCTGGCGACCACGTCGCGAGAGCTTCCGTTCGCCACGGTGGACATCGATCTCGAGCTGCCGCACGCCGCGCGGTCGAGCTATCCGAGGTACGTGTTCGGGTGAGGGAGACCGATCGCTGGTGGGGCGTTGATCGATCCCGCGGCTAGCGTACTCGTCTCATCACGAGGACAGCATCCGCCAGCGGTACAGACACCGCCTCGCGTTGAGTGCCCGTAGAGGGCCTCCAGCCACGGCACATCGCCTGCCTTTCTAGGCATCGCTGGACGCACGGAACCGCCCCTGACGGCACGCTCCGCAGAGCTCGTCGCGCCAGCACGCCCGTCCATTCGCGATCGCCAATCTCCTCGGGGAACGGAGGCTTTCATGCACCGCTCTCGTCTGTCCGTGCTCGTGATCTTCGCCGCTGTCGCGGCGTGCACCACACACGACGCCTCCGAGGGGACCGAGCTCCTTTCGCAGGATCGCACTCTCGTCGCGCACCTCGAGCTCGGCCCCGAGTCGGGCGAGCTGCCGCTGCCCTCGGCATGCGGCACGGTCTCGGTCTCCGCGCAGCCCGCCAGCGCCAACCAGACGCAAGCGAAGAAGCTGACGCTGCAGGGGCAGGACGCCGAGATGCAGGGCAACCTGCAGGAGGCGAGGTCGCTGCTGCGCCGTGCGTTCGAGCTCGACGCGACCAGCAAGTCGACCGCCTACCACCTCGGCCGTACGAGCGAAGCGCTCGGCGAACGCACCGCGGCGGTGACGGCCTACTGTCGCTACCTCGCGCTGAAGCCGACGATGACGGAGTCGAACGAGGTGCGGCAGCGCGTGACCGCGTTGTCGCAGCCGGAGACGCATGCGTCGTCCGGCAGCGTCAGCGAGAGCGCCGCGCCGGTGCGGCGCGTCTCCACCACCACGACGCGGCGCGCCTCGGCCGGTCGCGCGACGTTCGCGCCACGACCAGCGCGCCGCGCGATCGTCGAGCAGGAGGCGCGGCCCACCGGCGCGACGACTTCATCGTCGGAAGTGCGGAGCACGAGCAGCGGTGATGTCGTCGCGAGCTCGATTCCGGAGCCGGCAGTCGATCAGCCGACGACCGTGACGCGCACGGAGCGACGCGGGCCGAGTCAGACGCAGGGAGCGATCCTGGGCGCCGCGACGGGAGCGATCATCGGCGCGGCGACGGGCCGCAGCGTGAAGGGCGCGGTGATCGGCGCGGCAGCCGGCGGAATTCTCGGCACCGTGATCATGCGCGGCACTCGCACGGCGGGAAGAGGCTTCGGGTCGTAGAGGACACGTGACCGGCGGGGCGCCGCGCGATTCGTCGCCGCGGCGCTCCTACCGGTCGGCGTGGGTCATCGTCCCAGCAACGAGTTCAACAAACCCTGCCGGAAGGTGAGCGTTGCCGGATCGTACACGCCGAACCCCGACGCGAGCTCCCAGTACGCCCACGTCATGCCGCGCGACTCCATCGCCGAGCGCATCTTGCGATTGAACTCGATGCGCGACGCGTCGTCCGCCTTGTTGTACGCGCCGAACTCGCCGACGAAGATCGGGTAGCGCTTCGAGGCCGACCAGCTCTTCGCCATGTCCAGTGGCGCGGCCATGTCCGCTTCCTGCGCGGCGCTGCAACAGGTGACCCCCACGGGCATCACCGGCGTGGCCCATTCCGCACCCTGGTGCGTGAAGCGAAACGGATTGTAGTCGTGAATCGTGGCGACGAGGTTCGCATCGTTCGGCAGCTTGAGCAGATGCAGATCGTTGGCCGAGTTCCAGCTCGTCGGCCCGATCACGACGACGCGGTCGGGATTGGTCTTGCGCACGACGCGCAGCGCGCGAGCCGCGAGCACGTTCCATGGCTCGCCGTTCATCCGTCCGTGCGGCTCGTTGTACAGCTCGAGCACCAGGCGCGCTCCCTTTCCCTGAAAGCGGCTCGCGATCTGCTCCCACAACATCACGAAGCGCAGCTCCAGCGCCGCGGCCGGCACGGCTGACTCGCCGGCGTCGAGCGGATCGCCATCGAGCTGCCGGTAGTGGTGCATGTCGAGGACGACCACCGCTCCCTTGGCCAGTAGTTTGTCGACCACCGACTCGACGCGCGACATGAACGCCGGATCGATCGTGAACGGTGCGTCCGCGCTCGCGTGATTGCTCCAGCGCACCGGCAGTCGCACCGACGTGAACCCGGCGGCGGCCGTCTTGTCGATGAAGTCGTCCGTCACGGTGAGGCCCCACGCGCCTTCGGTCGGAGCCTCGAACATGTTGCCGAAGTTGACTCCTCGTCCGATCGCGGTTGCGGCAGCCGTTGCGGCGGCGGACGCACCGGGCGCGGCATCGTTCGGCATCGGCGGATAGGCGCTGATGTCGGGAACGGTCTGTGGCGCGGGGGCGGACGTGCCGTTGCCGCTCGCGCACGCGCCGATGCCCAGCACGGCGATGGCGAGCAGGACGGCGTTCGCGGCGCGTGTGCGGATGGCGATCATGCGCCGCGTGGATTCATCTGATGAGATGATCTGGATGTCCGACGACATCTTCATCCCGTAGAGCAGCCTGCCCATGCGTCTCCCGTGTCATGCGTTTCGTCAGCTGGCACCCCACTGCGGCGGCAGCCGCTCGAGCTCCTCGGCGAGCGCGCGCGTGGCGGCAATGTACGCTCGCAGCGACTGACGCTCTTCGAATCCCACTTCGATTCTATCCAGCTCCGCCTCGATGTGCGACAGCGCCGCCAGGGTCTCTCCGGCAATCGACCGATGCGGCGATCGGGAATGCGTCATGATCTCGTCCATCTGCGCGCACAGACTGGAATGCAGGTGGTCGAGATCATTCTCCACGTCGTACGTCGGCGCGAGTCGCTGCCCCATCTCCAGATGGGTGAACGACACATCGAGCTCGCGCCACTCACGATATGCGCTCAGCAGTGCTGACGGCAGCGACATCTCTCTCTACGACCTGGTGTTCACTCGACTCATCGGCCACGCCCGCGACGGCTCCCCAGTATGCACGCCCGGCCGCTCTCGAGCTACTCGACCGCATGCCGAAGCGCACCGCGGTGGAATCCTCCGGCGGGGCTCGTTCGTCCACGATGGAGCAGGACGGCTCGCGCTGTTACCCACCCACCCGCGAGGCTCTGGCCGGACGCGACTTCACCTGGTACGAGGACGTGGCGAGCACGCTGGCGAGCGAGGGGTTCTCCCCTCCGGCGGCGTTCGAGCCGAGCGCATGGATGTCGCGCCCGGTGGCGTCGCGATCGCTCGTCGAGTATGCGCACGGCGACGGCGGCACCATCGTCACGTCCTGGTTCGCGATGAACGCCACCAAGACCCGCGCCGAGCTCCGCATCGTCAACCTGTTCACCCTGTTCGAGGACGGAACCACCTTCGACACGGTGTCGGGCGGCTCCGCATCATTGCTTCCTGGAATGGACAGCGAGCGCGAGGAGCGGATGCCCGAAGGCACGCCGATGCGCGAGCTGCTCGCCCGGCATCGCGCGCGCATCGCCGCGTATGGCGGCGCGCCGCATCGCTTCGACACCATCGCCGCATACCACGCATCGCGACAGGAGCGGAAGCAGGTGCGCGTCGCGCATTGGAAGGGACTCGGCCTCTCGCTGGTCGAGCGGTACGTCCAGGAGCGCTTCACCGGAGAGCAGGCGGAGGTGGGCGAGGCGTACCTCGACGCCATCCGCAAGCATCCGGAGTGGTACAAGTTCGCGAACGGGAAGAGCGAAGCCGCGTCATCCAGCGGCTCGGCGACTGTGAAAGGGCAGCGCGACGCGAGCAGCGGAGCGCGCGGCGCGAGTGCAGCGGCGCCGAGCATGCCGCTCAACTTCATGATGTCGGAGACCGAGGGCGGACGCCGCACGCTCACCACGTTCGGCATGCTCTTCTCCGGCGTGCCCGAGCTACTCATGACCGACGTCGCGGCCAACCACTGTCGCGCCGCTCGCGTGCTCGCGGGCACGGTCGCCAGCGGTCTCGCGCGAATCCGCTGTGCGCATGCGAACGAGGCGGAGTTCATGGCGCAGCTCGTATCGCCGAGCGGTGCGCGGATCACGCTGTCGACCGCCGATGCGATTGCCGCCAATGTCACCCAGGCCGGCGGAAGCCGCGGCGGCGCGCCCTTGGATGTTCGGCTCACCCTTCGCGGCTTCACCGCGGAGGACGAGCCCTCCCTGCTGCACGTCGATCCCCTGCCCGACCAGGCAGTCTCGTTCGACGAGCGGCTGCGCGCGGCGTGCGCCCGGCTCGGTGTCGAGGTGCCGGTGGCGCGTGGCGCCGACAGCGGCAACGACGCGATGCGGGAGGCCCACGAGCGCGCCGTTCTGCGGCTCGACGAGGTGCGCGCGCGCTGGAACGCACGGGTCGTCACCGACGAGAAGGTGCTCGTGAAGTTTCGCGCGACCAAGGGCGACGTCGGAGAGTACGTCTGGCTCGAGGTGCGCGACTGGCGGGATGGCGCGCTCGACGGAGAGCTGGTGACGCCGGCGCCGCGCCTCGAGCTGACGCTCGGACAGCTGATCGCCATCGAGCAGTCGCAGGTCTACGACCAGCTCGTGATCGGTCCGTCGGGAGAGATGGTTCCGGCGCTCACCGACGTCGTCGCGACCGACTACGGGATGGACATCTGAGAAACGGCCAGCGCGTCGGGTCGAATCACGCTCGCCTGGATGAGCGTCGATGCGCTGGCGGGACCGGTGCTCGTGTCCGTATGAGCAGCTACTCCTCCTCGGTGCTCGACCGCCCCCCGAACGACTTCCGCCGCTCTCCCTTCTTCGGCGCGGTCCGTGGCGGTCGCCCAGTGCTCGCGGTCTTTCCGACCTTGCGGCCCGTCGCGCCGGGTTTGGCACGGTTCGTCGACGTGCGTCGTGGGCGTCCTGCTTTGCCTCCCTTCATGAGCGCCTCCGTGAATGGACATCTACGTGCACATCGTCTTTGCTGAGCGAAGTGTACGTGCGACACCGTTCACTCACGAGGGGCACATCGTCGAGTCGGCATTCTGTCGAACGCCACGACGTTGATCAGGCTCGTTACCGCGCATGACGCTCGACACCTCACGCGCTCGCGCTTCTTCATCGAGGTCCACCGAAGCCGCCGCAGCCGCCGTCTACGGCGTGAGAAAGCAGTTGATCATGGTCTGCACTCGAACCGGCCCGGGAGCGTGAGTCCAATCGCCAGGCGAGTTGCCGAAGTACTGTTGCAGGTACGCGATGTCCTCCTGAACGAACCAGCTTTGAACGCGGCCTACCTTGATTGCCCAACAATCGGCC
The DNA here is from genome assembly GCA_036008805.1 of Gemmatimonadaceae bacterium. GTDB lineage: Bacteria > Gemmatimonadota > Gemmatimonadetes > Gemmatimonadales > Gemmatimonadaceae > AG11. The sequence continues at coordinate 31,595 of DASYMZ010000117.1, forward strand.
ATCCCCTCGTTGCCGGCGATCTGGGGAACGTGGTGTGCGCACTCGTGCGCATAGATGAACAGCTGCAGCTTGCCCGGCAGCTGAAAGAACGTGGGATTCAGAATGATCGCCCCTGGACGGGCCATCGCGATGTCGTTGATCGGTGTCACGACGGCCGGCACGCCGTAGCACTGTACGGTCATTCCGCCGATGACGGGAGCGGATCCCAGGTTGACCGGGAACTGCGGTCCCGCCTGGGCCGCGGCCGTGCTTGGGATGCTCAACGTCAGAATCACCGCAGTGCGGCGAAGACAGTGCCCTAAGACGTTCGGAACGTCTGTGAGATCGAAGATGAGCACCCGTCCTCCTGATCGGCGTGGGAGTCGAACGGCAGGTCCACTGGCGGAGCGATGGCGGCGGGGAAAGCCTCGCGTGACGTCTATTGAATTGGCGGCGGCTGCAATGCGGCGCTCACTACGCGCCGCGTTGCCGTCTCCGCGCGCCGCGTAACGACGTTGGCGGGTCTTCCGCCGAGAGGAGAATCGGTTCCCGTCAGTCGCGTGCCTTCCCGTCGCAGCTGCATGTTCGACGTACCGTACGACATCGGGGCGGAGAAGCTGCCCATGCGTTGATAGTTCGCGCTGATCAATACTGATCCGCCCGCGAGCATGGCACTGCCATTTCGCGTCTCGACCACGGTGCCGGCCGACGTGATCGTCATCTGCACGGGAAACAGGCCGTTCGGCATCGCTGTGGACAGGATCGTCAGCGTGCCCTCTCGGCCGTCCGCAAAGTGCAGCGACCACTCACCTGTGACGCTCATCGTGTCCGCGAGCAATGCGGTGCTCGTCTTGGCCATCGCAGCCGTCGGCAGCGGAGTGGTGAGGCGCGTGTCGAGCTGCACTCGCACGGGACCCGGGAGCACACGCTGCGCCTTCGTTCGAGCGATGACTACCAATGAGTCGGCCGTCCGTGCATTGCCGAGGATGCTTTCCAGAGACGCCCAGTACAACAGCATGTCGCAGGAGAGGAACAAGCTGTACTGATCATCGGACTGTTGCAGGGGTTCCAGTGCCGCCCGCCAATACCGTCGTCCGTCCGCTGCCTTCCCCGCCACTCCGGGCTGCATTGCCGCGAAAGCGAGACTGCGATACGCCGCGACCTTGGCCAGTGTCGTCGGAGCTGTCTTGAGGGCCTTCTCGAAGTAGCCGTTGGCCTCGTCGAAACGAGAGTCCATCGCGACCTGCTGCCCGAAGCTCAGATATTGAGCAGACGTCACGCGATCGCCGAGCGTTTCGATCAATCGCTCCGCATCTTCGATGAGCATCTCACGCTTCGCGTTCTGATTGGAGTTGAGCTGCGCAAACAGCGCGGGGCTGTTCGCGAGCCGGTTCGCCGCCTCGGTCATCTCCGCCGATAGCTCGGCGAGGCTGATGATGTCCTGCCGAAGGAGGCTGACCTTCGCCGCTTCATCGCTCTTGCGTTGATCGGTCGTGCGAAAATGGACCGAGAGCGCGCTGAAGATGAAGCTGACCAGGAGCGCGATGACGCTCATGATGGACGACGATTGCTGAAACCATGGTTTCCGCTTTTCTGCCGCCGCGATCTGCAGAGCGTCTACCTGATCGCGGAGAAGTGAGATCGCCCGCCTCACATCGTCCGCCGATTCTGGGGGCGCAGTCGATCCGCCATGACTGCTCTTCTGCTCGATCTGCTCGGGGCGAGCTGCGAGCATGCGTCGCGCTAGCCACTGCCGTCGCCGCCAGGTCATCGCTGGATGGCTGAGGTCTTGACACTAGGACTCTGCGCGGCGAGGAGGCCTTCCAGGCCGCAGGCATCAACGTACGCCCGAAGGTTCCGAGGTCAACGACGAAGCTATGAGAACTCTTAGCTCTCGGTACCCGACCGTGGGGAACGAGTCCGTCCTTGCACACGATCGAAGAACGCCACCGTCCGCTGCCACGCCAGCTTCGCCGCCGCCTCGTTGTAACGCGGGGTCGTGTCATTGTGGAAGCCGTGCTGCGTGCCGGGATACTGAAAGCGCTCGTACTTCACGTTGGCCGCCTTCAGTGCCTGCTCGAACTCCGCGTGCATGGCTTGTTGAACACGCGCGGCGCCGGCGTGCGCCCCGTCTTCGAGCGCGCGTTCCGCGAGTTCGGGCTGCCGCAGGCGATCCGCACCGACAACGGCGTGCCCTTCGCCAACACGGGGCTCCACGGGCTCACACAGCTCAACGTGTGGTGGCTGCGCTGAGGGATCCAGCATCAGCGCATCCGCCCCGCCTCGCCGCAGGAGAACGGCGCGCACGAGCGCATGCACCGCACGCTCAAGGCCGAGACCACGCGGCCGCCGGCGGCGGATCTCGCGCGGCAGCAGCGCGTCTTCACCGCCTTCCGGCGCGAGTACAACGAGGAGCGGCCCCATGCTGCGCTCGGCGGCGATCCGCCGGCGGCGCGCTACCTCCCGTCGGCACGGCCGTACCCGGCGACGCTGCCCGCGCTCGAGTATCCGGGGCACTTCCTCGTGAAGCGCGTGACGAACGCCGGCACGATTCGCTTTCAGGACCGCCTGCTCTTCCTCGCCAACGCGTTGAAGCAGCATCACGTCGGACTGGACGAGAGCGACGACGGGATCTGGTCCCTGTATCTCGGGACCGTGCTCCTCGGCAAGATCGACGAGGCAACAATGAAGGTCTACGGCTGAACCCCCACCTTCATGAAGTGTTACCCATCCTGCCGGAATAAACTGTCACCCATCATCCCGCTTGCTCACGCGCGAGGAACTAGCCCTGTTTCTTTCGGCGGCTGGCGAGTTGCAACACCCAGACGATCGGCCGTTGGTTCCGTGGCACTCGATCGACCGCGATTGCTTCGACTGTGTCGCCCGCGGCTTGCCACGAACTGACATCGAAGCTCAGTCCCGGCGACTCGCTACTGCACGACTGCAATATGCCGCTCCATCGTTCCTCATTGTCCACTCGAACGATGAGGGAATCACCGGCATGCCAACCGAATGCCCCAGGGCCATCAATTCGAATTGTGCCCGCAGGTGGCGGCGGGTAGGGAGTAAAGCACGGCGCGGTGAAGCTTGATGAGCGGGCCGGGGTGTGATGACACGCTACCGCGCCCGCCACGGCGACCAATGCGACAAGTCTTCTCATAACATGATCTTCGACTCCACGCATACAACTGTATAGCCGTATAACGCCCCAGCTCAGCTGCGGCGACATGGTGGCCGGGAAGATGGTGCTCGCTCAGGAGCGGAGCCAGAGCGGCGGCTACCACTACTTCCTTCCTGCGGTCGCCCGTCAGTTGCAGCGACACGTTATGTGGCCGCTCCTGGGAGTCCGCCCGACAGCGTGGCGCCGAGATCCTGCCGCGCATGCACGATCGCGAGGACCTCGATGCCGCTCGGACGTGCGCGATAGAGAAGCCGATACGGCCGTTCGAATGATCTCGCGCACGTCCAGATCGCCCGCCTCGGGCACGCGGCGGCCCGACTCGGGGAAGTCCTGTGCCTGCCGAAGCCGAAGGACGATGCGTTCGACGACCTGTTCGGCATACACGGGTGAGGTGAGGCTGATGTACTCCGCGATGCTGCCCAGCTGCTCAGCCGCCTGCTCCGTCCAGCGGAGCGGAAGACTCACGAGGCGCGGCGGATCCGGCTCCGCACGCGCGCGAGCGCGTCCTCGTGCGCGATGGTCTGTCCCTGGTCGGCTTGCGCGATGCCCTGCTCGATCGCCTGACGAACGTACACCTCGTAGGCGAGATCATCCCACGTGGCGGATTCCGGCAAGCGCTCGACGAGCTGGCGGGCGTCGGGCTTGATGTTGGAGTGCTCAGCCATGTGGGAAAGCTCGCCTCGGTGGCCCAGGGTCGCCAGCCACGCCACCGCGTGCGCGAGGAACACGACCGCGCTCTGGGCCGTCTCGTCGGGCAGGAGCTCGGCGGAGGCGACGCGCGAACAGTCGTCGATGGCCACGTGGAGGCACTCCCACCCGGTCCGGCGCCGCGGGCCCCGCACCGTGCGGTCGCCCGTGATGCGATGCCCCACGACGACGATCCGCCCCAGCTTCTTGGCGTCGATGTGGAGCAGCTCTCCGGGGCCTCGCGCTCATAGCGCACGACCGGCGGCCGGACGGTCAGCGAGGGCAACCGGCCGAGCCCCAGCCGGCGCAGCACGTCGCCGACCGTGGACAGCGGCACCGCGAGCGCGTCGGCGATCTGCGGCCCGCTCCGGCGCTGCGCGCGGAGCCGGCGGATGCGGCGCGCGAGCGCCGCGGCCACTCGGCGCGGCGAGCGGTGCGGACGCGCCGAGTGGTCGCGCAGGCCGTCGCGCCCCGCGGCCTCGTACCGCCGGCGCCACTTCCGCACGGTCTGCACGCTGACGCCGAACGCGGCGGCCGTCTCCGCGGTCGACCAGCCGTCGACCAGCCGTCGTCCAGCACGCGGTGCACGAGGCACACTCGCCCCGCGAATCCGAGGCGTGCATTCTTGTGACTGTTCACTCGGTCCTCTGGCAGTTGCTAGGTGGTGGTCTAGGCAACCCCAGCTTGTAACCGTTACGGCCGAGTGAACACCCTCAACTGCGAAACAACGTGTCCGGTAATCACACCTAGAACTTCCAACTGTATCCCGCTCGAATCACCTGAGTCTCGAGATAGTCGGTGCTCACGAGGCTGAAATCCGTACCGCGAATCGTTCGCTCCGCGTGCATCGTGCTCAGGAGATCGGTCGCGTTCACCACGATCTCTCCCCTGCCCCCGTTGACACTCTTCTTCGCCCCGGCGTCGAGCGAGAATCGGCTCCCGATCCTGCCCTGCGGCAGCAGATCGGGAGCGAGGTACACGTTCGACAGCTGCACCTGCCACGCGCGAGGAAGCTTCAGGCTCGCATCCAGCTTGACGTTGCCGGAAGTGAGCGCCTCGCGCGGCGCCGAGTAGCGGACCGGCTGCGGGTACTGATTGATCACGGAGAACGCGTCCACGGACTTGCGGAAAACACTCGCGTTGGCGGAAAGCGACAAAGTCGATGACACCGTCTGCTGGAGGACGACTTCCGAGCCCGTGCTCCGGCTCCGCCCGCCATTCTGAAAGACGTTGTACAGGAGCACACTGCCGGGTACCTGTGTCGCGATCCGCGTGATGGTGCCATCGACCAGCCGGTGATACGCGGCAGTGTAGAAGCTGCCGCGTGACCAGGCGGATTTGTATCCCACCTCCGCCGACGTGGAGTACTGCGGCTGCAGCGCTGGATTGCCGACCTTGATCAATTCCGGCTCGTCGTACTTGGGAAAGATCCGGATGTCGACTTCGTTCGGCCGGTCGACGCGCCGGTTGAAGAAGAGCGACAGCTTGTTGGCATCGTCGAACTTCCAGGCCGCCCGCACGTTCGGGAACGGTCTGGCGTATCGATACCCATCACTCTTGTACGTGTTGTGATCGGGGTTGACGTCGTAGTTCAGGTGCACACTCTCGAGGCGGACGCCGCCCTCGAGCTCGATCCGCTCGCTCTCGAATACGTAGTTGCCATAGAGCGCGGGAATCACCTCGCGATACTTGGCCCAGCCGCCGGCGCCCGCGTCGATCTGCGAGTTCTCGCCCGGCCGGAACTGCATGTCGACGGGAATGGAGCGGTACCGGCCCTTGAACCCCGCTTCGATGCGCCCCTGCCTGAGCGGCTTGGTGTAGTCGGCGTTGAGGTCGACGACGTGCTCGTCCGACAGCAGCTTGAATGCATCGGTTCCCGACGACGACGGAAGCGTGTTCGTGAAGAAGTACTTCTCGTCCTCGCGATGGAACGAATAGTTCGACGTGAGCGCGAGCCTGTGCCCCGGCTGGGCGAATTTGTGAGTGAAGACGCCAGTCGCGAAGGCGGTGTACTTGACCTCGTCCTCGAGGAACTGCCAGAGCCGATAGCGATTCTGCAGGGAGCCAAGGAAATACGGCTCGTCGCCATGGTCGATGATCTTCTCGCGGTTGAACAGGCCGGAGATCGTCAGGGCATTGTGCTCATCGAAGGCGTGGTCGACGCCGGCATTCATCGTGGCATAGTCGGTGTTCCGGTTGCGCCGGACCTGCTGAGTCACGACCGTGCCGTCGTCGTAGCTGCGGGTGGAGAACTCGTTCTTGTTCAGCGTAGGGGAGTGCAGCCAATCGAGCTGCGCGAATGAGTTCGTCGCTCCCTTGCGGTAGTTGACGGAGACGGACGGGTTGAGCTTCGGGGTCCACTGATACTGTGGTCCGACCGACGGAAGATTCTCCTTCTTCACCCAGAGCGCTCCCGCACCGGCCATCATACCGAGCTTTCCGTTGAATCCCTCCTGCTCCTGCTTCTTGAACACGAGGTTGATGATGCCCGCACTGGCGTTCGCGTCGAACTTCGCGGACGGGTTGGTGATGATCTCGATGCGCTCCAGTGCCGACGCCGGAAGGTTGTCCAGTCCACTCTGCGAGCCGAAGCCGGTCAGTGCGGTCTGCTTGCCATCGATGAGCACCATGACCTTGTCACTGCCCCGCAGCGCGACTTTGCCATCCTGCGCGATGGTCACCCCGGGAACGGTCGACATCGCCTGCAACACCGAGCCGCCCACCTGGCTGATGTTCTCCGCCGGCGTGAACGTCTTTCTGTCCATTGTGGCCGAGACGGTCTCCTCGGTGGCCGTGACGGCGACCTCGGTCAGCGTCTGCACCTGCCGATGCATCGACAGGGTGCCAAGGTCGAGGAACGGGCTCAGCTCACCGACGAGAAACCGTTGGCGAATGGGTTGATATCCCATCGACCTGACGACCAGCACGTAGACGCCCTTCTTGACGCCAGTGACGGTGAATTCGCCCGCCGCATTGGTCAGCGCCCCTCCCACCACCGCACTGTCCCGTTCCGTCTGCAGCTGGACTGGCAGGTAGGGAAGCACGGCCCTCGACTGTGCGTCGTGAACCTTGCCGAAAAGCGTGACACCACTGGACGGAGTTTGCGCAGCCGCCGCGGGCGCGTCGAACAGCGAGAGCAGCAGCGATGGAAAAAGCGTGAAGCGCACTGTTCCTCGATTAGCGCAGGTTTTTGTTGAAGAACGCGACCGTCCGCTCCCACGCCAGCTTCGCTGCATCGGCGTTGTAACGCGGGGTCGTGTCGTTGTGGAAGCCGTGCTGGGTGCCGGGATACTGGAAGCGCTCGTACCGCACGTTCGCCGCCTTGAGCGCCTGCTCGTACGCCGGCCAGCTCGCGTTGATCCGCTCGTCCACCTCGGCCGACTGGATCAGCAGGGGCGCCTTGATCTTCGGCACATCCTCGACATTCGGCGCGGAGCCGTAGAACGCCACGCCGCCGGCGAGATCGGGTAGACGCGTCGCAAGGTAGTTCACCATGCCGCCGCCGTAGCAGAAGCCGACCGCGCCCACCTTGCCCGTCGTCTCTGGACGTGCCTTGAGAAAACCAACCGCGGCGACGAAGTCCTCACGCGTCTTCGCCTGATCGAGCTTCGGAAAAAGCTCGCGCGCCTTGTCCTCGTCGCCCGGATAGCCGCCAAGCGGAAAGAGCGCGTCGGGCGCGAACGCAACGAAGTTCTCGAGGGCGAAGCGGCGCGCGACGTCTTCGATGTGCGGGTTGAGCCCGCGATTCTCGTGGATGACGAGAACTGCCGGCAACTTTCCAGTCGCGTTCTGTGGACGCACGAAGTATCCGCGCATCTTGCCGTAGCCGTTCGGCGAGTCGTACTCGACGTACTCGGCCGCGATCCGCGCATCGTCTCTCGGCACCACCTGCGCCTCGGCGAACTTCGGGCTGAGCTGATCGAGCAGCATCGCGGCCGTGACGCCACCGACGGCGAATCTCGAGGCCTGATCGAGGAAGCTCCGTCGGTCGATCACGCCGTGGACGTACGCGTCGAACAGCACGAGGAGATCCTGATCGAAGTCGTGCGCACTCTTCCGTTCCATTCGTGACCTCCTCCCAAGATTGATGCGCTGCCGAACGCGCGCCGGCGACGTGCGACGAGCTAGTTCTTCGTCAGCGTGAGCCCCTTCACCACCGCATCCGTGTTGTGGCCGAAGCGGATGCCGTACACGCCGTTCGTGCTCTCGAGCTTGTTCTGGCCAACGACGGCGGACTTGTCGTAGCTCCCGACGACCTGCCCGTTGATCGCACACTCGATCTTGTCTCCCTTCACCGACAGCGCGATCTCCTGGGTCACGCTCGCGCCGACGCCGCTCGCCTTGTTGATCGCCGCGTTCGGCTCGCCGCGCCCATTCAGACGGAACGTCGAGTCGCCGCTGAAGCCGCGCACGATGAACCGGCCGTCGCCGTACGCCGTGCAGTACAGGTACGACTGCGCGTCCTTGCCCATGTCCTTCCCCGCGATGAACAGCCCGTACGGGTGCGGATGGTTGTTCAGTCCCATGTACTTCTCTTCCGTGAAGGTCGCTTTCACCGTGTAGCTCCCGGTCGCGACGTTCGACGGATTCCAGTACGCCACCGCGGGACCGGTCGTCACGCGCAGGTCGTTGCCGCTCTTCTCCAGCTTGGCGCCCTCGAGCTTCCCTCCCTGGCGAGCCTCGCCCGGGTCGATCTTCCCCTGCCAGCCGGCCACCTGTATTCCGCCACCAGCAACGGCGCGCGAGGCGTCCTGTGCCGCCGCGCCACTCGACGCGACCAGCAGACTCGCAACCACAGCTCCCCAGAACCGCATGCTGTACCTCGCGTGAAAGTGAAGTCCGCAATATCGCCGGTTCCCATCCCGGCACCAGCGAGCTGAGCGAGCAATCTCTGCGACCACGACGAACCGCTGCCGCGATCCTCTCACCCCGTGCATCCAGTCGTCAGCGAACAGGCACGTCAGGCCCGGCGTCAACCAGCGATCGCCGAAGCTGCGCGATGCAGGCGATGATCTCCTTGCGATGCCGTGCCTCCTTCAACCACTTCGGCAGACGACTCACCACGCTCCCGTTCTGGTTCGGCACCCGCTCTCGAAGCTTCGCGACGACGTAGTTCTCGAGAAAGGCGAGGTGGTCGACATTCACCGCCCACAGCACTTCACCGCAGCACGCCGTCTGAAGCCAGAGCGGAAGGCCGAAGTAGGGATCGACCGGTGCCGCACTCCCGACCGGCGTCCACGTCTGCGACGCAGCGGGCGTCGTAGCGCCGCAGTGCGAGCATCTGAGAGCCGCCGCGCTCCGACGAGGTACTCCACTCTCGCGTCGCGTGCGCCGCACGAGGGCGCGACTGCACCCGCCGCAGCGCGCGTGCGCCACCACCCAGACCGGCCCAACCCATCCGCTCTCGCCGAGTTGCTGGCTGCGCGAGTATCCGCACGAGGCGCAGGTGACGCGCGCGGACCATCCGCTCTCCACCGCTTGCTCGCGCTGCACGAGCGCCTGGTGGCCGCAGCGAGGGCATCGGACGAGGTTGCGGTCGTCGCGCAGCCAGTGCGGTTGCTCGGCTTCGTGGAATCGAGGTGATCGTCGTGCGGGTAGATTCATGCGGCCTCGGATCACCGTGGAAGAAGCAGATAGCAGACGTCGGTCTGCGGCGGCGCGTGCTCCGTCCAGTGACCGTACACTTCCCACCTCGGCCCGGCGGGCGTCCGAGAATGAGCGCGGCACCACGCCAGCACCGCGTCGTGCGCTGCACGAAGACCCGTGTACGCGCCGCGGTGCGTCGTCATCGCGACCTGACCGCGCGGCAGCGCCACCGAGCGAACATTTCCGACCGCCGGAACTCGATTCGGGGCGAGTCGAGCGTGGACGGCGGCGAGGGTGCGCGCTGTGGCATGTTGGAGCGAGACTTCGTAGTTGGTCGAGGGTTCCATGCTCCGCCTCCCGTGAACGATGTCGCCGCGATGCCCTACTCCACCGTGTCTCCGAGCTCGATGTGCTGCGCGACGCCCGTGTGAAGCCGATTCGGTGTCGCCGCGCCGCTCACTGGCCGGCGGGCGGTTGCCACAGCTCCACCTTGTTTCCCTCTGGATCGATGACCCAGGCGAACTTCCCGTACTCGGAATCATCGATCTTCTCGAGAACGTTGCAGCCTTCTTCACGTAACGCTTTGACCAGGCCGAGCAGATCTTCCACCCGGTAGTTCACCATGAACGACGCCGTGCTGGGCTCGAACTGCTTGCTCTGCTCCGAGTTGATGAGCCACGCGGTCGTTCCAGCGACCGGCTTGCCTTCACCGTCGGTCCAGTCGAACGCCGCGCCGCCCCATGGCTGAACGTCGATTCCGAGATGCTGCCGGTACCAGGCCTGGAGCGCCGGAGCGTCTTTGGCCTTGAAGAAGATCCCGCCGATGCCAGTGACTCGCTTCATCTGAGACTCCGAGACGGATGTGGTGAGGCGATCGTGCTGCTGCGGCTCCTCGTCCGGTTAGGCTGCGAACACGCCGCCGATCACGAGCTACATCTCTTCGCCTGCATGGTCGTGACGATCTACCCTCGTGGCGAGGGCGTACGCCGGTGCGTCCACGGCGGTCGTGAAGATCGCGGCCCACTTGCGATCGTACCAGCTCGACAGCGGGACCGCACCCATCGCATGGGTCAGGAACGCGATGACGGAGACTCGGTGGGACACGCGGCGCGCCGCGCACTCACCCGCGCGCGAGGCCTCGGCGACGGCGGGATCGGGTGCGCATCCGTCTCAGCCACTGCGTCGCCAACCCAATCGCCATTGCGTTGGTAGATTCGGACTTGCGTCGGCGCGAAGCCGTTGCTCCACACGAGCAACAGCGTGTCCGCGACGTGATCCCAGTAGGGCATCCCAGGCAGCGGTCGGCTCATGGCGTACGCAATGTCCGGACTGAGGCGTCCGCCAGCATGCAGGCGAACGAGTCGCGGAACCAAATGCATCGCGGCCTCCGCATCGCTCATCTGGGGACTCCACGCTCCGAGCCGCAGTTCATAGCACACGGTCGGAGCGGACGTCGACTGGGCAATCGCAACCCTCGGCTGGAGCAGGGTCAGGCCGGCGAAGACCAACAGGATCTTCTCATACATTCATTGCTCCGCGAGTGGTCTGACGTTTCGGGTCCCTGCCTGGCGATGTCGCCCTATCGAGATTCGTAGTGCTCGTTCGCGAACGCCGTCCCTCACTCCTCTCGAGGAAGATCGCATGTCGAAGCTCGTCGCGATCATGTCCATGTCGCTCGACGGCTACGTCGCTGACCGCAACGACGGCGTGGGCGAAGTGTTCGACTGGTACATGAACTCCGGGAATGTCGAAATCAGCACCGGCGGGGCGGAGGCCATGACGTTCCGAGTCTCCAAGCCGAGCGCCGAGCACATTCGCAGCCTCACGTCCGAGCTCGGTGCCGTGCTCACCGGTCGACGTCGACGAGCTCTCCATCGACGTCGCGGCCGTTCTGCTCGGCTCTGGCGTTCGACTCTTCGACCACCTCGCCGGAACGCCAGCGGTGCTCGGCACTCCGGCGGTAGTCGCGGGCGTCGGCATCACCCACCTGCGCTAGCCGGTGCGCAGGGCGTAGCGGTGCTATCGGCGTCTAGGCCGGGATGCCGTGGATTCGGTCAAGGCTGCGGCGGAGTGTCCAGTGGATGCTTGCTCCGCTCGTAGAACTCACTCTGAAGGCGGAGGCTCTCCCTGTCCGCCTTCACGGCACGGATCGATTGCACGATGGCGTTGATCCACGTCTTCACCTCGAACTCGCCGAGCTCGCGCGACGCGACGGCGCCCTCGCCAGCGTAGTGATTCGGGTAGCGCGCGTACCACCAGATGCCGGTGTACAGACCGTCGGGAAGCTTCAGGCGCGCCTGGTCGGCGCCCGATTCCCGCGTCGCGCGATCGAGGTGCACCAGGTCGGGACGCGCGATCATGCTCACCGACGTCTCGCTCTCACCGGCGTGCTGGTCCGACGCCGGATTCGACTTGTGCTTCGGCTCGCCCGGTCCGCTCCGAGCGAACCCCTGCACGTACACGACGTAGTCGTGCGGCGCCTCGAGCTGCGACTGCGCGAAGAACGTCAGCAGGCTCGGGTTGCCGCCATGGCCGTTGACGATGATGACCTTCTTGCAGCCATTGCGGCTCATCTCGTCCGTCGTCTCCTGCAGCATCTGGAGCTGCAGCCCGCGGCTGTACGCGACGGTTCCGGGCTCGTGCTTCGCCTCGAAGATCTGGCCGAAGTAGTACTCGGGAAACACCACCGCGAACTCCTGCTGCGCGGCGTTCAGCGAGACGTACCGCACGTTGAGCAGGTCGTTGCCGAGTGGAAGATGCGGCCCATGCTTCTCCATGATGCCGATGGGGAGCAAGCAGGTGCCCTGCGCGCGCGTGATGGCGTCGCGGAAGTCGGCTGCGGTCAGCTCCTCCCAGTGAACCGAAAGCCGTGCCGGCGCCGATGTCGACTGCGCCCACGCGGTCGACGAAAAGAATACGGCGATGAGAAGCGAGGATGATTTGCGCATCTGTTCTCCGCTGGTGGTGTGCGGCTGATTGTAGCCAATAGTCGGACGGCTGCCAGGGTCACGACTGCGCGTACGCATGTAGGCGCTCGGCAGACAGAAGTAGCACCCCGGCTGCGCGCCTGCTCAAGGTGCAGGGGTGACGACGCCTGCCCTCGCTTCCGCCGCTTCGGGCACCACCACATCGCGCCAGCGGTCACCACGCGCCTGCACGTAGTTGCGGAGCACATACCCCCACGGGATCGCGAGCACGAAGAGGACGAGACTGCCCAGGCAGGTCGTCCAGGTGTCGCCCGTCGTCGCTGGGTCGAGTCGGCCGGCGCGCCAGAGCGGAACGCCGATGGCCAACACCCAGACGGCCTTCCAGATGAATTCGAACAGGAGCAGCGGCAGCAACTGGAGTGGGTAGCGCACTCCGAGCAGGGCGAGAAGCGATACCGCGGTCAACATCGCGCGTACGACGCCCTGCATGTGCGCCGGCGGCACCGTCGCCGAGCGAAGGATGAGCGGCCAGATCTCCACCCCGAGACCCACGCCGACCAGCAGGTACGTCACACGAAGCACGTACAGCCTCACGATCGAAATCTCGCGCCGCATCTGGGGCACCTCGGGTTCGACATGGATGCATCGGGAACCGATGTCCCTACGGCGTCGTGCGCCACCGGGTTCACGCTGGATATCCAGCAGCTCTTCCAGGCCGACCCGCTCGGCTGCTCCGCGCGCCGCGGCGCCGTGCGTCACCGGGCACGCCCCTTCGAACTCGGTGGATGACTCCGGGGATTGCTATTGACAATAAAAGTTGTCAAGGCTATCCTCTCCCCATGATCGACATCCAAGTCATCGATGATCCGGCGGCGGCGACGGTGGCCCTGGAGCCGGTGCGAAGCCGACTCCTCTCGGAGCTGGCCTCGCCCGCATCGGCGGCGACGCTCGCGGCGCGGGTGGGCCTGGCTCGGCAGAAGGTCAACTACCACCTGCGCGCGCTCGAGGCGCACGGGATGGTGCGGCTGGCCGAGGAGCGAAAGTGGGGCGGGCTGACGGAACGGCTGCTCGTCGCGACGGCCGCTTCCTACGTCGTCTCGCCGAGCGCAATGGGCCCGGTCGCCGTCGACCCCGATCGGGAAGTCGATCGGCTGTCCGCGAGCTATCTCATCGCCCTCGGCGCACGGATCGTCCGCGAGGTGGGCGACCTCGTTCGCCGCGCGAGAGAGGTTGGCAAACGGCTCGCGACCCTGTCGGTGGATACCGAGGTTCGCTTCCGGTCGGCGGCGGACCGAGCGGCGTTCAGCCACGAGCTCACCGCAGCCGTCGCGATGCTCGTTTCGAAATATCACGACGAATCCGCCCCCGGTGGCCGCGCGCATCGCCTCGTGATCGTGGCGCACCCCCTCCCCCGGAAATCCGAGTTCAAGGAGCCATCATGAGCGTGAAGACAGAAGCCTCCGGACGTCGCTCCATTCAGGTTGAGATCGAGGTCCCCGGCACGCCGGAGGAAGTCTGGCAGGCCATCGCATCCGGGCCGGGTATCTCGTCCTGGTTCGCGCCGACCGCGTTCGAGGAGCGGGACGGGAAGCCCGTCGCGATGACGGTGACCCCCGGCCCGGGCATGGAGCTCCGCACCGCGGTGACGGTCTGGGATGCGCCGAGGAAGTTCGTCAGCGAGGGAGATGGCTGGTTCCCTGGCTCGCCGCCGCTCGCGAGCGAGTGGACCGTCGAAGCACGGGGAGGCGGTGTCTGCGTCGTCCGCTTGGTGCAGAGCCTCTTCGCCAGCACGGACGACTGGGACGATCAGCTCATCGGCACCGAAGCGGGCATCCCCGGCGCCTTCCACATCCTGCGACTCTATCTCACGCACTTCCGCGGTCAGCGCTCCGCGTTCATGCAGCTCATGGCTCCCGTCATGGGAACGCCGGCAGACGCCTGGGCGGCGCTGACCGAGGCAGTGGGAATCAGTGGCGTGGACGCCGGGCAAAGCTGGTCTGCACCGGCGGGCGTCCCGGCGCTTGGCGGCGTGGTGGAGGACGTCAAACAGAGTCCGCCCGGCGCACTCCTGCGGCTGGACCAGCCGGGGCCCGGCATCGCCGCGCTGTTCACGATGGATCTCGGAGGCGAGTCGGTGATGGCGGCGTTCAGCGTCTACCTCTACGGCGATCAGGCGGCCGCACACGTCGCCCGCGAGAAGCCCCTGTGGCAGGCGTGGCTTCAGGAGCGCTTCCCGATGGCGACGGAGCCGAGCACGAGCGAATGAACGTGGGCCGGCAGTGTGATCGCCGTAGAGCCACGGCACACTGCCGATCGCCCTGGCTTGGGATTCGCCAGCCCCTGGAACGCATTCGCGACTTCGAGTTAGAGCCCGTCGAGGTTGGGATGTCGTGCATGCCAGCGTGTCGCCACCTCATATGCGTTCGCGATGCGACAGAGCATCGGTTCACTCATCCGGCGGCCGGCAAGTTGGATGCTGTACGGCAGACCTTCTGACGAGAACCCGGACGGCAGACAGATGGCGGGTGTGCCCGCCAGGTCCATCGGTGCCGTGAAATCCATCGCGCGCGGCGCAGCCGCGCCCCAAGCTTCGTGGAGTGTGGCGAGCGCTCCGGTCTGGATGGCTCGCGTCACGCGCCACGCGGGAGCGCCGCCGGCTGGACACGCCATCGCGTCGACGGAGTCGAGTACCGCGGTGAACCGCGCGCTCAGTACCGCTCGCGCCTTCCTCGCCTGAGCGATCTGCCCGGGCGTCAGACCGGCTCCGGCCGCGAGAAAGTCACGCATGTACGGGCCGTACTCGGTCGCGCGCGATGGATATGTCGCCGCGTGTGATTTCACCAACTCCGCCGCCGCGATGGTCGGCCACGTGTCGAGCAGCGCCGAGAGATCGGGCATGCGGACATCCACGATCTGCGCGCCTTGGGACGCCAGCACGCGGAGCGCTTCCTCAGCTCTTCGCGCTTGTCGGCTGCAGCGACACGCTAGGGGACCGGAGCGCCAGACGGTACCTCGCTCTCTCTAGGATCTTGCCGCTGGTATCCGCCCTGAGGACGACTCCTGCAGAGCGGTAGCGAATCGTTCAGCTTCGCGCAGCTCTTCGAGATGCCCTCTGAGCTCCTCGGTCGCTTGCTCGAGCTCCCTCACTCGGCTGCGAAGCGCCCACTGGCCTGATCGGACGCGCGCGCGCCTGTCGTACGCCCGCACGAGACGAAAGCCGATGTGCGTGGCCGCCAATACTTTAACCCAGTCGAGGAGCGTGTTGAGCAGA
Organism: Gemmatimonadaceae bacterium; assembly: GCA_036008805.1. Classification (GTDB taxonomy): domain Bacteria; phylum Gemmatimonadota; class Gemmatimonadetes; order Gemmatimonadales; family Gemmatimonadaceae; genus AG11. Next base: position 47,226 of record DASYMZ010000117.1, read on the forward strand.
AACCACGTGGACTCGGTCTCGAAGTAGATCGACATGCGCCCTCCCGCGCCATATGGCCTCAGGAGAGTTCCATGTCGCCGTCTGATGTCGGCTCTCCTAGTGGCCACAAGCTAACGCCCCACGATGAAGCGGAAATGATCGTGCGGTTAGCGCGCAATGAGTCTTGGATTACAAATGCGTGCCGCGCGGTTGGCACACGCAGCGTAGGGGCGGCAACCGGGAGGTCGTGGTGAAGAGCGTGCTGCGCCGCCCGCAGTCCGGCGAGAGCCTCGTCGCCGATCGCACCTTCACCGTGTTCGCAGCAGAGTCGCTGGCGGCCAGATGCGGCTGGGCGGCCGGTGCACAGCGATGAGCCGAGTCGTCCCAGGAGTCGCTACAACCGAGACAGTCATCGATCGCTGGCATCTGGCGCCTGAGCGGTCAGAGCACGAGGGCCCTCACCGATCAAGACTGCGGCGGCGAGCGTCTGGCAGCGTGCTGGGTAGCGCATCGTGCGTCATTGCTTCCCGACACGAGAGGTGACCTGCGGGGAATCACGAGCCGCTACCAGATCATGATGATGAGGAACACGAGGAGGAACGCTCCCATCGCGTAGAGAATGAAGCTGTTTGAAGCGCCGTATGCCTCGTGCACCCGTGATGGATCGAGGAAGTACCTTCCGGACGCCGTCCGCTTTACGATGCTCCGGGAGATCATCGCCGCAAGGATCGACGGCTTCACGTCAATGCCCGAAAGGTCGATCGCATGCTCGGCGTCACACGCACCGCGGTCCCAAAGGTACCGGAGCAGTTCCCGCTTCTGTTGATCGACATATCGCGACACCAGCCACAGCACACTCATAGTGGTTCTCCGGCGCTCGACTGCATCTCGGCCCCCGCAATTGTTGGCGGACAGCCCGTTCCGACACTCGCGGCCTGCTCGACCCGCTCGTACGACTCCGACGTGCCCGTTCCGGCTAGGTCGAGAGTCACGAGAACATCGCCGAGGGCCTCGCCCTCGCCCCCGACGACCTGCGCGTCGAGCGCGTCACATCGAGGAATGTGCGTCCGACGAATCGAGCTTCGCGGTGATTACCGGGGCCCGCCGTCGTGCTAACGAGATGGCGATCGGGTACGGAGAGCGTCGCGCGAATGCGCGAGTGCGGATCGGGCGGCGGGGCATATCACTGCTGCACTCGACACGATCCGAGCACGGTGCCAGCGACACGGTTGTGGGCGCTGTCCAACGCCCAAGCTCGGCTCGGGCGACACGATTGCTGGGAAGTTGAGGGTGGCACACAGTACCAACTAGAGCGGCGGCTACCACTACTTCCTTCATCCCAGCGACCGTCAGTTGCAGCGACTCGCTAGCTGGCCTGCGCGACGATCAACATTCGACCGGGTCCCAGAGTCTCTGGCGCGCGGGCGGCAAAGGACGTGAATGTGCGCAAGTGGTCGAAATCGGCCGCGCGGAGTGCGCTCGCCAGCTCTGGCCACGTCGTGATCGCATACGCATGCTCGCGCCGGAGTTCCGACGTGGCACCGTCCGCCTCTCGGACAACGAATCGCTCGTCGGTGATGAACAGTGCTTTGTCGTAGTCGAGGCGATGTCCTCGCTCGAGGCGAATCACTCGATTGCCTATCGCGCGCTCCTCGATTGCTGGGCCGCCATACTCGAAAAGGATTCGGAGCAGGTTCGGGAGATCGAGTACGAGCAGCCCGCCGGGGCGCAGGGCCTCGCGACACTGTGCGAGCGCATCAGCCCGGACGACAGGCGTCGGGAGATAGGCGAAGCTGCCGTTGATGCCGACCACGAGATCGGCGGCGGGGATGTGATTCGTGAGCGAACGAATGTCGGTGAAGCCGCCAATGCGAACGTCGGTATTCTCCAGCGCCCTGGTGCGCTCCGCCGCATACGCGGCATACTCGGCGTCCGGCTCCAGACCAAGCACGTGCCAGCCCCGCGTAGCGAGCGGTGGGAGAAGGCGTCCGATCCCACAGCCGACATCGATGACGCGCGACACTGACCGCCCCTTCGCGCGGTGCGCCATCAGCCACACGAGGAACTCCACGATGGGAGATGGGTCCGTGTCGAAAGCCGCGTACAGGGCTGCGGCGGACAGCATACTCGGTGGCGGCGAGTGCTCCATCATGCCTATGACGATGTGGCCAGCGAACGCCCAAGCCAAGCTGCAAGCGGACGGCTCAGTATGCGGCTCACCTGATCGAATGCACTAGCATCTCGAGAGGCGGATACCGCAATGACTTCCGCAGCTCTCGCGCTTGTCTGCTGCAGCGACACGTTAGGGCACACGCTCGAGAATACTGGTCTCACGACGTTTCTCGCAGAGTGTGCTTAACGTTCCGAAGTGGCACCGGACAGTATGCCGAGCAATCCCCCGACCGCCGCACCGATGGCGATGTCCCGACCCGTAACGTTTCTCGCGCCGCAGCCAGCCGTGCTGGCAGTGCTGGCAGTGCTGGCAGTGCTGGCAGTGTTGGCACAGGTGCTACCCTGCCAGCCCTGGTAGACAGCGGCCGCGGCACCGACCGTTGCGCCGGCGACGGCTCCCAGCAAACCGCCTGTCAGCGCGTCATGTAGCCGGCTCCTGGCTTCTGGCACGCGACTACCGACGCGAAGGGCGAATATCGGAGTGGCCGAGCTGGGTCGGAGAACGGCAGCGGCTGGTCTGATGTGCTGGGCGTGTAGCGACGTCGTCCCAAGCAGGAGTGCTAGCGTGACAGTGAAGAGTCTCCGCATGACGCGTGGTGTTGGTGTGGCCTAACGCCCCAGCTCAGCTGCGGGCGCTGTCTAACAAAATGCGAGCGAAGCGAGCTACCGCAAATGCGCTCGTCAGCTTCAGCGTCACGTTAGGTGGCCGCCGCGCGATCCTGACGACGACGCGGGGCGGGCGCGCTTCAAGGCGGCTCGGAGCTCGTCGCCGCCCGCGTGCCTGATCGTCGCCCGGAGCTCCGCCGGATCGACAAACCCCAGAAGGCACCCGCAATCGAGGCAGCCCTGGACGGTCGCGGGGACGAGCGGCACGCCACGGTTCAGCTTCCACCAGCGAAGGCCGCGCGGACGGAACCGCACCTCGCTCTCGGCGAGCACGGTGCCGACGACGGTCCGGTCACTCCCGCACCGCGCGCACGCGGCGGGCGTTCCCTGCATGTCCCGCTTGAACTCAAACACGCATCACCTCTATGGCCACCTAACGCCAAAGCTCAGCTGCAAGCGGCCAACTCAATATGCGGCTCACCTGGCTGCGCGCGATGGCAACTCGATAGGCGGAAACCGCAATGACTTCCTTCGATCTCGCGCTTGTCTGCTGCAGCGACACGTTAGATAGCACGCTCATCGATCCCTACTCGTAGAGCGCGCCCGCCCGAATGAGCTGCGCCATCGCGCGCCAGGTTGGTACCGATGACACCGGCCAATCTTCCGCCCACGCGATTAGACCATCGAGGAACGCGTCGAGCGAGGTGTTCGCCCAACCTGACGCCCCTGCGCGCAACTCGGCGTGCATTGCCTTCGCGTAAACAAGGAAGTCGGCCAACGACTCAACTCTGTCCGGGTCGAGTGCAGCAGCGGATTGGCTCTCAGACATGGCTGGAGATTCTAGGTGCTATCTAACGCCTAAGTTGAGCTGCAGGGCGATCAATAAGAGAGCGCGCGGAGCGCGCTCCATCAATAGCCGCCCTGTCTGCTCCAACGCACGTTAGGCGGCGCCGCTCTGCGGCAACCGGTTCAAGTGCGTCTCAATGCTGCCTTTCCGCGTGTAAGCTCTCGCAATCGTACTCGTGAGGGTATTAGCTAGGACAGATCCCCGCACGTTGTCTGTGGGAGCGCCGAAGTATCCTTGCAGCTCCTTTTGAGTTCCGCGCCGCGTCACCCGATCATCG
>DASYMZ010000118.1:0-25986 GCA_036008805.1 Gemmatimonadaceae bacterium
AGTCAACGAGAGAGCTGCGTCAGCTGCGGCAGAATCTGCCTGGCTGCCGCGCGGTCCTGCTCGCTGATCGGCTCGCGGTTCGACGCGACGCGAAACGAAGCGAGCACCTCGTCGCACAGGTCGCGGAGGCGCGAACGCTGGCGACGCTCGTTCGAGATGAGAATTGCCCCGGAGGCGGAACGCAGCGAGCGGGCTCTATCGGACGGATTCTTGGAAGCCATGTGGGCGGTCGTGAGAGGTGGAACGAGGTTGCGGTCTGGTCTCGCCCGCTATGAAGGCAGAGAACGGGCCAGCGCAACCGCTCTCTGGGAACGACGGGCTCGCCACGATTCTGGCCCGCATCTCGCCCTAGGGAAGGCGCGGCCGGCTCCACGGGCCGGCCACATCCCAGCTGAGAGAGAGACAGTCCATGATGTTCACGTTGAAGCACTTGGCGGCCGTGCGCGCCGTCGTTCTCATCGCCGCCGCTTCGCTCGGGTCCGCCTGCTCCACAGGCGGAGACGCGAAGCAGCCGGAACAGACTCAGGTCGCCAAAGGCGAGGTCGCCCGCGGCGGCTGGGCCCCCGCCGAGCTGAGCGAGGTGAAGGGAGTGCCGATCGCCGCGCTGCGGAGCGCCGTTCAGCAGCGGCTCGCCGGTTCGCACCCGGCGACGGTCGGCGAGGACGCGTGGAAGCACACCAAGAATCTGTACGCGCGATTCCAGCAGGCACCGCTCTGGATGTCCGAGGACGGTCTCGAGAAGGATCGCGCGGGCGCACTGACCAACGCCGTGCTCGCCGCGAGCACGGATGCCGTGCGCATCGACGACTATCCCGTGGCCGAGCTGGCCCAGGCGATCGCCGACGTGCGCAACACGAAGCAGCCGACCGCCGAGCAGCTCGCGAACGCCGACGTTCTGCTCACCGCGGCGTACGCGTCGCTTGGCGAGGATCTGCTCGTGGGGTCGGTCGATCCGAAGAGCGTCGGGCAAGCGTGGCACATCGACGCGAAGGAGGAGAACGTCGACAGCGCGCTCGTGCGTACCCTGAGCATGATGCCGCTGGACAAGTCGATCAGCGCGATGCGCCCCGGCGACGAGGAGTACGCCGCGATGCAGAAGGAGCTCACGCGCTACCGCGAGCTCGTGGCGAAGGGAGGCTGGCAGCCGGTGCCCGCGGGCAAGCCGCTCAAGCGGGGCCAGACGGATTCGCCGCAGCGGCTCGCCGCACTGCGTGCGCGTCTTCAGGCCGAGGGCATCGACGTCGCCAGCGTGCCACCGGCATCCCCGGCGGGCAGCGACACTGGGACTGGCGCACGGCGCTCGGCCGCGTCGGGAAGCGCCGTCTTCGATGACGGGCTCGCGGCCGCGGTCGCGCAGTTTCAGGCGCGCCATGGCATCAACGTCGACAGCTCGCTCGGCACGGAGACGCTCAATTCGCTCAACGTACCCGCGGCATACCGGCTCGGGCAGATCGCCGCGAACCTCGAGCGCGCGCGGTGGATGCCACGCTCGCTCGGCTCGCGCTACATCTACGTGAACGTGCCCGCGTTTCATCTCTCGGCGTTCGACGCCGGCAAGCCGACGCTCGAGATGAAGGTGATCGTCGGCCAGGAATACGAGGACAAGGCGACGCCGGTGTTCTCGGACTCGATGGAGTTCGTCGTGTTCCGTCCGTACTGGAACATCACGCCGGACATCCAGGCGAAGGAGATCGGCCCGAAGGTCGCGTCGAACCCCGGCTATCTGGCCGAGAACGACATGGAGTACTACAAGGACGGCGGCACGACGCGCATCCGGCAGAAGCCGGGTCCGAAGAACTCACTGGGCTTCGTGAAGTTCCTCTTCCCGAACGACTTCAACATCTATCTGCACGACACGCCGAACCACGAGCTGTTCGACAAGGACGTGCGCGCGTTCAGTCATGGCTGCATCCGAGTGGAGAAGCCGGCGGAGCTCGCGCAGTGGGTGCTGGGCTGGGACGCCGCGAAGGTCGACGAGGCGATGCAGAACGGGAAGGACAACCAGCAGATCAAGCTGCCAAAGAAGATTCCCGTGTACATCGCGTACGGCACCACCTACATGCGCGACGGACAGCTCTACTTCGGCAACGACCTGTATCACCGCGACGACCAGCTGGTGAAGGCGATCGCGGAAGGAGCGCTGCCGTCGGATCGCGCGGTGAAGGCGCTGGAGGCATTGAAGAGGATCGCAACCTCCTAGCCGCGGAGGGCGCGGCAGTACGCGGGTAAACGCGGTAGGAAGCGGGAAGATTGGCACAACGGCCCTCCTGAAGATTGGAGGGCCGTCCGTGCATATCGACGCTGACCGTCGCCGCGCTGGGCCTTCGAGGCTGTCATCCGCGCGAAGTCGAGGGAGCTACACCTCGAGCAGCGAGCTCGCCAAACGCGGCCGGCATCAGGAGGGCCAGTATGCCAATCCTCCTTCCTCCATCCGTGTTTACCCGCGTACTGCCGTGCGAGACGCAAGCGGACGAAGTGGGGACGGACTCCTGGGGACGGACTCCCGAGTCCGTCCCAAGGAGTCCGTCCCAAGGAGTCCGTCCCCGTGTTGCACCCGCGCCGCGATCTCGCCAAACGCGGGCCGAATCAGGAGGGCTGGTATGCCAATCCTCCTACCTCTGCCCGAGTTTACCCGCGTACTGCAGTGCGTCGTCGACCCGCCTACCGGAGTGCGCGGGTCGAAGCACTACTCTCCCCCCCGAAACCCCGCCGCGATGCTCGCCACCACCGACGACGGCGACGGCAGCGCCGCGACGTTCACGTCGATCGGAATCTTGTGGCCGTTCCACGTCTGCGTCACGTCGAGCACCCCCTGCCAGATCGCGGCGAAGTTGTGACCGGTCTCGCGCGGGTGCTTGGTGACGTCGAAGCCGCGTGACTTGGCGACCCAGAACGGCGGCTCACCTTCCAGTCCCGCCGACTGGTAGACGGCCTTCACGTCGTTGTACACGGTGTTCGCGTTGTACGTGTGCACGTAGATCCCCGGCACGAAGCGCCCGTCGTCGAGCACGGCGCGGGCCCACGCCGAGTAGTAGTCGCGCATCGGCTGATGCAGCACGTCCATGCGCTCGAGGTCGAGGAACACGGTCGTGCCGCGCGGAAAGCCTTCGCGCGCCACGCGCTGCGCCGCGTCGACGCCCTCCTGCATGCCACGCGCGCCGCTCACGAAGTCGGCGTTGCACGTTGCGCCCGGCGCGGGTGGCGGAGCCTTGCGCAGCACCGTCTTCATGACGGTGCGCGTCGTCTTGTGCCGCTTGCGCCCCTTGCCGACATACGACGTGACGCGCGTCGGCACGCTCACGCGCTCCATGTGCGGCGCGCCGGGGCGCCGGCCCCACGTCTGCTGGCCCACGTACAGCACGGCGAGCCCGTAACCCATCTGCGTGAGCGCCTCGCGCTTGCCGGACCATCCTTCGTCCTGATGACAGGGGCTCGGCAGGTAGTAGCCCGTCCAGCGATACGGCGAGTCGCCCGTGCGCCACGCGCGCATCGCGTCGTCACCCGGATAGCGGCCGGTGTCGAAGCCCATGAACGACGAGCCGTTCGCGACCTCGCGTGCGAGCTGGGCATCCTGCCCGCTGATCGCCGCGGCCGTCAGCGCGATCTTCGCGGATGCGCCGGCGACGGAGGTGCGCGTCGTGCCGCCGTCCTTGCAGGACGCGGACACGGCGATGGGCAGCACGGCAGCGACGAGGGCACGAACGATTCGCATCGACACACTCCAATGGGCCTCACCCATACACCATAACGGGATGATGGCTCCGCGTCACCGGAAATGTGTGTGATGCGTCACGATGAATGACGCGTGCGCATCGGCCCGGTTGTCAGGAGTGCCGCGCGCACCAGGCTCGTGTGCGCGACGAGCGTCACGATCAGTCGGCGATGTGTGCGCCGCGCTGGCTCCGGTTGGTCGTCACGACTTCGTGCAGCAACGCGACGAGCGAGCTCGTGTACACTGGCTTGAGCACCCAATCGGCTGCGCCGAGGCACTGCGCCTCTTCGCGCAGCTCCGAGTCGCCCGCGCCGCTGCAGATCACGACGCACGCATGCGCGTCGAGCGTCTTCAACGAGCGCAACAGTCCGAGGCCGTTCGCCCCCGGCATGTTGAGATCGAGCAGCACGACGTCCGGGGGGCTCGCCTCGTACATCGTGAGCACCTCTTCGGCAGTCGCGGCCAACCCGGCGACGCGCATGCCTTCACGCTCCAGCATGCGGCGCATCATCGTGCGCACGGCTGGAACGTCGTCACAGATGAGGACGGAAAGGGACATTACGTTCGTGGAGCGGGAAACGTTCGTCGAACCGGACCCCCTGAGCATCGGCGGGGGTGTGCTCGACCTTTAGCGTTCGGCCCGAAGCGGATTCACGTGTACGGTAATTGCACACTTCGGTTTGCTCCGAAGTACAATCACGGACACCGTCGGGAGGACCGATGACACGCCGTATTCTGCGTCGTACCTCTGTTGCTGCATTGTCGGCTGCAGCATTCGTCGCGGCCTGCTCCAAGGGAGACAAGGGCGCTGACTCCGCGAAGGCCGCCGACTCCACAGCCGCCGCGGCAGCCGCCGCAACGCCAGCGGCAGCGCCCGCGCCGGCCGCACCGACGCTGACCGATGCGAACATCGTCGCCATTCTCGACGCGGCGAACGTCGCGGACAGCTCGGCGGGCGCGGTCGCGGCGACGAAGGGGACGAACCGTGAGGTTCGCGCCTTCGGCAAGGACATGATGCGCGACCATCATGCGCTGAGAAAGGCGGGGCAGGATCTCGCGAAGAAGCTCAACATCACGCCCGAGATGCCCCCCGGCGACAACAGCCAGGCCGCAGCGGCCGCGTGGCACGACAGCCTCACGGCGATGCCCAAGGGTGCGGCGTTCGACAAGGCGTACATCGACCACGAGGTCGCGTACCACCAGGCGGTGCTGCAGACCGCGCAGACGGCTCTTGGCGCCACGCAGAACGCAGATCTCAAGGCGTTTATCCAGAAGGCGGCGCCCAACATCCAGGCTCACCTCGAGCACGCGCAGTCCATCCAGTCCAAGCTCGGAGGCGGCTCGGCCACCGGTGCAGCAACGGGTGCCGGAGCGGGCGCAGGATCGGGCGCGGCGGCGGGCAAGGCAGACAGCGCGAAGAAGCCCTGACGACCGCAGTCGGCGGAAGGTCTGGATTTTGAATGAGCGCTCGGCACGTCGCCGAGCGCTCTTCGCTTCCACACCAACAGAAGCGAGCGCTCGGCCATGCCGGAGAGATCCATGTCATCCGAGAGCGGGCCGCAGGAGCGCCAGTCGGCGGAAGGCGCCAATGGCGACGAAGCCTCACCGCTGGTGCTGGTGGACGGCTCCAACGTGGCGCACTCGAGCGAGGGCGAGGCGCCGCTGTTGGGCAACATCGTCCTCGTCTGCGACAAGCTGCGCGAGGAGGGGTACGAGCCGCTGGTGCTGGCCGACGCGGCGCTCAGACATCAGATCGACGACCGTGCGGCGTACGTTCGGATGGTCGATAGCGGGGCGATTCGCCAGGCGCCGGCGGGGACGGACGCGGACTACTTCATTCTCGCGTTTGCCCGGGAGCTGAACGCGTCGATCGTGTCCAACGACCGATTCAGGGACCGGCAGAAGGCCTTTCCCGACGCGGCCAAGCGACTGATCCGCTACATGATCGTGAAGGGCGAGGTGGTCCTCGAGCGCCGGACGGAGCGCCGGGACGCCTGAGTCCATGGGCCGTAGCTGAAGCCGTCGGAAAGCCCGACCAGCTGCCTGCGTATGACGCAGGTCACAAAAAATGTGGCGCGCAGACGACCACCAGCATTACCTTTGGCGGTGTCGGCTGTCCGGAGGGCAACGCAAAGCCCTCCCCCGCGAGACTGCGGGCGAGAAGCAAGCCCATCCATCTGTCGGGCTGCACCCCTTCTCGGAGGCGAGTTTCCCCGAGCCAGTGTCTGACCCGGTTACGCCAAACGTAGCCAAAGCGTTGGTCCCCACCCGGAGACGTCAGGCGTCTCCACTCGTGAATGAGGTACAGATGTTCGGTCCGACGGCGGACGTTCCCGTGCTCTCGCTCGTCATCCCGGTCTACAACGCGGCGGACCAGCTTCCCACTACGCTCGATGCAGTGGACCAGTTCGTGTCGCGCTATGCGGGGCATATCGAGGTCCTGTTCATCGATGACTGCTCGAGCGAGGTGGAGACGCAGTTGATCCTGGAGGATTTCGCCAGGCAGCGCGACTATGCGCGGGTCCTGCGCAATGCGCAGAACCGTGGCAAGGGCTTCTCGGTGACGCGCGGAATGCTCGCGGCGCGTGGGCGCTACCGGATCTTCACCGACGTCGACCTCGCGTACCCGCTCGACCAGGTGCACCGCATCGTCGAAGCGCTGGTGAATGGGGCGGACGTGGCGATCGCCTGCCGCGTGCTTCCGGAGTCGCGCTACCTGATGAGCCCGAGCTTCTTCCACTACCTGTACACCCGGCACCTGATGAGCCGCGCGTTCAATCGGGTGGTGCAGACCTTCCTGCTGCCGGGCATCCTGGATACGCAAGCGGGACTGAAGGGATTCACGGCCGAGGCGGCGCAGCTCTGCTTCTCGCGCACGACGATCCCGGGGTTCGGTTTCGACATCGAGTGTCTGTACGTGGCGCAGCAGCACGGTCTCACGATCAAGCAGACCGCGGTGAGCTTCCGCTACGACGACGAGCCGACGACGGTCCGCTTCGCGCGCGACAGCAGCCGCATGCTTCGCGACATCTGGCAGGTGCGCACGAACGCATGGCGCGGGCAGTACGCGAAGGGGAGCACGCGGTTCGTCTTCCCGGCCGAGGATCAGTGGGTGCCGGGCGTGCACACGCCTCCGCACGGGATCCCCGCCTCGGCGGCGCCCGTGTCGGCTGCCGCGACGACCGCGGTCGGCCAGTTGATCGGTTGAGCGGTTCGTCGGCTGGCTGATCGACTCGGCGACGGATTCACTGATCATCCGGGCGGTCCGTCTAGATTGCCCGGATGAACTCGTCACAGCGTCTGCTCGTCGTCAATGCCGACGATCTCGGATTCGCGCCGGGCGTGAATCGCGGCATCCTCGAGGCTCACCGGGCCGGCACCCTGACGTCGGCCTCGATGATGGTGAACACCCCCGCATTCGCCGAGGCGGTGGATCTCGTGCGCGGCGACGCGCCTCGGCTTGGCGTGGGACTGCACCTCAACCTCGTCTCCGGGCGGCCGCTGGCCGACGTGCCTTCACTCGTCGATCCGGCGACCGGGACGTTCCATGCGCTCGACGTGCTCGCTCGGCGCGCCCTGTCCGGTCTGGTCGAGCTCGCGGACGTTCGTCGCGAGTGTGACGCGCAGCTAGGCGCGCTGACGGCGGCCGGGATCGAGCCGACCCACGTGGACAGTCATCGGCACGCGCACGCGATGCCCGGCATCCTGCCGGCGGTCGCGGCCGCGGCACGAGACAGCGGCGTGCACTTCGTTCGCCGTCCACTCGATCAGCCGTCGCTGCTGGACCCGATCGCGGGCGCAAAGATTCTCGTGCTGCATGCCGCGTGGCGTGCCGCGCTGCACGGCGTCGCGCCGGCGCACCGCGCGCTGCTCGCGCGCGCGCCGCACTTTCGCGGGATCGCGATGCAGGGCGCGCCCGACGTGCGGGAGCGGTTGCTCGCCACGGTCGACGCGCTGCCGCGTGGCGCAACGGAGATCATGCTGCACCCGGGCTACGACGACGCCGTGCTCGCCGATCAGGATCCGTATCGCCGCGAGCGAGAGGCGGACGTGGGGGCGCTTGTGCATCCGGCGGTCGTGGCGCGGCTACAGTGCGAGGATGTCCGGCTGGTGCACTTTGGGGAGATTTCCTGACGGAAATCCCACTCCCGGTAGGTGGAAGCGGACGGTGAGCAGCGGGGCTACCACCCTACTGCCGTTGGCAGTTCACGAGGAGCCTTCCCCCTCCACAGAGCAACCTGGATCGCCGCCCAGATCACGATCAGCGGGACCACCTTGAATCGATAGCGGTCGAAGAAGTCGCGCTGGATCGCTCCGGGCATCGCGTCGGACGATGCGAGCACCGTGCAGACGACGAAGAACGCGAACATCGTCCAGTGCCAGCGCGTACGCTGCTCCAGCGAAGCGAACCAGATCGCCACGCCGGCGACGGCGATGACGAAGGTTGGGCTCTCCGCCTGGTGGTTGAAGATGACGCAGAACACGAGCACCGACGCGAGGTAGAGGCGGCGGAACTCCCACTCGCGCCATCGCGAAGGCTGCGCGAGGACCGGGGCGACGAGCAGGACGACCCCGAGGAGCTGCTGCGGCCAGTTGGGCCAATCGGCGTGCAGGAGGTTCTGCGTCATCTGCATGACGGTGAACCCGCGCGCCAATGCGTCCTTCGCCTCGATGGCGCGCCAGCTCGCGTACTGCGCGACGAGGGTCGCGGGCGGCGTGACGAGGAGTGGAAGCAGCGCGAACGCCACGATCCCGAGCGTGACGGCGGCGGCGACGCGGACCTTGCGCGGATGGAAGAGCGCGAAGCTGACGCCGGCAAGGGGAAACACTTTGATGAACATGCCGCCGACGGCGGCCACGCTGCCGAGCGCCGTGTGGCGGCGCTCGTACGCGGCGAAGGTCAGGATGATCAGTGCGGCAACGAGCGCGTTGCTCTGCACGTTCTGGAGTGAGCCGAGCATGTCGAGAAAGACGATCGCGCGCGCGGCGGTGGCGGCGCGCCGGGGCAGCACCATGCCGATCGCGATGAAGAGCGCGCCGGCGTTCAGCGCGTTCCACGCCAACATCGCGATCGAGAAGGGCAGATACGCGAAGGGGAGGAAGAGCAGCGCGAAGGTCGGGCTGTACTTGTAGAAGTCGTGGTGCTCGGCCGGATAGGCCGCGTACAGGTCTGCACCGGCGAGCAGATGCTTCGCCGCGGCGCGGAAGATCAGAAAATTGTTGTGCTGGTGCGTGAGCCCCTGCTGCAGCGTGGCCGCGACGACGGCGCCGAGCCAGAGGAAGGCGATCAGCCAGTCGAGCGTCCGACCACGTTGCGCGGCGCGCGTGTCGCGCGCGCTGGCCGAGTCAGGGGCGTCGATGGATGCCGAGGATGTCATCAGGGGCGAAAGGTAGAAAGCATGCCGGCTGGAAGAAACCGCCGTGCGCGATGACGACGACCCATGGGCATCGATCTTGACCCTGGCCGGGCATGGCTCAGACTCCACGTGCTCCGGGGCGCGCGCTCCGGACGATCCTGCTCGACGTCGACGGCACTCTGATCGACAGCAATGACGCACACGCGCGCGCGTGGGTGGACTCGTTCGCCGCGCACGGCTACGTGGTCCCATTCGAGCGGGTGCGCCCGCTGATCGGCAAGGGAGGGGACAAGATCATCCCGGAGCTGACCGGTCTCGACCCTGAGAGTGGCGAGGCGAAGCGGATGAGTGAGACGAGGACCGAGATCTTTCTCGAGCGCGAGCTGCCCACGCTACGTCCTACGCCGGGTGCGCGGGCGCTGTTGGAGCGCATGACCTCGGACGGATACGAGCTCGTCGTCGCGACGTCGGCGAAGTCGGTCGAGGTGCGCGCACTGCTCGAGCGGACGGGAGTGGCGGACCTGATCCAGGCCGCGTCGTCGTCGGACGATGCGGAGCGATCCAAGCCGGACCCCGACATCGTGCAGGCGGCGCTGCGCATCAGCGGGAGCCAGGCGGCGCACAGCGCGATGCTCGGCGACACGCCCTACGACGTGGAAGCGGCGGCGCGGGCGCGCGTGCCCGCGATCGCGCTGCGATGCGGCGGATGGTGGGGAGACGACGAACTGCGAGGAGCGGTCGAGATCTACGATCATCCGGCTGATCTGCTGGCGCGGTACGACGAGTCGGTGCTCGCTCGGTAATCCTGGTACTGCCACCGAACTGCAACGGCGTGTACGCCAGGACGACTGACGTACCAGGATACTCGGATTGGCATACGGGCCATTCCAATTGGCGGACGGCTGTCCGTGGAGATCGGCGCCGACCGTCGCAGCGCCACGAGACTGCATCGGACCCTCGCGCGCGGTTCTTGCCCGTTGGCGGGTTGTCGGCCATGGCCAATCCAACCGTCTCACTCAGTCTCTCCATGCCAAACCGATTCGTCATCCTGACCACGCTTCTGCTCGCCGGAGTTGGCGCCTGCGGAGACAAGAGCAAGCACGCCACCGACGGCGACACGGGCGCCGCGGCGCCGGCGACGGTGCGCGACATGTCGGCGACCCCGAACGTGGGTGACAGCACGACCGGTGTGTCGAACCCGACGGGGCAGCCCTCCGTCGCCGGAGATACGCTGGGCGCGCGAGCGCGCGACTCGACTCCCGGCGCGCGCGGCGGCTCGCCGGTGGGATCGGGCACGGGCGCGGCGCCGAGGCGGCCGTAACCGCTCGAGGTGAGCGCTGGGACGGAGGAGTGAGCCTCCCGCACCCCGCCCTCAACGCGCGTGCGCGGTCATTCTCAGTCCGCCGCGCACGCGCAGCGTGACGATCGGCTGCGGCACCACCGTCGCGCCAGCCGCGAGGCGCAGCTTCCAGCGCCGCGCAATGGTGGCCAGGGCGAGAATGCCCTCGAGCCAGGCGAACTGCTCTCCGATGCAGATGCGCGTACCCGCACCGAACGGGAAGTAGGCGAACTTGGGCCTCGAGGGATCGAGCGCGCTGCCGCCCGGCAGCCATCGCTCGGGGCAGAAGCTGTCCGCCTCGGGCCACCAGCGCGGATCGCGGTGCACGATCCACTGGCTCATCAGCACGATCGTGCGCGCGGGCAGCAGGTGCTCGCCGAGCGTGTACTCGGTCATCGCGCGCCGCCCCACTATCCACGCCGGCGGACGGAGCCGCATCGTCTCGGCGAGCACGGCGCGAGCATACGGAAGCCGCGCGAGATCGTCCGCGCCGAGTGAGTGCGAGCCGAGCGCGTCGACCTCCGCGTGCAGCTTTGCCTCCGCGTCCGGGTTCTCGCCGAGCAGATGAAACGCCCACGCGAGCAGGTTCGCCGTCGTCTCGTGGCCGGCGAGCAGGAGCGTCATCGCTTCGTCTCGAAGCTGCAGGTCGCTCATCCCGCTGCCATCGCCCTCGGTGTCGTGTGCGAGGAGGAGCATGGAGAGCAGGTCGCCGCGATCCTCTCCCGATGCACGACGCTCGGCGATGAGCCGGTAGATCGTCGCGTCGAGCCGCGCTCGTCCGCGGCGAAAGCGGATCGTCATCGGGAGCGGAAGCTTGACGAGCAGCTCGCCGAACGGGAGCACGCTGAAGTTGAAGGCGGCGATGGCCGCGGCGAGCGCGTCGCCGATCTCGTGCGCCTCGCCTTCGATGTCCGCGTCGAACAGCGTCTTGCCCACGACGGCGAGCGTGTACGCCGCCATCTCGCGCGACACGTCGAGCGTCTGGCCATCGCGCCATCGCTCGGAGCGGCTCGCGGCGTACGTCGCCATGGTGTCGGCGTAGGCGGCGATGCGCGCGCGATGGAAGGCCGGCTGCGCCAGGCGGCGCTGGCGCAGGTGGAGGTCGTCCTCGCTCGTGAGCAGGCCTTCGCCGAGCAGCATCTTCGCGCGCTCGAGGCCGCGACCTTTGTGAAAGGTTCGCCCGTGGGTGACGAGCACGTCACGGATGAGATCCGGGTCGCTCACGAGCACGATCGGCTGGCCGGCGATGTGAAAGCCGGCGACGTCGCCGTAGGTGCGGGCGAGCGATGCGAAGTGTTCCAGCGGGCGGCGCATCGTGGCGAGCGCGAACTCGCCGAGATGGCGCTGCCGCGGGCCCGGCACCGTCGAGATGCCGCTCATGTCGCTCCTACCGCGCGCCCGCTCCGCGCGGCGTGGCCGAGCAGAGGGCGCCAGCTCACGCCGTCTTCAGGAGGCCGAGCCGCAGGCAGAACTGCACGTAGTCCGAGCGATGCGAGAGTCCGAGCTTCTCGGTGATGCGCTGCTTGTACGTCTCGACGGTCTTGGGGCTGATGAACAGCCGCTCGCCGATCTCGGACGCGGAGTAGCCGCCCGCGACGTGAACGAGCACGTCGCGCTCGCGCTCGGTGAGCGACTGATACTGTGCGCGCTCGTCGGCGTGCTCGCCGCGCTTGGTGACCTGGCGCGCGAGGGCGCGCGCGGCGCTGGCCTGCACGTAGCTGTCGCCCGCCGCGACGGCGCGCACCGCGTCGGCGAGCTCGCGATCGGCGGCGTTCTTCACCAGATACCCCGCCGCGCCCGCCTCGAGCAGGTTGACGAGATACTCGTCCTCGGTATGCATCGTGAGGATGAGCACGCGCGTGGCGTCACCGCGCGCGATGAGCGCTTTCGTCGCCGTGAGGCCGTCCATCTGCGGCATGTCGAGGTCGAGCACCGCGACGTGCGGCTGGAGCCGCTCGATCAACGCGAGCGCATCGCGCCCATTCGACGCCTCGCCCACCACCTCGATGTCCTTGCTGGTGCTGAGCAGCGCCTTGAGTCCAGCGCGGACGACGAGGTGGTCGTCGGCGAGGACGACGCGGATGATGTCGGGACGGGACATGATAACGCCGTTAGTCGGTGAACGGTTCATCGGTTCTCGGCCGGCCTCGGGACGCAGGAGTCTCCTGAGGCCGGCTGCTCGACCGTTCACCGAAGAACATTCACAGGGTTCAACTCGGAAATGTCGAGGGGGAACTGGCTCCCGCCCCAGAGAGATACTACTTCTGCACCACGAGCGCCGTCACCATCCCGAACATGCCGTGATCGCTCTCGGCGTGCGGAAGGATGTGGCAGTGGAACGCCCAGGTGCCAGCGTTGTTGCAGTTCACGACCACGTCGTACCGTTCGCCTGGCGCGATGTTGAGGGTGTCGCACTTCCACGGCGCCGAGAGTGGCCAGCCGTCCTTCGCGATGACGGTCTGATGCATCCCGTGCAGGTGCATGGGATGGATCATCATCCCCTCGTTCATGTAGCGGATGCGGATCTTCTGACCGAGCTTGGCGACGATGGGCTGCGTGCCCGGGAAGCTCTTGCCGTTGAAGGTGTAGCCGTGCGCGCCGTCGTTGAGGATGAAGACCACGTCCTGATCGACCTTGGGCTCCTGCGCCTTGTTCTTCGGCTCGACGATGAACGCGCCGAGGAGGCCGAGGCCGACCTGAACCGCCGCGTTGTGATGCGAGTGATACATGTGCGAGCCCGCGTTCGGCACGGTGAACTCGTAGGTGTAGCTCGCGCCGGGCTTCACCGGAGGCTGCGTGATGAACGGCACGCCGTCCTGATCGTTCGGCAGCTCGAGCCCGTGAAAGTGAATCGCCGTGGACTGCTTGAGCTCGTTCTCGAGGACGACGCGGACGCGGTCGCCCTCGCGGACGCGAATCTGCGGACCGGGGACCTGGCCGTTGTACGCCATCGCGGTGACCATCTGTCCTGGCGCGGTCTCCCACTGCATCTCGCGGGCGGTGAGCTGGTACACCTTCACACCGCCGACGAGCCGGGGCTCGAGCAGCTGGTTGCCGTACACCGCGGTTTTGGCGGGGAAGGCCTTGATCCCCTTCTCGTGCATCGCGTCCATCGTGTCGGCGGCGCTCATCGCCGAGGCGCCGGTGGCGGTGTCGTGCGCGCCCATGGTTCCGCCGCTCTGCGCGACTGCGGCCGTGGACGCCGGAGTGCTCGGAGCGGCTGCCTTGGTGGTGTCGGCGGTTGCCCCGCCTGCCTTGCCGCAGGCGGCTAGCGCGCCGGCTCCCACCGCGGTGAGCGAGGCGGTACGCAGAAATGCCCGGCGGGACGTCGGCGCCTCGGCGAGCGTCGCGATCGCATCGCCGTGCGGCTCGGATTTGACCATTGTCGGATTTGCCTCTCGGTAGAGTGGTGCCTGGAAGCAAATCTCGCCGACGACGCCTCTCCCGCCTGTCAGGCGTCGGCAGGATATTTCGCGCGGCTCGGCCTGACGAAGTCATAGGGAAACTCCCGACACGCCGACGCTCGACGAGGCGACATGATCGCAAGCACGAAGAACGCAGTCCGATGAAAGACGCGAACGAGGCGGCCGAACGTGCCGCCATGCATCGGGTGTTGCCGCCCGACCTGTTCTCGGGCTTTCTCGCGATCTCCGCCGACGCCGTGATCGCGGTGGACGACGAGCAGCGCATCATCTTCTTCAACGAAGGAGCGGAGCGGATCTTCGGCTACTCCGCGGACGAGGTCGGAGGGCAACCACTCGCGATCCTGCTTCCGGAGCGGTTCCGTCCAGCGCATCGCGGCCACGTGCGCGGCTTCGGCGCGGCGCACGGGCGGGCGCGACTCATGGGCGAGCGTCAGGAGATCAGCGGACGTCGCAAGAACGGCGAGGAGTTCCCAGCGGAGGCGTCGATCCAGCACATCTCGCTGAATGGTCTCAGCGTGTACGCGGCCGTGCTGCGCGACGTGAGCGCCCGGCAGCGCGCCGAAGAGGCGCTCCATCAGGCGATCCAGGCGCGTGACGACATGATGGGAATCGTGTCGCACGACCTGCGAAACCCGGCCAGCGCGGTGATGATGCTCGCCGGCAGCATCCTCGCGGAGTCGGACTCGCGCGGCCTGCCCGCCGACGTGACCGAGCGCGTCGAGGTGATGCGGCAGGCGGCGATCCAGATCGACTCGCTGATCCAGGACCTGCTCGACGTGACTCGCATCGAAGCGGGCCGGCTGACCGTGTCGCCGAGAGACGTGACGCCCACGCCATTGGTGGAAGCGGCGCTGTACGCGATGCGGACGCTCGCCGAGAGCAGCGGCGTGGAGCTCGAGGCGCACTATGTCGAGCCGCTTCCGCTGGTGCACGCCGATCCGGAGCGAGTCACGCAGCTGCTCTCCAACCTCGTCGGCAACGCGCTCAAGTTCACCGCGGCCGGCGGACGCGTCCTGGTCCAGGTGCAGGCGCACGGCGACGGGGTGGCCGTGAGCGTGACCGACACGGGCGTGGGGATCGCCGCGGATCAGCTTCCCTACGTCTTCGAGCGCTTCTATCAGGTGGCAGGGTCTCGCCGAGGGGGCAGACACGGTGCGGGGCTGGGGCTGCCGATCGCGCGCGGGATCGTGGAGGCGCACGGCGGGACGATCTCGATCGAGAGCACCGCGGGTCGAGGAACGACGGTGCGATTCACGCTTCCCGGCAGCCGGTCCGCGGTGACGCCGCTGCCGGAGATGGCGACGGGCGCGAGCGGATAAGCGCTCCTGGCGCGGGCGGCGTCCAACCCACAGTCATGTCGAGCGTGCTCTCGCTGGTCCATCCTCACGATACGGCGGCCGAGCGGAACGGTCCGGCGGGCGACGACGCGCTCGTGGAGCGCGCGCGGCGCGGCGACGTCGACGCGTTCGAGCTGCTCTATCGCGCGCACTCGGCGAGAGTCTACGCACTGTGTCTCCGGCTGACGGGCGACAGCGCGAAGGCGCTGGAGCTGGCGCAGGACGTCTTCATCCGGGCGTGGGAAGCGCTGCCGGAATTTCGCGGTGAGGCGAGCATGACCACCTGGCTCCATCGCATCGCGGTGAACGCGATGCTGACCAGGCGGCGGGGCGACACGCGGCGTACGTCGCGGATCGCGCTGGCGGAAGACGACGAGGACGACGCGCGCGCGCTGGCGGCGGGATCGAGCCCGGCGCGCGACGTGGGCACGGCGATCGATCTGGAACGGGCGATCGCGTCGCTGCCACCAGGGGCGCGCCGGGCGTTCGTGCTGCACGACGTGGAGGGATACTCGCATGAAGAGATCGCCGAGATGACCGGGCTGGCGTCCGGAACGCTGCGCGCGCAGCTCCATCGCGCGCGCCAACTGCTGATGAAGGCGCTGAGCTCATGACGTCCACGATCGATCATCTCTCATTCGACCAGCTGTGCGAGCTCGCGGACGCGCCCGTCACAGTGCCGGTGCACGCAGCGTGGCGCGACCATCTGACGGCATGCAGCGAGTGCGCGAGCCAGCTCGCGGCGCTGGCGTCGCTTCGTGCTCAGGCGAGGCGGTTGCCCAGCGAGGTCGCGCCACCGCCGGAGCTGTGGGCGGGAATCAGAGCGGAGCTCGCACCACGCGAGCGTGCGCATCGCGCGTCTCGCTGGCATACGTCGCGGTGGGGACTGGCCGCGGCGGCACTGCTCGTCGCGGTGAGCTCGAGCGCGGTCACGATGGTCGCGCTGCGCGCACGCGAGCGTGCGTCGACGACCGCGGCCGCGACGCGGCCCGTGGCTGCGACGACCGCGAGCAAGCTGCCGGCGCACCTCGCGTCGGCCGAGCTGGGCTACGCGCGCAGCGTCGCGGCGCTGCGGCACACGCTCGACGAGCGGCGCGATTCTCTCGCGACGTCCACCGTCGAGACGGTCGAGCGCAGTCTGCGCATCGCGGACGCCGCGATCGCGGAGGCACGCGAGGCGCTCGAGCGCGACCCGTCCAACGGAGTCCTCGTGGAGATCTTCACGTCGAACTACGAGCGGAAGATCGACCTGCTGCGCCGGGCCACCGAGCTGGCGCCGCGCACGTGACGCGCGCGCATCGATACGTGGTGCGGACGCTGCTCGTCGCGGCGGCGCTCGCGCTCTCGGCGGCGCCGGCGGGCGCGCAGCAGAAGGTGTTGGCGCGCCGCGCGACCACGCCGGACGTCTCGGTGCGCCTGTTCGCATCGGTTGGCGCCGTGCGAGTCATCGGATGGGATCGCGACAGCGTCGAGGTGACGGGGGTCGTCGCATCGGGCTCGCAGGTGGGCGGGTTCGGAGGATCGCAGCCGGCGCCCGTCTCGGGGATGAAGTTCTTCATCGAAGCGCCCACCGAGAAGGCGGGACGCGAGGGATGGTTGACGATGCGCGTGCCGCGCAACGCGCGCGTGTGGCTCAAGACGGGAAGCGCCGAGGTGACCGTGAGCGACGTGACCGGAGGCTTGGACGTCAACATCGTCGGCGGCTCGATCACGGTGCACGGGAGCCCGCGCGAGCTGCGAGCCGAGAGCATGGACGGCGACGTGACCATCGACGGCGCGCCGGAGTGGATGCGCGTGAAGACGGCGACGGGCGACATCCGGCTCCGCGGAGGAGAGAACATCGGCGCCTCGACGATCAGCGGCGCGATCGACGCCGCGGGCGGCGAGGCGGATCACCTCACGCTCGAGACGACCACCGGTACGATTCGATTCTCGCTCGCGTTGGCGCGCGGCGCGTCGGTGCAGATCGAGACGCACAGCGGCCCGATCGACGTGCAGCTCGGACGCACGACCGACGTCGAGGTGGACGCGGCGACGGTGACGGGCGCGATCGAGAATGCATGGACGCGCGCGAAGCCGCAGCCGGGCCGCGAGGGGCGCGGGATGACGCTGTCGACGCAAGGCGGCATCTCCTCGGGGACGCTCGTGCTGCGGAGCTTCAAGGGACGGATCGCGCTGCGGGGGTCCTGAGCGAGCGGCAGCAGAACGCCGACTAAGCATCTCGCTCCGCGCCGGCGTCTCATGAGCAACCATCTCAGGGAGCGTCTCATGTTCGTCGGCTCATGCAGCACCTCGGCGGTTCGCTCGCTCACGTTTGCCGCGATCGCCGCGGGCGCGATCGTCATCGGCGCGGCCACGCGGTTCGGCGGACCGTGGATCTCGGTGGAGACACCGGTGAACCCGTACGACAGCTCGACGCGCGGCGCCGTGCTGCTCGTGCACACCTTCCATCACGGCACCGCGGAGTTCATGCCCGTCGCCGGCAGGGCGGAAGGGCTCGTCGACGGCCAGCGCCGCTCGATGGACATCTCGCTCGACAAGTCGTCGCGCGAGGGGACGTACGGTGTGCAGCGGCAGTGGGGCGCGAAAGGAATCTGGACGCTGCTGTTCACCGCGACGCCGCGGGAGCATGGCGGCATCGGCAGCATCCAGGCGGCCGTCGACATCGGCGCGAACGGCGACCTCGAGCGAGTGAGCATTCCGCGCACCGCGCAGTCGATCCCTCGGCAGCTCACCGTGGCCGAGGTGGATCGCTCGCTGCGCGAGCGAGCGAAGCTGCCGGTCGCGGTCGGCGCGCGCTAGGGCGCGTGCGGGGACGGGCGCGACCGCGCGAGCAGCTTCAGCGCGGAGCGCCCTTCCTGCTCCACCTGCGCTATGGTGCAGCAGCGCGGCGGCTTGTCGGGACGCCATCGGAGAAACGAGGTGCCGTGTCTGAAGCGCCCGCCAGAGAAGTGGTCGTACTGCACCTCGACGACGAGCTTCGGCGCGAGCGGCTCCCACTCGCTCGACCGCGCGGTGCTCCACCGGCTCGGCCCACCGGGTGCCTGGCCGGTGAAGCCCGGCGCCTTGATGAGCTTCTCCAACTTCTTCGTGATCGCGGGCTTGTCCTCGTTCGGTATGTTCGACGTGAAGCCGACGTGGTGCAGCAGGCCGCCGTCGTCGTAGAGGCCGAGCAGGAGCGAGCCGACGAGCTTGCCCTTGGATGCGTAGCGGAATCCGCCGACGACGCACTCCGCGGTGCGCATCGACTTCATCTTCTGCATCCCGTCGCGCGTGCCGGTTTGATAGGGGAGGTCGAGCTGTTTGGCGATCACGCCGTCGAGCCCACCGCCGACCGAGCGAAACCAGCGGGTGACCGTCGCCATCTTCGTCGTCGCCGGAGAGAGCTTGATGCGGAGCGTGTCCGGCACCTCACTCGCGACGAAGGTCTCGAGCGCGGCGCGCCGCTCGGAGAGCGGCTGCTTCACGAGCGACTTGCCCTTCGCGTCGACGAGCAGGTCGAACACGATGAACGACGCCGGGCTCTCCGCGGCGAGCTTGAGGACGCGGCTCTTCGCGGGATGGATGCGCAGCAGCAGCTCGTCGAAGGAGAGCTCGCCGTCCTTCGGCACGACGATCTCCCCGTCCAGCACGAAGCGCTTCGCGCGGACCTGCAGCAGCATCTCGACGAGATCCGGGAAGTATCGAGAGAGCGGCTTGCCCGCCTTGGACATCACGTCGACCTTGTCCCCGTCGCGGAACGCGAGACAGCGGAAGCCGTCCCACTTCGGCTCGTACTGCCACTCGGCGCCGGTGGGAAGCTCGTCGACGAGCTCCGCTTCCATCGGGGCGTAGCTGCGCGGGATCGGGAGCGTCACAGCACGCGCTCCAGGCGGAAGCGCCCGCGCGCCGTGAGGAGCGGCTTCCAGAGATCGCCGAGCTTCTTCACGCGCGCGGGTACGTTGCCGATGTGAAAGTCCTCGATCGCGATGCCGCGCTCGATCTCGTCCCAGGTGACCGGCGTGGATACGGTCGCGCCCTGCTTGGGGCGCGCCGAATAGATGGACGCGAGCGTCCTGCCCCACGCGTTCTGGTTGTAGTCCACGAGCACGCGTCCCTTCGGCCGCTCCGCGATGCGGTACTCCGAGGTCAGCAGCTTCGGATGCTTCTCGGCGAGCGCCTGCGCGAGCGCCTTCGCGAAGGTCCATACCTGCTTCTGGATCGGCCCCCGCACGATGGGCACGTAGACGTGCACGCCCGACGAGCCGGTCGTCTTCACGAGCGGTTCCATGCCGAGTGTCTCGAGCGCGTCGCGCACGACGAGCGCGGCGTCGAGCACCTTGGGAAACTTCACGCCGGGCCCCGGATCGAGATCGAAGTGGAGGTAGTCGGGCCGGTCGACGTCGTCGCAGCGTGCGTACCACTGATTGAGGTCGATGCAGCCGAGATTCACGACCCAGAGCAGCGCGGCGACGTCCTGAATGATCGGGAAGTCGATCACGTTGCCCGACTTGTGCTCGATGGAACAGGTCTCGAGCCACTCCGGGTGCGGCTCGGGCACCCGCTTCATGAAGAAGCACTTGCCGTGCGCGCCATTCGGATAGCGCTTCATCACCATGGCGCGGTCGCGCAGATGCGGCAGCAGCACGGGGGCGACGTCGGCGTAGTACTGGAGCAGATCGCGCTTGGTGATGCCGCTCTCCTTCCAGAACAGCTTCGTCAGGTTGGTGAGCGTGACGCGCGCGCCCCCGAGCGTGAGCTCTACCTGGGACTCGTCGGTCGGGATCGAGAGCTTGCGCGCCGCGGCCATGCCGGGCACGAGTGCAAGAGGTGTGCGTGCTCGCGGACGCGAGTGTAAGCCGAGGAGGGAAGGGGAGTTAGCGAACGCCGATGCGGGCGCTCGTTCTCTACTCGCTCTCCTCCTCCGCCTCGTCGCCCAGCTTCACGATGTCACCCTTGGAGAACAGGATTCCCTCGAGCACCGCGCGCCACTGCGGCTTCTTGCGCAGCAGGAACTCGAGATCCATCCCGAAGTGCTTCATCTCTTCGTGCTGCGCGTTCTTCATGATCGCCTTCGCCTGCTTGTCGGTCTCGAGCTGAAGCCGCTGCTCGTACCAGCCGATCGCCTCCGCCTCCTCGATCAGCGACGTGATCATCCGCGCGAAGGTGCGCGTCTCGGCCGAGAGCTCGCTCGGCGGCTCGTGGTACTGGTCGAATCCCATGGGATGGTGCTCGTGAACGGGAGAATGGTGGAGCGGAGCGCGCTCCTCGCGGCGAGGAACGTGCCACGAACTGCGGTGAGTTGGAAAGTTGGTGAGTTGGTCGGCTGAGTGGTGAGGTGACGGCCTCGGCGACAACCGGGCTGGAGATCACTCTGCTTGGTTCCAGGCCGGTAGCCTCCGAGACCGCCACTCGGCACGTGTCCGATGTCCGGCGCTCACCGTCCTCCGCCGAGCACGACCTTCGCCGTGGTGACGAGCTGGCCGACGTGTCGCTGGGTGTGCTCGGCGGCGTGGAAGAGCAGGCCGATCACCGTCGATGGCAGGCGCCCTCGGCCCACCTCGCGCGGCTCGAGCAGGCTCGACTCCGGAGTCGCGCGGAGCTGGACGAACGCGCGCTCGACCGCGGCGTCGAACTCGTCGACGAGGATCGATGCGATCCGCTCGTCCTCGTCGACGCGTGCTTCGTTCGCGAGCGCACCGAGCTGCACCGGCGAGAGCTGCTCGCCGCGCGCGTACGTGAAGAGTCGGTCCAGACTTCCCACCGCGTGACGCGTGTGAAAGCCGACCGAGGCTGCTCCGCCGGGCCGCGACCAGAGCTGTACCGCGGTGAGCGGAGGCAGCACCGCGCGCACTTCGCCACGGCACTGCAGGAGACTGTGCCCCACGGGTTGGAGCAGCGCCGCGAGATCGGGGAGCGGGCCGCGCAGCCAGACTTCCGGTTCCGACATCGGCGGCTCGAAGTGGTGGGAACACGTCACGCACCGGGCGCGACATCGCTTTCGTATATTACCCGCGGCGCGATCGGCACGCGATCGCTCGTTCCGACATCACCCGCATCACGAGCTCATGGTCTGGGAAGAGCGCTGGCATCCGCTGCGCCGCGAATGGGTCATCGTCTCGTCGCATCGAAACGATCGCCCGTGGCTGGGTGAGACGGTGGACGAGCCGGCGGCCTCGGTTCCCGCATACGATCCCACCTGCTATCTCTGTCCCGGCAACGTGCGCATCTCCGGCGCGCGCAACGCGCAGTACGATTCGGTGTTCGTGTTCGACAATGATCATCCATGCGTGGCACCCACGGCGCCGGCCGTGCTCGAGCCCGCACCGGGCATCTACCAGAGCCGGCGCGCGGATGGCGTTGCGCGCGTCGTGTGCTACACGCCGAGGCACGATCTCACCCTGGCCGAGCTCTCGCAGCAGGAGTTCGTGCAGCTACTGCAGACGTTTCAGGAACAGTACCGTGAGCTCGGCGCGCGACCGGAGGTGAATCACGTGCTCGCGTTCGAGAACAAGGGCGAGGTCGTGGGCGTGAGCAATCCGCATCCTCATGCGCAGATCTATGCGACCAACTTCGTCTTCCGCACCATCGAGGTGGAGGCGCAGGCGTCGGCCGAGCATCTCGCCGAGCATGGTCGTACCCTGTTCGGTGACGTGATCGCGTCCGAAGCGGAGGACGGGCGACGGATCCTCGTGGATGACGGGAGCGCGCTCTCGTTCGTGCCGTACTTCGCGCGGTATCCGTACGAGACCTACGTCGCGCCGCGCGAGACGCACGCGAGCGTCGCCGATCTGTCCGCCGCCGAGCTGACGGACTTCGCCGCGGTGCTGCGACGCACACTCGTGCGTCTCGACAACTTGTGGCGCATGTCGTTCCCGTACGTGATGGTGCTGCACCAGGCGCCCACCGACGGCGCGGCGCATCCCGGATTCCACTTTCACATCCAGATCCACCCGCCACTGCGGAAGCCCGGCCTGCTCAAGTATCTGGGCGGGCCGGAATTGGGCGCGGGCAACTTCCTGAACGACACCGCGCCGGAGGACAAGGCGGCCGAGCTGCGTGCCGTGTCGGAGGTGCACTACGCGAGGCGGGAGCGAGATGGCTGATTCCCGCGCCCTTCTCCCGGCAATTCTCGCGCTGCACGACGAGATTCGTACGAGCGTCGTCGATGCGTTCAGCGGCCAGCAGCCCGACGCATTGAGCGAGGTGGCCGCCGACGACGCCGGCGATACGATCTACGCCGTGGACCGCGTGAGCGAGGAGACACTCGTCGCCGGACTGGAGACCCTCGCGCGTGACGAGCCGATGGTGCTGATCGCCGAGGGGCTGCCGCCGGAAGGGCTGGTGCTGCCGCGGGGCGCGACGCCGGCCGACTGCCGGTGGCGGCTGCTCGTCGATCCGATCGACGGGACGCGGGGGCTGATGTATCAGAAGCGGCCCGCGTGGATTCTCACCGGCGTCGCGCCGAATCATGGCACCGCCACTCGCCTGCGCGACATCGAGCTCGCGGTGCAGACGGAGATCCCGCTGGTGAAGCAGCACCTGTGCGACCAGCTCTGGGCCGCGCGCGGCGAGGGCGTCGTGGCGCAGCGGCTCGACCGCACGACGGGACGCGCGACGCCGCTGACGCTCCGGCCATCGCGCGCGCTGAGCATCGCGCACGGCTTCGCGTCGATCAGCCGCTTCTTTCCCGGTGCGCGCGACGTGCTCGCCGCGATCGACGACGAGATCGCGCGCGCGACGCTCGGCCCCGCGGTCGAGGGGAAGGCGGCGTGCTTCGAGGATCAGTACATCTCGACGGGCGGGCAGTTGTACGAGCTGATGTCGGGGCACGACCGGTACATCGCCGATCTGCGGCCGCTGCTGGTGGAGCTGCTCGCGACGCGCGGTCTGCCGCGGCCGCTCTGCTGTCACCCGTACGATCTGTGCACGATCCTGATCGCCGAGGAGCTCGGCCTCGCCGTCACCGACGCGACGGGAGCGCCGTTGGACGCGCCACTCGATCTGGAGGCGGACGTGTCGTGGGTGGCATACGCGAACGAAGGGCTGCGCCGTCAGGTGGAGCCCGTGCTCATCCAGGCGCTGCGCGAGCGCGGCATGCTGCCTGCGGCGTGAGCGAGTCGTCGGCGATGCGCATCCGCACGCTCGACGAGGTGCGGCGTTCCGGCGACGCGGAGTTGGTCGCGCCCGCGCTGGCTCGTCTGCGTGCGCTGCGCGACGAGCCCGACCCCACGCTCCGCGACCTGTTCGACGAACGCGCGCCGCTGTTCGTCGCGCGCGCGCCGGGACGCCTCGACGTGATGGGCGGCATCGCCGACTACAGCGGCTCGCTCGTGCTGCAGCTGCCGCTCGCGTGCGCGACGACCGCGATCCTGCAGCCGATCGACGAGCCGGCGATCGAGCTCGTGTCGCTGCGTGCGGGAGGCGCGGACCGCTTCAGCATGCCGCTTGCCGATCTGCTGTCCGGGCCGTTACGCGACGCAGGTGCGCTCGCGGCGTGGTTCGCCGAGCGGCCGGACGATCGGTGGGCGTCCTACGTGATCGGAGTGGCGCATGCGTGTCTCGTGCGCGGCGACGCGATGCAGGCGGCGAGCGTGGGCGGCTTCCGGCTGCTGATCGAGTCCAGCGTGCCCGAGGGGAAGGGAGTGAGCTCGTCGGCGGCGCTCGAGGTGGCGTGTCTCGCCGCGATCGCCGCGCGCTATCGCGTGACGTTGGGCGGCGAGGCGCTGGCGACGGCGGCGCAGTGGGCGGAGAATCACGTCGCCGGCGCGCCGTGCGGCATCATGGACCAGATGACGAGTGCGTGCGGACGGCGTGATCGATTGCTGCGGCTGCGCTGCCAGCCGGACGTCGTCGAAGGGCATGTCGCGATTCCGCCCGGCTTCCGATTCTACGGCATCGACTCGGGGATCAGGCACGCGGTGACCGGCGCGGACTACGGCACCGTGCGTGCGGCCGCGTTCATGGGCTATCGCATGATCGCCGAGCTGGCCGGGCTGGAGGCGACGTTGAGCGGAGCACGCGCTCGCATCGAGGATCCCAGGTGGGGCGGCTATCTCGCGAACATCGCGCCGGCGGAGTTCGCGGAACACTTCGAGCCGAAGCTGCCCGAGCGCATGCGCGGCGCCGATTTTCTCGCGCGGTTCGGTGGGACCACCGACGCGGTGACGCGGGTCAGCGCGGAGCGCCAGTACGCCGTTCGCCGGGCGACGGCGCATCCGGTGCGCGAGAACGCGCGCGTCGCGCGATTCGCAGAGCTCCTCGGCGTGCTTCACGAGGGCGCGGAGGACGTGGCGCGCGAGATGGGCGCGTTGATGTACGCGTCGCACGCGAGCTATGGCGCGTGCGGGCTCGGGAGCGAGGGCACGGACCGGCTCGTGGAGCTCGTGCGCGCGACCGGTGCGGAGCACGGGCTGTTCGGCGCGAAGATCACAGGGGGCGGGAGCGGCGGGACCGTCGCGGTGTTCGGCACGGAGGGCGCGGAGCCGCTCGTGCGTCAGCTCGCGGCGCGGTACGAGCGGGAGAGTGGCCGGACGGCGGAGCTGTTCGTGCGGTCGGGCGCGGGGGCGATGGAGATGGGGGTGGTTGAGCTACCACTGCCTGAAGCCTGATCAACTGCCACTGCCTGTAGTCTGATCAACTGCCACCGCCTGTAGGTGGTAGTGAGTCGCGGTAGCGAGATGTCGTAGCGGGTAGTGGGTAGTGGGTAGTGGGTAGTGGGTAGCGCGGTGCCGAACGACGAACGACCTCGGGACGCGGAAGCGCACCGAGGCCGTTCGCCCACCCCCGTGGACTGCAACTGCATGCTGCGACTGCACCCTCTACCCAGCACCAACACCCGCGCTTCGGTCAGGTCCTGATCGGCAGATCGTGATGCGTGCGCACGGCGGCCTGGATCGCGCGGCCCAGTGCGGCGACGCGCTCGTGGGCGTCGTCGTAGGCACTCGTGAGGGGCACGCGGCCGGCGGTGGTGACGAGCGCGAGCCGATGCAGGTACGGCGGGCCGTATTCCGTCTCGACGGCGAGCGCGTCGAGCGCTTCGAACGGCACCGAGCCCGTGCGGCGGCGCAGGAGGCGGACGCGCGACCAGGTGACGCGACTCTCGCCCGGATGGAAGGAGAAGACGCTGCGCTCGTAGAGGGCGAAGAGCAGGAGCGCGAGACCGGCGCAGACCCAGCCGGCGACTCGATGATTGAGCGTTGGGTCGAGCAGGGCCCAGATCGAGATGCCGGCGAGCGCGAAGCCGCTGAACAGCTCGAGCCACGCGGCGTACGAGATCACCAGCGTACCGTCGGGAAGAGTGCGAGCTCGCATCGATGCTACCTCCGTGAAGATGGCCACCGGGGCGTGCGTCAGTGCCGCGGCGTCAGGAAGCAGACGTGCTGGGCCGTACGCGGGTCACGGCGGCGTCACGGAGGCTGGAGGCTCCCGGAAAGGCACAAAGTCCGACGCTTGGCCGCGATGTCGAGAGCGAAGACAGCGAGGAGGGGCCGGCGCGGCGGTGACCCGCTGGAATGGCGGTCGAGCGCATGGGAGGAGGGCCGGAAGAGCGCTCGCGTAACCTGGATCACAGGGGCGGAGGGGGGCGAAAAATATTTCTGCAGGCGCGAGATCGGGGTGGATTCGGGAGCTGCGGGGGGCGAGGGCGGTACGGGGGTGCCGTATTGCGTAGCTCCGTACGTCGCACGGCGACCGGCAGCCGAGCATCCCTTGATGAGGGCCTGCTACGCACGGCGGTACACGGGTAAACACGGATGGCTGAGCGGCTCGTGAGCCTGAGCGTGAGCTTCGAGCTCTGAGCAACTCGAGCTCAAGCTCGAGCTCGAGCTCGAGCTCG
>DASYMZ010000119.1:0-28971 GCA_036008805.1 Gemmatimonadaceae bacterium
AGCATCCCGCCCGTGAACGCGACCGGGATGGCCGCGCGCTCATCTCCGAAGAGCTGCCGCGACAGCGTGCGGACGTGCACCACCAGCTCCTCGACTGCGAGACTGATGATCGCGTTGGCTCGCAGGTCGCCCGCATCCGCGACGCTCGAGACGACCGGTGCCAGCGACGCGAGCTGTGCGGGCGTCGCCTGTGCCGCCCATGCGATCAGGTCGTGCGGATCATTCACCTGGGCCGCCGTCAGCACCGCGCCGATCAGCGCGGTCTCCGGCTCGCGTCCGTCCACCGACGCCGTTACGACGCTCAGCGCGCGACGACCGACCCATTGGCCGCTCCCCTCGTCTCCGCAGACGGGCCCCCAACCGCCGCATCGCGCTACCTGACCGTTCGGACCGCGGCCGTACCCGACCGATCCCGTGCCGCTCACGAGCAGCACGCCCGGTCCCTCGCCGAACGCATCGTCGAGCGCGACCGAGATGTCGGTGTGGATCACGATCTCCTCGGCCAGCTCTCGGCTCGTGAGCGCCTGCCAGAGCGCCTGTCGCTCGGGCTCGCGGCCCACGCCCGCCACGCCGACGCAGAGCACCTTCGGCACGACGTGGGTCATCTCGCACGACGCCAGTGCGTCGCGCAGCGCGTCGGTGAGCACGTCGGCGGAGTGCTCCACCTCCCCGGTGCGAACGGCGCTGCCCGGCGCAACGACCTCGCCGAGCTGGGTTCCCGCTTCGTCCGCGACGATGACGCGCGTCTTGGATCCTCCTCCGTCCATCCCGACGACGATGAAGGTCATGCGCGCACCGGCGTCTCGGCCGGCATTGGATGAGTCAGTGACGAGAGGATGCCCACGATCAACGTGATGGAAGTGCCGATGAGAACGTACCAGGGCCACGCGATCCGGCCGAATGGGCCGAGCGTGGAGGCGAGGGAGGGATAGGCGGCGGCGATCGGCTTGGCGAAGACGATGAACGCCATCGTGGCGATCGCCACGGACATCCCGATGATCGCGTCACGCTGGATCGCCCGACGCCAGAATATACCGAGGAAGAAGCCGCCAAGCAGGCCACCCGACGTGAACGACGCGATGCCGAGCGCCACCACGACGACCGGCGTCTTCGTGTCCTGCGGGAAGAGCAGGGCGCCGAGGGTGAGCACGAGCCCCCAGCCGAGCGCGAACAGGCGGCCCATCTTGAGCGTGTGCGGGTCCGACGGATCGCGCTTCGTGATCGGCAGGTAGATGTCGTGCGTCGTCGCGCCGGCCAGCGAGTTGATCGCGCCGGAGTGCGTGCTCATCGTGGCCGCCACGATCGCGGCGACGATGAGCCCCACGAGTCCCGGCGGCATGTGGTCGAGGATGAACGTCGGGAAGATCGTGTCCGTCGCCGGGAACACGCGCGCCTGGTAGAACGCCCAGAGCCCGAGTCCGATCGTGAGGAAGAGAAAGAACTGCACGAACACCACGAAGCCCGAGCCGATGATCGCGCGCTGCGCGTCCCTGAGCGACCGCGAGGACATCAGTCGCTGCACGATGAGCTGGTCGGTGCCGTGCGACGCCATGGCGAGGAAGGCGCCTCCGATCAGGCCAGCCCATACGGTGTGCGGATTGGACATCGTCAGCGTGAAGTCGATCGCCTTCGTCTTACCCGCGGCGCTCGCGCCGGACCAGATCGACGACCAGCCGCCCGGCACGAGATGTCCGAGGATGACGATCGCCGCGAGCGCGCCGCTCACGTAGATCCCCGCCTGCACGAGCTCCGTCCACACCACCGCCTTCATGCCGCCCTTGTAGGTGTACAACACCGTCAGGAGCCCGAGCAGCAGCACCGCGATCGGCATCACGTACGCCTTGTTCGTCACCGAGGGGCTGATGATCAGCGCCACCGGGATCGCCGTCGCGAACACGCGCACCGAGTCGGCGAGCGCGCGGGTGACCATGAACACGATCGACGTGAAGCGGCGCGTCGCGAGGCCGAAGCGGGTCTCGAGCAGGGCGTAGGCCGTGACGAGGTTGCCGGCGAAGTAGCGCGGCAGCAGCACCCTCGCCACGACGAACCGACCGATGATGTAGCCCGCGACCACCTGGAGGAAGCCGAGGTTGCCGGCACCCGGCGCCGCGCCGTACGACAGGCCGGGTATGCTGATGAAGGTCAGCGCGCTCGTCTCGCTGGCGACGATCGAGAACATCACGGCCCACCAGGGGATCGCGCCGTCCGCGACGAAGTAGTCCTTCGCGTCGCGCTGCTTTCGACCCACATAGAGGCCGAGCGCCGTCGTGCCGGCCAGGTAGGCCACCAGCACGACGGCGTCCAACGCCGTGAACCGTGTCATCGGCGTCCTCTACTCGACCACGTACGCTTCCATCGCGAAGTATTCGGCCAGCCCGAGCTTGTCGAGCAGCGCCGCGGTGTCCTTGTTGCGCGCGTCGACGCGCTGCCAGAACTCGCGGTCGTCCTGTCCGGGGAAGGGAGCGGAGTCCTTCTGCGACTGGTGCTTGAAGATCGCCTGGATCTTGGTGCGCAGCTCTTCCTGCGCCATCGGGACGAGCCACGTCGCATCGGTCACGCTCCATTCCTGCCACGCGCCGCGGTACAGCCACACCTCTGGCCGCGGGAAGGTGATCTCCCCGAGCGCGCGGTCGATGGCCTCCTTGCACATCCTGTGCGTGCCGTGCGGATCGGAGAGATCGCCTGCGACGAAGATGATCTCGGGACGCTGCTCCTCGAGCAGATCGCGCACGATCGCCACGTCGGCCGGTCCGATCGGGTCCTTCTTCACCTTGCCGGTCTGGTAGAACGGCAGGTTGAGGAACCGCGCATTGTCGCGCGTCAGTCCCATCACCTCGATGCCGGCGACCGCCTCGCTCTCTCGAATGATGCGCTTGATGTCCTGCACGTCGGGGATGTCCACGTCGCCCGGCTGCTTGGACTCCAGGAACCGATACACCCGGTCGGCCAGCGTCTCCACGTCCGAGCCGCCGATGCCGCGATCGTGATCGAGCCGGCGGAGGAAGTCGACGTACTTGCGCACCTCGTGATCGAACACGGCGATGTTGCCGCTCGTCATGTAGGCCACGAGCATCTCGTTCTCGTTCTCGACGAACTTGCGCAGGATGCCGCCCATCGAGATGACGTCGTCATCGGGATGCGGCGAGAAGCAGATCGTGCGGCGATGCTTCGGCAGCTTGCTCTTGCCGCGGATCTTGGCGCCGAGTGCGTTGAACACCTCGCCGTTCACCGCGCCCGGAGATCCATACCGCGCCACGAGCGACGACATGCCGTGCTCCGCGTAGTCGCGCTGCGTGAGCTTGAGGATCGCGCGCCCGGTCTGCAGCGAGAGCCACACCACGGCCCGCAGCATGAGATCCGGCGCCCACTGCACCTCGTCGAGCAGCCACGGTGTCGCGACGCGCGTGAGATCCGCCCCCGCGGCGAGATCGACGTAGAACGTCGTGTTGGGATGGCGCTGCAGAAACGTCGCGGCGACCTCGTGATGGATCTCGCCTTCGACAGAGCGCCGAACAATCGAGGCCTTGTGCTCGCCCGTCGCGATGATCGCGATCTCGCGCGCCTCGAGGATCGTCGCCACGCCCATCGTGATCGCTTCCTTCGGCACGAACTCCTCGCCGAAGAAGTCCGCCGCCGCATCGCGCCGGGTCACTGCATCCAGGTGCACGAGCCGCGTGCGACTCTCCGCACCCGAGCCGGGCTCGTTGAAGCCGATGTGACCCGTCTTGCCCACGCCGAGGATCTGGAAGTCGATGCCACCCGCCGCGGCGATGTCGCGCTCGTAGCGCTTGCACTGCTCCTCCACCTGCTCGCGCGGCACGTCGCCGCGCGGGATGTGCACGTTCTCCGGCTTGACGTCGACGTAGGAGAACAGGTTCTCCCACATGAAGCGATGGTAGGAGTGGATGTTGTCCGGCCCCATCGGGAAGTACTCGTCGAGATTGAACGTGATCACGTTCTGGAAGCTCAATCCGTTCTCTCGATGCATCCGGATGAGCTCCCGGTACACGCCGATCGGCGTCGAGCCGGTCGCGAGACCGAGCACGGTCGGCCTGCCTGCCGCGGTGCGCTCGCGGATCAGGGTCGCGATGCGCGTCGCGACGAGATGGGCGATGTCCTCGTGCTCGTCGAGCACGAATGTTCGGATACGCTCACGTGCGGTGGAGTGGTCCCGGACACGCGAAGGCCCGCGAGCGCTCTGCGCTTCGCGGGCCTCGTGCCCGGTGCCGACGTCCGCGGGGGCGTCAGTGACCGGCTGTGTCATGCGTTGGTAGGGAGTGTCAGGCGGAGAAGGAACTGCCGCAGCCGCAGCCGCCGGTTGCGTTCGGGTTTTTGAACGTGAAGCCGGATCCCTGCATCGACGACGTGTAGTCGATCGTCACACCGCCGATGTACTGCGCCGAGAAGGGGTCGACGAACACCTTGAACTCCCCCTGATCGACGATGAGGTCGTCTTCGGCCGCCTGGTCCTCGATGAGCAGGCCGTACTTGAAGCCGCTGCATCCACCGGGCTGAACGCTCACGCGCAGGCCGCCGACCGCGGGATCGACCCCTTCCTGCTGCATGAACTTCTTGACCTCTTCCCCCGCGACGGAGGTGACGGTCATCAGTACTTCGGGTTGATTGGTCGTGCTCACGGATCCTCCAGCGTAGGTCGCGCCGCTCGGCGCGTGTCATCCATCCCTTCTTATATACCCCCGGACGGGGAGAGGTTCAAGCGCGGGTTCGCCGGCCAGTCTCGGGTACCGAAGACCAATCCGGGCAAAACCTCGCGGTTCCCGGGGAACGACGATCAGTCGCCCGGCACGGGCACCACGTCCCGTTGGGCGCGGACACCGGCGTCTTCCTCCCGGAACGCCTTCGCGATCCAGGCGAATGCCGCCGCGGCGATCACGAGCATCGCGAGCCCGGTGCCGAGCTCGCCGAAGATGATCTTCCCGATGCCGAACAGGCTCGCGTACACGGCGACGATCCCCGCCAGCCAGTTCGTCCAGGCGAGCGCGCCTCCGGGAATCGTCTCACCGTTGTAGCCGAGCTTGTCCGAGATGCGCCGCCAGCCTGGACCACCCGGCCGCACGCGCTCGTAGAACGCCTCGAGCTTGGAGTCGGGCTCGGGCTTGGTCATGAACGTCACCGTGAGCCACACCAGCGTGCTGATCGCGACGGTGATGAGCATGACGTATGACTGCACGAGCGGACTGCCCGTCGGCAGCTGCGACTTCACGAGTGGCATCGCGGTGAGTGAGACGATGAACGACGCGAGCATGGCGCTGATCTCGCTCCACGCATTGATCCGCCACCAGTACCAGCGAAGGATGAGCACGAGTCCGGTGCCCGACCCGAGGGCGAGCAGGAGCTCCCACGCCGATGCCACGGTGTCGAGCTGCATCGTGACGAGGATCGACATGAGAAAGAGAAACACCGTCGACCATCTCGACACCGTGACGTAGTGCTTGTCGGACGCCGTCTTGACGAGGAACCGGCGATAGAAGTCGTTCACCAGATACGAGGCGCCCCAGTTGAGCTGCGTGCCCACGGTCGACATGTATGCGGCGGCGAAGCCCGCCATCATGAAGCCGCGCCATGGCGTGGGAAGCAGATCGACGTAGGCCTGGACGTAGGCCGCCTCGTGATCGTGCGCGGCACCGATGCCGGCGGGGTAGAGCAGAACGGTCGCGAGCCCGGTGATGATCCAAGGCCACGGACGAATCGCATAGTGCGCGACCTGGAAGAACAATGTCGCCAGCACGCCGTCCCGCTCCGTCTTCGAGGAGAAGATGCGCTGCGCCACATATCCGCCGCCCCCGGGCTCGGCGCCCGGGTACCACGCGGCCCACCACTGCACGGACAGGAAGACCGCGAGCGTGAGCAGCGGCATCCACGCATACCCGCTGATCCCGCCTCCTGCGAACTTCACCGGCAGCACCGACATGGCGGCGTCGGCACTGCCGTAGTGCGCCGTGAGTCCAGTCTTCAGCTTGTCCATGCCGCCCACCGCGCGCACGGCGTAGACCGCGAGGATGATGACCGCGCTCATCTTGATCACGAACTGCACGAGGTCGGTCCACAGCACGGCCCACATCCCGGCGCCGGTGGAATAGGCGACGGTGATGATGAAGCAGATGCCCACCGCGATCACCTCGCCTGAGACGTTCATCCCGAGAACGTTCACTGGATGCAGGCCGAGCGAGATCGTGAGGATCTTGATCATCGCCTTGGTGACCCAACCGAGGATGATCAGGTTGATCGGCAGCGCGAGGTAGACGGCGCGAAAGCCGCGCAGCGCGGCCGCCGGCTTGCCGCTGTAGCGAAGCTCCGCGAACTCCACGTCGGTCATCACGCCGGCGCGCCGCCACAGTCGCGCGAAGAAGAACACGGTGAGCATCCCGCTCATCAGCATGTTCCACCAGAGCCAGTTCCCGGCGACGCCGTTCGCGAACACGAGTCCCGTCACGACGAGGGGCGTGTCGGCGGCGAAGGTGGTCGCGACCATGCTCGCGCCGGCGAGCCACCAGCTCACGTTGCGGCCGCTGAGGAAGTACTCCTCGACGCTCTCGCCCCCCTTCTTCGTGAACAGGATGCCGATGCCCATCGAGAGCGCGAAGTAGCCGAAGACGATGGCCCAGTCGATCGCGGAAAGGTTCATGGGCGGAAGCAGAGAGTGAGAGGTGAAAGGCGCCCGTCGGGGCGAGGCCCGAATGCTGCCCACCTGTGTGGCAGCGCGCCAGGCGCCATCATTGTGCGATGCGAGGCAACGGAATGCGAGACGTCAGATCGAAAATGGAAACAGTGCGGTTCGACGGCGACGGAAAGGTGGCGCGTGTGCGCCTCGGCGTCACGGGTGTGTTCCTCTTCGTCGCGCTGATCGCCGGCTGCGCGATGCGACAGCCGGGCCACGCGCCGGCTCCGTCCGTCCGACCGGGCATCGACGTGTTGCTCTCCGACAGCATCGCGCTCATTCGCGCCAAGCGGGTCGGGCTCCTCACCAACCACACGGGGATCGACGCGCGCGGCGTGTCGGACATCGAGCGGCTGGGTGGCCCTGAGGCACGCCGCGCTGGTGCGCGGCTCGTTCGCCTCTTCTCGCCGGAGCATGGCATCCGCGGCACCGAGGATCGCGACAATCCCGAGGCCGGCCGCATCGACCCGCGCAGCGGGCTCGCGATCGTCTCACTCTTCACGAATCAGACGATCGCGCCTCCCGACAGCACGCTACGCGATCTGGACGTGCTCGTGATCGACTTGCAGGACATTGGCACGCGCACGTGGACGTACGTGGGCGCGATGGTCTACGCTCTGCGATCGGCCGGTCGTCTCGGGCTTCCCGTGATCGTGCTCGATCGGCCGAACCCACTGAGCGGTCTGCATCCGGACGGCCCCGTCCTCGACAGCTCCCTGGCGAACGTCGACGAGCCCACTCCCATACGGCCCGGGCGCGCGTACGCGCTCTACCCGGCGCCGCTCCGTCACGGTCTCACGATGGGCGAGATGGCGCGTTTCTTCGTTGCCAGGCTGCGCCTCGGCACGAAGCTCCACGTCGTTCCGGTCGCGGGATGGCGCCGCGAGATGTGGTTCGACGAGACGGGGCTCCCATGGGTTCGGCCCTCGCCCAATCTGCCCGCGCTCGCGAGCGCGACGATCTATCCCGCGCTGGTGGCGTTCGAGGCGACGAATGTGAGTGTCGGCCGCGGAACGCCCGATGCGTTTCAACGGATCGGCGCTCCCTGGCTGCCCGCCGATCGCGTCGTGCAGCAGCTGTCTGCGCGAGGGCTGCCCGGCGTCCGATTCGAGCGCAGCGACTTTACCCCGCAGGGTGCGACCGACGGCAAGTTCTCGGGACGATCGATTCAGGGCGTTCGCGTGATCGTCACCGATCGGGATCGCTTCTCGCCGGGTCGCACCGGCGCGGCGCTGGTGTGGGCGGTCGCGCGAACCGCCGCAGATTCGTTCGTCGTCCGGGCACCGGCGTTCGACGACCGGTTCGGACGGCCGGCGATGCGCGAGGCGATCCTGCGAGGGGAGGATCCGGACGCGGTCGTCGCGCGAGATTCGGCCGCCGTCGCCGAGTGGGAGCGGGCGGTGGCGCCCTTCCGGCTCTATCGATAAGCTGTGCCGAGCTGGTCTTCGCATGTGTCTTGCACCTCGCGGACGACATTTTACGCGTTACCTCACGTCAAGATCGAGAGGATCCGTTCCATGAGAGTTCCCGCCGGAGCATCGCTGCTGTCGCTGGTCATCGCCGTGTCGACGGCGTGCGGTCCGCGCCAGGTCGAGGTGCGCACCGCACCGACGACGCCGGCCACGGCCAGTCCCAGTGTGCAGCTCACGAACAACCTGAGTCAGGCCGTGAACGTGTACGTCGTCTCGACCGGCGGTGGTGAGCTGTTCCTGCGGCAGGTGCCGGCGAACACGTCCGAGACGGTCCCGGTGACCGGTCTCGCCACGGGCAGCCCGGTGACCTTCAAGGCTGTCACGGTGGACGGATCTCGCACGTACCAGAGCCGCACGGCACCGCTTTCGGGGGCCGCATTCTTGTGGTCCGTTCCCTGACGCGCGGCGGCGAGATGACACGCGGCGCGAGAGTCGACGCTGGTTGCTGGCATTGGTGATGCCGGATACCTTTCCGGGCCTGAAGCGCTACTCCGGCCCGTCGAGTCTCGCCATCATCGTCACCGCCGCGCGACCCACCGGCCGCGGGACTTCCGTGCGCCTTGGAGCCGCATGAAGCTTCTGCCCGATTGGATCACGAAAGGCTATCTCCGGCTCATCGATCCAGTCGCGAACTGGCTGGTGAAGCGCGGGGTGCACCCGAATACGATCACCGTCATCGGCACCTTCTGTACGCTGGTGGGCGGGATCATCTACGGTACCGGCCACATCAGGACGGGCGGGTGGTTCCTCGGACTGACGGCCCTGTTCGACGTGTTGGACGGCACAGTGGCCCGGCGGTCCAACACGAGCAGCCAGTTCGGAGCCTTTCTCGACTCCACCCTCGACCGACTCGCTGACGGCTTCGTGCTCGGCGGCCTCGCGGTGTTCTACGCCACGAGCCGGTTGCACGGCAGCGTTCCGCTGCTGATCGTCGCGCTGCTCGGATTGATCGGCGCGTTCCTCACGTCCTACACGCGTGCGCGGGCCGAGTCGCTCGGCCTCGACGCGAAAGTCGGGCTGCTTCAGCGTCCCGAGCGAGTGGTTCTCCTGTCGGCCCCGCAGGCGTTCTTCGGCCTGGTGTTCAACGGGTGGGTCCTCGCGATCATCACCATCATTCTGACACTCACGGCCTGGATCACGGTGTTCCAGCGGGTGGCGTACGTGTACACGGCCACCGCCCGAGCGGACGAGGCAGAAGCGCGCGCGGAGTCCGAGGTTCGTCCTCGACTGTGGGCTCGTCAAACCCCGCCGCGCCCTATGCTCAAAGGAGAATAAGTTCGTGCAAGGTTCCGCCTCAGACGCACGCAGCACCCCACGCCCAGCCACCGGGCGCCTCGGCATCCTCACGCCTGGTCTAGGCGCCGTCGCCACTACGTTCATGGCCGGCGTCGAGAGCATCCGCACCGGGCGCAGCAAGCCGATCGGCTCGCTGACCCAGATGGCGACGATCCGCCTTGGCAAGCGCACGGAGAATCGCGCTCCGCTCATCAAGGACTTCGTGCCCCTCGCCGACTTGAAGGACATCGTCTTCGGCGCGTGGGATCCATTTCCGGACGACGCGTATACGGCGGCCAAGAATGCGGGCGTGCTCGAGGAGCGCGACCTGGAGCCGATCAAGGAGTTCCTGCAGGGCATCAAGCCGATGCCGGCGGTGTTCGAGAACAAGTACGTCACGCGCATCAACGGCACGAACGTCAAGAAGGGAAAGACCAAGCGCGACCTCGCCGAGCAGCTCCGCCAGGACATCCGCGACTTCAAGGCGAAGAACAAGTGCGATCGCATCGTGATCGTCTGGTGCGCCTCGACCGAGATCTACATCAAGCCCGGCCCGAAGCACGCGACCCTCGAGCAGTTCGAGCGGGCGATGGAGAACAACGACGACGAGATCGCCCCGTCGATGCTCTACGCCTACGCGGCGATCATGGAGGGCGTCCCGTTCTGCAATGGCGCGCCGAATCTCTCCGTCGATCTCCCGGCGCTGGTGCAGTTGGCGAACGAGCGCGGCGTGCCGATCTCCGGCAAGGATTTCAAGACGGGGCAGACCTGGATGAAGACGGTCATCGCGCCAGGCCTCAAGGCGCGCATGCTCGGCCTCGCCGGCTGGTACTCGACGAACATCCTCGGCAACCGCGACGGCGAGGTGCTCGATGATCCCGCGTCGTTCAAGACGAAGGAAGAGTCGAAGCTGTCGGTGCTTCACACGATTCTGCAGCCCGAGAAATACCCCGACCTGTACAAGGGCTTCTCGCACGTCGTGCGCATCAACTACTACCCGCCGCGCGGCGACAACAAGGAAGGGTGGGACAACATCGACATCGTCGGGTGGATGGGGTACCCGATGCAGATCAAGGTCAACTTCCTCTGCCGCGATTCCATCCTCGCCGCGCCGCTCGTGCTGGACCTCGCGCTGTTCAGCGACTTCGCGCAGCGCGCCGGGATGAAGGGGATCCAGGAGTGGCTGTCGTTCTACTACAAGAGCCCCATGGCCGCGCCCGGTCTGCAGCCGGAGCACGACCTGTTCATCCAGCAGACGAAGTTGAAGAACACGCTCCGGCACCTCATGGGTGAGGAGCAGATCACCCACCTCGGATTGGAGTACTACCAGTCGTGACCACTTCCGCGCCGGTGCGGCGGACCGTCCTCGGTGCCCTCGGCCTCGCGCTGCTGGCGGCCGCGGCATGCGGCCCGCCGCGCCGGCCGGAGATCCGTCAGGGCACCAAATCGTACCTGTTCAACATCACCTCCGACCCCATCCCCCCGCATGCGCGCGAAGACGTCCTCTACACGGTCACCGTGAAGGACCGCGAGACGGGGCAGCCGATCGAGACTGGAGAGGGGCGCATCTTCGCGAACACCCTCGAAGGGGCCCGCACCTACGACGGCTTCGTGAAAGCCGCCGCGGTCGGCGCCTATCAGGGAAAGCTCCGCTACGTGAAGGCAGGGCAGTGGGCGGTCGGCATCCAGTTTCACAGCGATTCGACCAAGCCGCTCGAGAAGACCGAGTGGATGCAGGACGTGCTCGAAGAGCGGAACGCCACTCCATAACCATGCGCCATTTCTATCGCAGTCATACGTCGCCCGCCGATGTGCTCGTCGCGGCCGATGCGTTCTTTCCCGAGCTGGGCTTCACGCTCGCCACGACCACGGCGCGTTCACGCTCGTACACCGGCCCACTCGGCGCGCTCAAGCTCAGCGCTCGGCCCGAAGGCGGCCACTATACGTTCGTCGAAGCGACAACCGACCAGATGGGCGAGAGTCGCATGGACAGGAACGTGAAGCGTTTCTTCGTGCATCTGCATCGCGCCGAAGACCCCGGTCACACACTGCACGCGTCGTATTGATGGCCCGGACGGGAACGAAGCGGGGCGGGGGGCGCGAGGCGCGGACGAGCGCGCTGACGCCCCCCGCGTCCGTTGATGGCGACGTCGGGCTCACCGCGGCGCAGCGCTTGGAGCTGTACTACTGGATGCGCCTCACCCGGTCGCTCGAGGAGCGGCTCGTCAACCTGTATCGGCAGACGAAAGTCGTCGGCGGTCTGTTTCGCTCGCTCGGACAGGAAGCCGACGCCGTCGGCTCTGCCTTCGCGCTCGAGCGGCGTGACGTGCTCTCGCCGCTCATCCGCAACCTGGGCTCGATGCTCGTGAAGGGCGCGACACCCCTCGAGATCCTCAAGCAGTACATGGCGAAGGGTGACTCGCCCACTCGCGGCCGGGAGCTCAACATCCACTTTGGCGACACGGAGCGCGGCTTCATCGGCCAGATCTCGCCGCTGGGTGACATGGTGCCGGTGATGGCCGGGGTGACGCTCACCTTCAAGATGCGCGGCGAGTCGCGCGTCGGCCTGGTCTACGTGGGCGACGGAGCGACGTCGACCGGCGCGTTCCACGAGGGGATCAACTTCGCGGCCGTGCAGCGCTGCCCACTCGTCGTCGTCGTCGAGAACAACGGCTACGCGTACTCCACGCCGACCAGCAAGCAGACGCTCGCGCGACGGTTCATCGACAAGGCCATCGGCTATGGTGTCGCGGCCGAGCAGGCGGATGGCAACGACGTGATCGCGACGTACGAGGCCACCAAGCGCGCGGTCGATCGCGCGCGGCGCGGGGAAGGGGTCACGCTCGTCGAGCTGATCACGTACCGCCGCAAAGGGCACGCTGAGCACGACAACCAGTCGTACGTGCCTGCGGGCGAGATCGAGCGGTGGGAGCGTGAGAACGATCCGATCGCACGCTACGTCGCGCAACTCGGTGTCGAAGGCGTCTCGGCCGAGACGTTGGGCGACATCGACGCGCGAG
This sequence comes from Gemmatimonadaceae bacterium, assembly GCA_036008805.1. Lineage (GTDB taxonomy): Bacteria > Gemmatimonadota > Gemmatimonadetes > Gemmatimonadales > Gemmatimonadaceae > AG11. Next base: position 12,447 of record DASYMZ010000119.1, read on the forward strand.
TCGCGCGCGAGATCGACGAGGCCACTGATCTCGCCGAGCAGTCCGGCGTTCCGGAGCCGCTCGACGCGCTCGTCGGCGTCTACGCCGATCCGCCTGCCGCGGCGCCACTCTGGTATCGCGAGGGTAAGCGCGCGGTGGTCGAGACGAACGAGCGTCCCGAAGGGTGGGGCACCTTCGATGCTCCGGCGAAGGGCGCGGACTGATGGCCGAGATCACCTACCTCGAGGCGATCCGCGAGGCGCTCTTCGAGGAGATGGAGCGCGACAGCAGTGTCTTCTGTCTTGGCGAGGACATCGGCGCATACGGCGGCGCGTTCAAAGTCACCGAGGGATTGATGGCGAAGTTCGGCGAGAGCCGGGTGATCGACACGCCGATCTCGGAGATCGGGATCGTCGGCGCGGCCGCCGGTGCCGCGCACATGGGGATGCGCCCAGTGGTGGAGATGCAGTTCATCGACTTCATCGCCAACGCCTACGACATGCTCACCAACTACGTCGCTACCGCGCGCTATCGCGCCTTCCTGCCCTGTCCGATGGTCGTGCGGGGGCCGAGTGGTGGATACGTGCGCGGGGGGCCCTTCCACTCTCAGAATCCGGAGGCGGGCTTCATCCATACCCCCGGGCTCAAGGTGGTGTATCCGAGCACTGCCGAGGACGCGAAAGGACTGATGAAGGCCGCGATTCGCGATGACGACTGCGTGCTCTTCTTCGAGCACAAGTATCTCTACCGCCGGATCAAGGGGGTGATGCCGGCGGGTGACCATGTCGTGCCGATCGGGAGGGCGCGGACCGCTCGCGAGGGCACGGACCTGTCGATCATCACGTACGCGGCGACGGTCTACAAGGCACTCGAGGCCGCGGAGCAGCTCGAGCGTGAGGATGGTCTCAGCGTCGAAGTGCTCGACCTTCGCTCCCTTGCGCCGCTCGACGACGAGGCGATCGTGGCGACGGTGAAGAAGACCAATCGGGTGCTCATTCTGCACGAGGACACGCGCACGGGCGGCATCGCGGGCGAGCTCACGGCGCGGATCAACGAGAGCTGCTTCGAGTGGCTGGACGCGCCGGTACTGCGGGTAACGGCCCACGACGTGCCGCTTCCGTACGCTCCGTCGCTCGAGGATTTCGTGCTGCCCCAGACCCAGGACGTCGTGCTCGCCGCGCGCCGGTTGGCGGCGTACTGATCATGGCCGATCAGGAGAAGCAGGTTGGACCGGACTCGGGGGAGACGTCGGACGGGGTCTGGCCTTATCTTGGGGTCGGCTGCCTGACGGCGATCGTGGGCCTGGTGGCTGGCGGGATGATCGCCGTGTTGATCGCGAAGGGCGTCGGGGCGGCAGTGGGCTGCAAGCCTGATCCGGCCACGGGGGCACCCTGCGATTGGAGCATTTATTGGACGTGGGGAGCGCGGATCGGATTTTTCCTCGTTCCCGCGTTCGTGCTGTGGCGGATGCGAAAGGTGCGCGCCGCGTCCCGCAACTCCGAGTGAGAGGATTTAGACGTGGCACGCGTTGACGTCATCATGCCCCAGATGGGCGAGTCGATCGCCGAGGGGACGCTCTCCAAGTGGCTGAAGAAGGTCGGCGACGAGGTGAAGCGAGACGAGCCGATCTTCGAGATCTCGACGGACAAGGTCGACGCGGAGATTCCTGCGCCGGTCGCGGGGGTGCTCCTGGAAGTGATCGTGACGGAAGGGGAGACGGTCGCGGTGCAGACGATCGTCGCCCGGATCGAGACGGAGAAGGGAGCCGCGCTCGCGCCGGCGCTGGCGACCGCGCCGGCGGGTGCCGCGACGGGTGCGGAGAGCGCGAAGGTGGCACAGGGGGCCCCCCCCACTGCACAATCTGCCGCCGCGCCGCCCGTTCAGCATCACCCATCGTCTGCACCCGACATCCCGGTCTCCACCGGCAACGGGCTCGAGGATCGCCTCCGCACGAAGTCGTCGCCCCTCGTCCGCAAGATCGCCGCGGAGCACGGCATCGAGCTCGCCCGCATGCACGGCTCCGGCATCGCCGGACGCGTCACGAAGCGCGACATCGAGGAGTACATCGCCTCCGGCGCGTCGAGCCGCCCGTCGATGCACGCCCCCGCTGGCGCGGAGCAGCATGGTCCGCTGCCCGTGCCGTGGGCGGGTGACCGGGTCGAGGCCATGTCGAAGATCCGGGTGCTCACCAGCGAGCACATGGTCGCGGCGCGGCGCTCGGCGGCTCACGTGACCTCGTTCTTCGAGATCGATCTCACACGCGTCGGCCGGCTGCGTCAGCGCATGCGCGCGCAATTCGAGTCGGAGACGGGGCACAAGCTCACCTATCTCCCGTTCATCATTCGGATCGTCGTCGAGACGCTCAAGCAGTTCCCGGTCCTCAACGCGGCCGTCGCGGGTACGTCCATCATCTACCGGAAGCCGATCAACGTCGGCATCGCCGTCGCGCTCGATTGGGGCCTCATCGTTCCGGTCATCAAGGGCGCCGACGACCTCTCGCTCTCCGGGCTCACGAAGAGTCTGAACGATCTCGCCGACCGTGCCCGCACCAAGCGGCTCAAGCCCGAAGAGGTGCAGGGCGCGACGTTCACCATCACCAACCCCGGCGTGTTCGGCTCGCTCATGGGAACGCCGATCATCCCGCTCGGCACCTCCGCCATTCTCGGGCTCGGCGCGATCGAGAAGCGGCCGAAGGTCATCGCGGGACCGGACGGTGAAGACACGATCGCGATCCGCACCTGTGCGTACTTCTCGCTGTCGTTCGATCATCGCGTCGTCGACGGCGCCGACGCCGACAAGTTCCTGGCCACCGTCAAAAAGGGGTTGGAGAGCTACCCCGATGCTGGAGTCTGACCGATGCCTCGTGCACTCACCGTTCAGCGCACGTTGGTCACGCCGCCCGAGCGAAAGAAGTTCGCCGAGCGACTGAAGCGAAATCGCGAGTACTATGCGCAGGCCAACTGCCGATATTGGGTCTTCGAGGAGGCAGGCCTGCCCGGGGCATTCCTCGAATTCTGCGAAGCGCCCGATCCGCAGACGCTGGCCCGCGCGCACGCGTCGGCTCCCGAGCGGATGCTCGACCCGGCGCGCATCTATCACGAAGTGGAGCTTCCGTAGCATGCCGACACGCACCATCACGCTCGCGGGACGCCGCTGGCAGGTCATTCCCTCCGGGCGAGTCACCCAATACGACCGCGACGAGTTCGCGCTCCTCTTCATCTCCGGCTCTGGCGCGGATCGCGAGGTGCGCGTCAGCCGATATTCGCCACACGGCACGCGCTGGCGCGAGCAGGCGCTCATCGAGATGAGCGACGCGGATCTCGAGCGGCTCTTCGAGCAGTCGCAACCGAGCGACACGTCGCCCGAGGCTGGTTACGTCTCGTGACCGATCCGGCGGGCACGACCGCCTTCGTTGATCTGCACATGCACTCGACCGCGTCCGATGGATCGCGGTCGCCCACGGAGGTCGTGCGCGCGGCCAAGCGCGCTGCGCTCTCCGCGATCGCGCTCACCGATCACGACACCGTCGGGGGTCTAACTGAAGCGCGCGACGCGGGCGCCGAGCTCGGCGTTCGCATCGTGAACGGTGTGGAGCTCAGCGCCGTGGAGGGTGACAGCGAAACGCATCTGCTGGGGCTTCACCTGCAGGACACAGCGGTGCTCGACCGCGGGCTGGCCGAGCTGCGCGACATGCGCGGCCGTCGCGCCGCGACGATCGTCGAGCGACTGCAGGGGCTCGGCGTACAGATCACGATGGACGACGTGCTGCTCCAGTCGGGCGACGGAGCGATCGGGCGTCCGCACGTCGCGCGCGCCCTCGTGGCCGACGGCTGGGCCGCCGATCAGCGTGACGCGTTCGACCGCTATCTGGGTGCGGGACGCCCCGCCTACGTGGCAAAGGAGCAGCTCGGGATGGGCGAGGCGATCGCGATGATTCACGCCGCGGGTGGAATCGCCGTGCTCGCGCATCCCGGGCCGGCCGGCACGCGCGAGCGACTCGAGTCGCTCGCCGCGCTCGGCATGGATGGCGTCGAAGTCAAGCATCCGAGCCACTCGTCGTCCGACACCCAGCGACTGCGGGCGCTGGCCGAGCAGCTCGGTCTGCTCCCGAGCGGGGGATCGGATTGGCATGGTGCAGCGGACGGCCCGCGCACCATCGGCATGATGCGTGTCACGGCCGACTGGCTCGCTCGCCAGGACGAGCGAATGGCGACGCTCGGCCGTGCCCCAGCCGCGTGAGGGCGCGGATCCGCTCGTAGGGCGAGTCGCGCTCGTCACCGGCGCGGGTCATCGCGTTGGACGCGCGATCGCGGTCGCGCTCGGCCGCCGAGCGATGCGCGTCGTCGTGCATTTCAACGGCGCGCGCGACGGCGCGGACGAGACGGTGCGACTCATTCGCGAGGCCGGAGGCGACGCGTCCGCTGAGCAGGCGGATCTGAGTCGAGTCGGCGCTGCCGAGACGCTCATCGACCGCGTTCTGGCAACTCACGGATCACTCGGCGCGCTCGTCAACTCGGCGGCGATCATGCTCCGGACGCCCGTCGGCGAGGTCAGCGCCGCCGACTGGGAGTCGATGTTCGCGATCAACGTGCGTGCGCCGTTTTTTCTGTCGCAGCGCGCGGCTCCCGCGCTGGCCGCCGCGAATGGCGCGATCGTGAACATCGCCGACCTCGCCGCATTCGAGAGCTGGCCCGCGTACGTCCCGCACGGCATGACGAAGGCCGCCGTCGTGCAGATGACGCGCGCGCTCGCGCGCGCGCTCGCGCCCCGGGTGCGAGTCAACGCCGTGGCGCCCGGCGTGGTTCTGCTTCCGGAGGGATGGACCGACGAGGACGCCGAGCGACTGCGGACGACGACCCCGCTCGAGAGACTGGGGAGCCCCGAGGACGTCGCTCGAGCCGTGGTGTATCTGCTCGAGGCCGACTACGTCACGGGCGAGACGATTCGTGTCGACGGCGGACGACACATCCGCACCTGACGCCGTGGCGCGCGCAGCACGCGCGGTGCAGCGCTTCGGGCGGATCGTGATCGTCGGCGGCGGATGCTACGGCGGCTACTACGTGCGTCAGCTCACGCGTGCCCATCGTGCCGGAGTGGTCGAGTGGCGGGAGCTCGTCGTGGTCGATCGCGATGAGCAATGTGCGGTGTCGCGACTGTCGGGCGACGATCGCCCTCACGCGCTGGCGATCGTGACGTCGGACTGGCGTGACTACTTCGCGAGCTATCTGGGCGGCACCGCGACGGACACCGAAGCGAGCGACGACACGATCGTCCCGTCGCCCCTCATGCCGCATCTGATGGCCGACTGGTTGATCGATCGCGCGCGCATGCGCTGGCCAGAGCGAATGGTTCGCGTCCTGCCGCTCGCCACCGCGCCGCCGGTGCCGTGGCAGCGCGCCGGCGAGGACGGGACGCACTACGTCAGCTTCGCCGAGTGGATGTGTCCGATCAATTGCATCGAGCCTGCGCGATGCCCGGAGACGCGCGGTGAGCGCACCTGGTCGATGCCGATCGCGGCGCGCGCCTACGTCGATGCCGAACGCGCCGCGGGCCGCGCGCTGGAGCCCGCGCTCGTCTTTCACTGTACGCACCGTGCCTATGGCGTGGGCATGATCGACGTCCGCGACGTGGTCGCCGCCGACACTGCGATCGCGACGAGCGCCGCCGATCGCGATGCGAGCTTCCTGGTCGGCACGGTGTCGCACTGCCATGGGGCGCTTCGACTCGTACGGGTGGAGCACTGACGGCCGCGCGGGCGCGGCGAGTCGAGAGATCCGCACGGCGACATCGGAGGTGTGTGACCCCTTGATGGATGTTTCCATGCGAATGCCATCGAGATCGCCTGGTGCTGCCCCCCGGCGACGCTACAGGATCTCTCCAGACGTGGAACTCCCCGGTTCCGTCCCGGACTTCTGTAGGTGAGATTTGGTGCAGTCGCGCGCCGCCCGGCGCGCCCCACCGTACGAGGAGCATTTGGCAACAACGCACGAATACGAGGTCGTCATCGTCGGCGCGGGTCCGGCTGGGATGTGCGCCGCGCTCTATACGGGACGCTCGATGCTGAAGACGGTGGTGCTCGAACGCGGCATCCCTGGCGGCGAGCTGCTCAACACCGAGAAGCTCGACGACTGGATCGGCGAGAAGTCGATCCTCGGCTGGGAGCTGGCCAAGAAGTTCGAGGATCACTCGCGCGAGTTCGGGGCGGAATACGTCACCGCGAACGTGACCAGCGTCCGACGGCTGGACGACGGCACCTTCACGACGACCACGGATGCGGGTGAGGAATACCGTTCGCCGGCCGTGATCGTCACCGCCGGCGGGACGCCGATCAAGCTCGGCATTCCCGGCGAGCTGCAATACGCCGGCAAGGGCGTCTCCTACTGCGCCATCTGCGACGGCGCGTTCTTTCGCGGGCAGATCATCGCGGTCGTCGGCGGTGGCGACGCGGCGGTCGAAGAGGCCGACTTCCTCACTCGCTACGCCGAGAAGGTGTACGTCGTCCATCGGCGCGACAGCTTTCGCGCGTCGAGGATTCTGCAGGAGCGTCTGTTCGCGAATCCGAAGATCGAGGTCCTGTGGAACACCGTCGCCGATGAGATCGTCGGCGACGAGCAGGGACTGATGAAGTCCATGCGTCTGCGGGACGTCGAGACGAACGAAGTTCACGATCTCGAGGCCACGGGGTGCTTCGTGTTCGTCGGCTTCCGTCCCAACACCGGCATCATCGACGGGCACTTCGCGCACGATCCGATGGGCTACATCGTGACCGACGGGATGATGCAGACCTCCATCCCGGGTCTCTTCGCGGCGGGCGATTTGCGCTCACAGCTCACGCGGCAGGTGACCACCGCCGTCGGCGACGCCACGACGGCAGCGATCGCCGTGGAGAAGTATCTCAAGGCGCGAAGCGAGGGAGGGCACGCTGTGGATCCTCTGGGCAGCGGCGGGTACGCGGTGTGAAGATCAATCATCGCACGGTCGGTGTCTTCGAGGAGAACTGCTATCTCGTCACGGATGAGTCGACCAACCGCGCGGTGCTCGTCGATCCCGGAGACGAGGGACAGCGAATCGTCGACATGGTGCGCGGCGCTGGCGTCGCGCTCGACGCGATCTGGCTGACCCACGCCCACGTCGATCACATTGGCGCCGTGGCCGCCGTTCGCCGTGCGTTCGACGCGCCGGTGTTGCTGCATCCGCTCGATCTGCCGTACTACACGCGCCTGTCCGCTCGAGCGGCGGAGATGTACGGGATGGACTTCGAGCAGCCCGACGGCCCACATCGCGAGCTGAGCGACGGGGAAGTCCTCGAGTGCGGGGCGCTGCGCTTCACGGTGATGCATGTGCCGGGGCACGCGCCCGGCCTCGTCAGCTTCAATGGTCACGGCGTCGCGTTCGGTGGCGATCTGCTCTTCGCCGGCTCGATCGGGCGAACGGATCTGCCCCTCGGCAACCCGACCGACATGGACGCCTCGCTCGAACGGTTCGCCGCCGCGCTGCCCGACGAGACGATCGTCTATCCGGGCCACGGGCCGAAGACGACACTCGCCCGCGAGAAGCAGTCGAATCCCTTCCTCACCGGCCGCGCGCGTTCCGTGCGCCCGTGACGCCTGCTCGCGCTATGGCGCCGACCCTCTTTTCGCTCATCCTCGGCTCGGCATGGCTCGGCGCGTCGGCGATCGTGGCGGTCGTCGTTGCGCCTGCTGCCTTCGCGGTGCTTCCCTCGAGAACGCTCGCGGGCGCCCTGGTCGGACGCGTGCTGCCCGTGCTGTTCTGGAGTGGAATGCTCGTCGCGCTCGCGACGATCGTCTCCGCGTGGTCGCTGCCCGCGCGTGCGGCGCGGATCGGGGCGGGGGTCGTGCTGCTGCTGGGATGCGCCGCCGCGCAGCTCATCGTCTCACCGCGAATCGAGCGCATCCGTGCGGGCGTCGCTGGTCCGATCGACGCGCTGTCGCCTGCCGATCCGCGACGACTCGAGTTTGGGCGGCTGCACGGAATGAGCGTCGGGTTGCTCGGGCTCGCCATGATCGCGTGTCTGGTCGGCGTCGTGTTGCTCTCCAGATCCCTTCCGTCGTTGCGCGACTCATGAGCCTCGCACGACGACACCGAACGCATGTCGTTGCCGTCGCCTCACTGTTCAACTATCTCACTCGGATCGCGGACGCACCCGGCACCTCGCAATCCGGATGACGGTCTCGCCCCGCGCTTCGATCACACCACCTCCGAGAACGAGCGATCACGATGGCTGACGCCTTTCGCACCGAGAAGGATCCACTCGGACCGAAGCAGGTCCCCGCGGACGCGCTGTACGGCGTTCAGACACTTCGGGCTCGCGAGAACTTTCCCATCAGCGGCCTCGCGCCGCTCTGGCCGTTCGTCGTCGCGCAGGTGTGGATCAAGAAGGCCGCTGCGCTCACGCACAAGGAGACCGGACGTCTCGACGCGAAGCTCGCCGACGCCATCGTCCAGGCGGCGGATGAGGTGCTCGCCGGCCAACACGCGGATCAGTTCGTCGTCGATCCGTATCAGGCGGGAGCGGGGACGTCGCACAACATGAATGTGAACGAAGTCCTCGCGAATCGCGCCAACGAGCTGCTCGGCGGCCAGCGCGGGACGTACTCCCCCGTGCATCCGAATGATCACGTCAACATGGCGCAGAGCACCAACGACACGATCCCGACGAACATCAGGCTCGCGTCGCTCTCGCAGCTCGACGGTCTGATCGCCGCGTTCGAGACGCTCCGCGATACCCTCGCCGCCAAAGGTCGCGAGTTCGATCACATCGTGAAGGCGGGCCGCACACATCTGCAGGACGCGATGCCGATCCGTCTGGGCCAGGAGTTCACCGCGTACGCCGGATCGATCGACCGCGGGATTCGTCGGGTGCGAGAGGCGGCGGACTACCTGCGTGACCTCGGCATCGGCGGCAGCGCCGTCGGCACGGGGGTCACAGTGGAGAAGGAGTATCCGGCGCTCATGAACAAGCACCTGCGCGCGATCAGCGGGCTCGATCTGCGCATCGGGCAGGACCGCATTCAGCTCATGCAGAGCATGGGCGATGCGGCGGCGTTCAGTGCGTCGCTGCGCGTGCTCGCGATCGACCTGAGCAAGATCGCCAGCGATCTGCGATTGATGGTGATGGGGCCGCGCACCGGCATCGACGAGATCAAGCTGCCGGCGGTGCAGCCGGGCAGCTCGATCATGCCGGGCAAGATCAACCCGTCCATTCCCGAGATGGTCAACCAGGTGTGTTTCCAGGTCATGGGGCTCGACACCACCGTTGCCATCGCGGCCGAGCACGGGCAGCTCGAGCTGAACGTCATGATGCCGGTGATCGCGTTCAACCTCCTGCTATCGATGCGCATCCTCACCAACACCGCACGGGTGTTCGCCGAGAAGACCGTCGCGGGCATCGAGGCCAACGAGCAGATGTGCGCGTACTGGGTGGAACGCTCCGCGGCACTCGCGACCGCGCTCATGCCGCACATTGGATACGCCAAGGCGGCGGAGCTGAGCAAGCAGTCGGTGAAGGAGGGAGTGCTCATCCGCGAGATGGTCAAGCGGGACAAGCTGCTCCCCGCTGACGAGATCGACGACGTGCTCGACCTCAAGAAGATGACGGAGATCGGGGTGCCCGGCGGCAAACACGGCATGGTCGCCGGCGGTTGACCTATCCCGGCCCGCTGGGTCGGCGTATATTTCTCCTGTGCGAATCACCACTCAGGCCGAATACGGACTCATCTGTGCCCTTCATCTGGCCCGCCGCTCCGGCGAAGGGCCCGTGACCGGGCGCGAGATCGCGGCGCGCGAGCGGCTTCCCGGCGACTACGTCGAGCAGATCATGCTCAAGCTTCGTCGCGCCGAGATCGTGAAGAGCACGCGCGGCGCTCATGGTGGCTACGTGCTCGCGCGTCCGGCCGCCGACATCAGCGTCCACGACGTGATCTCCGCCGCCGAGCACTCCACGTTCGAGGTGCACTGCACCTCGCATCCCGTGGAGGCGGACCGCTGCTCGTCGTCGCACGACTGCAGCATCCGCCCAGTCTGGATGCTGCTGCAGCGGCAGATCGACGACGTGCTGCATGGCGTGCGCTTGAGCGATCTCCTGCTTCAGGAGAGCGAAGTGCGCGAGCGCGTGGGCCTGGCCGAGCCGGTCGCGACCGGCGGTCGCCTCGCGCTCCCAGTGCTGCACGGCTGACGCCGCGGCGCGCATGCGCCTCTTTCGCTCCTTTCGGGACGACCGCGCGCTGCTGAAGCGCAGTGCCGCCTACGCGGCCGTCCTGATGCAGGAGCCCGCCGCCGAGGACGTCGAGTGGTTGGCGCGGGAGGCCACGCGCGGCGACATCGATCATGCACGATGGGAGCTCCGCTACGCGCGACGCTCGGTCGGCATTCTCGTCGCACAGCGCGATGCGCTCGACGACCGCACACCCTCTGAAGTGCTGCGCGCGCTGCTGCATCGCATGCACAAGGATCCCAACGTCGACGACTCGCTGCGAGAGCTCGCGGAGCGACAGTTCAACGCGCGGTTGGGCGCGTATCGGGATGCGTTCAGCGCGAAGGGGCACGGGACGCCGGCATTGCGCGTCGCGCAGAACATGCTCGCATTCGCGGGCGGCCCGATCCGCGGCGACGATCCCGTCGTGCAGCGCGGTGCCGAGCTGGTCGCCGACTACCTGTCGCAGGCGAACGAGGCGTTGCGCATGAGCTTCGGCGCGGCCGAGCTGCCAGAGGACGTGTCGCCGTCGGCGCTGGTGAAGAACGGTTGATCCGAACCCCGGTTGATCGAAACCTGGTTGATCGATGGTGCGGTTGATCGATGGGACGGTTGATCGACCGCAGTACCGATCAACCGCGGATCTGATCAACCGCCGTACCAACCAAAACGCTCCCCGCATATCTGCGAAGAGCGTCAAAGTGCTCGAGGGGGGACTTGAACCCCCACGCCGGTGAAGGCACAGGCTTCTGAGACCTGCGTGTCTACCAGTTCCACCACCCGAGCGTGCGGTGCTTGGCGCGCACCGGGAACAGAAATGTGAATTTATTCGGCATCGCGAAGCAAGTCAACGCGTTGCGTTGCCCGCCGCGAGAGCGCGGTCTATGTTGCGACGCTAGCCCTCTCCGACCGCGACGGCCGCGTCAGCCCGCCCATGGCGAAGCCCGAAGAAAATCCCGAACACCTCTCGATCGCCAAGAACCGGCGAGCTCGTCACGACTACTCCATCCTCGACACCTACGAGGCGGGGCTGGTCCTGACGGGGAGCGAGGTCAAGTCGCTTCGCGATGGCAAGGCGAACCTGTCGGACGCGTACGGCATCGTGCGGAACGGCGAGATCTTCCTGCTCAACCTCCACATCTCGCCGTACGAGCGCGCCAGCTACAACAATCACGAGCCCACGCGCACCCGCAAACTCCTGTTGCACAAGAGGGAGATCAGGCGTCTGATAGGTGCGGTCGAGCGACAGGGATTGACCCTGATTCCCCTCGAGCTGTACTTCAAACGCGGGGTGGCGAAGGTGGCCATGGCACTCGGCAAGGGAAAGAAGCTGCACGACAAGCGCGATGCCGAGCGGGAACGCGACGCGAGTCGCGAGATCGCGCGCGCGGTGCGCACGCGATGATCGTCGTCGCCTTCCTCGCGGCGTTCCAGCTCGCCGTGACGTCCCCTGCGGCCGCGATGGACGGTCCACTCGTCGTCAAGGACGCGAGCCGCTCGGTCTCGGTACCGCTCATCGCTACCGCGTCGGGGCCGCTCGTGCGTGCCGAGCAGCTTCGGCCGATCGTTCCGATCACGGTGTCGCATCTCACGGGCGACCGGTGGCTCCTCATCATCGGTGGGTCGGCGATCGAAGTCGAGGTCGGGAACAAGTTCGCGCGCGTCGGCGAGAACGCGTTCCAGCTCGCGACGGCACCCGAAGTCCGAAAGGGCTCGCTCTACGTGCCGCTGCAGCTCGTGGTCGAGCTCGTGCCGCGTCTCGCGGGCAATCTTGCGTGGGACCCGGATCGATTCGAGCTGCGGGCCTTCTCCTCGCTGTCGCGGCACAACGATGCACCGGTGATTCAGGCGGGCGCCCGCTCGGTCTCTCGGAGCCGCGCCGCGTCGACGGATGACGGGATCGACGAGACCCACCTCAACCGCGGGCCCGCGATCGCCGCGTCGACGGCGCCGCTCGGCGCCCTGCGCTCGCGTCGCCTCGTCGTCGTCGATGCGGGCCACGGTGGCCCGGACGCGGGGATGCACGGTCCCATCGCGGGTGGACCGCGCGTGCTCGAGAAGAACATCACGCTCGCCGTCGCGAAGCGCGTCGGAGCGGCGCTCGGCCAGCGTGGCATCGACGTGAAGTACACGCGGACGACGGACACGCTCATCGCCCTTTCGGACCGTGGGCGCATCGCCAATGATGCGCACGCCGATCTGTTCGTGAGCATCCACGTGAACGCAGCCAACCCCGGATGGAAGGATCCTGGCGCGGCTCGCGGCTTCGAGACGTACTTCCTGGCCGAGGCCAAGACGGAGGACGCTCGTCGCGTGGAGAAGATGGAGAACGAGGTCGTGAAGTTCGAGGCGAAGAGCTCCGCGCGCGCGGGCGATCCCCTCAGCTTCATCCTCAACGACATGGCGCAGAATGAGCACCTGCGCGAGTCGAACGAGCTCGCGGAGCTCATCCAGCGCAAGCTCGGCCGGATTCACCCCGGACCGAGCCGCGGCGTGAAGCAGGCCGGCTTTCGCGTACTGGTCACGGCGTTCATGCCCGCGGTGCTCGTCGAGATCGGGTTCGGAAGCAATGCGTCCGAAGCGGCGTACATGACGGATCCGGCGCGCATGGACGAGCTCTCGGCGACCCTCTCCGACGCGGTGCTCGAATACCTGAAGCGGTACGAGCGGCGCGTCGCCACGGGATCGAGCGTCACGACGGTCGGAGGCCTCGCGCGTCAGTGAGTCCGGGCCGCTCCGCGCTCTCGGTACAGGCGGCGGGACTCGAGTTCCAGAATCCGATCGTGCTGGCCGCGGGCACGGCGGCGTACGGACAGGAGCTGGCCGACGTGATCGATCTGGCGGCCCTCGGAGGACTGGTGACCAAGGCCGTGAGCCCCGAGCCGCGGGCCGGTGCACCGGCCCCGCGCGTCGCGGAGTTCGGCGGCGGGATGATCAATGCGGTGGGACTCGCCAACCCGGGGGTTGCCGCGGTGCGGTCAGACCACCTGCCATGGCTGTCGCGATCGCTACCGAATGTGCGCAAGCTGGCGAACATCGTCGGCTTCACCATCCCTGAGTTCGCGGGGGTGATCGAGCAACTCGAGGCTTCGCTCTCGGCCGATGCGCCCGGCGCCCTGGACGGCTACGAGATCAACGTGAGCTGCCCGAACGTCAAAGCCGGCGGAATGGAGTTCGGTGCTGATCCGGACGCACTCGCGCAGGTAGTGCGGCTGTCCCGCGCCGCGACCGCGCGGCCGCTCTTCGTGAAGCTCTCGCCGACGCTTCCCGACATTGCGCGCAGCGCGCAGATCGCGGTCGATGCCGGCGCCGATGGGCTCACTCTGGTGAACACCATTCCCGGGCTCGTGATCGACGTCGAGCGGCGACGGCCGGCGCTGGGCTTCGGCACCGGTGGCGTGAGTGGAACGGCGCTGCTGCCGGTTGGCGTGCTCGCCACGTGGAAGGTGAGGCGGGTGGCGCGCGTCCCGCTGATCGGGATCGGCGGCGTCTCGACCGCCGAGGATGCGCTGCAGTACCTGATCGCGGGCGCCACGCTGGTCGGCATCGGCACGGCCATGCTGCGCGATCCTCGGACGCCGGAGCGCGTTGTCGAGGGATTGTCGCGCTGGTGCGCCCGGCACGGAGTGGCGCGCATCTCGGACGTCATCGGCACGCTCGAGGGGCCGTGAGCGAGGAGCACCGCGTCATTCGCGAGAATGGATCAGCGGCGATCCCGATCGTCGCCCTCGACGTGAATTCAGGCGATGCCGCTCTGCAGCTCGCACGCTCGCTGCAGGGAAGGTGCACGTTCTTCAAAGTTGGAAGCGAGCTGTTCACGGCGGCCGGGCCCCAGGTGGTCCAGATGCTTCGAGACGAGCTCGGCGCCGAGGTGTTCCTGGATCTCAAGTTCCACGACATTCCGAACACCGTGGCCGGCGCGGTGAGGAGCGCGGTGCACCTCGGGGTGAGGCTGTTGACCGTGCATGCCTCCGGCGGGGCCGCGATGCTGAGCGCGGCTCGCGCCGCTGCCGGCGAGGCGTGTGGCGTGCTGGCGGTGACCGTACTGACCTCGTTCGACCCTCAGACGCTCGCCACGGCGTGGGGACGGAGCGATACCGTGAGCAGCGAGCGCGAGGTGCTGCGGCTGGCTGGGCTGGCGGCAGAGGCGGGCCTCCATGGAATCGTGTGCAGTGGAGCCGAGGCGGCGGCGGTGCGGGCGCGATTCGCGGATCGGCTCGCTCTCCTCGTCCCGGGGATCAGGCTCGCGGGTGGCGAGGCGCACGACCAGCGGCGGGTGATGACCCCCGCAGCGGCCCAGGCGGCGGGCGCGCGCTATCTGATCCTCGGTCGCGCCGTGACGGCGGCGGCGGATCCTGCGGCCGCCATGGATCGGGTGCTGGCCGAGCTGCGCGACGCGAGTTCCGCGCGGTAGCCGGCGGCTCGCGGACTTGGACCGCGAGAGTCCTGCGATCTCACAACTCGGTCTCGGTAGCGGGCTTGCGTCAGCATACCAGCCCAGTTATCCTAAGTGTCTTCGCCGGAAATTCTCACGTTTTGCATTGATGGTGTCCCGTGAAAGTCCGCAGCAGCGTGAAGCCGATCTGTGAGCACTGCAAGGTTGTCAAGCGCAACGGCGTGACTCGCATCATCTGCAAGCGCAATCCCAAGCATAAGCAGCGTCAGGGCTGATCAGATATGGCTCGTATTTCTGGCATCGATCTCCCGCGCGACAAGAAGGTCGAGATCGGTTTGACGTACATCTTCGGCATCGGACGGGCGTCCGCGCTGGAGATCATCGAGAAGGCGGGGATCGATCCCGCGCAGCGCATCCGCGACCTGACCGACGCCGACGTGCAGAAGCTGCGCGGCGTGATCGAGAAGGAGTATCGCGTCGAGGGCGCTCTCCGGACCGAGGTCGCGATGAACATCAAGCGACTGATGGACATCGGATCGTATCGCGGAATTCGTCATCGCCGCGGGCTGCCGGTTCGCGGTCAGCGTACGCACACCAACGCGCGCACGAAGAAGGGCCCGCGCCGCGCGATCGCCGGAAAGAAGAAGGTAACCAAGTAACGTATGGCTACAGGCAAGAAGTCGAAGCGGGTCGTCGAGGCGGAAGGCGTCGCTCACGTCAACGCGAC
Source organism: Gemmatimonadaceae bacterium (assembly GCA_036008805.1). Taxonomy (GTDB): domain Bacteria; phylum Gemmatimonadota; class Gemmatimonadetes; order Gemmatimonadales; family Gemmatimonadaceae; genus AG11. The sequence goes on from DASYMZ010000119.1 coordinate 27,762, forward strand.
GTTCAACAACACCACCGTCACGATCACCGATCCGCGGGGCAACACGATCGCGTGGGGATCGAGCGGCAAGGCTGGGTTCAAGGGCTCCAAGAAGAGCACGCCGTTCGCCGCGACGGTCGCGGCCGAGCAGTGCGCTCGCGAGGCGCTGACGGCCGGTGTGAAGCGCGTGCACGTGCGCGTGCAGGGCCCGGGAAGCGGTCGTGAGTCGGCCATCCAGGCGCTCGCCGCAGCGGGTCTGCAGGTCAAGTCGATCAAGGACGTGACGCCGATCCCGCACAACGGCTGCCGTCCCCCGAAGCGTCGGAGAGTCTAAGTCATGGGTCGGTATACAGGGCCGAGCTGCCGTCAGTGCCGCCGCGAGGGCACCAAGCTGTTCCTCAAGGCGACGAAGTGCTTCACCGAGAAGTGCCCGGTCGAGCGTCGTCCGTACGCGCCAGGCCAGCACGGCCAGGCGACTGCGCGTCGTCGCAAGGCGTCGGAGTTCTCGAAGCAGCTCCGCGAGAAGCAGAAGATCAAGCGCATCTACGGCGTGAGCGAGAAGCAGTTCCGCAACACGTTCGAGAAGGTGGCGACGCAGCCCGGCATCACGGGTCACAACCTGCTCGCCGCGCTCGAGACGCGCCTCGACAACGTCGTGTATCGCATGGGCTTCGCCGGCAGCCGCAAGGCCGCTCGCCAGCTCATCCGGCACCGTCACGTCGAAGTGAACCAGAAGTCGGTGGACATCCCGAGCTACCACGTGCAGCCGGGGCAGGAAGTCCGCCTTCGCGTGAAGTCGCGCGAGCAGGTGTCCGTGCTGACGGCGATGGATCAGTCGTCACGTGGCGCGCCGCTCTCCTGGATCGCGGTGGACAAGGAGACGTTCAGCGGCCGCGTGCTCGAGAAGCCCGCCCGCACGAGCATCCCGATCGCCGCGCAGGAGCAGCTGGTCGTCGAGCTGTACTCCAAGTAAGGGCGGCCTTCGGCCGCCGCTCATCGGTGAACGGTTTGTCGGCCGACCTCGGGAGGCAGGAGCTCGCCCGAGGTCGGCCGTAAACTGTCAAATCGACGAACTGTCAGACTGCAGTTGCACCACCCGCAGGTCGGGGCCCCAACCCCTCTACGAGTCTGCCGCGCGTTGGGGGCGAGGCAGAGCGTTTCCGGTCGATCTCGTTGGATCTCAACCGGAATGACCCAGTAACTCAAGAGCACATCATGGCTTCAACGATCG
>DASYMZ010000120.1:0-11029 GCA_036008805.1 Gemmatimonadaceae bacterium
TGGGCGGTCAAGCTGGAGGCCAAGCCGAAGTACGTGGTGTCCTCGACGCGAAAGGACTTCCCGTGGACCACCAGCCACCACATCGCCGGCGACCTGCGCACGGGCGTACAGAAGCTCAAGGACGCGACCCCGCACGGCGTGCTCCTCGGTAGCGGCAAGCTCGCGACCGAGCTGGACCGGCTGGATCTGATCGACGAGTACAAGTTGCTCGTCCACCCCAGGATCGCCGGGCACGGCCCGACCCTGTATGAGCGTGGGCTACCCAGCACGCGACGGCTCGAATTGATCTCGGCTAAGCCGCTCCGCTGCGGCGCGGTCGCCATGCACTACGGGCGCGCGCGCTGACTCGGAGATGGGTCTGAGCAACCGGGATGATGGGTGACAGAGTAAACGGCAGGATGGGTGACAGTTCAGCGTGTCTCGACAGTCGCGACGCCAGCATCCGTGTTGGCTGCTCGAGCGGCATGAACCGGCCGATTCTCTCCTGGGCAGCATGAAGACGGGTCGTGCTCTCGCAAGGTTGCGGGGACGCATGCCGGAGCCCGCCGAGGTGATGATGGCAGCGTCACTCATCCTGCCGGTGCCCGCGTCGATCTCGTCCGCGATTCTGGATCAGTGGGTGGACTGCATGATCGCGGCCGGCGTGCACCAGGACTGCGAGTTTGATGGGTGGGGCACGGAGGTCAAGTCCGATGAGCGTGCCATCTAACGTGTCGCTGCAGCAGACAAGCGAGAGATCATCAGAGAGATTGCGGTTGAGCGCCTGTCGAGATGGTATCGCATGCAAGCTGGTGAGTCGCATATCGAGCCGGCCGCTTGCAGCTTCTGTGAAGCGGCGTGCGGTGTCAAGCATCAGCTCTGCGTGAACTGAGGCGTGGTGTGTGTCGTCGTGAGCATCGCGATCTCGAGATGCTGCTCAGGCTTCTGTTCGCGCTCGGTGGTGACGAGAGGACTCTCGTCGGCGCAGGTGGCCATGCGGAGCGGGACGGGCGGCGCCCAAACTGAGCTTCGGTCTCGCGTGCGGCCATCAGCTGCATCGCGCTCACCGCGCCCCTAGTCAGTCATCTCAGGATCGTCGATACCAAATCGCTGCTTGGATCCTTGGCGCTAGGCAGCCGCTCGGCTGGCCGTGGTCACCGCGTGATACGGCGCGTCGTCGCGCCACATGGCGAAGAGAATGCCGGCCACGCGACGCGCGCGCGCAACGGTGGCGATTCGTTTGCCACGGCGCACGGCGATCTGGAGTGCCCACGCCTTGAGGTCGGCGAGTGCGGGATTCGGCGAACGCAGGATGCGCCACGCTGTCTCGACGAGGAGCCAGCGCATGCGCGCGTCACCGCGCTTGGTGATGTGCCCGCGCGCCCGTCGGTCGCCTGAGCTGTACTCGCTCGGCACGAGGCCGAGATAGGCCTGCACCTGATGCGCACTCTGAAATCGCGTGACGTCATCGAGCGCGGCGACGAAGGCGAGTGCGGTCACGGGGCCCACCGATGGCATCGTGGCGAGGCGCGTGACGACCGGATGCGTCCGCGCGATGGCGGTCAGCCGCGCGTCGGCCGCGGTGAGCTCGGCCTGGAGCGGCACCCAGAGCGCGACCAGTGGCGCGAGCTCCTCGCGCACATGCGCCGGCAGCGGGAGCGTCGCGAGTGTCGCTACGGTCTGCTCGGCCTCGCCGCTCGGCAGCCGTGAGCCTTCGCGGCGCACCGCCGCCTTGATGAGCGCGACGTAGCGCGTCCGGGTCCGCACGAGCGCGTCGCGCACGGCGAGCTGCGCCCGCAGGTGCTGTTGCGCGTCACTCGCGCGATGCACCGCGCGATAGGCCCCGAGCTGGAGCGCCTCGCAGAGGGTGCGCGCGTCGCGCTTGTCCGTCTTCACGCGCTTCGAGCGGGTTGCGTACATCGCGGCGAAGCCCGGATCGGCGACGATCACCGTATGCCCGAGCGACTCCAGGTGGCGCGCGACCCACTCGCTCTCCGTCGACGCCTCGAGCAGAATCCGCGCGGGCGGTCGAGCGCCCAGCACGGCGGTGAAGCGTTCGCGCGACGTGACGATGCGCTGTTCGAGCAACTCGCCGTCTTCGGTGATTGTGCACAGCTGGCTCTCGCGCTTGTGGAGATCGATCCCTATGCTATCCACGGCTGGCCTCCCGGGTGGTTGTTGCGGCTTGGACCGCGTGTACGCCTGTGGGGCGCAACACTGCCACCACGTGCCCGTGGAGGTCCAGCCGCTTCATACCAACTGAGCTTGGGCGTTAGGCTGCCATCCACTCACTATCACGGCAATCATTTGTGAGTGACTCTCCTGAGAAAGTTCTCATCAAAGATCGCCCGCTCACGTGCGGGCATTGCGGTGCGCAGACATTCCATCGTCGCGTTGTCGTCATGCCCGGACCGGCAGCGAGTGTGTTCGGCTTCGCTGCGACCGCCCCTCGAGCAACCTGCTACAGCTGCAGCGAATGCACCTTCGTGCACTGGTTCGCGGACGAAGGGGGAGATCCTCGTCGCCGGCCAGCCTAACGTGTCGCTGCAGCAGACAAGCGATTTGCGGAAGCGCGCTGCGCGCGCAATTATTTGACTCGCTTGCAGCTGAACTGAGGCGTTGGGCGACTCCGGTACTCATGATGATCGACCGTCTTAGTGTCACGCTTGGGATCGTTCTCGGTGCTCTCGCAGGCGGTATTTGTCTGCCCGCTTATTACGGTATCTGGCGGATTGTATTTCGGAAATCGCCCTTTGCCAACGCAGGAATCACCGCCATTCTCGCAGTGGTCGCGTCGAGCGCTGTTTTCAGCCTTGTAGTCCTGGGCTTTTTGCTGCCCGTGCACCCATGGGTGACCAATGGGAGGCAATTCACGCTGGCATGGATGGCCACCTTCTCACTGGCCATGGTGGGAGCTCGATTCATCATCGACCGCGGCGCGCAACGACGGAGGCCGTCGGACCGCGCCTAACGCGCGCTGCAGCTGACAAGGGCGGCTGCGGAATGGCGCCTTCGGCGCCAGATTATCGGACGCCCTTACCGCTGAGCTTTGGCGTTAGCAACTGTCTTGAAAGTCAAGCGGGAATGAGTGCGGCGTTGGTGCTCCACGGCTGTGTGGTGCGGACCATGACGTTGAGGATGGTGAGCAGTGTCCGCATGCAGGCGACCAGCGCGAGCTTCTTCGGCTTCCCCGCGGCGACGAGCCGCAGCTAAAAGGTGCGGATCACGGCGTTGCGCTTCGTCGCCACGAGCGCCGCCATGTAGCGCACCGCGCGCACCGTGGCGCGCCCGCCTTGCACGAAGCGCCGACCGCGCATGGTGCCCGAGTCGCGACTGAGCGGGGCGACGCCGACGAGCTTCGCAATCGCGCGCCGCGAGAGCCGACCCAATTCGGGCAGGTCGGCGAGTAGCGTGCGCGAGAGGACGGGCCCGACGCCGGGGACGCTCTGCAGGAGCTCGTCGCGCTCGCGCCAGACGGGGCTCGCATTGATCATTGCGCCGAGATCCGTGTCGGTCATCCGCAGCTCGCGCTCGAGATAGCTGATGTGGTTCTTGAGGCTCTGCTTGACGACGCGCTTGCCCTTCCCGAAGACCTGACCGGTGCACTGCGCTCGGCCTGCAGCATCTCGAGGAGCTGCCGGCGCCGGGTGAGCAGCGCGTCCAACTCCTGCACGTCCTCGGTCGGGATCGCCCGCACCGCGGGGCGCACGACATCGGCAAAGCGCGCAAGGATGTCGGCGTCGATCCGGTCGGTCTTCGCGAGCTGGCCCGTGGCCTTGGCGAAGTCGCGCACCTGGCGCGGAGTCACGACCACGACGGGCAGCGCCGCGGCCGCGAGTGCGGCGACACCGAGGAGCTCGTACCCGCCCGTCGCCTCCAGCACGATCAGCGTCGGTGCGAGACTCCGCAGTCGCTCAACGAGCGTGCGTACGCCGCGCTCATCGTTCTCGACGGTGAACCGCTCCGCTGATGGGACGATGCTGACCACCAGCTCGGCCTTCGCCACATCGATGCCCACGAACATGCGCCCTCCACGACGATGAGGAGTGTCGCGTCGCCCGTCCTTGTGAGAATTCGGGCTCGACTCGGCGGTCGGCCCCCCGCCACGGTTCGGACTCTGTGCGACGAGAACACGGGTACGCCGCTCCGGCTAACGCACGGTGTTTGTCGGTCGACTCCACCCAGGCAGCATCGAGCTGGCGCCCCGATCAGAATGCTCCCAACTTCTCTCGAGAGCTAGATACAAGGCGGCGATTCTCGTCTCCCTCTCGGCCCGCGCGAATCCAGCCCTCGACCCCAACCCGCAACGCACGATGCGCACGTACCTACACGCCCTGGCCGTCGTCGTCCTCGTGCCAGGTTGTGTCCTGGCGCAGGATGGGCTCCTCGCCCGCGCGCGGCTTCTGGCGGCGCCTTCGGACGGGTGGACGACCGCCACGCCGGAGTCCATGGGTGTCGATGCGAGGCGGCTTGCCACGCTGACGGCGTCCGTGCGCGCGTGGCCGGAGCTCGGTGTGCACGCGATACTCATCGAGCGCTCCGGACGGCTCATCTACGAGGAGTACTTCGACGGTTTCGACGAGCGCTGGGGCACTCCGCGCGGGCATGTCTCCATGGCGCGGGACTCCCTCCACGACCTGCGCTCGGTGACCAAGAGCGTCGTGAGCGCCCTCGTCGGCCTCGCGCTCGCGGACGGCGCGATCAAGTCCCTCGACCAGCCCGTGGTGGAATGGTTCCCGGAGTACCCCGACTTGAACACGGCGGATCGGCGACGCCTCACGCTGCGACACGTGCTGGGGATGACCTCGGGTCTGCAGTGGGACGAGAGCATTCCGTACTCCGACCCCAAGAACGACGAGATCGGCATGACGCGCGACGCACAGCCGCTTCGGTACGTGTTATCGCGCCCGTTCGCGTCCCAGCCTGGTGCGGAGTTCAACTACAACGGGGGACTCGTTCAGGTGATGGCCGCCGTCATTGAGCGCGCGGTCAAGATGCCGATCCAGCAGTACGCTCGCACGCGGCTGTTCGCGCCGTTGGGGATCGACACGGTTGAGTGGGTAGGCGACCTGGCCGGCATGCCGAGCGCGGCCTCCGGACTCAGACTTCGGGCGCGCGACCTGGCGAAGTTCGGATCACTGTACCTGCACGGCGGCCGGTGGAACGGTCGGCAGGTGCTGCCGGCTGATTGGGTCGCGCAGTCCACCCGCCGGCAGTTCCGCTTCGCGAGCGCAGCGGCGCGGGATCGCTCGGCAGGCGCAACGGAAGCCGACGGGGCCTTCGGGTACGCGTACTTCTGGTGGTACTCGTGCTATCCCACCCCTCGCGGCCGCGTTGAGGCGCGCACCGCCGTGGGCAACGGACAGCAGCGCGTCTTCGTGCTGCCCGGCCTGGACATGGTCGTCACCATCCTCTCCGGCCGCTACAACGACTTCACGACCGGCAACACCCTCGGCACGAGAGTCCTGCGCGAGCACCTGATCCCCGCCGTGCGATCTGGTGTGCGCGCGGGATGCTCGGGCGCGTGAGCGCAGCCGCCTCACGAACCGTTGACGCTGAAGAGGCGCGCATGCACTCCACGCCGGCAGCCTAGCTCCAGTCCCGCGGCTTTGCAGCTTTACTCTGGCGCTCGGCAGCTCCGAGCCGCCATCCCATGCTAGTGCACTCGAGTAGGTGAGCCGCATGTTGAGCCGAGCGCTTGCAGCTGTGCTGGGGCGTTACCCACCACGCTCTGTCTGAGACATGACGCTCGCACGCTATTACGCACGCGCCGGAGGTGATCGCGCCCTCATCGCGACCGTCGCCGCGGAGCTTCGAAGTCGCTGGGATCCGAACGGCGAATTTCAGGCTCCCGATGGCGAGTATGCAGCCGAGTCGCACGCGCTTGCCATCCTTGGCATTCTCGCCACCGGCGGAAATACGGCGGCCGTGAAGGGCTACCTCCGCCACGCCGAAACGGCCGCTCTTGGCGAGCCGCGCACGACATCGCCGGAGCGCGGAGGAATCGCAGACGGGATCTGGCGCGCGATGGTGGAGACGGCCGTGCGCCTCTCGAATGCGGCTGGCGAGTCGAGCCAGGATACCTGACGAGTCGCTGCGCCTTGCCTCGGGTGAGCCTGCTCGCCCGCGGCGCGGGCGCTCAATCGCCGTCGCGACGCGCAGCGGCGACATCCCCGATTGGCACCTGGCGCGGTACCTCGATGTGCCTGGTGCGTCCCTCGGCCTGCAACGACGAGGTCGTGGTCTATCGGATAGCGCGCGCGAACGCCGCGGACAGCCTGACGATGGACGCGCGAAAGATCGTACGCGGCGAGGAAGAGGAGATGGGCATTCTCGCCTGCCATCTCACCTCGCCGAGTGGACCGCTCACGTGCGCACTGCCGCGCGGCATCTGGCAGTTTCGCGTACGCAATGACAGCCTCGTCGGTGAGCTGCGACTCCTGGACGAGACGAAGTTTCGCGATGTCCGGGCCGTTCGCGCACCGTAGACTTCGCGAGGCATCGGTGAGCGTCCGTCCCGCGCACGCCGATGACCGCACGCCCGGCGAACGATGAACCCTGCGAGCGATTCATGATGTGATTCGCCGCTCGACGGGTCGCTGGAACCGACAACGACCGCCTTCCTGGAGGCTGACATGCCAGCACGAACGAACCCTGATCTGGTCGATGGCGCGAGCTGCACAGTCGTCGCCGGCACGCACGCCGGCACAGCCGGCGTCGTGCGCGACATCAATACCAGCAAGACCGGCCACGTGACGATCACCGTGGAGCAGGATGGCGGCGCAAGATTCAAGACGCTTGCGAGGAATGTGGTCGTGACCAAGCAGCCATGACCGAATCGCGAACGTCGCGCCCCGGTCTCGAGGCCGACCGACGCTCGGCGTAGCCAGGCTCCAGCCCATCGCCGCATATTCGGCGGATGTCCGATACCGTCGAAAGCAAGCGGGGAAAGGCACGACGCAGTGCCCGGCGCGCCGAGCAGCCTGCGCCGGCGGCGTTCTCGTTGACGACGCGTGCGCTGTCGTACGCGCTCGCGATCTTCCTCGGCAGCACGCTGCTGTTTCTGCTCGAGCCCATCGCCGCCAAACGTCTCGTCCCGCTGCTCGGCGGATCGGCGGCCGTGTGGACCGCGTGTCTTGTCTTCTTCCAGACCGCGCTGCTGCTGGGCTACTACGTCGCGCACCTGCTGGTCACGCGCACGGATCTGCGCACGCAGGTCACGGCATACGTTGCGCTGCTCGCGCTGTCGGTCGTACAGCTCACGGTCGGAGTCGGCCCCACCCTGCAGGCCAACGTCGAACGACCGATCCTCAGCGTCCTCGGGCTGCTCGCCGGCCTCATCGGCATGCCGTTCGTCACGCTCTCGGCGACGAGCCCACTGCTGCAGGCGTGGTTCGCTCGCACGACGCCGAGAGGAGAGAGCGACGCATATGGGCTCTTCGCCATCTCGAACATCGGCTCGATCGTCGCGCTGCTGGCGTACCCGTGGCTGATCGAACCACGTCTGACTCTGCGCGCTCAGACGATCCTCGTCGCGATCGTGCTCGCGGTGCTGGCGATCCTCGCCGGGGTGATCGGCGCATCGGTGCGAAAGGTCGAGGATGACGCGCGGCCGACGACGGCGGCGGATTCGGCCGGCGTGCCCGCCACTACCCGCGTACTGTGGGTCGCGCTGGCCGCGTGCGCGTCGCTGCTCCTCGCGGCGACGACGACGCACATCAGCCAGAACGTCGTCGCGCTCCCGCTCGTGTGGATCGTTCCGCTCGTCGCGTACTTGCTGAGCTTCGTGGTCGCCTTCTCGGCACGAACGTGGCCGCCCCGCCGGCTGGTGGCCGGCCTCGCGATCGTCGGACTGCTCGTCGGCGGCTTCCTGCTCTACCGCGGGATCCTCGACCTTCCGATCGTGCCCACGACGGCGGCGTTCTGCGTCGCGCTGTTCGTCCTCTGTCTCTTCCTGCACAGCGAGCTGTATCAGCGCCGGCCCGCGCCTCGTCATCTCACGTCGTTCTACCTCGACGTCGCGGCTGGCGGCGCGCTCGGCGCCATCCTCGTCGGCATCGTCGCGCCGCTGGTGTCGCCGGGCAACTACGATCTCGCGATCGGCCTCCTGCTCACGGCGGCACTCGGCCTCGTCGTCGCCTGGTCCGGCGGCGGCGTGATGCGAGGCGTCTGGGGCGCGCTTCTCGCCGCCGGCGTCGTTCTCGTCGCGACTCAGGTGCGGAGCGACGGCGAGGCGATCGTGCGCGTCCGCAACTTCTACGGGACGGTGCGCGTCACGCACGTGCACGAGGAAGGGAAGGCGGATGTCCGCTCCCTCTATCACGGCGTCATCGTGCACGGACGCCAGGTCTTTCGAACCGACTTGCGCCGCGTGCCGAACACGTACTACGCGCGAACGTCGGGCCTGGGGCTGGCGCTCGACCAGTGCTGCCGCAATCGGCCGCGGCGCATTGGCGTGATCGGACTCGGCACGGGCACGGTCGCCGTCTACGGCAACCCGGGCGACACGATCAAGTTCTACGAGATCAACCGTGCCGTCGAGGACATCGCGCTGTCGGACTTCACCTATCTCGCCGACTCGCCCGCGTTCATGCAGCTGGTTCGCGGCGACGCGCGCGTCTCGCTCGCCGCCGAGCCGCCGCAACGGTACGACGTGCTGGTCGTCGACGCGTTCTCCGGCGACGCCATCCCCGCGCATCTCCTGACGGCGCAGGCGATGGCGATCTATCGCCGTCATCTCGCGCCGGGTGGGATCATCGCGTTTCACGTGTCGAATGATTTCCTCGCGCTCGCGCCCGTGGTGGCGCAGCTCGCCTACGACGCCGGCATGCAGCCGGTCCGCGTCACGAGTCCCGAGGATGTGACGCGCCAGGTGCTCGAGTCGGAATGGGTCCTGGTCACGGCCAACGCCGAGTTCCTCGCCAACCCGGCGATCGCGCGTGCTCGTCGGCCGATCGAGATTCCGGCGGGGCTTCGTCTCTGGACCGACGACTACAGCAGCCTCTTCCCGATCATTCAGGTCTCACGGAAACGCAACTGAAGCAGCGGGCCGATGCGGCGGCGTGAACGCTCGCGAAACGGGGCCGGCCGATTCAATCGGCCGGCCCCGCGTCGTTGCGTCACGAGCAGCCGCGTTACGGCTTGCCCTTGAGCACCGTGTCCTTCACGCTCTTCCCCGCCTCGGTCGACGCGCCGTGCAGATCGCTCTTCACGCGATTCTTCTCGGCCTTCGCGTCGCTCGCCGCCTTCTTCGACGTGTTGCTGATGTTCCGCGCGACCTTGTTCAGGCCGCCCGGCTGCTTGGACTGCGAGCCCTTGATGCCCGTCGTCTTCTTGAGCACGGTCTTGGTCTCGTTGCCCGCGTCCTTCAGGGTGTTGTGGGTCTTGCTCCCCGCGCGATGCACCTCGGCCTTCGTGTCGCGGCCGGCCTTCTTGGCGGTGTTGCTGACGTCGTGCGCGACCTTGTTCAGGCCGCCTGGCTTGTGCTCGTCCTGCGCCTGTGCGCCGGCTGACGCGACGGCGAAGAGCGTGAGAGCAGCGGCGAACGCCGCGTTACGGATATGGTGAAGCACTGATGAATCCTCCGTTGGTGATTGCGCGCCCTAAATGCAATTCGTGGGCTCGTCCCGGAGGCTCAGGCCGCTAAAGATTTCGCGAGCGGACTCGTGCGCTCGTGCTACAGCATGCGCGACTTCCTGAGATACGCGACCCAGCGCTCGTAGCCTTGGCTGTTCAGATGCAGGCCGTCGCCGGTGAGGCGCGCGTCGAGGTGGCCTTTGCCGTCGAGAAAGAACGGCCACAGATCGACGAACGTCGCGCCCGTCTCCTTGGTCATGCGGCGCAGCAACCGGTTCACCGCGACGACGCGCTCCTGCTTGTCGTAGTGCTGCGGGAAGTTCCGCACCGCTGGGTTGAGCGGCAGGATGCTCTGCACGAAGATCTTCGTGCCCGGGCTCTGCGCGCGCACGCCATCCACCAGGGCGCGATACTCGGCCGCGATCACCGCGTCGGGGATGTCCTTGCTGATGTCGTTGATGCCGATGAGGATGAACAGCTTCGACGGCTTGCGGCGCGTTACGTCGGCCAGGCGTTGACGCAGGCCGAAGGTGAGGTCCGCGCCGATGCCGCGGTTGATCACCGTGCTATCGCCGGTGAGCCTCGCCCAGTCGCCGCCCTGGGTGATGCTGTTGCCGAAAAAGATCACACGACCGATTGCCACCGGCTCCGCCTCGAACTTCGCGACGCGGCTCGCGTGCAGCTCGGGCATCGTCGTGACGGTGTCGTAGAGACGCTGGTTCGTGGGAAGCGACTGCGCACGCGCGAGGGCCGGCGCGAGCATCAGCGACGCGGCGACGAGCCGCGATCGACGAGCGCGCGTCACGGGCGCACCTCGATCACCGCGCGGCGATAGCTCACTAGGCGCGGCTCGCCGTCGTCTTCCACCTGCAGTATCACATGCACCGTGCCGGGCGTTCTCGTCTCGGGAATCTTCACGGTGGTGCTCGCTCCGGCGGTGTCGCCGAGTGTCGCCGGTACGCCCAGCGTGCCCGCTTCGTTGTAGATCCACCACGTGGCTCGCGCCGTGTTGCGATCCGGGTCGCTCGAGCCGGCGGAGCTGAGCGAGACCGTGGAGCCGGGTCGCGCATGCAGAGTGAGCACGCGCTTCGTACGATCGCCGTTCAGCACCGCGACCGGATTGTGGTTCGCCTTCGCGTACGAGTCCGCGACGCACCAGTTCATGCGCGCCGCGAAGTCGTGCTGGAACTGCTCGCGATAGCGCCAGATCGTCGCCTGGTCCGACTTCACCATCTCGCCGTCGAGGAGGACCGCGTCCGCGGTACGCACCCCATCGTTCGTCCAGATCGGCCGCGGCTCGCCTGGCGGCTGCATGAGCGTGTAGCGTCCGCCCCACCCGCCATAGGCCGGGCTCACCGACCAGCCGAGCCCATTGTCGATGAGGCCGAGGAACGACGGCGTGTCTCCCTCCATGATGAAGGCGAGCTGGGGATAGAGCGTGCCGAGCGGTCCGTGGTTCTCGATGACGTGCTCG
>DASYMZ010000121.1:0-3318 GCA_036008805.1 Gemmatimonadaceae bacterium
CGCGGCGAGCACGAACGGAAGCTCGGGGTGCCGCGCGCTGAGACTTCGCGCCCCGCCGAGCACCATCATGGCGCCGAGACACATCGCCACGCCGAGAATGCCCTCGGTCTTCGGTCGATGGACGGACGGCACCAGCTCGGCTAGCAGCGCGAGGAAGGGCGCGCGCCACACCGCCAGCGCGAGGTCCACTACGATCATCGCCAGCAGCAGGGCGACGAGGCCGCGCCGGTCGGCGAACGGGATCGCCGCGAGCGCCAGCGCCGTCACCGGGAGCGCGACCAGCAGAAATGGGACGCGACGGCCGAGTCTCGTGCGCGTCGCGTCCGAGAGGGCGCCGATCACCGGCACCAGGCACAGCGCGAGCACGTTGTCGATCCCCATCGCCGCGCCGATCATCGAGCTGCTGCTCAGGTGACGCTGGAGCAGAGGCGGCACGTACGAGTCGTACAGCGGCGCGACGGCGCCGATGACGAAGTTTCCGCCGGCGAGCATCAGCGACGCACGCCACGGCATCCGGCCAGCGTCGGCCGCGCCGGTCAGCCCCGCCCCACCCCCAGCGCGTCCGCCACCCGGTTGATGTAGTTGAACCAGCTCGCGATCAGGGTGATCTGCAGGATCCCCCGGTCGTCGAAGCCCACCGTCCGCAGCCGGTCGTGATACTCCGGGGTGATGCACGTCGCGTCCTCCGTGAGTTGGACTACGTACTCGATCATGACGCGCTCCGCGTCGGTGATCGGCGCCGTTCGCCAATCGTCTCTGAGCGCGGTGACCAGGCTGTCGTCGAGTGTGACCTTACGCAGAAACTCTGCGTGCGAGACCATTCAATACCGACAGCGGTTCGTCACCGAGACCATCGTCGCGATCATCTCGTGGTGACGCCGTTCGAGTGGAAGATCCGGCGACATGAGCGCGCCGAACGTCGCGAAGGCGTGGTACTGCGCGTCCGGGATGAGCGTGTGGGAGGCCACGATCGATTCCCCCGCCAGCTCGGGCGGCCCCGCCTCGCCGTACATCGCTGGATAGAGCGTGCGCTGCATCTCGCGCGCGCGTGCGATCGCCGCGTCGTTCTCTTCGAGAGGAGTGGTCCGGATCCAGGTCATGTCGGTACGAGGCCGTGGAGGGAGAGAGTGTTCGGGCGCGTGCAAATACGCATCGCCGGGCCACTCGGCGCAAGACTCCGCGCTTCGCTACTTGCTCGCGTCGCTTGCTCCTGTCGGCATCCGACAGTAGCGCCGCGCGCCTGAGTGCACTGATATTGGCGAACCCATCCCGCGCTTGCGTCGCTTCGACGACGCGTCGGCGCTGCACTCCCCACCACTGGAATCGGGCCGCTCCGCCGCTTCCGAGAGATCGCATGCGCATCCTCACCTCCTGCCTCACCCTCGTCGTGCTCCTCGTCTTCGTGACACCGGCGCTGCGCGCGCAGACCGGTGCCGTGCGCGGCAGCGTCAGCGACGACGCCGGTCGTCCATTGCCTGGCGCGCGCGTCACCGTTGAAGGCGTCGCTCGCGCGGCCGAGTCGCGGCCGGATGGCAGCTTCGAGCTGCGCGCCGTGCCCGCGGGAGCTCGCACCGTGCGTGCGCAGCGCATCGGATACCGGGTCGCCTCGCAGACGGTCCAGGTGCGCGGCGGTGAGACGGCGAACGTGCGATTCGTCATCGGCGCGGACCCGCTCGAGCTGGACGCCGTCGTCGTCTCCGGCTCGTTCAACCCCGCGTCCAAGCTCGAGTCCAGCACCGCCATCACCACGATCGGCGCGCAGCAGATCCGCGAGCAGTCGCCACGAGGCGTCGCCGAGGTGCTCAAGAGCGTGCCGGGGTTCCAGGTGATGAGCAACTCCGGCGAGACCGGCGCGGACGTCACCGTGCGCGGGCTCCCGGTGGCCGAGCAGAGCTCCTTCCGCTACGTGCGATTGGAGGAGGACGGGCTGCCGGTGTTCGAGGCGCCCGGACTGCTGTTCGCCTTTCCCGACGCGATGGCGCGGCTCGACGAGACGGTGGAGCGCGTCGAAGCGGTGCGCGGCGGCAGCTCCGCCGTGTTCGGATCGAGCACACCCGGCGGCATCGTGAACCTCATCAGCAAGACCGGTGGCCCGACGCTCGGCGGCACGATCCGCAGCACCAGCGGTGTGCAGGGAATGGAGCGGCTCGATCTCAGCATCGGTGGACCACTCACCCAGGACTGGCGATTCAACGCGGGCGGTTACTGGCGCTACGATCGCGGTCTGCGCGATCCCGGCTTCGCCGCGAACGAGGGCGGCCAGCTTCGCGTCAACGCGACGAGAGACTTCGCGTCCGGCCACGCGCGCTTCTACGGGAAGTACCTGAACGAGCGCAACGTCTGGTATCTGGGAATCCCCGTGCAGAGCTACAGCGATCCCGTCGCGATCGGCGGCGGGCCGGCGATCGGGCGCGGAACGATGTTCGCGCAGGAGCGACTCACGCTCACCGTGCCGGACGCGTTCAATCCGGGCCGCACCGCCCAGCACGGCGTCGACGGCAACACGACGCGCTATGGGATGATCGGTACCGATCTGCAGCGCACCCTGTCGAATGGCTGGGGGCTCACCTTCCGCGGCAAGGTGCTGCACTCCGAGAATGCCACCAACCTCATGGTGGACGTCGCCGACCCATTTCCCATCGCCGTCGTCGGTCCGCCAGGCGTGCCGCGCCAGCTTCGCTACGTGACGACGGGTGAGACGATCACCGACCCCGCGAAGGTGGCCAACCTGAACGGCAACGGCCTCATGATCGTGCAGGGGCTGGCGTTCGTCGATCAGCCAGTCACCAACGGCATCGCCAATCTCGAGCTCTCGCGCTCAGGCGCGCGTCACAGCTTCACCGGCGGCGCCTATCTCAGCTCGTATCGCACGCGACTGAAGCTCGTGCAGGAGGGCGTCTTCCTCGAGGTCTCCGACAATCCGCGGCTGATCCAGGTGGGGATGCCCGGCCCGAATGGCGCGTTCATCGGCCTGACTCCACCCGACGGTTTCGCCGGATACAATCCCGGCTTCTGGAACCTGACCGATCGCACGACCATCGCGTCGCTCTACGCCGGCGACGGATGGCACGCCACCGACCGGCTCACCGTGGAGCTTGGCGCGCGCGTCGATCGGAGCGGCAACGTGGGCGAGAACGAGCGCCCCGTGAATCCGGGCCAGGTCACGAATGGTCAGGTCGTCGGCCAGCAGGTGCCCGCCGGCTACGCCGCCTTCACGCCCACACCGGAGCAATCGCGAGCCGGCATGTTCGGCAGTGGCATCTATCGCCGTTGGGACTACACCTTCGACGCGTGGAGCGCGTCAGGCGGCGCCAACTA
>DASYMZ010000122.1:0-15308 GCA_036008805.1 Gemmatimonadaceae bacterium
CGCGGGATAAGCTCACCGTCATTACCGGACTCTCAGGGTCCGGAAAGTCGTCCCTCGCCTTCGATACGATCTACGCCGAAGGGCAGCGCCGGTACGTCGAGTCGCTGTCCGCGTACGCGCGCCAGTTCCTGGGGCTCATGGAGAAGCCGGACGTCGACGCCATCGAGGGGCTGTCGCCCGCCATCTCGATCGAGCAGAAGACCGCCGGCCACAACCCGCGCTCCACGGTCGGCACCGTCACCGAAATCTATGACTACCTGCGCCTGCTCTACGCGCGCGCCGGCACGCCACACTGCCCGACGTGCGGCGAGCCCGTGCAGCGCCAGAGCGCTTCGCAGATCGCGGACACCGTGCTCTCCTGGCCCGCGGGCATTCGCATCGAGGTGCTCGCGCCCCTCGTGCGCGGACGCAAGGGTGAGTTCAAGGATCTCTTCGAGATGGCGCGCAAGCAGGGCTTCGTGCGCGCGGTCGTCGACGGAAAGCCGATCGAGCTCGCGTCGCCGCCCAAGCTGAGCAAGCAGCACAACCACAGCATCTCGGTCATCGTCGACCGCCTGGTCGCTCGCGAGGAAGACCGCGGCAGACTCACGGATTCGCTCGAGACCGCGCTGCGCCTCGCCGATGGGCTCGTCGACGTCGTACGCCACGACACCGGCGCCACGCAGCTCTTCTCCGAGCGCTACGGTTGCCCGACGTGCGGCCTCTCGCTCCCCGAGCTGGAGCCGCGCCAGTTCTCCTTCAACTCCCCCTTCGGCGCATGCTCGCGCTGCGGCGGCCTCGGTGTGCAGAACGAAGTCTCCGAAGAGCTCATCCTCGGCGACGCGAGCGTCTCGATCCTCGAGGGCGTGATCCTCCCATGGGGAGAGCCGAGCGGGCATCTGCGCAAGACGATTCTTCCTGCGCTGGCCAAGCAGTTCAAGTTCGATCTCAACGCGCCATGGGGAACGCTCAGCCCGAAGACGCGCGCGCTGATTCTCTACGGCTCGTCGGGGAAGAAGACGAAGTTCCGCATCGACACCGGCGCGACGCGCGGCGACTTCGAGAGCGCCTGGGAAGGCGTGCTCGCGAACGTGCAGCGCCGCTACAACGAGACGACGTCCGACGGCGTGCGCGAGGAGCTCGAGGAGTTCATGATCGAGGCGGCGTGCCCCGTCTGTCACGGACGTCGCCTCAAGGCCGAGTCGCTCGCGGTGACGGTGAACGGCTTGAACATCGGCGAGGTCACCGAGTTCCCGATCACCGAGGCGCTGACCTTCTTCGACAGCGTGCCGGTGCGCGAGAACGGCCGCCCGGGACTCGACAAGGACATCGCGGGTCCGATCCTCAAGGAGGTGCGCGAGCGGCTGCGCTTCCTCGTCGACGTCGGGCTCGACTACCTCACGCTCGGGCGCGCGGCCGAGTCGCTCTCGGGCGGCGAGGCGCAGCGCATCCGTCTCGCGACGCAGATCGGGTCGCGCCTCGTGGGCGTGCTCTACATCCTCGACGAGCCGTCGATCGGGCTCCATCAGCGCGACAACGCGCGGCTGCTCGCGACGCTCCGCCAGCTCCGCGACCTCGGCAACACCGTCATCGTCGTGGAGCACGACGAGGAGACGATGCGCGAGGCGGACTACGTCATCGACATGGGTCCGGGCGCCGGAAAGCACGGCGGCCTGATCGTCGCCGAAGGCACGGTCGACGAGGTCATTCGGAACCCCGCCTCGCTCACCGGAAAATATCTTAGTGGTGAGATGAAGATCGCGATCCCGTCTCACCGCAGGGAGCCCCGAAAAGGCTTTGCGCTGAGCATAGAGGGGGCTCGCGCACACAATTTGAGAAATCTTAGTGCTGAGATACCTCTCGGCCTATTCGTCGCGATTACGGGTGTCTCCGGATCGGGAAAGTCGACGCTCATCGAGGACATTCTTCACAACCATCTCGCGCGCCATTTCTATCGTGCGCGCGTGATCCCCGGCGAGCACGATCGCATCACGGGGCTCGAGCACATCGACAAGGTCATCGACATCGACCAGAGCCCGATCGGCCGCACGCCGCGGTCGAATCCCGCGACGTACACGGGGCTCTTCACGCCGATCCGCGAGCTCTTCGCCGAGCTGCCCGACGCGAAGATTCGCGGCTACGGGCCGGGACGCTTCTCGTTCAACGTGAAGGGCGGACGGTGCGAGGCGTGCCAGGGCGACGGGCTCGTGAAGATCGAGATGCACTTCCTCCCCGACGTCTACGTGCCGTGCGAGGTGTGCAAGGGGAAGCGCTACAACCGCGAGACGCTCGAGGTGCGCTTCCGCGGGCAGAGCATCGCCGACGTGCTCGAGATGACCGTGGAAGACGCGCTGGCCTTCTTCGAGAATCAGCCGCGCGTTCGCCAGAAGCTGGAGACGATGAACGACGTCGGGCTCGGCTATATCCATCTCGGCCAGAGCGCGACGACGCTGTCGGGTGGTGAAGCGCAGCGCATCAAGCTCGCGACCGAGCTCTCGAAGCGCGACACGGGCCGCACCTTCTACATCCTCGACGAGCCGACCACCGGTCTCCACTTCGAGGACGTGCGCGTGCTGCTCGAGGTGCTGCACCGGCTCGTCGACCGCGGCAACACCGTGCTCGTCATCGAGCACAATCTCGACGTGATCAAGACCGCCGACTACATCGTCGATCTCGGCCCCGAGGGCGGCACGCGCGGCGGCACCGTCGTCGCGAGCGGCACGCCGGAAGAGGTCGCGCGCGTGGAGGCGTCGCACACCGGCCGCTACCTGCGCGGCATGCTGAAGACCAAGACACGTCACCGAAAGGCGGGCTGACACCCATGGTGTCGCTGCTCGACATCATCGGCCCGGTCATGGTCGGCCCGTCGTCGTCGCACACGGCGGGCGCGTGCCGGCTCGGTCTCCTCGCGCGTGGGCTCATCGGCGGAACTCCGGAGCGCGCACGCATCGAGCTGCACGGCTCGTTCGCGCGCACCGGTGAAGGACACGGCACCGACAAGGCGATCGCCGGCGGGCTGATGGGATTCCGGCCGGACGACGAACGCCTTCGCGACGCGCTCGAGATCGTCGAGCGCGAGCAGCTCGACTACGTGTTCGAGAAGACGACGCTGTCCGACGACGCGCATCCGAACAGCGTGCGTCTCACCGTCGAGCGCGGCGACCGGCACGCCACGATGATCGGTGCCTCGCTGGGCGCGGGTCGCGTCCGCGTGAGCGAGATCAACGGTTACGCCGTCGAGGTGAGCGGCAACCTGCACACCATCGTCCTCATCGCCGAAGACGTGAAGGGCTCCGTGGCTGCGATCGCGACGATCCTCGCCGAGCACGGGCTCAACATCGCGACGCTCCGGCTCTCCCGGAAAGAGCGCGGCGGCGACGCATTCATGGCGATCGAGATCGACGAGCAGCCGGGCGAAGCGGTGCGCGACGAGATCCGCGCGCTGCCCTGGGTGCGCTGGGCGTTTCGTCTCGACAAGGTCAGCGCCTGATGTACCGCTCGCTCGCCGACGCCATTCACGACGCGGAGGAGCAGCACATCACGCTTGCCGCGCTCGCGCTCGCGACGGAAGCAAAGGATCAGGCCAGGCCAGTCGAGGAGATCCGCGCCGCGCTGCAGCGCGCGCTGGACATCATGCGCGGCGCGGTGGACAAAGGGATGACGGGCGACCTCTTCTCCGCGTCCGGCCTCGTCGGCGGCGATGCCGCGAAGCTGCGCGTTGGACCGGCCGGTCCGCTCTCGGGCACGCCGTTCCGCGACATCCTCGCGCGCGCGCTCGCCGTGCAGGAGGTCAACGCGGCGATGGGCGTCATCGTCGCCGCGCCGACCGCGGGCGGAGCAGGAGTGCTTCCCGCCGTGCTCACCGGACTCGCCAAGGCGCGCGACATTGCCGACGACGCAGTCGTGGATGCGCTCGCCGTCGCCGGTCTCATCGGAGCGGTCATCGCAGAACGCGCGTCGCTGTCGGGCGCGGAGGGTGGATGTCAGGCCGAGACGGGCGCCGCCGCCGCGATGGCCGCGGGCGCCGCGACCGAGATGCTGGGCGGCTCGCCGGCGCAGGTCGGCCACGCCACCGCGCTGGCGATGCAAGGCACGCTCGGCCTCGTGTGCGATCCATTGGGAGGGTTGGTCGAGCTGCCGTGCGTGTTCCGGAACGCAACGGGGTCGGCGATCGCGCTCACAGGGATCGAGCTCGCGATGGCGGGCGTCGAGTTCAAGATCCCGGTCGATGAGGTCATCGACGTCATGGGCGAGATCGGTCGTTCCATGGATGTACGGTATCGTGAGACGGCGGGGGGCGGCCTCGCTGCGACGCCGACCGGACGGCGCCTCGCACGGGAGCGACTCGTGCAGATAAAGAAGCGTTGATGGGCGTCGCTCGTCTTTACTCATAGGAAGCGCACTCGTAGCTTGCCCGCACGCGCCGCGATCGGCTGAAACGAGCTGGACGTGGTCCCCGTAGGGAGGGGCAACCTAGAGTCTGCAAGGTGTGTTGCCGATGCTCACCAAAGACGATATCGAGAGCTTTCTCGTTCGACTCGCCGCCACTGGCGCGACCTACTCCGAGGTCGAGCAGGGCTTCTGGATCGTGCGGCCGAGCTCCGACAGCGATCTCTCGATCGCCGTCAACTATTCCCCTCCCGTCCTGCTCCTTCGCATCGACGTCATGACGCTACCTGCCGACGGCGAACGGACCGCGACGCTCACCCGCCGCTTGCTCGAGCTCAATGCCTCGGATCTCCTTCATGGATCCTATGGTATCCAGGACGAACAGATCGTCCTCACCGAAGCGCTCGAGCTCTCGGCACTCGACTATGAGGAATTCCTCGCGAGCTACGAGAGCATGACGCTCGCGCTCGCGTCGCATCTTCGCGAGCTCGGCTCGTTCCGCGAGGCACGCTGACCCATGGGTATCTTCGATCGCTTCTCGTCGCTCCTGAAATCCAACATGAACGACCTGATCTCCAAGGCGGAAGATCCGGAGAAGATGTTGACGCAGATTCTCGTCGACATGCGCGGCCAGCTCGTGAAGGCCAAGCAGCAGGTCGCTTCGGCGATCGCCGACGAGAAGCGTCTGCGTGATCAGGCCGACGCCGAATACAAGCAGGCACAGGATTGGGAGCGGCGCGCCATGCTCGCCATCCAGGAAGGCCGCGACGATCTCGCGAAGCAGGCGCTCGTGCGCCAGGCCGAGCACGCGGGCCACGGCCAGCAGCTCGAGCAGACGTGGGAGCAGCACCGCCTCGAAACAGAGAAGCTCAAGAACTCGCTGCGCGATCTCAACGACAAGATCGAGGAGGCGAAGCGCAAGAAGAACCTCCTCATCGCTCGGCAGCGGCGCGCGCAGGCGCAGCAGCGCATCGCCGAGACGATGTCCTCGCTCTCCGAGAAGAGCGCCTTCGAGGCGTTCGCGCGGATGGAAGAGCGCATCGAGAACAACGAACGCCAGATCAAGGCCTCCGCCGAGATCGATGAGGAGTTCACCGGCGACACGCTCAACCAGCAGTTCAAGCAGCTGGAGAAGGGGAGCGTCGGCGTGTCGGTCGACAATCAGCTCCTCGCGCTCAAGCAGAAGATGGGGATGCTCCCGGCCGGGGCGCCGCAGAACAAGGCGATCGGCGCCGGTCAGCAGGAAGACGAAACCGTGCACGCCGAGATCGAGCGCCCGGGCGACGAGAAGGGTCGGTGAGCGGCGACGCTGCTGCTCGAAGATTCAAGTTCGGCCCGATCCTCACGGCCACCGTCTTCACCGTCCTGCTCCTCTGGATAGCAGGACGGGTGGCGCACGTGCTGCTGCTGCTCTTCCTCGGCATCATGGTGTCGCAATACCTCGGCGCGCTCGCCGGAGTGCTGCACCGACGTCTGCGAATTCCCGACGGCTGGTCGCTCGCCACCGCGGTGCTGGTCAGCATCGGCGGCCTCGCGCTGCTCCTCTCCGCGCTCGTTCCGCCGGTGATCGCGCAGACCCAGGAGCTCGTGCGCGTCCTCCCCACCTACATCGGTGGATGGGAGGCGGCGATCGATCGACTCGTCACGCGGGTGCCCGCGCTCGCCTCGGTGTACACTCCGGGCCAGCACAAGCTGCTCCTCGCCGTCTACAACCAGGTCGCTGGCCAGTTCGGCAGCGTCGTGCCGAAGGTCATCGGCATCGTCGAGCTGCTCATCAGCCTCTTCTCGGTCTTCGTGATGGGGCTGTACCTCGCGCTGCATCCCGCGTTGTATCGGGAGTGGCTCATCGCGCTCTTCCCGCCCATCCACCGGGATCTGCTGCGCGACATCCTCACCGAGTGCGGCCAGTCGCTGCGCGCGTACATCGTGGGCCTCCTGCTCACGATGACCTTCCTCGGCACGCTCACGGCGATCGGACTGTCGGTGCTGCGCGTTCCATACGCGCTCACCTTCGGCGTGTTCACCGGGCTCGCCACGATCGTTCCCTTCTTCGGAACGCTGCTGGCCACCGCACTGCCAGCGCTGTTCGTGATCACGGGGCCCGACGGCGGCTCCCGCGCGCTCTGGGTCGTCGTCGTCGGCATCGCGGTGCACCTGATCGAGGGGAACATCGTCTCCCCGCACATCATCTCGAAGCAGGTGGACCTGCCGCCCGTCTTGACGATCGTCTTCGTGCTCATCGTCGGATCGCTGCTGGGTGGGCTCGGCCTGCTCGTCGCCGTGCCCGCACTCGCGGTGATCATGGTGATCGTGCGGCGCATCCTGATCACTCGGCTCTACGAGGGACAGGGCTTCCGTCGCACGACGCGTGAGCGCCCGCTCGTCCTCCGGGTCCCCGCCACGGAGGGCGGGGTGATCCTCCCGAAGGCACACCTCGACGTCGTCTCGTTCCTCGAGCGTCGGACATCGGCGGCACCAGCGGTATAGATTTGGGCGTCCGATTCCGGACGCGTCATTCCTTCCGCACGCCAGCCGCCCACGAGATGTCGCGCGACCCCCGTTTTCTGATCCTCGCCGACGGCCTGTTCGGCCCTGAGACCTCCAAGACCGCGAACGCCTGCATCCGCTACACGCCCGAACGCTGCGTCGGCGTGATCGACGCCAGCCGCGCCGGTCGCCCGGTGCAGGATGTCCTCGGCTTCGGCGGCGACATCCCGATCGTCGCGACGCTCGACGAGGGTCTGGCGCTCCGGCCGACCGCGCTGCTCGTCGGCATCGCGCCGGCGGGCGGACAGCTGCCAGCCGAGTGGATTCTCCTCGTCGCGCGCGCGATCGAGCATGGTCTCGACATCTGGAGCGGGCTTCACACCTTCGTCGGCGACATCCCGGAGCTCGCGGCGCTGGCGAAGAAGCACGGCGTCACCATCCGCGACCTGCGCCGCCCGCCGGCCAATCTCCAGGTCTCGCGTGGTCGCGTGCGCGACGTGGACGCGACGGTGATCCTCAGCGTCGGCACCGACTGCAACATCGGCAAGATGACGACGCAGCTCCAGCTCATCGGCGCGCTGCGCGGGCGGGGGATCCGCACGGCCTTCGCCGGCACGGGCCAGACGGGAATCCTCATCGACGGACGCGGCATCGCCGTCGACGCCGTCGTCGCCGACTTCATCGCGGGTGCGGCCGAGCAGCTCGTCGTGGAGTCGGCGCGTGAGGCGGATCTCGTTCTGGTCGAGGGGCAGGGGTCGATCATTCACCCGAGCTACTCGGGCGTGACCTATGGATTGCTGCACGGATCGTTGCCGCACGCGCAGATCATGTGCGCCCAGCCGTCGCGCAAAGCGATCAACGGGTGCGAGTGGGTGAAGATCCCTCCGCTCGCCGACTTCATCCGGCTCAGCGAGGCGGCCGCCGCGCCGCTGCGTCCCGCGCCGGTCATCGCCCTCGCGCTCAACACCTTCGATCTCGACGATCTCTCGGCGCGACGCGCGATCGAGGCGACGCAGCGAGAGACGGGGTTGCCCACGACGGATCCGGTGCGGTTCGATCCGGCGCCGCTCGTCGACGCCATCGCTGCCTTCCATCGCGATCGGCCGCGGTAGTCGCGGCCGATCGGGCGCTCACGCCATCTGCGCGTCGCTCGGTCCGTCCGGCAGCCACCACGACCACGCCGCCGAGAAGAGCAGCAACGCCCCCGCGTAGAGCAGCGCGCCGCGATAGTCGTTGACCGGCGCGAACAATCCGAACACGAGCGTGCACACCGCCGCCGCCATGCGGCCGATGTTGTAGCAGAAGCCGGCGCCGGTGGTGCGCAGCAGCGTCGGAAAGAGCGGCGGCAGATACATCGTGAACAGCGCGAACACGCCGGAGAAGAACCCCGCGAGCGGAAACCAGAACCACGCGAGCGCAGGGATGCCCCGCGGCACAATGAACGCCCCGATGATTCCGAGCCCGAGCCCCGCGAGGAAGAGGACGATCGCGCGCCGGTTGCCGATCGTGCGCGCGAGCCAGCCGGCGGCGAAGTTGCCGACGATCGCGAGGGCGTTCACGGCGAAGAACGAGGCCGATACGATCCGCGTGACGTCGCCGGGTGAGGAACCGGCGTCGACGAGCAGACGCCGCAGATGCTGCGACTGCCAGAACTGGAACAGCCACCAGCCAGACAATCCGAACGCGCAGGTGATTGTCGTGCGCAGCGTGATCGAGGCAACCTGCCCACGAAACAGGTCGCGCGCGCGCGGACGGTCCCCCCTCGTCTCCGTCCGCGCACGCTCCCATGCCTCGGGCTCAGGCACGTGACGGCGAATCCAGAACACCAGAAACGCCGGGAGCACGCCGACGAGAAACACGAAGCGATCCGCGTGCGGAGGCAGTACGAGCGACAGTAGGACGACGGTGATCGCCGCGAGCAGGATGCCGAGGTTCACGCCGGTCTGGAGCATCGCCGCGATCCACGGTCGCCATCGACTTGGCCACGTCTCCGACAGCAGCGACGCGCCGACTGCCCATTCACCGCCGATGCCGAGCGCGGCGATGAATCGGAACAGCATGAGCTGCCACCACGTCTGCGCGAACGCGCACAGACCGGTGCACACCGCGTAGGTGAGGATGGTGAGCGACAGTGCTCGGCTCCGTCCGAGGATGTCTCCGAGTCGCCCGAAGAACGAGCCGCCCAGCGCCCAGCCGACCAGAAAGGCGGCCTGGATGTACGCGCTCTTCTCCTTCACCCCGGGATCCGCGCTGCTCGCCGCCGCGATGAGCTGCACGACGACGGGAGTCGCGACGAGCGTGTACAGGTGCATGTCCAGACCGTCGAACAGCCAGCCGAGCCAGGCGGCAGTCCCCGATTTCCACTGCTGCGGCGAGAGCTCACCCAGTCGCGTCGCTTCGGACGGTCCTTCGGCGACTATTGATGCCGCGGTCGGCGAGACGGGCTTCGAGGTCGTGTGCACGCGCCAATCATGCGCACGGTCCATTCTCGCGCAAGACAGGCGGCGCGCGTTTCATGCGCACTGCGACGCCGTGGTTGCACTCGGGCGACCGGCCTCGTGCACTTTGCGCACATGCCACTCGTCCTGCGCGCGCGTGCACTCTGGAAGAGCTATGCTGTCGGCGTGGCCGGATGCTCGGCGCGCGTCTGGGTGCTGCGAGGCGCGTCTCTCGAGGTGGAGCAGGGAGAGTGCGTCGCGATACTCGGTGCACGTGGGGCCGGCACCACGACACTGCTTCACTGTCTCGCGGGCCTGCGCCGCCCCGACGCTGGCTGCGTCGAGCGAGCCTACTCTCCAACGCTCGTGAGTGGCGCCAACGCCGCGACCACGGCGACCGCTGCATCCGAGGAGGCGACAACCGACCCGACGGACGAACGCCTCGTCCTGTGCGACACTGTCTGCCCCGTGGACGCACTCTCCACTCATTGGTCGCGTCAGGCCCAGCACCGCACGCGCGGCGCAGTCATCCTCGCGACCCATGATCTGTCACGCGTACGCGGACTCGTCGATCGTGTCCTGCTCCTGCGCGACGGACGCCTCACCACCCTCGATCGCGCGTCAGGCGTGAGGAGAGTGGCAGAACGGCGAGCCTGACCTGGCGTGCGTAGTCGCTACCGTAGGCTCGCGCCCCGTCGTACGGCCACCGGCGGCAGCCCATCCCAACACGGTCGGACGCTCCACGGAGGTGCGAGTCCCTCGACTTCACCCGGTACGACAGCGACCGCGTCGTGAGCGACCTGTCATCCCGAGCGAGTCGAAGGATCTGTCACCCCGAGCGAGCGGAGCGAGTCCGAAGGAGCAGCACCTACACGGCTCGTGGCGCTGCGACGGTCAGGACTGATATCCACGGACAGCCGTCCACGAATTGGAATGGCTAATATGCCAATCCGAGTATCCAGAGTACGTCGGTCATCCTGGTGTACACGCGGTTGAAGGTCGGTTGTAGGTCGGTTGTAGGTCGGATGCAGTTCGGTCGCACCACCCAGAGGAGCCTCCAAGCTTTCGTCGAGCCAGCGGACTGGATCCCGCTACCGAGTACGATGATACCGCATCCGACGGTCGCAGCTTCTGCGGCCCCGCCAGCTCCCCTCGTCATCGCCCCACCGCCATCAATCCGCACCCCATCACCAACAGCGTCACTCCCAGTTTCCTCGGCGCATCGATCTTCTCGCCGAGCATGCGCGCGCCGAGCCACACCCCGCCAACGATGCTCAGCTGCCGGAGCCCGATGACGTACGTCGAGCCACCCGCGCGCAACGCCGCGAGTGCGAGTCCGTAGCTCACCATGTTCAGGACTCCGACCGCGATCACGCTCCGGCGATGTAGCGCCCAGGTGCCGCGGAGCGCGGCGGTGCCGTCGCTGCGCAGCGACCAGCCGAGATAGCAGAGCGCGGTCGCGGCCGTGTAGGCATAGAAGTAGGTGAACAGTGGCACGCTGCGGATGGAGTGCTTGTCCCACAGCGTGCTCAGTGCGAGGAGAAGCGCCATCAGGAGCGCAACGGCCGTCGGTGCGCCAGACAGGCGGCCTCCGAGGGCGCGAACGCCGATCGCGGTCAGCTCGGGTAGCTGCATCGCGAGCACTCCGATCACGATGAGCGCGACCGCGATCATTCCAATCGGTCCGAGGCGCTCGCCGAACGCCAGCCACCCCAGCGGCGGAAGAATGATCAACGCCGCTCCGCGCGCGATGGGGTACGCGAAGGAGAGATCTCCGAGCTGGTACGCAGCACCGAGCGTCGCGTAGCTCGCCAGTACCAGCACGGTCGACACCAGCGCGAACGGCGCGACCGCGGCGAGAGTGCCCGCCGGCAGCTGCAGCGCGATCACCACGAACGCGGGCAGAAACACCATCGCCTCGCACGACTTCGAGAGCGCGATGAACGGCCGCGTGCCGCCCGCACGCTTCAGCAGGAAGTTCCAGTAGGCGTGCGTCGCGGCCGAGATGAGAACGAGCAGGAAGGCGACCGCCGTCACTGATGGCAGCGTGGAGGAGGAGAGAGCACCGCACCGCCTCGGGTCCGAAGCGCGAGCGCCCTCGATCAAACTGACCACGCGTCGATGGCAAGTACACCTCTTCGGCCGCGCGATGATTCGAGAGGCGATCGCGGATCTGAGCGGGCGCCGGCGGAACGTCAGGCGACGGCGAGAACATCCCCACGGCACAACCACAACTGATCGGGCCGCCGCCGAGCGTTCTCTCCGTCCCACCCCCACAGCGTTCATGGCTGCAGCATGGAGCTGCCCGCCCGACGAGGGTAACCCCGGTCGAGCAGTACCCGGCCGCTTCCGTTCGATCCATCCGAGTCCCACATCGCGCCTCGGTCGCAAGAACCTGCTGCCACGAACGAAGTGCGCACCACTTCCGTTGACCGTGGCGCGGTGCGTCCTCTAGCTTGCCCGGATGGCCCTCGACGTTCTCGCCCTGCTTCAAAGCGCCGCTCGCCCGCATTCCATCAGCGACTGGCGAGCGCATGGGTTCGACTATCTGCTGGACGTCGGTCTCGACGTCGCGGGAGTCGTGCTCGGGGCAATCGTCGCCTGGCTCGCCATCCGCTTCATCGCCCACCGCATCGAGAAGCTCGGCGACGACGGAAAGCCCGACCTCCACTCGGCGCGAGAGCAGCGAGCCCGCACCGCCGCCAAGCTGTTCCGCAACATGGCGCGCGCGATCCTGCTCGTCATCACTGCGCTGCTCGTCGTCGGTCAGCTCGGCTTCAACATCTCGCCGCTCATCGCGAGCGCGGGAGTGCTCGGTCTCGCCATCTCGTTCGGCTCCCAGAGCCTCGCACGCGACTTCGTCACCGGGTTCTTCCTGCAGCTCGAGCACCAGTTCGCCCTTGGCGACGTCATTCGCATCGGTGGAGTCGAGGGCACCGTCGAGAACATCACGCTGCGGCTGGTCTATCTCCGCGACGCGACCGGCGCGCTGCACATCATCCCGAACGGCCAGATCACGCAGGTCACCAACCTCACCCGCTCGTGGGGCCGCGTCTCGGTCGACGTCGAAGTGCCGTGGCGGGACGCCGACCGCGCGACGAAGGCGGTCGCCGGAGCGGCCAAGGCACTCGGTGAGGACGCGGCGTGGGCCGACGCGCTGCTGGATCCTCCGCGAGTCACCGGCATCGAGAAGCTGTCCGGCGGCGCCGTTACGCTTCGCACGATCGCGCGTGTCGATCCGTATCGTCGGGACGACGTCGCTCGCGACCTCAGGCAGCGCATCAAGAAAGCGCTCGATGAAGCGGGTATCGCCATCTTCGTCCCGCCGCCCCCCGCTCCCGCCGCGTAGCTTTCTGGCCAGTCGCCGCGATCTCCCGCCCCGCGCCCTACATGACCGAGTTCCGTCTGTACAACACGCTCACCCGACAGGTCGAACCGTTCGCCCCCGCGGACGGCCACACAGTGCGGATGTACACGTGCGGACCGACGGTCTACAATCCGGCGCACCTCGGAAATTTTCGCACCTTCCTGCTCGGCGACCTCACGCGTCGCACCTTCCGGCTGCGTGGATGGGAGGTGCGTCAGGTGATGAACCTGACCGACGTCGACGACAAGATCATCAAGCGTGCGCTGGAGCAGGGAACGACCATCGACGAGGTCACCGCCCCCGTCGTCGAGATCTTCCATCAGGACCGCGAGTACCTGCGCATCCAGCCGGCCGAGGCGTACCCGATGGCCACCGACTTCATCCCGCAGATGATCGCGCTGGTGGAGCGGCTCGTCGCGAAGGGGGTGGCCTATCAGGCCGAGGACGGCTCGGTGTACTTCGCGATCGCGAAGTTTCCCGCCTATGGCCGGCTCTCGCGAATCGATACGCGCGAGATCCGGAGCGGCGCGCGCGTGCTTCAGGACGACTACACGAAGGAGAACGCCCAGGACTTCGCGCTCTGGAAAGCCGCGAAGCCGGAGGAAGAATCCTCGGGTGCGGTGTGGGATTCACCGTGGGGTCGCGGGCGTCCGGGCTGGCATCTCGAGTGCTCGGCCATGGCAATGGATCTGCTCGGTGAGACGCTGGATCTGCATTCGGGGGGGATCGACCTCGTCTTTCCGCATCACGAGGACGAGATCGCGCAGAGCGAGGCGGCGACGGGAAAGCCGTTCTCCCGCGTGTGGAGCCATGGCGCGTTTCTGCTCACCGACGGCACCAAGATGGCCAAGCGGGTGGGCAACGTGCTGACGGTGAAAGGCCTGCGAGAGGCTGCGGTGTCGGCCGCCGCACTCCGCCACTTCGTGTTCAACACGCACTATCGCAAGGAGTTGAACCTCTCCGACGAGGCGCTCGAGGCGTCGCTTCAGGGAGTTCGCCGAGTCGGCGACTTTCATGATCGGCTCTTCGATCCCGCCACCCTGCGCACGGGCGGAACGGCGGAGCTCGCCAGGGCTGCGGATGAGGCGGCGTCGGAGGCTGAGGCCGCCCTGTTCGACGATCTCAACGGGCCCGAGGCGCTGGCGGCACTGTTCAACTTCATTCGGCGGGCGAACGCCGAACTGGACAAGCGAGGTGGTGACGCCGCAGCCGTGGAGCGCGCGCGCGCCGCATTCGATCGGATCAATAGCGTGCTCGACATCGTGCCGGAGCGTGCTGGTCCGGACGCAGAGCTCGCTGTCTGGATCGCCGAGCGACTGGACGCACGGAAGGCGGCGCGCGCCCGGCGGGATTTCGCCGAAGCGGATCGGATCAGAGCCGAGCTGACGGCGCGCGGCGTGACGATCGAGGACGGTGGCGGGGAGACGCGCTGGAAGCTCGCGTCAGGCGCGTAAGTCGCCGTCTCTCCCTGGCTTGACTGTCTCTTCCCGTCCAACTATCCTAAGAGTCTCGCGCAAAAATGGCCGTCTGCTGACGTAGCTCAATTGGCAGAGCACCTGATTTGTAATCAGGCGGTTGCGAGTTCGATTCTCGCCGTCAGCTCTGCTGGGTCGCACGTCGCTCGCGCAGCGCCGGCGCGCGGGACATCGGGTGGGGTACCCAAGTGGCCAACGGGATCAGACTGTAAATCTGACGGCGCAAGCCTTCGAAGGTTCGAATCCTTCCCCCACCATGCGCCGCGGAGTGAGTGCGGTGTGAATCGAGCGGGGCAATGTTTCGCGGGAGTAGCTCAGCTGGTAGAGCGCAAGCCTTCCAAGCTTGATGTCGCGGGTTCGAGCCCCGTCTCCCGCTCTGGTGTTGATCTGGTGTTGAGTTTCGTGGGGCAGGGTGGAAACAGCGGCACCGAACGGACGCAGGCAGGATCGCTCGCGTAGCTCAGTTGGTAGAGCACACCCTTGGTAAGGGTGAGGTCATCGGTTCAATCCCGATCGCGAGCTCTGATGGGTGGTTGGGGGGAAATGGCGGAAGAGCACGACGAGAGCGAGGCGCGGTCAATCGGCCGGCTCTCATACAAATCGATCATCGTCTGCGCGGCGTCCGACGGTCGGACGAGTGGCGTGGCAAAGCATGGTTGCCACTGGGGGGCGATTTCCTCCGGGGGCTACTGGCTGTCCAACCCTTTCTCGTTTCGGGAATCCCGGTATGGCGAAGGCAAAGTTTGAGCGCACGAAGCCGCACGTGAACGTCGGCACGATCGGCCACGTCGATCACGGCAAGACGACGCTGACGGCGGCGATCACGTCCATCCAGGCGGCCAAGGGGCTCGCCCAGCAGGTCGCGTTCGATCAGATCGACAAGGCACCCGAGGAGCGCGAGCGTGGCATCACGATCGCGACCGCGCACGTCGAGTACGAGTCGAGCGCGCGCCACTACGCGCACGTCGACTGCCCCGGCCACGCCGACTACGTGAAGAACATGATCACGGGCGCGGCGCAGATGGACGGCGCCATTCTCGTCGTCTCCGCCGCCGATGGCCCGATGCCGCAGACGCGCGAGCACATCCTGCTCGCCCGCCAGGTCAACGTGCCCTACGTGCTCGTGTTCATGAACAAGGTCGACATGGTCGACGATCCCGAGCTCCTCGACCT
>DASYMZ010000123.1:0-24611 GCA_036008805.1 Gemmatimonadaceae bacterium
GGATGAGCCGGTCGCCCAGCGGACCCGGTACGCGCAGGCCGCTCGCGTGCGTCTGCGGATTCTCCCAGGGAACCGCGCGGTCGGCCCGCGCCTCGAAGGCGCGCACCATCGGCGCGCAGCCGTCGGCCTGCGCCACGATCATCCGCGGAAAGGCGACGTCGCGCTCGAGCCAGCCGCCGGCGCGCATCTCGCCGAATACCTTCCACATGCCGATGAGCCCCGTGCCGCCGCCGGTGGGATAGACGACATGCGACGGAAGCCGCCAGCCGAACTGCTCCGCCAGCTCCAGCCCCATCGTCTTCTTCCCTTCGATGCGATACGGCTCGCGCAGCGTGGACATGTCGAAGAATCCATCGGACGCCGCGAACGCTCGCGCGGCCTTCCCCGCGTCGCCGATGTGCCCGTCGACGAGCGACAGCTCCGCGCCCAATGCGCGAACCGTCGCGAGAATGGGGGCTGGAGTGGAAGCCGGCGCGAACACGCGCACGGGAAGCCGTGCCGCGGCACCGTACGCCGCGAGCGCCGCTCCAGCGTTGCCGGCCGTCGGAACGACGAGGCCGGGAACGCCGAGCGAGGCGGCCCTCGTGACCGCGGCGCTCATTCCTCGCGCCTTGAACGATGCAGTCGGATTCAACCCTTCGTCCTTGATCACGAGCCGGGCGATTCCGAGCTCGCGTGCGAGCTCCGGCGCATCGACGAGCGGCGTGGCGCCCTCCCCCAGCGTGATCGCCCGCTCCTCGTCGCGTATCGGCAGCACGGCGCGATAGCGCCACATGTCCCAACTCGCGCCGATCGACTCGCGCCCTGGCCATGGTGAGTCGTAGCGCACGAGCAGCGGTTGACCGCAGCGCGGACACACGGACGCGGCGCGCAGACCGTCCTGACGATCGTCGCAGGCCGAGCACTCCAGATGCCAGCGGCTCACGAGGCGGCGCGGTCGGCCGCCGGAGCGTCGTCGATCACGAGGAGGTCGTCGCCGGACGCTGCCGGCTGTTCGTCGTCAGGCTCGCTGGTTGCCTCGGCGTCTTGCACATCCGACGACGCGGCGATGGCCGGCGCCGCGGGCGCCAGCGCATCGCTCGCTCGCAGGGCGTCGAGTATGCGTTGCCCGCTCTTCACCGAGAAACCGGGCACTGCACCGATCTGCTCCGGTGTCGCGTCGCGAATTCCCTGAAGACTTCCGAACGTCGAGAGCAGCAGCCGGCGCTTCGCGTCGCCGACGCCGGGGATGCGAAGCAGCTCCGAGGTGAGCGTGCGCGCCGAGCGCCGCTTGCGCTGAAAGGTGATCGCGAAGCGGTGTGCTTCATCGCGCGCCTGCTGCAGCATCCGGAGCGCAGGTGATCGCCTCGACATGCGCAGCGGCTCCGAACGGCCGAGCAGGAAGACCTCCTCCTCGCGCTTCGCCAGACTTGCGATTGGCAGTGAAGCGAGACCGAGCGCATGCAGTGCCTCTGCGGCCGCATTGAGCTGCCCTTTGCCGCCGTCGATCAGCACCAGATCGGGAAGTGGCTTCTCCTCTTCGATGCGACGCTGGAAGTATCGGCCGACGACCTCCTTCATCGACGCGAAGTCGTCGATGCCCTCGACGCTCTTCACCTTGAACTTGCGGTACTCCGCACGATACGGCCGCCCGTTCTGGAACCACACGCACGAGGCCACGGTGTCGGTGCCCTGCGCGTGTGAGATGTCGAAGCACACAAAGGTGCGCGGCACCTTCTGCAGACCGAGCTGCCGCTGCAGCTCGTACACTGGATCTCCGGCACGCTCCTCGGTCGTCTCCTCGGTGAGGCGCGCCTCCTCGAGCAGGTGACGCGCGTTCTGCTGCGCGAGCTCCACCAGCTCGCGCCGGGAGCCGCGCTGCGGCACGTGGATACGCGTGTGCTCGAGCGATTCCTCGACGATGCCACGGTTCTCGACCTCGAACGGCAGCATCAACTCGGTGGCGCGCTCCTCGAGCAGGCGATACGGACCCGCCAGATAGGTCTCCAGCACCTGTGCGTCCTGCTCACCGTCGACGTTGGCGACGAACTGGTGATCCCGCGCGAGGAGCTTGCCGCCGCGGATGCGCAGCAACGCAACCACCGCGTCGTCACCGTCGCGAGCGTAGCCGATGACGTCGCGGTCGCCGCCCTCGACCTCCATCACGACGGTCGGCTCCTGCATCTTCTCGAGATGCGTGAGCACGTCGCGGAGCTGCGCCGCTCGCTCGAAGTCCAGCGACTCCGCCGCGAGCGCCATTCGCTCGCGCATCTTCCGCTCGACCTCTTCCGGCTTGCCGTTGAGGAAGTCGATGACCTCGTCGATCATCGCGCCGTACTCGCCCTGCGTCTGCGCCAGGATGCACGGCGCCTTGCAACGCCCGATGTGGTAGTCGAGGCATGGCCGCTCGGGCATCTGCTTCGGCATGTCGTAGTTGCACGACCGCACGGTGAACAGACGCTTCACGACATCGAGCGATCGCCGCATCGCGCCGACGTCGGTGTAGGGACCGAAGTAGCGAGCGCCGTCGTTCTGCAGGCGGCGCGTGACCCACACCCGCGGGAATGGCTCGTGCACCGTCACCTTGATGTACGGATACGACTTGTCGTCGCGAAGCGCGATGTTGAAGCGCGGCTTGTACTCCTTGATGAGATTGGCTTCGAGGATCAGCGCGTGCGCCTCACTCGGCACCACGATCGTGTCGAGCGCCTGAACCTGCTGCATCAGGGCGCGCGTCTTCACGCTCTCCCGGTGGTCGCTCGCGACGTAGCTCCGCACCCGGGACCGAAGCCGGCTCGCCTTCCCGACGTACAGCACCTTTCCCTGCGCGTCGCGCCAGAGATAGACGCCCGGCGACTCGGGGAGATGGGGGATCTTTTCGAGGATCGTGTCGGGTACGGCCATGATGAATAATACCCCGTGAGGCGGGGTGTCGTTCACGCTCGGCGACGTCGCACGCGGCTCACGAGGGCGCGCGCCTCGGGCACGCCGAGCGCGAGCGTCGCGACGCCGTAGATGGCGGCGAACGTCGCCATGGCGAGGACGCCGTTCACGAAACGATGCGCGGGATCCAGCACGCGCATGAGGCCCATGGAGACGAGCCCCGCGACGATTCCGGCGCCCCATAGGCGCGTGAGCTGCGCGATCGACATGCCCGTGCGCCCGATACGCTGACCGATCGAGCGGCGCAGCAGATAGAACTCGACCCAGCCGGCGATGCCCGCCGACGCCGTGAGACCCGCCACGCCAGTCCATGCGGGGAGCCCCAGCATCCGCGGCAGTGGGTACGCGAAGAGGTATCCGAGCGCGCCGGTGAGCAGGACCCGGGCGACGGCGAACCAGAGCGGTGTCCGCGTATCGCGAAGCGCATAAAAGGTGGAGGAATACAGTCGCGCCAGCGCGCTCGCGACGAGCCCGACCGCCGACCCGCTCAGAATGGCCCACGTGTGCAGGCTGTCCACGTGACTGAACCGGCCGTGCTGCAGCAGCACACCAGCGATCGCGTCGCCGATGAAGAGAAACGCGAGCGCAGACGGCACGCAGAAGAACGCGACCCGCGGGATCGCGGCATCCAAGCGTGCGCGTAGTCGCGCGTAGGCAGCCTCGTCGTTGCCTCCTTCGCGCGACATCTCCGGGAGCTCCGCGGCGGAGATCGCCATGCCGAAGAGGCTGATCGGCAGCACGTAGATCGTCTGCGCGTAGCTGAGCAGGCCCACCGATCCTTCGAAGGCGATGCCGCTGGCCAGACGCAGGTCGACGAACGCGCTGAGCTGCACCACGCCGCGGCTCACGAACGCGGGAAGGAAGTTCTTCACGACCTCGCGCACGGGCGGGAAGCCGAAGTCCGGCACGAAGCGCGGATGGCGTACCAGGCGGAACACTGAGGGAAGCTGCACACCCATCTGCAGCGCTGCCCCGACGACCGATGCCCACGCCAGCGCGACCGCGAGGTCCACCTCACCATAGCGCGGACCGAAGAAGAGCAGCGCACCGATCATCGCGAGATTCCAGAACACCGGCGCCGCGTACGACAGGAAGAACTTGCGATGGCTGTTCAGAATTCCCAGACACCACGCGCTCAGCACGAAGATGCCGGCCCCCGGAAAGAAGATCCGCGTGAGGCGCACCGTCAGCTCGAACTTCTCCCCCGTGAATCCGCCGACGATGGCCTCGGTGACGAGAGGCGCGGCGATCACACCCAGCAGGACGATGACCGCAGTCACCATCGCGAGAATCGCGGCGACCGCACCCGCAATCCTATCGGCTTCGCGCTCGTCGCCCTTCGCGAGCGCCTGCGAGTAGACGGGGATGAACGACGCCGACAACGCTCCTTCGCCGAACAGATTCTGGAGAAAGTTCGTGAGCCGGAACGCGCCGTTGAACACGTCGGCCGCGGCGGCCGCACCGAGGTAGCGCGCGATGAGCGTCTGGCGCAGGAGGCCGAGGACGCGCGACAGCAGAATGCCGGCGCCGATGAGCGCCGAGCTTCTCCCCGAGCTCGCGGCTTTCGGCGGCGTCGCGGTCGCTGCTGCCGTGTCGCTCACGCCACTGGCGCTGGCCGTGCCGCCGGGCTCTTCGCGCCCACCACGCGCGTCGCGTGACCGAGCGCCTCGCGGTGCATGTCGTGCAACAGCTCGAGACCGTGCCGAGCGAACAGCGGGATCGCGTTCAGGGCGCGCTCCTGTCGCACGCCCATCGGGTAGAGCGCGGCGCGCGCGGTGGCGAGATCTCGCATCAACGCCGTCTCCCGTCGCGCGACGCCCGCCACCAGCCGCCGCTCCAGTCGATCGACTCGATGCTCCAGCGCGTGCACCGCACCGATGACCGCGGCATCCAGGCCGAGCTCGTGCGGCTCGTCGCCCAACGATGCCGGCAGCCTCGCGATTGCGTCACGGATGGACTGCAGCGCTTCCGCGCTGCGCTCGCTCATGGCGCGCGTTGCGAGCCTGCGCTCGGGCG
This sequence comes from Gemmatimonadaceae bacterium, assembly GCA_036008805.1. GTDB lineage: Bacteria > Gemmatimonadota > Gemmatimonadetes > Gemmatimonadales > Gemmatimonadaceae > AG11. The sequence continues at coordinate 4,939 of DASYMZ010000123.1, forward strand.
CGTGCGGATCGGCCAACTCTTCCCGCTGAAGCCCCAGCCGCTGCAGCACGGCTTCCACATGGGGCTCCAGCAGCGTACACGACCAGCGCGGAACGGCGAGCGGCTCGGCGAGTCCCATCGCTTCGGCGACCGCGCTCACCTGCGCGAAATACGCCAGCTCCCCAGGACCGGCGGAGTACGCCACCGTCGGCAGGATCTCCTGCTCGACGATTGGCCTGAGCAGCACGTTCGGGGTGAGGACGGCGGAGCGCGCTTCCCGCTCCGCGACGCCGAGCCGACGCTTGAGCGTGCCTTCGCGACCGAACACCAGGGAGAGACCAGGCATCTCTTCCACCTGGGGCCCGTGACCAGCCGCGCGCAGCTCCGCCGAGCGACGCGCGAGCGACGACTCGATCTCGTGCGCGTGCTCCAGGGCGGAGATCAACGTCGCCTGGCTCGCGGCGAGCACCGCCGGATGCGACGCGTCCAGCACGGGAACCCCCAGCGGCGCGAGCAGCTCTCGCAGCAGCGCGACGTACGCGCTGCCGACCGTGGCGCCCTCCTGTGCGTAGGCTCGCCGCACGGCGGCCAGGGGACGATGGTCGGCCGCACTGCCGCACGCCGCCGCGAGTCGGCCGAGCAGCTCGCTCGTGTCTCCCAACGGCGCGAGTGACATCGGCGTGCCGGCGGGCGGAGCGTTGGAGTCGCGCAGCACGTCGACGCCCCCCGTTCGCGCGACCATCGTCGTCGACGCCTCGAGGAAGTCGGCATCGTCCGTCGCGGCCCAGAACACCGCCGCAGTGGGAACGCCGGTCGCCGCTTCGATCGCGTCGGCCAGGGCGAGCGCACCCACCGCCTTCGACCAGGTGTAGATCGGCCCACCGAACAATCCGGGCTGCTGGCCCGTGGTGACGACCACGCCCCCTTCGCGACGCACGCGATCGAGACGCGCCAATGCCTCGCCGCTCGCCGCCAGCGCGGGTTCGAGGATGCTCCACGCCGCGCGCCAGTCGCGTGCGCTCGCGCGCTCGCGGATGCGCCTGGCCCAACCGTCAGCGTCGCTCGGCGCGGCCGCGCACCAGCGTGCCGGTGCATCGCCTCGCTGGAGCCACTGCGAGAGCGGTGAGCCGCCGAGCGGCTCGGTCAGGATGCGAACGTCGGTCATGGCCGCCGTGCGAAGTGAATGACTCGGTTCACGATGCGTGAAAGCTGGCGCACGGGAAGCCCGACGAGAAGCATCGGGTGCGATTGCCGTCGGGCCGGTGGTGGTCCGCGATCATCGCTGCTTCGTACAATCTCGCTCGGGCTCCAAAGGTTCGCTCCTCGCCGGCGAAGCGGCCTGACGCCGCATCGTCACTTGTGATACGGCTCGCCGCGCGCGATCGTGCCCGCTCGGTAGAGCTGTTCGGCGAGGACCAGCCTCGCCAGCTCGTGCGGAAGCGTCCAGGGCGCCATCTGGATGGTGCGGGTCGCCGCGCTCCGTACGCGCTCGGGCAACCCGAACGCACCGCCAACGACGAAGCCGATGTCCCTCGCGGCATCCCGAGTCGAGATCAGGAGATCGGCGAATGCGGCGGAGGTGAATCGTTCGCCGCGCTCGTCACAGGCGATCAGCAGCGCGCCGGCCGGAATGCGCTCCAGCAGCTTCGCACCCTCCCGTTCACGAACATCGTCGGGCGCTACTCCGCGGCCGCTCGCCTCGCGCACCTCCACCACCGCGAGCGGCCAGTAGCGCGCGGCTCTCGCCTCGTACTCCTCGATCACCGCCGCGAGGTGCCGATCGCGCGGCTTGCCCACGGTGGCGACGACCAGGCGCACCTCGGCTACGCGTAGATTCCGCGCAACCGGTGCACCGTCGCCACGCGGCTGATCGACGTCATGTAGGCCGCGGTGCGCATGTTCACCTTGTGCTGCGTCGAGAGCCGCAGCACTTCGGCGAAGCTGCGGCGCATGATGTCGGTGAGGCGCTCGTTGACGGTGTCCTCCGACCAGAAGTAGCCGCCACGATCCTGGACCCACTCGAAGTACGAGACCGTGACGCCGCCGGCGTTCGCGAGAATGTCCGGGATGACGAAGATCTCCTTCTCGTCGAGAATCGAATCGGCGCCCGCGGTCGTCGGACCGTTCGCGCCTTCGCATACGATCTTCGCCTGGATCTTCGCGGCGTTCTTGCTCGTGATCACGTTCTCGAGCGCCGCTGGAAGCAGCACGTCCACGTCGCAGGTCAGCAGCTCTTCGTTGGTGATCGGGTCGCCATCCGTGAAGCCCTCGAGCGTCTTGTGCTTCGCGACGTACGCGACCGCGGCCTCGACGTCGATCCCGTTCTTGTTGTAGTACGCCCCGGTACGGTCGCTGATCGCGCGGACCTTGCACCCCTCGCGCGCCAGGAGCTGCGCGGCCACCGAGCCGACGTTGCCGAACCCCTGCACGGCGAGCGTCGTCCCCGCGACTTTCATCCCGAGATGACGCAGCGCTTCCTGCGTGACGATCATGCAGCCACGCCCGGTCGCCTCGCGCCGGCCGAGCGATCCGCCCATCTCCACGGGCTTGCCCGTCACGACCGCGGTCACCGTGTGCCGGTGATGCATCGAGTAGGTGTCCATCAGCCACGCCATCACACGCTCGTTCGTGTTGACGTCCGGCGCGGGCACGTCTGAATCTGGTCCGAGGGTGTGGATGATGCCCGCCGTATACCGGCGCGTCAGTCGCTCGAGCTCACCGATGCTCATCGAGGACGGATCGCAGATCACGCCGCCTTTCGCACCGCCGAACGGCAAATTCACCACGGCGCACTTCCACGTCATCCAGGCGGCGAGCGCCTTCACTTCCTCGAGGTTCACCTGCATGTCGAATCGGATGCCGCCCTTCGCCGGACCTCGCACGGTGTTGTACAGCACGCGGTATCCGGTGAACACCTCGAGCTCGCCGTTGTCCATCATCACCGGAACGGACACGATGATCTGCTTTTCCGGATGTCGCAGCACCTTGTAGAGACCGGGCTCAAGATCGAGTAGCTGCGCAGCGCGGTCGAACCGGCTCATCATCCCCTCGAACGGATTCGTCTCGTCGAGGAACCGGTCCTTGTCCGGCATGACGATTCGGTCGGTCGGCGATCGAAGCTCTGTAGCCATGCGTACCCTGGAGCTCAGCCGGCTGCGCCGGCGGTGGATGAGATGCCCGCTCGGGCAGAGAGAATCTCCGCGAGCGACGCGTCGAGTGCCGTGCCTCCGCGCTCGATCTCGGCCTGCTGCGAAACATACCACAGCGGCAGAGCGACGTGAGGCCACAGCGGAGCCAGCTTCACTGCATCCTTCAGCGTGCAGACGACGGCGTCGTATCCGCCGGATTCGTGCACCACGTGATCCACGTCGCGCCGATCGAATGCGTGGTGATCCGGGAACGCGATCTCGCGCAGCGCCGAGACGCCCAGCGCACGCAGCTGCGCGAAGTATGCGGCAGGCGCACCGATCGCCGCGACGGCGACGATCCGCGCGCCCCGAACTCGCGCGAGTGGGTGCTCCTCGCCGTCCAACGTGTTCACCACGGCACTCAGCGCGAGACGGCACACCGCGGTCGCGACACCGTGTGCACCGGCGGCCAGCTGGTCCGCCACCGACTCGGCGATGTCGAAGGTGGCGCTCTTGCGCGTGACGATCAACAGCTGCGCGCGCCGCAGCGCGGACACCGGCTCGCGCAGCGGCCCAGCCGGAAGCAGTCGGCGCGAGCGCGCAAACTGCTCGGCCGCCACGAGCACCCAATCGGCAGTGCGCGCGAGACGCCGGTGCTGGAAGCCGTCATCGAGCACGACACAATCGGCTCCCTGGACGCGCGCGCGCTCCACGCCGCGCACTCGATCCGCGTCCGCGATCACGGGAACGTCCGGATTGAGTCTCGCGTGCACCAGCGTCTCGTCTCCGCCGTAGCCGCGCAGCACGATCGACGGATGCGCACCGAGCGCGCGCAGCCGAGTCGCCGCCCACGCGGCGATCGGTGTCTTCCCCGTGCCGCCGACGCTCAGGTTGCCGACGCTGAGCACCGGCAGCGAAGCGCGGCGAACGCCGAGCGTTCCCCGGTCGTACAGCGCGCCGCGCGCACGCACGATCGCCTCGTACAGCGCCGCTGGCGGCGCCAGCGCGGCGCGCGCGAGCCGCGCCGCCAATGCGTCGTCATACCAGATCCGCTCGAGCGACGTCATCGCTCAGGAGGCCATGAGGGAATCGAGCACGAGCTGCAGACGGGGAGCCTGTTCCGCCGCCTCGCGCGGCGAGCTCGCCTCCACCGTCATCGGCGTTCCGTACACGACCTCGACGACCGCGAACGGTTTTGGCACGAGGAATCGGTCCCAACTCTTCAGCCGCCATGCACGCGACGCCTTGGCCCGGATCGGCAGCACGAGCGCGCCCGTGCGCTGCGCGGCGATCGCTGCACCAGGCGCGAACACATGCGCCGGCCCTCTCGGACCGTCCGGCGTCACCGCCGCGTCGCGGCCACTCTCCAGCTCGCGTATGAGGCCGATCAGGGCGCGGCTGCCTCCTCGCGACGACGATCCCCGTACCGTGGTGTAGCCGAGCGTCTCGGCGATGCGGGCGATGATCTCGCCGTCGCGATGCTCGCTGATCACGAGCGCGATGCCCTGTGATCGATGCAGCCAGAGCAGCGGCAGCAGCTCGCCGTGCCAGGGCGTGTAGAGCAGCCGCTTGTCCTGCGCGTGCGCCGCGCCCACGACGGCCCCGTTGGTCACCCTGAAGCGCCACGTGGTCGCGAGTAGTCTGATTACGGCGGCGCCCAGTCGCACGGTCCAGCGTAGGCGCCCTTCGCTCATACCACGGCGCGCTCGGCGCCGGACATCGCTCCCTTCTCCGCGAGCGACAGCGCCATGTCCGCCACTCGCTGCGCCGCGCCAGCTTCGCCCAGCGTCGCCCGCACCGTCGCGAGCTCGGAGATCATCGCCGCGCGCGCCGGGCTGTCGCTGTCGAGCAGCGGCTCCAGCGCGTCGGCCACGCGCGTCGGCACCAAAGCATCCTGGACGAACTCCGGTGCGACCTCTCGTCCCGCCACCACGTTGACGAGCCCGATGTACGGGATGCGCACCAATCGCCTCGCCGCCGCGTAGGTGATGGCGCTCGTCCGATACGCGACGACGAGCGGACAGAGCGCCACCGCTGCCTCGAGCGTCGTCGTGCCGCTCTTGCACATCGCCGCGTCGGCGGCGCGAAGCAGCGCGAACGACGCCGAGTGCACGAGCGGGTACGGACATCGCTCGGCGGGGATGGTCACGTGCGGCGCCGCGCTGACGATCACGCGGAGCGCCGGGTCGCGTCGCTGCAGCTCGCGCGCGGTCGCGACGAACGGGTCGAGGTGGCGTGCGATCTCCTGCGAGCGACTTCCGGGAAAGAGCACCAGCAGCTTCTCCGCCGCACCGACTCCCAACGATGCGCGCGCGGCATCTCGGCCGGGCAACGCCGCCGCCCGGTCGAGTAGTGGATGACCGACGAACGTCGCGTCGATGCCGTTCTCTCTGAGGAGCGCCTCCTCGAACGGCAGGATCACCGCCGCCTTCGTGACGGTGCGCGCCAGCTCGGTGAGACGCTTCGCGCCCCACGCCCAGACCTGCGGCGTGATGTAGTACAACACGGGCACGCCCGCCGCGGCCGCCGCGGCCGCGACCTTCATGTTGAAGCCCGGATAGTCGAGCAGGATCACCAGCGCCACGCGGCCGCTCGCGATGCGGCGGCGCAGCTCGCGGAGCAGCCGGTAGTGCATCGGCACGTGCTTGAGCACTTCCACGAATCCCATCACCGCGAGCTTCTCGGCGTGCTCCACGAGCTCCACGCCGGCGTCGCGCATCAGGTCGCCGCCGATCCCCGTGAGCCGGTACGGCGCACCGGCGGCCGTCAGGGCCCGCGCGACTCCCGCGGCATGCAGATCGCCGGAGGACTCTCCGGCGACGAACAGGATGTCACGCACCGGCGGCTGCGGGTACGCGACCGGAGAGCGATGGAAGCGAACGCTCGATGTCTCTCACGATCTGGAGCGCGACAGCCAGCGCTTCGCGTCCCGCTTCACCCGTCACCGCGATCGGCGACTCCCCTCTCACCGCCGCGAAGAAGCTCTCGAACTCCAATCGCAGCGGCTCCCCTTCGTCGGCGACGAGCGGGATGTGCTCCACGAACTGCTCGAGCGCGAGTGGCGCCGCCGCGAGCGCGGCGATGTCGACGTCGCCGCGCAGACGAAAGAAGTCGCCCGTGCCGCTGCCGAGGTCCAGTGAGAGATAGCCGCTCTGCTGAAAGATGCGGAGCTTGCGCATCCGCTCGCGCGACACGCGGCTGGCCGTGATGTTCGCGACGGCGCCGGAGTCGAAGGTGAGTCGCGCGTTGGCGATGTCCACGAACGGTGTGAGCACCGGCACCCCGACGGCGCTCACCGTCGAGGCCTTCCCGCCGACGAGCGTGTGCACGAGGTCGATGTCGTGGATCATCAGGTCGAGCACCACCGCGACGTCGGCGCCGCGTGGATTGAACGGTGCGAGCCGGTCGCTCTCGATGAATCGGGGCGTGTCCACGTACGGGAGCGCCGCGCGAATCGCACGGTTGAATCGCTCCACGTGCCCCGTCTGCACGAGCGCGCCGTTCGCGCGGGCGAGCGCGAGCATCGCATCCGCCTCCTCGAGACTGGTCGCGATCGGCTTCTCGATCAACGCATGAATCCCACGCGCCAGCACCTGCTGCGCGACTTCGAAATGCGCCGGCGTCGGCACGACGATCGTGACCGCCTGCACCACGTCCAGCAGCGCCTCCAGCGACGGAAACGCCCTCACGCCGAGCTCGCGCGCCACCTGCTCGGCGCGCTCCGTTCTCGCGTCGAAGAAGCCGGCGAACGCAGGGCCCTGCATGTCGCGCAGGATGCGGATGTGGTGATAGCCCAACCCGCCGGCGCCGATGACGCCGGACTGCACCGGGGCGTTCAGACGACCACTCCTCGGCCACTCTCCTCGACGAAGCGCAGCAGTTGCTGCACCTCGGGGAACGGCTTGAGCTCCGTCGCGGCGCGCTCCTTCGCCTGCGTGACGTTCAACTCCGAGCGGAAGAACAGCCGGTAGGCGCGCTTCAGCTCGCGGACGACGTCTTCGGGGAACCCGTTGCGCTGGAGGCCGACGCTGTTCAGGCCATACAGCTTGATCGGGTTGCCCACCGCCTTGATGTAGGGCGGAACGTCCTGCGAGATCCGCGAGCATCCGCCGACGAAGGCGTACTGGCCGATCTTCACGAACTGGTGTGCCGCGCTCGCGCCGGCGATGATCGCCTTCTCTCCGACCGACACGTGGCCCGCGAGCTGCACGCTGTTGACGAGAATGACGCCGTCGCCCACGTGGCAGTCGTGCGCGAGGTGGACGTACGACATGATGAAGCAGTGCTTGCCCACGGTGGTCTTGTACGACTGCGTCGTACCGCGATTGATCGTCGTGTACTCGCGGATCGTCGTCCCTTCCCCGATCTCGACCGTGGTGTGCTCGCCCTTGAACTTGAGATCCTGCGGATCGCCCCCGAGCACGGAGCCGATGCCCACCTTCACGTTCGCGGCGAGGATCACGTTGCGCTCGAGCGTCGCGCGCGCGGCGATCACGCAGCCGTCGCCGATCGTGCAGCCTTCTCCGATGATCGCGAACGGCCCGATGTCGACGTCGGCGCCGATCTCCGTCCCGTCGTGAACGATCGCCGTCGGATGGATGCGCGCGGTCATTTGTCGCGCACCATGGCGCCCATCTCGGCCTCCGCGACGACTTCGCCGTCAACCTTCGCCACGCCCTGCATCTTGCACATCATTCCGCGCACCTGGAGCAGATCCAGCTCGAAGCGCAGCTGATCGCCCGGCTTCACCGGTCGGCGCCACTTCACGTTGTTGAGCGACGTGAAGTAGACGACCTTCCTCTCCGGATCCGGCACCGCGCCCATGAGCAGCATGCCGCCCACCTGCGCCATCGCCTCGATGATCAGCACGCCCGGCATGATCGGATGACCGGGGAAGTGCCCCTGAAAGAACGGCTCGTTGATCGTGACGTTCTTGATACCGACGATCCGTTTGCCGGGATCGATCTCCAGCACCCGGTCCACCAGCAGGAATGGATAGCGGTGCGGCAGCACCTTCATGATCTCTTCGATTCCGAGCACCTGAGTCTCCCGCGACATCGCCGCCTGCATCGCTCGCACGAATAGCACGGTGCCGCGATGACTGGGTTTGTGCGCCACGACGCGCGCCTTCAGGCGCGCACCGACGAGCGCGAGGTCCCCAACACAGTCCATCATCTTATGCCGGACGAACTCGTCCGGCGAGCGCAGAGCGTTCTCCACGACCTGCGCGTCGTCGAGCACCACCGCATTCTGCGTCGACGCGCCGCGGATCAGCCCCATCGCGCGCAGCGGTTCGACCTCGCGCACGAACCCGAAGGTGCGCGCCCACGACAGCTCACGCTCGAACAGCTCCGACGTGATCCGGCCGGCGAACGTCTGCCGCCCAATCAGCGGATGCGGAAAGTCGATCGTCACCTCCAGGTCGAGGTGATCCGCAGGCGTGGCCTCGTACACCGACTCTCCGTCGACGAGCCGAACCGCGCGCGTGAGCCGCGACGTCTGAATGCAGCCGGGCTGCTCCCGGAAGCCCGCCTCGCGAAGCGCGTCGAAGAACGGGCGCGCGCTGCCGTCCATGATTGGCGGCTCAGGTCCGTCGAGCGAGATCACCAGATCGTCGATCCCCAGCGCAGAGACCGCGGCGAGCACGTGCTCGACCGTGTGCACCGCATTTGGCTCCTCGCCAAGCTGTGTCCGCCGCTCGGTGAGGACGGCGTGCTCAGCGATCGCCGGAATTCGTGTCGCAGCAGCGAGGTCGCGGCGCTCGAACACGATGCCCGTTCCGCTGACCGCCGGCCGGAACTCCAGGCTGCAGTCCACTCCCAGATGCAGCCCGGTTCCTTCCACGGTCGCTGGCCTGCTGATCGTGCGTCGCACTATCGCCCCCCGTCCGATTCGCGCGCGACGATGCGCTCGAGCGCGCGGATGAGCGCAGGCAGCTTGAACATCGCCGCCTGCGCACGAAGCGCCTCGCGATGCGGCCGCGCGGGATATCCGGACCACGTCTCGCCCGCCGGCATGGAGCCGAACAGGCCTGCCTGCGCGGCGAGCCGAGCGCCGCGTCCGATCGTGAGATGCCCGGAGATGCCCGCCTGGCCCGCGAGGATGCATCCGTCCTCGATGCGCACGGAGCCGGCGATGCCCACCTGCGCCATCAGCAGACAGAGTCGGCCGATGCGCACGTTGTGAGCGACGTGGACGAGGTTGTCGATCTTGGTGCCAGCCCCGATCACCGTGTCGTCGATGCTCCCGCGATCGATCGTCGTGTTCGCGCCGATCTCGACGTCCGCCTCGACGATGCATCGGCCAACGTGCGGAATCTTCGCGTGCGCACCACCACTGAACACGTAGCCGAATCCGTCGGATCCGAGTCGGGTGCCCGCATGCACGCGCACCCTCGGACCGAGCTCCGTTCCGGAATACAGCGTCACCGATGGGTAGATCTGGCACTCCTCGCCGATCGTCACTCCGGCGCCCACCACCGCGTGCGCGTCGATTCGCGTCCGCGCGCCGATTCGCGCGCCCTCGCCGAGCACGACGTAGGGACCGACCGCGACGTCATCACCCAGCTCGACCCCGCGGCCCAGCACGGCCGACGGATGCACCCCAGGGGCGTGTGTCGGAGGCGGATAGAGCTGCGGCAGCAGTGGCAGCATCGCCTCGTGCGGCTTCTCCACGACGATCCGCGCTCTCGCCACGGTGGCGTCGGCGAGCTCCGGCGTGACCAGCACCACGCCGAGCGTCCGCGTTGCCGCGAGCTCCGCATATTTGGCGTTCGCGAGAAAGGTCAGATGGTGCGACTCGGCACGGTCGAGCGGAGCGACGGCTGAAACGCGTGCCCCCGGATCACCGTGGAGGACTCCGCCGACAGCGGCCGCGATGACGTCGGCGGTGAGGGTCCGAAGACCCTCACCGCCGGATGCGCGCGGAGCTGGCGTGTCGTCCGCCACTCCTTACTGGTTCGGCGTCTGCGGACGCGTCACGCCGGATGGAGCCGGCGCGGTGGACGGAGCGCTTGGACGCGCCGCCGTCGGCGGAGCGCCTCCACGAAGCTTCGTCATCACGCGGTCCGTCACGTTCAGGTTCTTGTCCACCGCGACGATCGGCGAGCCCTGATCGGCGTTGAAGATCATCGCATAGCCGCCTTCGATGCGCACGTCTTCGATCGCCTGCTTGATCTTGTCCAGGATCGGCTGCACGAGCTCGTTCTGACGCGCCTGTGCCTTCTGCTCGAGGTCACGCGTGCGGCGCTCGTACTCGTCCTGCTTGCCGCGGATGTCCTTCGCGCGGGCGTCGCGCGCCGCCGCGGCCAACGAAGCCTGTCCGCGCTCGAAGCTGGTGACCATCGCATTCAGCGAATCGCTCATCCGCTTGATCTGGTCGCGGTAGGTGCCCGTCTCCTTCTCGAACTGGGCCTCCGCTTCGGCGCGTCCGGGCGCCTGCTCGAGCAGGGCGGACGTCTGCACGTACGCCACCTTGAGGCCCTGTGCCCCCGCGGGAAGCGAGACGACGGTGAGAAGCGCGAGCGCTACGGGCGCGACGCGAAAAAGTGCACGCATATTACTCCAGGAGGTTAGAAGAGCTGACCGAGCTTGAAATGCATCTGCCACTTCGGCGTTCTGACGCCGTTCTCGACGCGATCGAAGCCGTACCCCCAGTCGACGCCCAGGGGTCCGAGCGGAGTGACGACCGAGCCGCCGAATCCGGCACCACGAAACAGTCGTGTCGGATTGAAGTCCTGCGGACGCGCCCAGATGTTGCCCGCGTCGTAGAACATGTCGAGATAGATCTGCTGGTTGAATCGCAGCCCCAGCTCGAGTGAGTTCGTGTAGAACGCGCTGCCGAACGAGGTGGCCTGCGCGGTGGTCTGCGACGTCTCGGACACGTAGCCCTGCGGCGTCACGGAGAACTCCTCGTAGCCGCGCAGAGGCTCGCCGTACTGCACGCCGCCGAGCGAGAACTTCTGCGAGATGTAGAAGCCGCCCGGATCACCGAACACTCCGCCGGCGCGCATCGACGCGCCCAGCATCAGCGTGATCGGATCCGTTCCGATCCCTCCACCGCCGAACTGCCACAGCGTGGCGTAGTGCTTCACCTCGGCCGTGTAGCGGTTGTACTTCGCGCCGCCGATGAATCCGTTGAACTGCGCGCCGATCGTCTGGTGCCCACCGTCGGTCGGGAACGGCATGCCGATGCGCGTGTCGTGATCGTACGAGAGGCCGAACGTGGATCGCGCGCAGCTGATGGTCTGACAGTTGATCGTGCTGACGAGCCCTTCACCGCCGTAGTTCACCCGCTCGGCGCCGTACGAGGCGAAGAGGCGTGAGAAGCGCGAGCCGAACAGCGGGAAACCGATCTGGAGTTGACCGCCCACGCGAGTCTGCCGGCCGACGTCGCGAACGTAGTAGCGCGTCTGCGAGTGATACGCCGTCAGCGTACCAGAGATCTGCGACTCCTTGATGAACGGATCGGTGTACGTGAGGCTGAAGTCGTTGATGAACTGCCCGAACTGCCAGTTCAGCGACCCACGCTTGCACAGGCCGAAGAGGTTCGGCTGGTCGAAGCCGACGAATCCTCCCACGCCCGCGCCCTGTCCGACCGACGCGCCGAAGTTGACGTTGCCGGTGCGCTTCTCCTTCACGCGGAAGATGATGTCCACGTCGCCCTGCTCGTTCGCCGGCTTCGTGTCAGGCGCGGGCAGCGGCGTCTCGAAGAAGCCGAGATTGCCGATCCCCTGATAGCTGCGCAGCAACGCGTCGCGGCGGAACACGTCGCCCGGCACGACGAAGATCTGGTTCCGGATGCACGACTCGTTGGTGATGTCGTTGCCGAGGATCTCCACGCGGTTCACGATGGCCGGCTGCCGCTCGTCCACTTCCCAGCGAAGATTGACCGTGGGCACCGAGTCCGGGCCCGTCTTCGTGCGCTCGACGATCGGGCGCACGTTGGCGTAGATGTAGCCTTCGTTCGCGTAGGCTTCGCCCACCTTGCGCGTCGCGTCGTCCCACGCCGCCTGATTGAAGTACAGTGCGTCGTCGTTGCCGCGCCCCGCCTTCAGGATCCCCTTCACCGCTCCCGTGAGCGTCGTCGGCTGATCGCCGAACGGGTAGTAGCGCGCCAGATCTTCGCTCGAGAAGTGGCGACTCCCCGTCACTTCGAACTTGCCGATGCGGTAGCGCGGCCCTTCGTTCACCTGAATGTCGACGAGCGCCTTTCCGCGCTGCGAATCCACCGCGATGGTGTCTTTCAGCACCTGCGCGTCGATGAAGCCCTTCGACGCGTAGAGCCCGGGAATGCGCTCGCCGACGTCGCCGGCCATCTTGTCGTTGTCGAGCTCGCCGCGACGAAACCAGAAGAAGCCCTCGGGCTTCGTCTGCATTGCGCTCACCACCGTCTTGTCGCGCACCGCCGCGTTGCCCGCGATGTTGACGCCCGACACCGCGAGTCGGCGTCCCTCGGTGATGCGGAACAGCAGGTCGATGCCGCCGTCCACTGTCGTCGTCTCCGGCTTCACGCGCGCCAGGTAGTAGCCTGCCGCCTGATACAGCGAATCGATGCGCTGCACGGCGGTCGCCACCTTGGCGGGATCGACCGGCTGACCGATCGTCAGATCGACGCGGTCTCGCACCGACCCTCGCGAGAGTCGATCCGTGCCAGTCACATCGACGTTGCGGAGCAATGGGCGCTCGCGCACGGTGAAGGTCAGGGCCGCACGGGTCCCATCGAGCTCGCAGCTTGCCGCCACGTCCTCGAACTGGCCCATGCCATAGAGCGCCTTGATGGCGCGCTCCAGCGCGCGATAGTTGACGGTTCCGGGCACCAGTCCGGTCTCGGAACGCATCGCGGCGTCCGACGTGCGCACCGCGCCGCGGAATTCGATCGTGTCTGGGGACGCGCACCGCCCGGAAGTCGCAGCGTCCTGCGCGCGAGCCGTCGCCCCGAAGCACAACAGGGCGACGGCGATACAAAGCAAACGTCGCATAGATCAGCAATATACACGAGAAAAGGCCGGCCAGGTCCCTATTGGACCCGGCCGGCCTTCAGTCGGTTGCCCGACCCGGTCAGCGACTACGCCTTGGACGCGCTCGAGAGGACCTTGAAGTCGAGCTTGGAACCATCCGCCGCGGTATCCACCTCGATCTCGTCTCCCTTGGAGAACTCGCCCAGGAGGATCTTCTCCGAGAGCGGATCCTCGATGTACTTCTGGATCGAGCGCTTCAGTGGACGCGCGCCATACGCTTCGTCGTACCCGTTCTTCACCAGCAGCTCGGTCGCCGCCGCGGTGAGCTTGATCGTGAGCTCGTCCTCCGCCAGCCGCTTGCGGACATCCTTGAGCAGGATCGAGACGATCTGCGAGATGTGCTCACGGTTCAGCGGGTGGAACACGATCACGTCGTCGAGACGGTTCAGGAATTCCGGGTTGAAGGTGACCTTCAACTCCTCCTTCACCTTCTCCGACATCCGCTCGAACGTCTGCGCACTGTCGCCCGTGCTGAAGCCGAGCCCCTTGCCCTTGGTGATCTCACGAGCGCCCACGTTCGACGTCATGATCACCACGGTGTTCTTGAAGTCGATCTGCCGGCCATAGTTGTCCGTCAGATGTCCTTCGTCGAGCACCTGCAGCAGGATGTTGAACACATCCGGATGCGCCTTCTCGATTTCATCGAGCAGGATCACCGAGTACGGCTTGCGCCGGATCGCCTTGGTGAGCGTTCCAGAATCCTCGTAGCCGACGTAGCCCGGCGGCGCGCCGATGAGACGCGACACGGAGAACTTCTCCATGTACTCGCTCATGTCGACGCGAATCAGTGCCGACGCGTCCGCGAACAGGAACTTCGCCAGCGAGCGCGCGAGCTCCGTCTTGCCGACACCGGTCGGGCCGCTGAAGATGAACGAGCCGATCGGACGGTTCGGATCCTTGAGGCCCGCGCGGCTCCGGCGGATAGAGCGGCTGATGGCCTTGATGGCCTCATCCTGCCCGATCACGTTCAGGTGCAGCTCGTCCTCCATCCGCAGCAGGCGGCTGGTCTCCGCCTCCTGAAGACGCGTCACCGGAATTCCCGTCCACCGGCTGACGATGAACGCGATCTCCTCTTCGCCGAGGACCGGGCGGTGCGACTGACGCCGCTGCTCCCACTCCTCCTGCTTCTTCCGGATCTCGCCCTGGATCTCCCGCTCCTTGTCCCGGAGCGAGGCCGCCTTCTCGAAGTTCTGGTCGCGGACGGCCGCTTCCTTGTCTCCGTTCACCTTCTCGAGCTCACCCTTGAGCGCAGCCACCTCCGGCGGCGGCGCCTGCGCGGCCAGTCGTGCCCGCGCTCCCGCCTCGTCGATCACGTCGATCGCCTTGTCGGGGAGGAACCGGTCCGTGATGTAGCGCTCCGACTGCTTCGCCGCGATCAGCAGCGTCGAGTCGGGGATCGTCACCTTGTGGTGATCCTCGTACTTCTTTCGCAGTCCCTTCAGAATCTCGACCGTCTCATCGATCGACGGCGGATCCACGATCACGGTCTGGAAGCGACGCTCGAGCGCGCCGTCCTTCTCGATGTACTTGCGATACTCGTTCAGCGTGGATGCACCGACGCACTGCAGCTCACCGCGCGCCAGCGCGGGCTTCAGCATGTTGCTCGCGTCGATCGCGCCTTCGGCCGCACCCGCACCCACGAGCGTGTGCAGCTCGTCGATGAACAGGATGATGTTCTTGTTCTGGGCGATCTCGTTCATCACCGCCTTGAGCCGCTCCTCGAACTGGCCGCGGTACTTCGTGCCGGCGATGACGGCCGCCATGTCGAGCGAGAGCACGCGGTTGTCGCGCAGCGACTCCGGGCACTCGCCGTTCGCGATCAACTGCGCCAGACCCTCGACGATTGCCGTCTTGCCCACACCGGGCTCGCCGATGAGGACGGGGTTGTTCTTCTTGCGGCGCGTCAGCACCTCCATCACCCGCTCGATCTCCTTGGCCCGCCCGATCGTCGGATCGAGCTGACCCTCGGCCGCGAGCTGCGTGAGGTCGCGGCAGAAGTGGTCGAGCGCGGGGGTCTTGGACTTCTTCTCCCCCTTGGGTGCAGCGGGCTGCGGCTGCGCGCCGGCGGAGGCCTGTGGGCCACCAGCCTGCGGTTGAACGTCGGTTCCGAGGATGCGCAGCGTTTCCGCACGCGCGGCCTCGAGATTCACGCCGGCATCCGTCAGCACCTGTGCGGCGATCCCCTTCTCTTCACGAAGAAGACCGAGCAGCAGATGCTCCGTGCCGACGTACGAATGGCTGAGTTCGCGCGCTTCGCTCATTGCCAGCTCGAGCACTTTCTTCGCGCGCGACGTGTAGGGAAGGTCTGGCCCAGTCGTCTGGGCGGCCTTTCCCTTCTTGACCGTCTCCTCGATCTTCTGCTGGATCTCGTCCAGCTCGACGGAGAGGTTTTGCAGTACGGTGGCGGCGACCCCCTCACCCTCTCGGATGAGGCCGAGCAGGATGTGCTCCGTGCCCACGTATTCGTGGTGGAGTCGTGCGGCTTCCTCGCGCGCCATAGCGAGGACCTTCCGCACCCGCTCAGTGAAGTTGTAGCCGTTCATAGTCCCTCAGAGAGACCCCGGGTGGACGTGCTGTCAGCCGACCGCCCCTGCTTCCTCTTCCAGGGCTTTACGCACATAGCGTGCGCGGGCAAGGTTTGTCTCGCCTTCGGTCAGCGATCGTCCTTCCGCGGCCGACACGTGCGCGGCCTGCGAGAAGATCAGGAGCTTGTTGAGGGTATATACACTGAGACCGCGGATCAGTTTCAGTCCCACGGCCAGGCGCACGCCGCTCAGATAATTCATCGCCTCGTCGAACGTGAGGCTTCGAGCATACCGCAATGTGCCGTACGCGCGCCACAACTTGTCTTCGATAATATAACCCGCATCGCGAAGGAGGACACGCCGCGCTTCCTCCTCACGTTCGATCACGTGCCCAACCACTCGGATCAACTGGTCGAGTAGATCCTCCTCCGACCGACCCAACGTCGTCTGGTTCGAGATCTGGAAGAAGTTGCCCACGACTTCCGACCCTTCGCCGTACAGACCTCGGTAGGTCAACCCCATCTGCTGCAGTCCCGCCAACACTCGGCCGATCTCCTTCGTCAGCACGAGCCCCGGCAGATGAATGAGTACCGATGCGCGCATCCCGGTTCCCACATTGGTGGGACACGCGGTCAGATAGCCGAACTCGGGGTGGTACGAGAAAGGGACCCTCCCTCCGAGCTCGCGGTCAACCCGGTCCAGGGCCGCGAACGCGGCGCGCAGCTCGAATCCGGATTGCAGCGACTGAAGGCGAAGATGATCCTCCTCGTTGATCATGACGCTCAATCCGTCCGACAGATACACGGCGGCGCCCGACCGCAACGGATGTTGCGGCTCCAGACCCGCGAGCTCCTTGCTCACCAGGTGTCGCTCGAACAGCAGCGCCCGTTCGCCCGGCCCCAGCTCATCGATCCGAACGAGAAAGCTCTCGTCGAGCCCTGGAAGTACCTGGAGCGCCTCACGAACCTGCACGAGCACCCGCAGCCGTTCGCCGTCCCGCGCCCGCCCCGTGAACGCGTAGCCGTCGACATTTCTGGCCAGGCGGACGCGCGTCGACAGCACCACGTCGGAATGCGAGCCGGAGGCATCCAGCCACCTCACTCCGCCATCTGGAAGTAGCGACAGGTCGAGCGTCATTCGAGCACCCGGATGCGGTCGCGCAGCTCCGCCGCGACCTCGAACTGCTCCTGATCGATCGCTCGGCGCAACCGCTCGCGCAGCTCGCCCAGCACTGATGCTTTCTCCATCACCGCGTCCTCTGGCGGCCGGTACGCGCGGCCGATGTGCCGCGGACTGCCGTGCACGCGTCGCAGCAACTCGCGCATGCTCGGCTCGAACGTCGTGTAGCAGCGCGCGCAGCCCATGCGGCCGGTCGCGCGAAAATCTTTCATCGTGAGGCCGCAGAAGGCGCACTTGCCCGCGTCGGCGCTCGCCGGAACGGATTGTTGCTGCACCGCCTGCAGGAACTCACCGAGCGGATGCTTCGGCGTCGCGACCGACGTCTCGACGCCGCGCTCCGCCGCGCACTGCTCACACAAGTGCAACTGCCGAACGGCATTGCTCTCGATCGTCGTGAGGTTCACGACGGCATCACGCTCGTGACAATTGTCGCAGAGCATCAGGCCACTACCTCCGGCAACGCGACTTGCGTCAGCTTGCCATCTTCGAGCTGCAGCACGCGATCCGCGCGCGCCGCGAGGGAACGGTTGTGCGTCACGATGACCATCCCGAGCTCCAGCTCGTGCGCCAGCTCGGTGAACAGCTCGTGCAGCTTCTCGCTATTGTGGTGGTCGAGATTGCCCGACGGCTCGTCCGCCAACAGCACGGCCGGATCGGCCGCCAGAGCACGAGCCACCGCCGTTCGCTGCTGCTCCCCGCCAGAGAGCTCGCCCGGCCGGTGATGGATCCGTCCGCCCAGTCCGACTCGCTCGAGCAGCACGGTCGCGCGCTGCCGCGCCTGCCGTTCCTCTGTCCCCGCGATCCGGAGCGGCATCATCACGTTCTCGAGCGCCGTGAACTCGCGCAACAGGTGATGGAATTGAAACACGAATCCCACCGTCCGGTTCCGTAAGGCGGAGACCGCATCGTCGTCCATCCCCTCCAGCGCCAGCCCGTTCACCAGCACCCGCCCCGACGTCGGACGGTCGAGCGCGCCGAGCAGATGCAGCAGCGTGCTCTTCCCCGCTCCACTCGAGCCGATCACTGCCACCATCTCCCCACCATCTACCCGCAAGTCGACGCCGTCGAGCACGGTGATCGTGCCGCCGTCGCCACCCACGTATGTCTTGGACAGACCCTGCGCCTGAAGCACGCTCATTCGCGCATCGCCTCCACCGGCAGCAGACGCGACGCCTGCAGCGCGGGATAGACGGTCGCGACGGCCGCGATCAACAGGCTCGCTGCCACCGTCACGGCGATGTCGAGCGGCTGCCTCGCCACCGGAAGATGATCGATGAAGTACACCTCCGGATTGAGCGGGATCAGCTTGAACCTGTCGAGCGCGACCGCTGCGATCAGTCCCAAGGCCAACCCGAGCAGCGTCCCGACCACGCCGATCATGATGCCCTGCGCCAGGAAGATCCGCCGGATCGACGACGCCGACATTCCCATCGCGCGAAGGATCCCGATCTCCTTGGTCTTGTCGGCGACCACCATCGTCAACGTTCCGACGATGTTGAACGCCGCGACCAGGATCACGAGCATCAGGATCAACGTCATGCCGAGCTTCTCCAACCGGAGCGCCGAAAACAGCGCATTGTTCTGCGCCTGCCAATCTTCCGTACGGTAAGGATATCCCAGCTTCTTCACCAACCTGGCGGCGACGTCGGGCGCGACCTCGCGGCTCACGGTCGACACCTCGAGCCCGGTCACGTCCTTGTGCAGCCCGGCCAGCTCCTGCGCCACATCGAGAGATACGGCCAGATACTGGTTGTCGTATTCGTACATTCCGGTGTTGAACACGCCGGTGACCTCGAGCTGCATCTCGCGTGGGGTGAGCTCGCCCGTCACCGGGCTCACGTCGCTGCTGAGCGTCGTCAGCGTGATCGAATCCACCCCCGGATACACACCGAGGCGATTCGCGAGCCGCTCGCCGAGCACCGCTCCGCGCCGCTTGCCGTCAGGCGTCGCGAAGCGAAAGTCTCCCGCCGTGGCGAACGATCGGATCGACGTGACCGGCTTCCCTTCCCCTTCCGGCTCGATCCCGATCACCTGCGCGACGTCGATGTACTTGTGCCCCGCGCCCACCAGCGCCTTCGTGATCACGAACGGCGCGGCCGCCACGACGCCCGGCTCGGCTCGCACCTTGGCCAGCACGGGCTGCCAGTCCTTCATGACCATGTCCGACCCCATCGTCAGCACGCGCACGTCCGGGCTGCCGATGAGGATTTTCTCACGCAGGTCGTCTTGCAGCCCGGTCATCACGCCCATGATCACGATCAGCGCGCTCACGCCCACCACGACGCCGCCGATCGCGATCACGCTGATCAGCGACAGCAGCTTCGATCCGCGGCGGCTGCGAAGGTAGCGCCAGGCGATGCCGAGCTCGAGACGACTCATTCGGGACGCATCGTGGGAAAGAGAATCACGTCGCGGATGTTCGCCGTGTCCGTGAGGTACATGAACAGCCGGTCGATGCCGATGCCCACGCCGCCCATTGGCGGCATGCCGTACTCCATCGCGCGCAGGTAGTCCTCATCGACGCCGCTCGCTTCGACGTCGCCCGCATCGCGGAGACGGGCCTGCGCCTCGAAGCGCTGACGCTGATCGATCGGGTCGTTCAGCTCGCTGAACGCGTTGGCCAGCTCTCGGCCGCGCGCGAATAGCTCGAAGCGCTCGGTGAGCGCCGGATTGCCGCGCTTCGGCTTGGCGAGCGGCGAGAGCTCCACCGGATAATCGACGACGAACGTCGGCGAGACGATCTGCGACTCGACCAACGCGCCGAACAGCTCGTCGAGCAGCTTGGGCCGGCTCATCGTGTTGACCTTGTCCACGCCCTGTTCGGCGACGAGCGCGCGCAGCGCG
>DASYMZ010000124.1:0-10078 GCA_036008805.1 Gemmatimonadaceae bacterium
GGCACGATCCGGTTCGTGGATCTCGTGGAGGACGAGTCGGTGTCCGAGGAGCTCGACGAGCTCACCGGTCTGCGCCAGCGCGTCGTCATCGAGGACCGCGAGAAGAAGCTGCACCCGCACATCGAGATCTGGCAGTCGAAGGGCGGAAAGGACAAGAAGATCCGCGACTTCGTGATCCCGGTGGGCGCCCAGCTCACGATCGAGGATGGGCAGTCGATCTTCCCCGGCGACACGCTGGCGAAGCTCGGACGCGAAGCGTACAAGACCCGCGATATCACGGGCGGTCTGCCGCGCGTCGCGGAGCTGTTCGAGGCGCGCAAGCCGAAGGATCCGGCGACGATCTCCGAGATCGACGGCGTCGTGCGGTTCGGCGACATCAAGCGTGGCAAGCGCGAGATCTTCGTGCAGCCCGTTCGCGGCGGCTCGGGAGCGGATCAGTTCGCGCTCGACGAGACGGCCGAGGCGCAGCTGTACGAGGTGGGCGCGGGTAAGCACCTTCGCGTGCACGAGGGCGACCGCGTGCGCGCCGGTGACCGTCTCTCCGAGGGCCCGGTGAACCCGCACGACATCCTGCGCATCAAGGGCGCGCGGGCCGTGCAGGAATACCTGCTCAACGAGGTGCAGGAGGTCTATCGCCTGCAGGGTGTGAAGATCAACGACAAGCACATCGGCGTCATCGTTCGGCAGATGCTGCAGAAGGTCCGCATCATGGAGCCGGGCGAGACGGAGTTCCTCGAGGGCGAGCACGTGGACAAGCAGGTCTTCCGCGACGAGAACGATCGCGCGAAGAAGAAGAAGGAAGCGCCGTCGACTGCGGAGCCGCTGCTCCTCGGCATCACCAAGGCGTCGCTGACCACGCAGTCGTTCATCTCCGCGGCCTCCTTCCAGGAGACCACGCGCGTCCTCACGGATGCGTCGATCCGCGGTGCGAAGGACGACCTGCTCGGTCTGAAGGAGAACATCATCATCGGACACCTCATCCCGGCGGGCACTGGTATGTACCGGTACCAGGACGTCGAGCTGGAAGGGATGGAGATGCCGGCGGCGATGGAGATGACGCCGCTCCCCGAGCCGGTCGCGAACGTGTTCGCGCTGCCGGAGGAGGACGAGTTCCCAGCGTCGGCGCGGCCCGCGGTCAAGGGCGGATGAACCGAAAGGCCGTGAACGGCTCACGGTGAGCGGTGATCGGTTGGAAAACGAAACGGCCCGGGCAATCGCCCGGGCCGTTTTCGTTGGTGGGCCGCGTCGATCTCGTGCTCAGCGCCCGAGGCGGCTCATCGCGCGCCGCGCGTCGTCGACGATGGGCGCGAGCTCGTCGTCGCCGCCGCTCCACGCGGCGACGACAACCGCGTAGCTCTGGCGCGCCGCCGCGAGATCGCCGAGCCGTTCCGCCACGTGCGCACGCTCGAGCGCCCACAGCACGTCGATCGCTGAGGGAAGGAGCGTCGGGCGGTCGGCGAGGATCGAGGCAGCCTCGCGCAGCCGGCCGCGCAACGCGAGCACCGACGCGTACTCGAACCGCGGCACCGCGCACAGCTCGCAGAGGGAATCCGGCGATGCGGCAAAGCGC
Organism: Gemmatimonadaceae bacterium; assembly: GCA_036008805.1. Lineage (GTDB taxonomy): Bacteria > Gemmatimonadota > Gemmatimonadetes > Gemmatimonadales > Gemmatimonadaceae > AG11. Next base: position 1,571 of record DASYMZ010000124.1, read on the forward strand.
CGGAGTGCCTCCGCGGTGTCGCCACGCGCGAGCGCGAGATAGGCTGTGGCCACGACGGCGGAGTAGGACGCGATCTGGCGCTCCGCCGGGCTGCCGTGCACGGCGCCCTCGGCGACGCGAACCATCTCGCGCAGCGACGTCGTGTCGCGCAGACGGGCCCACCAGGCGCCCGCGGCGACCAGTGCGGGGGTGCCGAAGCGCCGATCGCGCGGATTCGTGTGCAGCCACTCGGCGAACACGCGTCGCGCCTCCGATGCGGCGCTGCCACCGGCGAGCGCCATCTCGGCGAACGCGACGCTGTGGCGCGCTTCGGGCAGCTCGGTCGATTCGCGGAATCTGCCCCGGTACGCGAGCTGGAGCACCAGACGGTCGCGCGCGAACGCGGGGTTGGCGAGCGGCGCGTAGAGGGCAGGTCGTGACGACGTCATCGCCTGCAGGATCGCGACGGCGACCGCGCGCTGATCGAGGGCGCGCCGCGCCGCGGAATACGCCTGGAAGAGCAGATCCGCGGACGCCGTGTCGAGCGCGACGCGCGCGTCGCGCTTCATCGCGTCGGTGCCCGCGAGAAGCCGCGCGGCGAGCAGCGTTCCCGCGGCGCTGACGTCCGCGGGCCGAAGGGCGAAGTACCGGTGCGCGTAGCGGAGGGAGCGTGCCGAGTCGCCGATGGAGAAGCCCAGCTCCACCGGATGGATGTACGCCGGAGCGAACGCCGAATCGAGCGAGATCGCGCGATCGAAGGTGCGCAGGATCTCCCGCTCCGACACACTGAGGGAGGGGCCGATGCCGAAGTGGAAGTACGCGTCAGCCAGGCGATACCACGCCTCGGCGTCCTGCTCGTTGCGCTCGGTCGCTCGCCGGAGAGTGCCGAAGAGCCGCACGACGTGCGAGCGGTATTCCGGATCGCCGCCGTATGCGTAGGCCACGCTCCGGAGCGAGTCGGCGGCGATCAGCAAGCTGTCGCGCGCGCCCAGCCCAACGTTGAGCGCTCCGGCGCGCAACGCGTGCTCGCGCGCGAGCGAGTCGGTGCCGTAGCGCTGCCAGCCATAGGTGATTCCCAGATGTGAATGCGCGAGCGCGAAGGTGCTGTCCAGCGCGAGCGCTCTGTCGTACGCCGCGAGGGCGGAGTCCCACTCGGTGCGACGGAGATACTGCTCGCCCTGTAGGAAGGCGCGGATCGCGGGAAGCGACGCCGAACCCATCGCGGCGCGGTGCACGGCGCTCACCGGGCGGATCGCGCCAATCCGTCGAAGGAGCGCGAGCGTGAGCGAGTCCGCCATGCGGTCCATCCGCTCCGTGGCATCGCGGAGCTCGATCGGCTCTCCGCGTCGGCGCGTGACGACGTCGACGAGCCACGCGGTGATCCGCGTGGAATCGCGTCCCGCCGCGAGCACGTGCCCGAGCACGATGAACCTCGCGCCAGTGCTCCTGCCGAAGGCAACCGCCGACTCCACGTCGACGGGCCCTCGCCAGCTTCGCACGACGACCGACGGCGGTACGGTGAGCAGGGGGCCGGCGCCGTCGAGCTTGGCCGACAGCAGGTCGACGAATCCCTCGCGCCAGAGCCCATACTCGGCCTGCATCACCTCGAACGGCGCGATGGCGACGCGATCGTCGTCCACGGCCGGTCTCGCGCCGACTCTCCAGAGGAAGCCGAGCGCGATGACCACTGCGACCGCCGCGACCGCGATGCCCACCGTACGAAGCCGTATCGGGCGGGACGGCACAGCCGCCAGGCGCGCGAGTCCGTCACGCAGCTCCTCCGCGGTGGCCAGCCGCGACTCGACCCGCGACGCGAGCGCCCGCCGCACGAGGACGTCGAGCTCTCTCGGAACGTCGGGGCGCAGGTCGCTCAGCGATTTCGCGGCTCGGCGTCCTCCCCACGACGGACTGATATCGTAGCCGTCGTCGGGAAGCTTTCCGGTGAGCACTTCAAAGATGACGACGCCCAGCGCGTAGATGTCCGCGCGTCCGTCCACCTCCATCGAATCGGTGAACTGCTCGGGCGCCATGTACTGCCGAGTGCCGACGAAGTGTCCCGCGCCAACCGGCTCGCCATCGACGGCGGCCGACATCGCCTGCGCGACGCCGAAATCCACCAGCACCGCATGGTCGCCGGAGAGCATGATGTTCGCCGGCTTGACGTCGCGATGGACGACCCCGTGCGCATGGGCGTACGCCAGCGCGTCAGCCACCTCCGCGAGCAGGCGATAGGCGTCCGCGGCAGGCAGGGGCGCGTCCGTGCGCGCGAGGCGCTCCTGAAGCGACTCCCCCTTCACGAACGGCATCGTGTAGTACAGCAGCGATCCGTCGGCGCCCGCGCTCAGGATCGGGATGATGTGCGGATGCTGGAAGTGCGCGGCGACGGCGATCTCCTGCTGGAATCGCGACGCGTCGACCTCGCCGGCCAGTTCGGACGGCAACACCTTCACCGCAACCGGCCGGTTGAGCGAGAGATCGGTCGCCATGAACAGACGACTCATGCCGCCGCTCTCGAGCTCCTGCTCTACGCGATACGTGGTGCCCAGTGCCGACTGGAGTCGATCCCGGAGATCGGATCGATCCGTGGGAAGCATTGCCATCCGTGACTAGGGTGTGAGCGGCGACAGATCCGCCGATGGAATCGTAACGTCGGTCGGAAGATCGCGCATCGACTGCGACGCCGCATCCACTTCGTAGGGCGGACTCTGGCGACCGGCCGGGCCATTCTCGTTCCGTAGCCGTCGACTGCTGGTCGCAGCCCGGCCATGCCCTCAGGACTGCTGGCGGCGGATTCGGGCAACGACGACCGCCGCTTGCCGTCGCTCTCGGACGGCGTCACCTTCGGGGATGGAAGGCATCATCGCCCGAGCTGGACGCCGCGCGCTCATGCACAACCGCGCCCGCATCGATCGATTCAAGCTCGCGAGCCGGGCCCACGTGCGCGAACGCCTGCTGGGCGACGCGCGCATCGGCGACGCCGTGCGCGCGCACGCGGCCGAGACCGGGCTGCCGGACGACGCGGTGTGGAAGAAGGTCGACGGCTACGTCCACGAGATCGTCCCCTTCTTCAACGTGGTGGCGTACTACCAGATCGGGTACCGCGTCTCCGGATGGTTGCTGAACCTGTTCTACAAGGTGTCCGTCGACTTCGCGGTGCCGAAGGCGAAGGAACGACTGCCGCGTGACGCGGTGATCGTGTACGTGATGAACCATCGCTCCAACGCCGACTACGTGCTGGTGAGCTACGCGCTGGCGGGGCAGGTGGCGATCTCCTACGCGGTGGGCGAATGGGCGCGCGCCTTTCCGCTCGAGCACGTGTTCAAGGCGTTCGGCTCGTACTTCATCCGGCGCCGGTATCGCGAGCCGCTGTACCACACGGTGCTCGAGCGTTACGTGCAGCTCATCACGCGCGAGGGCGTGACGCAGGGAATCTTCGTCGAGGGCGGGCTGACCCGCGACGGGAAGCTGCGTCCGCCGAAGATCGGCCTGCTCGACTACGTGCTCGGCATCGGACGCGACGAGGCCTATGCGGGCCGCCTGCACGTGGTGCCAGTCGCGGTGAACTACGATCGGGTGCTCGAAGACCGGTCGCTGCTGCGCGAGCTCGCCGTGAATGAAGGAGGGCGTCGCCCGTCGCGACTGGTGCAGGCGTGGGAGGTGTCGAGGTACGTGTGGTGGAACACGGCGCGACTGTTCACGCGCCAGTGGAAGCGCTACGGGCGCGCCGCGGTGGTCGTGGGCGCGCCGATCCCACTCGGGCCGTGGTTCGCCGAACAGCGTGACCTGTTCACGCTGGAGAAGCCGGAGCGTCTCGCGCGCGTGCAGACACTGTGCGACCGGCTGCTCGAACGCGTCGGCGCGCTCATCCCCGTGACGCCGGTGCCACTCGTCTGCGCGGCGATCCAGAGCTTCGAGGGGGATTTCATCGGGCGCGACACGCTGCTCGAGCGGATCGACGAGATGCGCGCGGTGCTGCGCGAGCTCAATGCCGGCGTGGTGCGACAGGATCGAACCGCCGAGGAGATCTTCGACCTGGCGTACAGGATGCTGAGAATGCGGCGGGTGATCGCTCGCACCGGCGCGGGATATCTCGTGCTCCCGCGCGGGCGACCGCTGGTGAGCTACTACGCGAACAGTGTGGCGCACCTGCTCGGCGACTTCTCCGAGGCGGTGAGGGCGCGCGACACGCTGCCCGTGATGTCGCGCCGCTGATCGCTAGCGCTCCCGGACGAAGTGCGCGAAGCCGCCCGCCGTGCGGTACTGGCCGACGATCGTGTCGCCACGAATCTCGCCGGTGAGCACCTCCGCGGTGTCCGACGCGGACCAGTCGCGGAGAAAGTTGAGCGTCACCCGGCCGTTCTGCGCCGTGCCCAACACGCCGCAGAACTCACAGCCGGGACTCGAGAAAGTCACCTTGCGGTGCACCCGGCCCGACAGCGCGTCGGGCTGATCGGAGCGCGCGCTCGGAGATTCCACGTAGAGCTCGAGCCCGAGGTGTGGCCCCGCGATCAGCTCGTCCGGCGGTCCGACCACTCGATACTTGCCGGCGATCGGCTCCGTCTGCGGCGCGACGACGTCGAGCTCCAGAAAGCGAAGGCGCACGAGCGAGCCGAAGAAGCCGAATCCCAACGTCACCCGGTTCGCGAGCCCCTCGCCCGAGAGTGGATCGTTGTGCGTGCGATACCAGTCGTAGAAGTTCGAGTCCACCGCCGACACGGTGACGGTTTGCGGAAAGCCCGGAACGAAGACGTGCCGCAGCGTCTTGAGGTCGACGTTGCGAAGCTCGCCCGGTAGACGTACGCGCGTGCTGTCGGTGAAGAACGCGCGCGGTCCGAACGGCGTCTCGATGCGCACGTAGTAGCTGCGCGCGCCCTGGGCCGCCGGCCACTCGATCGAGGCCGCGTCCGCGGCGCGATCGAAGGTGCGCGGAGGATCGGGCGCGAACACCGCGGTGCCGCCCGGCACGGCCGTCTCGGCATTGACCCTCTCGCCCTTGCTTGTGAGGATAGAGAGCTTGTACGTGCCGTTGCGGTCGAGGGTCGATCCCGGCAGAAAGAAGCGGTACACCCCGCGCCCGCTGCCGTCGCCGTTCGCCGGATAGTCTTCCCGCGCGAACAACGTCGCGCCGCTCGGCGTGGTGAGGCTGACGATCGCCCCCGTTTCCGCGATGCCTTCGTCGGTCACGAGCGGAACCTCGAGATCGAACGGGGGGGCGATGGACTGCACGGTACCATTCCTCGTGCGCTCGACCAGCACGACCTGCGTGGGAGCCGTCGCGCTCAACACGCCATGCGTGGCCAGCTGCGATTCGGTCGGCTGAATCCCGACTTTGTCGAACTCGCATGCGCCGAGTGCGGCGAGCATCAGCACGCATGGAGCGAGAGCTCGGCTAGAGGCCAACGCGCACCCCCAGACTCGGCAGCACGGGAAACTGCGAGATCGCGCGTCGCGTCGGACGATCGGTGGAATAGTCGTACAGATACACGAAGACGTTTCTCGCGTAGTACACGTTCACGATGCTGAGGTACGGCGCGACCGTGGCCCCGCGATACGTCCACGTGCGCGATACGTCGAGATCCAATCGGTGGGACACGGGGAAGCGAGCGCTGTTGCGGGCGCCGCCGAGCGGCTCGAGCAGGAGTCGCGGATCACCCGTGCCCCAGTGATCGAGCGACGGATCGTAGACGCGCCGCACGATCTGGCCAGTGATCGGCGTGTACGGCGTGCCGCTCGCGAAGCCGAAGTGCGCACCGAGCTTGTACCGGCCGACTGGCCACGTGCCGACGACGTCGACATCGTGGCGCCGATCCTGTCCGGGCGCCCAACGCACTCCGTCGCGCGTTCGCGTGCTCAGGCCATAGGTGTACGCGAGCCAACCGCTCGCGCCCGATCTCGATTGCCAGCGCGCCAGCAGATCGAGCCCATACGACAGTCCGGTCGCCTGGAAGAACTCGTCGCCGCGACGGCCGGGATCTTCCGACCAGTTGGCCTCGAGCACCCGATCGTACTTCTTGACGAATCCTTCGAGGCGCACCGAGCCGGCGTCGAGCCGGCGCTCCGCGCCGGCGACGTAGTGCCATGCGCTGGCCACCGGAATGAACGAGTCGCTCGCGATCCAGATGTCGTAGTAGCGATACGCGCCGTCCCCGGCGAGCGACTGCATCCACTGGGTCACGCGGCCCGCGCCGACCGTGAGCGCGACGTCGGGCGAGAGGAAGTACTTCACGGAGAGACGAGGCGACAGCGCCGCCCAATCGCGCCCCGACAGCGCCTCGGCGCGCATCCCGCCCTCGACGAGCCATCTCGGCGAGAGACGCCACACGTCGTCGGCCCACAGCACGCCGGAGGTCGGCCGCTGCTCGAGATCGAAGCCGGTGGTGCCGGTCTGCGCCGATCCGGATGCGTACTCGATGCGATACGTCGCGAGCTCGTAGCCGAGGGAGCGATCGTGCGCCGCGCCGCGCGTTCGTATGGACCCCGCGAACCTCACGTCGTGAAGCTCACTCCGCTGGGTGAGCGCGCCCTCGCCGAGATCGAGTCTCGTGGAAAAGCCGGACGCCGACACGCGCTGCTCGAGCGTCGTGCTGTCGCCGAGCGCCCACGCGAACAGCGGCGTACGTACGGCGCCGAGGTTCTTGGAGAGGGTGACGCCGAGGACGAGGTTGCCCCAATCGTACGCCCACTTTCCGCCGGCCGCTTTCGTCGGCGTGGAGTCGGACGCGAACTCGGCGAGGTTCGCGTCGAGCACGTCCTTGCCCTCGTACGCGGTGGCGGCGAGGTGGATGCCACCGGGCAGCTCGTACGTGGCGCGCGCGTGCAGATCCCGGAAGTGATATGGGAAAACGTTGTCGGTGAAGATGGACTGCAGCGCGTCGGCGTAGGTGCGGCGACCGGCGACGCTCCACGTGCCGCGTCCTCCGCCGAACGCGCCGGAAAGTCGCGCCGAGGTGGCGAGCGCGGAGACATCGGCCGTCGTGTGCACGCCTGGACGTGGATCGTCCGCGGACTGCACCTCGAGCACGCTCGACAGACGGCCACCATACCGCGACGGGAAGGCCGCGGTCACCAGTTCGATACCGCCGACCGTGGCATCCATGAACGTGCTGAACAGACCGCCGAGGTGAAATGGGTTGTGGACCGGATAGCCGTCGAGCAGGACCAGGTTCTGGTCCGATTCGCCGCCGCGGACGTTGAGGCCGGTGTTGAAGTCGTTGCGTGCGATCACGCCGGGGAGCAGCTGCACCACGCGCACGACATCCGGCTCGCCGACGTTCGGCACGCCAGCCATCGCCGCGGCGCCCAACGAAATGGTGCCGACGCTCGGCCGCGCCTGGAACGATTCGGCATCGACGGCGCGTGCGTCGGCGCGCATGGCATCGAGCACCTGCGCCTCGGATCGCAGCACGACCGATACGCGCGTCGTGTCGCCGGGGCGGACGCGGATGGACCGCTGGACGGTCCGGTACCCGACCGCGCTGACCGTCACCGTAACGGGGCCTGCGCGCACCGCTTCGACGAGGAAGCGCCCGTCGGCGCGGGTGGTGACTGCCGGAGGGCCGGAGAGCGCGGTGCCGCTCAGCGCGACCGTGGCTCCGGCGACCGCGACGAGCGCGGCAGCCGTGTCCGCGCGCGCGGTGACCTGGCCGGAGACGAATCCGACTGGCGCGTCCTGCGCCTGGAGCAGCGCTGGAGCGAGGCCCAGCAGCGCGATGCGCGCGCCGTGTTTCAGCGAAGCCCTGAGCGTCACAGTGGCGGTGAGAATGGGTGCGCCATGATAGCCCCCGCCCCGGAGGACCGTTAGGGCGCCCGCGACCGCTGCCCGGGGGGCTCGGCCCACTCCGGTGGCTTGACCCAAACCCTGTTGCCTGGCTAGCTTACGAGTCTGTTCCGTGCCGCCTCATCCGGGCGATCCACGTAGAATCAGGAAGACGAACACAGTTCAGGTTGAATGCCCACGATCAATCAGCTCGTCCGGCAGAGCCGCCGCGACGTCGAGAAGAAGATGAAGGCGCCGGCGCTCAAGGCGAACCCGCAGAAGCGGGGCGTCTGCACGCGCGTCTACACCACCACCCCGAAGAAGCCGAACTCCGCGCTCCGTAAGGTCGCGCGTGTGCGCCTCACGAACGGCTTCGAAGTCACCGCCTACATCCCCGGCGAAGGCCACAACCTCCAGGAGCACTCGATCGTGCTCATTCGCGGCGGTCGTGTGAAGGATCTGCCGGGTGTGCGCTACCACATCGTTCGCGGAACGCTCGACGCCTCGGGCGTGAACGGCCGCAACCAGAGCCGCTCGAAGTACGGCACCAAGAAGCCGAAGGCCGGCGCCGCCGCGGGCAAGGGAGGTAAGAAGTGAGCCGCCGTAAATCCGCTGTGAAGCGCACCATCCTGCCGGATGCGCGCTACGACAGCCAGACCGTTTCGAAGTTCATCAACGTCCTGATGTATCAGGGCAAGAAGAGCACGGCCGAGCGGATCTTCTACGCCGCGATGGACCTCGTGGAGAACCGCACGAGCCAGCCGGGCGTGAAC
>DASYMZ010000125.1:0-20120 GCA_036008805.1 Gemmatimonadaceae bacterium
TCCGTCCCCAGGAGTCCGTCCCTAGGAGTCCGTCCCTAGGAGTCCGTCCCTAGGAGTCCGTCCCCCGGAGTCCGATGATGCTCTACGTCGGACTCGTGGGCTCCCGACAGAGCCCATTCGGGCGTTTCCGTTCAGATCCGCGTCATCCGTGCTCGATCTGTGGTAACGCCACTCGAACCCTCCAGGAGCACCGAGTCGGGACGCTGCTCGAACTATCCCTCGTCGTCCACAAGCGACGACTGCCTACTCCACCGTCACCGACTTCGCGAGATTCCTCGGCTGATCCACGTTCAGCCCGCGCTTGTTCGCGATGTAGTACGCGAGCAACTGCAGCGGGATGGCCGCCAGGACCGGGTTGAGCATGTCGATCGTCTCGGGGATCCGGAACTCGTAGTCGATCTTCCCCGCCAACGACGGCTCCTCGCGGCTCGTCAGCACGATCACCCGCCCGCCGCGCGCCTTCACCTCCTGCACGTTCGACACGACCTTGTCGAACACCGAGTCGTGCGGCGCGATGAACACCACCGGCATGTTCTCGTCGATCAGCGCGATCGGACCGTGCTTCATCTCCGCCGCCGGATATCCCTCAGCGTGGATGTAGCTGATCTCCTTCAGCTTCAGCGCGCCCTCGAGCGCGACGGGGAAGTTGTAGCCACGCCCGAGATACAAGAAGTTCGTCGCGTCATGGAACGCGTCGGCGATCTTCTCGATCTCGGCCGCCCGATCGAGGATCGACTGGATCTGCCCCGGCAGCGCTTCGAGCGCCTGCGCGACCTCACGCCCCTGCACCACCGACATCGTGCGCAGGCGGCCGAGCTTCAGCGTCAGCAGCGCGAGCGCGATCACCTGGCTCGTGAACGCCTTCGTCGACGCGACGCCGATCTCCGGGCCGGCGTGCAGATAGATCCCGCCATCGTCCTCACGCGCGATCGTCGAGCCCACCACGTTGACCAGCCCGAGCGTCTTCGCGCCGCGACGCTTCGCCTCGCGCATCGCCGCCAGCGTGTCCGCCGTCTCCCCCGACTGCGAGATCACGACGCACAACGTCTTGTCGGTGATGATCGGGTTCCGGTAGCGGAACTCCGACGCGTACTCCACCTCACAGCGGATCCGCGCGTGCTCCTCGATCATCAGCTCGCCGATCAGCGCGCTGTGCCAGCTCGTGCCGCATGCGGTGATCACGATCTGGTCGAGGTTCTGCAGCTCTTCCTTCGTCAGGTTGAGACCACCCAGCTTGGTGAACCCCTCGTCCGTGACGAGACGGCCCCGCATCGTGTTCTGGATCGTCTGCGGCTGCTCGAAGATCTCCTTGAGCATGAAGTGGTCGAAGCCGCCCTTCTCGATCTGGTCGAGATCCCAGTCGATGCGACTCACGCCCTTCTTCACGATCTGCGCGTCGAGGTCCATCACGTGGTAGCCGTCGCGCGTCAGCACCGCCATCTCGCCGTCGTCGAGGTACACGACCTGGCGGGTGTGCTGCAGGATCGCGGCGACGTCCGATGCGACGTAGTACTCGTTCTCGCCGAGACCGATCAGCAGCGGGCTCCCCTTCCGCGCCGCGACGATCTTGTCCGGATCCTTCGACGAGATCACCGCGATGCCGTACGTCCCCTCGATGAGCGCGAGCGCGTCGATCACCGCCTCCTCGAGGTTGCCGTCGAACGCCGCCTCGACGAGATGGGCGAGCACCTCGGTGTCGGTGTCCGAGACGAAGGTGTGTCCCGTCTTCTGCAGCATCGCGCGCAGCGGGCCGTAGTTCTCGATGATCCCGTTGTGCACCACCGAGACGGTGCCCGTGCAGTCGTGATGCGGGTGCGCGTTGCACTCGTTCGGCGGCCCATGCGTGGCCCAGCGCGTGTGCGCGATGCCGACGTTCCCGTCCACCGGGCTCGCGCTCAGCGCCGCTTCGAGGAAGGAGATCTTCCCCTTGGCCTTCCGCGTCTCGACCCCCTTGCCGTTCATGATCGAGATGCCCGCCGAGTCGTAGCCGCGGTACTCCAGCCGCTTCAACCCGTCGATCAGAAGCGTGGCGCTCTTACGGTGTCCGACGTAACCGACGATTCCGCACATGGTCCGCGTTCCTCTAGAAGTGATCCAGCTCGCGCACCGCTACGCGCTCAGCGCGTCGAGCGGCTCGCGAGAGCGCCGCACCAGCTCACGTGCCTGCGCCTCGTCCGGCGCCTCGGCGATCACGCGCACGATCGGCTCGGTGCCCGACGGCCGCACGTGCACCCACCGGTCCGCCCACGCCAGGCGCAGCCCGTCCTGCATGTCCGCGCCGGCGTCGGGAAATGCCGACCGAAGCGCTCCGTACACCGCATCGAGACTGACGTTCGGCCTGGCGAGCTTGTCCTTGACGATCACGTAGCTCGGCAGCGACCGGGCGATGTCCGACACCTTCCGTCCATCTTCGACGAGCAGTTGCAGGAGCAGGGCCGCGCCGATCGGCGCGTCTCTGCCCAGATGCACCTCGGGCAGGATGACTCCTCCGTTTCCCTCTCCGCCGATCGGCGAGCGCTCCTCGCGCATCCGAACGGCAACGTTCACCTCGCCGACCGGGGCTCGAATCGCCTCGACCCCCGCTTCCCGTGCGACGTCCTCCACCAGCAGGCTGGTCGAGAGGTTCGTCACCACCGGCCCGCGCCGATGACGCAGCACCAGCCGAGCGGCGAGCGCCAGCGTGTAGTCCTCGCCGATCGCTCGCCCCTCGTCACTGACGATCGCAAGGCGGTCCACGTCAGGATCCACCGCCAGCCCGATGTCCGCACCGCTGTCCCTAACTAAAGATTCCAGCGCTGACAAATTCGCGGGGATCGGCTCGGGCTCGCGCGGAAAGCGGCCGTCCGGCTCCATGTTGATCGACACCACGTCGCAGCCGAGCGCCTCGAGCAGCATCGGCATGATCGTCGCCCCCGCTCCACGCACGCAGTCGAGCGCGACCTTGAACCTGCGGCGCTTGATCGCCTCCACGTCGACGTATGGGATCGCGAGCACCGACTGCACGTGCCGGAGCGCCACGTCGGGATCCTCGGTCACGGTGCCGATCCGGTCCCAGGTCGCGTACGCGATTCCCGATTCGAGGAGACCGCGCATCGCGGCGCCCTGATTGGCCTCGAGGAACAATCCACTCGATCCGATCAGCTTGAGCGCATTCCACTCGATCGGATTGTGGCTCGCCGACAGCATCACTCCGCCTGCGGCGTGGTGGTGCTCCACGGCCAGCTGGCAGCCAGGCGTCGTCGTCAGGCCGATGTCGATCACGTCGCAGCCAGCGAGCTGCAGGGTGCCCACCACGATTCTGTGGAACATCGGGCCCGACACTCGGCTGTCCCGCCCCACCACCACTCGCGCCGACCCGCCCTGGCTCAGCGACCACGCGCCGAACGCCGCCGCGTACCGGGCCACGACATCCGGCGTGAGCGCCTCGCCCACTCGGCCGCGAATCCCAGACACGCTCACCATCAACCCGCCCTGCGCCATGACGCCTCCGTCGAGAGAGTCCGAAAGCTAGCCGGGAAGGCAGACAGAACAAGCCGATTGCGCGCGTGACGACATGCGACGCAGCACGCGTAACTTCGGGGCGCGTCGAGCGTCATTCAGGCGCAGCTCGTCCCCCTCTCATCGCCCCCCGTCTCCTGGCTGCCGCGACTCGTTTTCCCCTGCGGCTCAAGTTGGCCGCGCTCGCTGGCGCCGCGGTCGTGGTCACGCTCGCCGTGCTGCTCTTCCCCACCTACGCCCGCGTGCGTAGCGCGCTCGCGCGCGCGCAGGGAGAGCGGCTGGTCTATCTCGCGCGCGCGACGGCGCTCGGCATTCCCGGCGACTCGCTCGTCACTGGCGTGCGCGTGCACGATCTCATCCGCCGCGCCCGCATCACCAACGTGGACGTGCTCGGCGTGGGCAACGAGCTCCGCGCCATCGAGCTGGTCGGGCGCGACTCGTCGGGCCGCTTTCGCCTGCTCATCAACAGCGACCGCGATCAGACCGGCGGCGCCACCTGGTCGCCCCCCGATCATCTCGCGGAAGCGATCGCCGCCAACCGTGCCGCCGCCTCCGGCATTCACGACTTCGGACTCGAGCGCGTGCTCAGCGCCGCCGCCCCCATCACGTCGCACGGTCGCGTCGTCGGCGCGGTCGTCGTCTCGGGGAGCGCCGACGGACTGCTCGCCGACGCGCGCTCCGCGGTGCTCGACCTGGCGATCTACGCGTTCATCGCGCTCGCGCTCGCGGTCGGCTTCGCGTTCATGGTCGCGTCGCCCTTCGCGCGCGGCATCGACCGCCTCTCTCGGCAGGCCGACCACATTGGGCAGGGTGAGCTGCGACACGAGCTCGCCTTCGAGTCGGACGACGAGCTCGGCGAGCTCGCGACGTCGTTCCGGAAGATGGCCTCCGGGCTTCGCTCGCACATCGCGCAGCTCGAGTCGTCAGCTGCCGACGTCGCCACCACGGCGGAGGAGCTCGCATCGAGCGCGCAGCAGATGACCGCCTCCACCCAGGAAGTCTCGAGCGCCGCCGGCGCGATCGCCGACGCCGCCGCGACTCAGACCCAGGGCGTCAGCAAAGCGTCGGAGGCGTCGAGCCGCGTCGCGATGCGCGCCGTCGCGGTCGCGAGCAACGCCGAGCAGGCACGCAACGCCGCCGACGTCGCGCAGCGCACCACGCGGCGCGGCACCGTCGCCGCCGGCGAGGCGCTCGTCGCCATGGCGGCCATCTCCGCCGTGACCCAGATGGCCGTGCCCGCGGTCGTCGAGCTGGGCGAGAAGTCGCAGCGCATCGGCAAGATCACCGACGCCATCGGCGCGATCGCGCGCCAGACGAATCTGCTCGCGCTCAACGCCGCGATCGAAGCGTCGCGCGCGGGCGAACACGGCAAGGGCTTCGCCGTGGTCGCCGACGAAGTGCGCAAGCTCGCCGCCGAGAGCGCCCGCGCGCTCAATCAGATCCGCAAGCTCGCCGCCGAGATCCGCAGCAGCGCGATCAAGACGGAGGAGCAGATCATCCAGGCGAGCGATCGCGTCACCGCTGGCGAGACGGTCATCAGGGCGTCAGCCGAAGCGCTCACGCAGATCGACCGTGAGATCGCCGCCGCGCGCACCGCGGTCGATCGCATCGTCGACGCCGCCGACGCGCAGCGCGGCGAAGCCGAGTCGCTCGCCAAGGAGATCGAGTCGCTCGCCGCCACCGCCGAGTCGAACGCCTCCACCGCGCACGAGGTCAGTGCGGTCGTGCAGCAGCAGACGGCGGCCATGGCCGGCGTCGCGTCGTCCAGCCAGCACCTCGCGCAGGTCGGCGAGCGACTGAAGGACTCGCTGCGCAAGTTCGAGATCTGATTCTCCACCCCGCACCAGGACCATCGTGAGCGATCCCCTCGCTCTCCTGCCGCTCGCAATCGCCGCCGGACGCGGACGCATCGGCGTCGCCGGCGACGCCGATCAGTACGACGCGCAGCAGCTCGTCGCCGCGGGGCTCACCCTGCTCCAGCGCAGCGCGCCCCTCGTGCGCGCGCTCGCCGGCCGGCGCTCGGCCATCCTGCTCCCGACGATGCCCGCGTATCTCACCGCGATCGCGGCGAGCGAAGGCCGCGGTGCCGTCTTCGTGAATCCCGTCGCCTCGGTGACCGAGATCGCGTACCAGTGCGAGGACGCGAACGTCGGCGCGGTGTTCACGATCAGCGCGCTCGCGTCGCGCGTGCCGGCAGGCCTGCCAGTGGTCCTGCTCGACGACGCGCCGCGCTCCGCCCGCGTCGTCACCGCCGATCGCACCCAGGACGTCGATCTCGGCTCGCACCACGGCCTCAGCATCGAGGGCGAGCGCGACGTCCGCGGCAGCGACGAGGAGGCGGTCATCGTCTACACGTCGGCCATGCAGGGCCGCCCGCTCGGCGCCATCGTCACGCACGCGAACATCCTCGCCAACGCCCGCTCGGGAATCGAAGCGATGGGCTGCACCGCGGACGACGTCACGCTCGCGTTCCTTCCCTACTCGCACCTGTTCGGCTTCACCATCACCGCCGGCACCGCGCTCCTCGCCGGCGGCCAGGTGCGCACGATGCCGCGCTTCCATCCGGGCCGCGTGATGAAGCAGTTCGAGGATGGCGTCACCGTGTTCGTCGGCGTGCCGAGTGTGTTCCGTGCGATGCTCGGCGAGATCGTCGAGCGTGGTCTCCGGCTGCGAGACACTGCGGTTCGCCTGACCCTCTGCGGCGGCGCTCCGCTCTCGCTCGAGCTGCAGGAGCGCTGGTTCGACGCGACCGGCATCGAGCTACGCCAGGGCTACGGGCTCACCGAAGCAGGACCGGTGTGCCTGTTCAATCGTGTCGATCGGCCGAACGTGCCCGGAACGCTCGGACATCCCTTTCCGAACGTCGACGTCGCGATCATGCCGCCCGCCGACTATTCGCGCGACGCCGAGCGCGAGCAGCCCGAGGCGCAGGCGCTCCCCGTCGGCGTCACGGGGGAGATCTGCGTGCGCGGCGAGAACGTGTCGCCGGGCTACATCGGCGGCGGGCGCGGCGGACTACCGCGGCGAGGGCAGTGGCTGTGCACCGGCGACGAGGGCGTCCTCAACGCGGATGGCACCGTGACCTTTCTCGGTCTCGTGAAGCCGATGTTCACCCGCAACGCCTTCAACATCTACCCGCGCGAGATCGAGCGTGCCGTGTGTGAGCTCGCCGGCGTCCGATCGGCGGAAGTCACGCCGATCCCGCAGCGCGATCGCAAGGGCAACGCGACCGTCTCGAACGAGTACGACATCCGGCTCCGTGTCGCGGGCGACGTGACGCGCGAACAGGTCGCGGCGTGGTGCGAGTCGCGGCTCAGTGCGTACAAGCAGCCGACCGAGATAGAGATGGTCCCGAGTAGTGAAGGGGAATCCAGGTCTTGAGTTGCCGGCGACGGGTTGGTGGTCTTGGGTTCAACGGCGGACGCAGTAAAACCCGTCACCACCAACCGAAAACCGGTCACCCAGAACCTGGATTCCGCCAGCCCGACTTCGAAGCCTAGACGAGCTGCGGTACCGCGTGCGTGGACGTTCGCGGGATCAGCGTGAAGCTGCCGTTCTCCACCGCGCGGACGACCGCGTCCACGATGTCGGGATCGAACTGCGTTCCCCGGCAGCGCACGATCTCGGCGATCGCGTCCCCCATCGAGAGTCCGGGACGATAGGGACGGTCGCTCGCCATCGCGTCGAACGAATCCGCCGCCGCGGCGATGCGAGCCTCCAGCGGGATGCGCGTGCCCGAGAGTCCGTCGGGAATGCCGCGCCCATCGAACCGTTCGTGGTGCGAGCGCACGATGTTGAGCGCCTCCGGTGTCTCGCCGAGCAGCGGTGCGAGGATGCGCCATCCGACGACCGGATGCGTCATGATGTGCTTGTACTCCTCGTCCGTCAGCTTGCCCGGCTTGTTCAACACCTCCTCGCGCACGCCGATCTTGCCGATGTCGTGCACGTGTCCGCCGAGCTCGATGCGGCGCAGCAGCTCGCCGCCGAGCCCCAGCTCCTTCGCGATGACCACGGAGTAGTGACTCACGCGAATCGAGTGGCCGCGCGTGTACGGGTCTTTCACCTCGAGCGCTTCGGCGAGCGACTGCACGCTCGCCAGGAACAGCTCCTCGAGCCGGCGCGCCTGCACCGCGACCTTCTCCTGCAGGCTCTCCTGATAGCCGCGATTCTCCAGCACCAGCCGCCGCTTCTCGAGCGCCTGCGCGACGCGCGCACGGACCTCCTCGAGATGGAACGGCTTCGTCAGATAGTCCATCGCGCCCATCGCGAGACAGCTCACCGCGACTTCGACGTCCGCCACCGCGGTGATCATCACCACCGCGCTGTCCGGCCACCGCCCGCGCACTTCACGCAGCAGTCCGATGCCGTCCAGCTTCGGCATGCGCAGGTCGCTCATCACGAGTGTGAACTCGTGCTGCTCGAGCAACGCGATCGCCTCTTCGCCGTTGCCCGCTTCGAGACAGGTGAAGCCGTCGTTTCGCATCAGGTGCATGAGCACCTGACGCAGACGCGGCTCGTCGTCGACGATCAGACAGTACGGTGATTCGGGCAAGGCAGTGTATCTGGCAGGCATCAGTTCGTGGACTTCGTGGCGTCGCGCGTCGGAAGTGAGGGCGGCTGCCTCGCCGCTCCGGTTCTCCCCCCGCTATCTTGCCCGCACGACCATACCCTTCACAGTATCGGCATGACGCGCGTATTTGACGACGATCTGAACGCCGGGTTCGCCACCAGGGCAATCCACGCGGGCCAGCGGCCCGAGCCTCTTGCGGGGGCAATCATGACCCCGGTTTACCTGACGTCCACGTACGTCCAGGAGGGGCTCGGGCAGAACAAGGGCTACGAGTACGCTCGGGGCAAAAATCCGACCCGCGAGGCGCTCGAGCGAAACGTCGCCGCGCTCGAGGGCGGGCGCCACGGCTTCGCCTTCAGCTCCGGCATGGGCTGCCTCGACTCCATCATGAAGCTGTTCCGGTCGGGCGACCACGTCGTGTGCGGCGAGAACGTCTACGGCGGCAGCTTCCGCCTGTTCGACAGGATCCTCCAGAACTTCGGCCTCACGTTCACCTACGTCGACGCACGCGACGCACAGCGGATCGCCGACGCGATGACGCCCGCGACTCGGCTGGTCTTCGTCGAGACGCCGACGAACCCGCTGATGCGGATCACCGATCTCCGGGCGTCGGCCGAGATCGCGCACTCCCGCGATGCACTCCTCCTCGTCGACAACACCTTCGCGTCGCCCTTCTTCCAGCGCCCGTTCGACTTCGGCGCGGACATCATCTATCACTCCACGACGAAGTACCTGAACGGCCACTCGGACATGGTCGGCGGCATCGCCATCGTGAACGACGACGACCTCGCGACGCGCCTGCAGTTCATCCTCAACGCCGCCGGCGCGGTGCCCGGTCCCTTCGACTCGTGGCTGGCGCTCCGCGGCACCAAGACGCTGCACCTTCGCATGCCCCGCCACGACGAGAATGGCCGCGAGATCGCGGCGTGGCTCGCTGAGCGGCTCGGCACCGAGCGCGTCATCTACCCGGGACTGCCCTCTCATCCACAGCACGAGCTGGCGAAGTCGCAGATGTCCGGCTTCGGCGGGATGATCTCCGTGGAGCTCGGCACGAAGGAGAAGGCGGCCGAGGTGTTGGGCCGGTGCCGGCTCTTCTCACTCGCCGAGTCGCTCGGCGGCGTCGAGAGCCTCATCAGCCACCCGGCGTCGATGACGCACGCGAGCGTTCCCATCGAGCGACGAGCCGAGCTCGGGATCACGGAAGGGTTGATCCGGCTGAGCTGCGGCGTGGAGGACGTGGGGGATCTGCTGGCGGACCTGGAGCACGCGTTTCACGTGGTGTGAGGGCGCGCGGAGCGCGGAGCGGAGCGCGGAGCGGAGCGCGGAGCGCGGAGCGCGCCGTAGACGGTGATCAGTGATCGGTGATCGGTTACGGCCTCGGGACACAGGCGCTTCCCGAGGCCGGCCGATCACTGATCACCGATCACTGATCACGGGCCGCTCCGCCGCCCCTGACACTTTCCAGGCGCGCCGCCCGTAAACCCCGTATCCACTTTCCAGGAGCGGCTCGCCCATGCCCACCCCCCTTCCCCTCATCTCCTCCCGAGCCTGGGAGCACCCGGCCGATCGGGCCGCGCTCAACACCCTGCGCGCCATCCCCGGGTTCGATGAGGTCGTGAGAAAGGTCGCGGGGTTCGTCACCGAGCGCGGCGTGCGGCAGCTCTTCCTCGCGAACGCGGTCAAGGTCGGCCCACAGCAGCGGCCCGCGCTGAATGGACTTCTCACTGATGTGTGCACGACATTGGACTGGCCCGATCGGCCCGAGCTCTACGTCACCCAGTCGCCGAAGGTGAACGCGTACGCGATCGGCTTCGAGCACCCGTTCATCGTCGTGAACTCCGAGGCGCTCGAGCTGCTCGACAACGACGACGAGCGCCGCTTCCTGCTCGCGCACGAGCTCGGCCACATCATGAGCGGGCACATGACGTATCGCACGATCGCGCTCATCCTCCTCGCGATCGGCACTGGCACCCTTCCCTTCCCACTCGGCGTCGCGCTCCTCCCCTTCCAGCTCGCGCTGCTCGAGTGGCATCGCAAGAGCGAGCTGTCGACGGACCGGGCGGGTCTGCTCGCCGTGCAGGATCACATCGTCGCGCAGCGCTCGTTCATGAAGCTCGCCGGCGGCCCCGCATACGGCGACGAAGCGAGCGTCGAGGACTTCATGCGTCAGGCCGCCGCCTACGAGACGGGTGGCGACGGCTGGGACCGGATCCTCAAGATGGTGAACACCGCATTTCGAGAGCACCCGTTCAACACGGTGCGCGCCGGCGAGCTCGAACGGTGGCGCACCAGCGGCGCATACGATCTCATTCTCGCTGGGACCTACACGCGCCGCGGCGAGGAGGGACAGGGCCTCAAGGACGACTACGCCGCGGCGGCGAACTACTACTCGGACAAGGCGAACGCCGCGATGTCGAGCGTGGGAGACGCGCTGAATAGAGCTCGGGATGCGTTCGCGGATGCATTCAAGGGATGAGCCAGCTCTTGAACCACCACTGCCTGTAGGTGGTAGCGAGTCGCGGTAGTGGGATGTCGTAGCGGGTAGGTAGTCGCGAGACCGAGAGTTCGGTCCGCGCGAGTCGAGGAACTCCGAACGGCCGTGCTCGAGAACCACCCTCCGGTGGCCGACACGGCCCTTCGTCGTTGCGGTCGATGGAAGACCAGGCTCGAATGCCAATCCGACTACTCTACCACGTCCTACTCGCTACAACGTCTCACTACTGCCTACCCGCTACGACGTCACACTACTGCGACTCGCTACCTCCTACAGGCGGTGGTAGTTGAGGAGGTACAGGCCAGTGGTAGCTGGATCGAGCGATATATTCCCGCCAATGAGAATTCTCCTGGTAGGCGGTGGCGGCCGCGAGCATGCCCTCGCCTGGAAGCTTTCCCGTGAAGAGCCCGGGCTCGAGATCATCGCCGCGCCGGGCAATCCCGGGATCGCCGAGCTGGGGGAATGCGTCCCGATTGGCGTCACCGATCTCGACGCGCTCGAGAATCTCGCGCGCGAGCGCAACGTCGATCTCACCGTGGTCGGGCCGGAAGCTCCCCTCGAAGCCGGCCTCGTCGACCGCTTCCGCGCCGCTGGACTGCCGATCTTCGGGCCCACGAAGGCGGCCGCCGAGATCGAGACGTCCAAGGCGTTCGCGAAGCAGCTCATGCTCGAGGACGGCATCCCGACCGCTCGTGCCGAGGTGCACACCACCGTTGCCGGCGCCAAGGCCTCCGCTCGGCGATTCGGCGCGCCGGTCGTCGTGAAGGCGTCCGGCCTCGCCGCTGGCAAAGGTGTCATCGTCTGCAAGACGCTCGGCGACGCGGACGCGGCCATCGATGACATGCTCGAGGGCAACCGCTTCGGCGCCGCCGGTGCCGAGGTGCTCGTCGAGGAGTTCATGGAAGGCGAGGAGATCTCGCTGTTCGCCATCACCGACGGCAGCCACTTCGTCGTTCTGCCCGGGCTTCAGGATCACAAGCGTCTGGGCGACAAGGACTTGGGCCCGAACACCGGCGGCATGGGTGCGTACCTCCCGGTCGAGCTGGGGTACGACGCTGACCGCGCGATCAGGCCAAGCGCTGAGGCAGCGGCCAGTCTCGTTCTCGAAGCGGCGCGCGACGTGTTCGCACCAACGCTCCGAGGCCTGGCCAAGCGCGGACGGCCTTTCGCCGGTCTCCTCTACGCCGGCCTGATGCTCACGCCGGACGGCCCTCGGGTGGTCGAGTTCAACTGCCGCTTCGGCGATCCTGAGACTCAGGCTCTCATGCCGGTGCTCGATCTCTCGCCGCGGCTCATCGATCTGATGCTCGCCGTCGGGCGCGAGGAGCCGTTCGCCGGCTTCCCGGTCTCAGGAAGCTCGGCCGACTCCAGAGTGAATGGCTCGACCCGGATCTCGATGGTCGAGACCACCGGCGCCTGTGTGACGACGGTGCTCGCCGCGTCGAACTATCCCGAGACGCCGCGCACCGGCGACGAGATCACCCTCCCCGCGCCGGAGGACGGTGTCTTCGTGTTTCACGCAGGCACCAAGCGCGATCCCGACGGAAAGCTCGTCACGGCGGGCGGGCGGGTGCTCGCGATCAGCGCCGTCGCGCCGAACGTCGAGCTCGCCCAACTCAAGAGCCTGGAGTTCGCCGACCGGGTGAGGTTCGACGGGAAGCAGCATCGCTCGGACATCGGGTGGCGCGAGATCGCGCGGCAGCATCAGCACGCCAGTGCCCGAGCTCCCCGAGACTGAGACGATCGCTCGTGATCTCGATCGTGAGATCACTGGGCGGAGAATCACCGACGTCGTGGTCGACAAGCGAGACGTGCTGCGCGAGACGACCGCGGCGGCGTTGCGCGAGCGAGTCGTCGGAACGGTCATCGTGCGCTGTTGGCGCCGCGCGAAGCTCGTCGTGATCGACCTGGACTCCGGCGATCGCATCGTCGTGCAGCCGCGCTTCACCGGCGCGCTGCTCCTGAGTCGCGGACCGCTCTCGGCCGCCGAAGCGCCCTACTCCACCCTGCACGTCGTTCTCGACGACGGTCGCGACCTGCACTACCGCGACATCCGCCGCCTCGGCACCGTCACGCTGATGGACGCGGAGCGGTTCGCGACGTACTCCGCGGGATTGGGCGTCGAACCTCTTGACCGCGCGTTCACCGAAGCGCATCTATCGGGAATTCTTCGGGCCTCACGGCAGGCGGTCAAGAAGGTGCTGATGGAGCAGCGCGTTCTGGTTGGCGTAGGCAACATCTACGCGAACGAGGCGTGCTGGCGCGCCCGGGTGGATCCATCGCGCCCTGCCCGCTCGCTCGACGCCGAGGAGACTGCTGCACTACACGCCGGCATCGTCGGCGTGCTCACCGAATCGATCGCCGCGCGCGGAACCTCCTTCCGCGACTATCGCGACGCCACCGGCGGCAAGGGCGACTTCGAGCGCTCGCTCGCCGCGTATGGACGAGGGAACGAGCCCTGTCTCCGCTGTGGGGCTCGCCTGATCGAAACGCACGCCATCGACGGACGGTCCACGGTACTGTGCGCGCGCTGTCAAAGGTAAAGAAGCTCCTTCTCACGCCGAAGACGTCCGACGAGCTGATCGCCGAGATGCGCGCGCACGTGCGTGCGACGGCGAAGGATCGGCCGGGCGTCTACCGGTGGCTGTCGAACGACGGCGAGGTCGTCTACGTCGGCAAGTCGAAGAAGCTGCGCACTCGGCTGTTGAGCTACTTCCGATGCGGCAAGGAGGAGAAGGGCGCGCGCATCGTGCGGGAGGCCACGCGCATCGAGTGGGAGTACACGCCCAGCGAGTTCGCTGCGCTGCTCGAGGAGCTGCGCCTGATCAAGCGCTTCCGTCCGCGCCTCAACGTCGCGATGAAGCGCGACGCGCGGCACTTCGCGTTCATCAAGCTGACCCGCGGCACCGCGCCCAAGCTGCTCGTGGTGCGAGGCGCGGGCGCGGACGACGCGCAGATCTACTACGGACCGTTCCACGGCGCGCAGCGCGTCGGCGAGGCCGTGCGAGAGCTGAACGATGCACTCGGACTTCGCGATTGCCGGCTCGATCAGGCGATGCACTTCGCCGACCAGCCCGAGCTGTTCCAGATCTTCCCGCGCACACCGGGCTGCATCCGGCACGAGATCAAGAAGTGTCTCGGCCCGTGCGTCGGCGGCTGCACCGCGAGCGAATACGACGAGCGCGTTCGACTCGTGCGCTCGTTCCTCGACGGTGTGGATGACGGGCCGATGCAATCGCTCCGCGCTGACATGCAGGCCGCGAGTGAGGCGATGGACTTCGAGCGCGCGGCGATCCTGCGCGACAAGCTCCACCGGCTCGAGGATCTGCGCGAGCAGTTCATCCGCTTCCGATTCGCGGTGGAGACGCTCTCGTTCGTCTACACGGTGCCGGGCCACGACGGCGACGATCGGCTCTATCTGATTCGCCGAGGGAGGGTGCGCGCGGAGCTGGAGATGCCACGGAGCGAGCAGGACCGCATCCGCCTGCTCGAGATGGTCGAGCAGATCTTCAATCCGAGCGAGCGCGACACGAGCCAGGTGCCGTCGCACGAGATCGACGAGCTGCTGCTTCTGTCGTCGTGGTTCCGTCGCTTCCCCGACGAGCTGGGTCGCTCGCGAGACGCGAAGGCATTCGTCGGCGACCTCCCTCCGCTCGCGTACGACCCGCACGACGATCCGCTGTTCGGAGACAACGCCAGCTCGGCGGCGTGATCTGACTGCTACTCGCTGTCTGGTCTCTCGTGGCGATCCAAGACTCGTGGCGATCCAAGAGCGGGGTCACGGATCTTAGACGGATTGGACGGAAGCGGCCGGATACTGCCCATCGGGAGGCTTCTCTCACTGCGCCGAGCGCTGTATCGCGTTTTAGGAACTTTTGGGGGTGTGGCGGAGAGATCTCTCCGCCACACCCCCAACTCAATTGCGGTTGTCGTTCTCCGCCCCTCGGCAGTTCTCCGCGCCCTCCGCGTGAAATCAAGAGCAACAGCGCGCCGCGAGGCGGACCATCTCGGCGGCCCTGTTTGCTGTGGTTTCGCACAGAGGGCGCAGAGAACGACGGAGAGCGCAGAGAACAGCCGTAGCTCAACTCGGGCGGGAGCCCGAACATCTCGGCGATGCGGTGCAGCGATCGCTACGCCACACACCCCAAATCAGTTGCAGTGCAGTAGCCGTTCTCTGCGCCTCGGCAGTTCTCTGCGCCCTCTGTGTGAGCTGTTGCCGTTGCCGTTGCCGTTGCAATTGCAGTCATCCGGCCTTTTCCGTTCAATCTGTCTGAGATCCGTGATCCCGCTCTTGAATCGCCACGAGACGCGTCCCACCCGCACGCGAGCATCCGCCATTCCGATTTCAGAGAGCTGATCTGCGATCTCTCTCGTCTCTTCGAGCGATGCCCGGCCGCGAACAGCATCCAGAACTGGCGAGCCTCTTGCATGACTCGTTCGCGGCTCCCGATGTACGGGTGCCAGCGCCGAGGATGTTGATGACGACCTCGTGGCAACCGACGACTCTCGTGCAGTGCATCAGCGTCAAGCCATGGCTCGTCTACCCGGGATGCGATGAGCCCGGCGGCTGCCACGACCTGACGCTTGGTCGCATCTACGAGATGCTCGCCGTGGAGGCGAACGGATCGTTCTATCGAATCCTCGACGACTCGGGCGACGACTTCCTCTACCCGGCGTCGCACTTCAAGCCCGTCTGATCCACGGGCGCCGGCCTCCTCGCTACTCACTACCACCTCCCGGGAGTGGTAGTTTTTGTATCTCCCCCCGTGCACGCGATCCCCGACATGCTCCAGATCTCCCGACGATCCGCAATCGTGCTCGTCGCGCTGCTCCTGCCACCGCTCGCCGCAATCGCGTGCAAGCAGGAACCGCCTCGGCGGGTCGTGACCGGTCCAGCGCCCGACTCGTTCCGCGTCGCGTTCGAGACCAGCAAGGGAAACTTCGTCGTCCAGGTCGATCGCGCCTGGTCGCCGCATGGCGCCGACCGCTTCTACGAGCTCGCCGCCTCAGGATTCTTCGACGACCAGCGCTTCTTTCGCGTGCTCTCGGGCTACATCGCGCAGTTCGGCGCCAGCGGTACGCGCGAGACCAACGAGCTGTGGGAGGGCAAGAAGATTCCCGACGATCCGCGACGCCAGAGCAACGCGCGCGGCACGGTGTCGTTCGCGAGCGATGGACCCGATACGCGCACGCATCAACTCTTCGTCAATCTCAAGGACAACCCCAAGCTCGACGCGCAGGGGTTCGTGCCCATCGGCCGCGTCGTCGACGGCCTGAGCGTCGTCGATGCGTTGAACGACGACTACGGCGAGTCGCCGAAGTACCATCTGATCGCCACGCTCGGCAACTCCTATCTGCGGCGCATGTTCCCGAAGCTCGACTACATCAAGACGGCGCGAGTCGTCGGCGACACGACCCGCACGCCCTGACTTACAGAGACGCGCCCGTCTTGCCGCCGCAGTTTGCCCAGAGCGCTCGCTCCACCTGCACCGGTGTCCACGCGTCTCCCAGCTCGGCGGCCCGAGCACGAAGCGCATCCGCGTACTTCACGTAGTAGCCGAGTGTCCACTTCACCGGGCCGAGCGTGGGCACCTGCTCCGCGACCAGCTCGTCGAAGAACGGATACGTCTCCGGAGCGAACGCCGCCACGGCCGCCGATGCGGTGGCCGGGCCCACGCCGGCGAGCGTCGCCAGCGTTGCGATCGGGCCCTTCGGATGCGGCACCGCCGCGAGCGCGGCGATGCTCGTCTCGATCACGAGCGACGGCGCGTTGCCGCGCACGAGCACGAGATTCGGCGCGCGCCACACCCCGCGCGCCATCTTCCATTCGGTCAGTCGAACCAGCTCCGGCAGCTCGACGTGCGGCGACTTCCGAGCGCCGATGGCGCCGGGCAGCTCGTCGCGATACCACCGATCGAGCTCCCGCAGCTTCGCGACGTTCTGTCGCTCGACCACCGCCGGATACGCGTCGAGCGCGGCGTTCCATGCAGAGCGATCGTCGGACGTGAAGAGTGCTTTCATCGCGCGGCTCCCGGACGATCCGTGTTCCTGACTGCCATCGACACCGTCGTGTGCGTGATCCTGCGGTCAGTGCAGTGCTGAGCCGATTCGCTGGTGAATTCCGCGTTCCCAGAGCGGTGCCGTGAGACAGCACCTCAGGCGATCGGTGCATTCTCTTCGCGACGAGGCTTGGTCGCCGGTCGCATCACAGAGGGTCACAGCGCAGGAGTGATTGTATGATCGGTTCGACGAAACGAACAGATGGGCGCGCGCGATCCGGCTGGCTCGCCGGTGCGATCGTGCTCCTGTTCATCGCGGGGCCCGCGCAGGCACAGGACACGACACTCGTGCGCGATGGCTGGATCGTCGGCCCACTGATCGGCGTGCCGGGCGTTGGCCGCGAATCCGCTGCGGAGTTCTTCACCCTGGGAGTCGGCGGCACTCGATTGGTGCCGAATCGTCCCGGTGCCGACCTCGCGATCGGCATCGTGCCGCGCATTCTCTCCGAAGGCGTGGTCGCCATGGGTGCACGCGCCGGACTGGCGCTTCCGCTCGCGCTGACGGGCGACCTCTTCCTCATACCCTCTGCGGGCCTGAGCGCGGTCGGTGGTGTCGGCAGTGGCGGGGGCGGAGGAACCGGCGGCATCTACGGCGGCGCCGCCGCGGTGATCGCAGCTGGCTCGGTCGGATTCCGCGCTGGCGTCACGTTGCATCGGTACGGCCAGCCCGACGGCAACCTCTGGCTCGTCGAGGTCGGCCTCATGCACGTGCCCCTTCCATCGCGGAGACGAGCGTCGCCGGAGTAGCGCGCGCTCAGCTCGTGAGCGGCACGAGCTCCACCTCGGCGCGTCCGCCGGCGATGGTCAACCGCGCCACGCTCGGCTCCAGCTTGAATCGACGCGCTCCCGCCGCGCCAGGATTCACGACGAGGCGCCCGCTTGCGCGGGCGATGAGCTGCTGATGCGTGTGACCGTACACGATCACGTCCGCCGGATAGCGCTCGAGCAGCTTCGCCGGCGTCGGACTCCCCAGCTCGTGGCCGTGGCTCACGTGAATGCTCACGCCGCCGATCGTGCGGTCGATCGACGCACTGAGACGCGGGTCGGCCGTCGCGTCCGTGTTGCCGCATACCGCGAGCACCGGCGCGATGAGCGCGAGCTCGTCCAGGATCTCGTCGCCGCCGACGTCGCCCGCGTGCAGGATGAGCTCCACGCCAGCGAGTGCGCGATGCACGTCGGCGCGCAGGAGGCCGTGCGTATCGGAGATCAGCCCGATCACGTGCGCGTCGCTCCCGCTCACGTCTCGTCCGTCTCCTCGCCCCATCGGCGTCCGAGCGAATGCTCGACGTCGAGATGATCGAGCACGCGCGCGACCACGAAGTCCACGAGCTCGGCGATCTGCGTCGGACGGTGATAGAAGCCCGGACTCGCGGGAAGGATCACCGCGCCCGCCCGCGTGAGTCGCAGCATGTTCTCCAGATGGATCGCGCTGTACGGCGTCTCGCGCGGCACGAGCACGAGGCGGCGGCGCTCCTTGAGCGCGACGTCGGCGGCCCGCTCGACGAGCGAGCGCGACGTCCCCTGGCTGATCGCGCTGATCGTCCCCATCGAGCACGGACAGATCACCATGCCGCGATTGCGCGCCGAGCCGGACGCGGGGGCCGCCCCGCGATCGCCATCGTCGAACATCGTGAGCTGCGTGTCCCACGCTGAGGCGCCCACGCGGGTGCGAAGCGCTTCCACGGTGCCGACCTCCGTCTCGGTGCGCAGCAATCGCAGCCCATGCTCCGAGACGATGAGCTGAACTCGCTCGCCCGCCTGCAGCAATGTCTGGAGCAGCCGCACGGCGTACGGCGCGCCGGACGCGCCGGTGATCGCCATGACGATCGGCGGCCGCGGCGCGTCGCTCATCGCGCTCCGCTCGACGCGACGCCCGACCACGCGGCGTACAGCCGGCCAGCGAGCACGAAGCCGAGCAGCAGCAGGCTGATCACGCCATTCATCGTGAAGAACGCCGCGTCGAGCTTGGACAGATCGCCCGGCCTCACGAGCGAGTGCTCGTAGAGAAGCAGCAGCGCGACCACCAGCACTCCCGCCCAGAACAGCACCGACACGGTCGAGCCGCCCCGGAACGCGCCGACACCCACCAGCGCGAGTGACAGCAGCGTCGTCGTGTGCAGCCCCCGCGCGACGGCGATCGCGCCGCGTTCACCGAGTGCGGCGGGGATCGAGTGCAACCCGTGGTCACGGTCGAACGCGATGTCGGGCAACGCGTACAGCACGTCGAAGCCGGCACCCCACGTCACCACCGCGCTCGCCAGTGCACAGAGCAGCCACCACGGCTGGCTCCATCGCCCCGTCACCGCGAGATAGCCACCGACCGGCGCGATCGACATGCCCAGCCCGAGCGCGAGATGCGCGAAGTGGGTGAATCGCTTGGTGAAGCTGTAGAAGAACACCCACGCGAGCGCGATCGGCGACAGCGCGAGACAGAGTCGGTTCAGCGCACCCGCCGCCGCGACGAATACCGTGGACGCGATCGCCACCGCGATCCACGCTTCGCGCACGGTCATCGCGCCGCGCGGCAGCTCGCGCATCCGCGTGCGCGGATTCTCCGCGTCGAACTCGCGATCGACGATCCGGTTGAACCCCATCGCCGCGAACCGCGCCGCGGTGAAGGCGAGCACCACCCAACCGAGCATCGCCCACGTCAGCGCATGCCGGTACGAGGCGATGATCACACCCACGAGCGCGAACGGAAGCGCGAACACCGTGTGCGGCAGCTTCACGAAGGACGCGTACGTCGACAGGCGCGAGCCTCCCGCGAAGGTCTGTCCCTCGCGCTGTCCGCCCGGCGCGACCGGCTCGGCGCTCATCGCGAGGGAATCCCGAGCGAGGGCCACATCGCGTCCACCGCGCGCTTCGTCGCGTCGTCCATCTCGATCACGGCGGGCCAGTCACGATTGAACCCTTCCTCCGGCAGCTTCTTCGTCGCGTCGATTCCCATCTTGGAGCCGTAGGTGAACGCGCGCGACGAGTGGTCGAGCACGTCCATCGGGCCCATCGTGAAGCGCGTGTCGCGCTCGGGATCGATGTTGTTGAGCGCCACCCACCACGCCTCCTGCGGATTGCGCACGTCCACCCAGTCGTCGACGATCACGAGCACCTTCGCGAGCGACATCAGCCCCTGCCCCCACATGGCGTTCATGACCTTGTACGCCTGTCCCGGATACTCCTTCCGTATGCTCACGAACACGAGGTTGTGAAAGATCCCCTCGGCGGGCATGTGATAGTCGACGATCTCGGGGATCGTCAGCTTGAGCAGTGGAAGGAAGATTCGTTCCGTCGCGTGACCGAGGTAGAAATCCTCCATCGGCGGACGGCCCACGATGGTGCACGGAAAGATCGGATCGCTGCGCATCGTCACCGCGGTGACGTGCACGAGCGGATACAGATCGGCCAGTGAGTAGAAGCCCGTGTGATCGCCGAACGGACCTTCCATCACCAGCGCTTCCGCCGGATCGATGTAGCCTTCGATGACGAAGTCCGCGTCGGCGGG
>DASYMZ010000126.1:0-16324 GCA_036008805.1 Gemmatimonadaceae bacterium
CAGCCGCATCTCACCCGAAGCGCCGGTGCCGGTGATGCGCGCGGTGTCCGAGAAGGTGGTCCCAGGCGGCGCCGCGAACGTCGCGGCCAACCTGGCGACGCTCGGCGTGCAGGTGAAGCTGGTCGGGCTGTGCGGCCGCGATGAGGCGCGGAACGAGCTGCTCGCGTGCCTCGCGGCCATCGGTGGAATCGACTGCACGCGCGTCGTCGCCGCTCAGAATCGCCGCACCACGAAGAAGCTCAGGATCATCGGTGCTCGGCAGCAGATCGTGCGCATCGACCACGAAGACCTCATGCCGTGCGACGCCGCCGCGCTCGAGGCGTGCATCCACGCCGCGCTCGACGCGATCGACGCGGCCGACGTGGCGGTGCTGTCGGACTACGGCAAGGGGATGTGCTCGGACGCGCTCATCCGCGCGGTGATCGAGCACGGTGAGCGAACGGGGAAGCGCGTGCTCGTGGATCCGAAGCGCCTCGACTTCGCCGCGTATCGCGGCGCGTCGATCCTGACGCCGAACCGGAAGGAGCTGTCCGACGCGACGAAGCTGCCATGCGAGACCGACGAGGAAGCGGCCGTCGCCGCGCGTGCGGCGCAGGACGCGTCGGGCGCCGACATCCTGCTCACGC
The DNA here is from genome assembly GCA_036008805.1 of Gemmatimonadaceae bacterium. Lineage (GTDB taxonomy): Bacteria > Gemmatimonadota > Gemmatimonadetes > Gemmatimonadales > Gemmatimonadaceae > AG11. The sequence goes on from DASYMZ010000126.1 coordinate 627, forward strand.
GCTCGGAGAAGGGGATGTCGTTCTTCCCGCGCGAGGGTGAGCCGATCCACATGCCAACCGTCGCGCAGGACGTGTTCGACGTCTCCGGCGCGGGCGACACGGTGATCGCCGTCCTGACGGCAGCGCTCGGGGCCGACATCCCGTGGCTCGAAGCGATGCGCCTGGCCAACCACGCTGCGGGCATCGTCGTCTCGAAGATGGGCACCGCAACGGTCACGCGCGACGAGCTCGCCGCATCGATCTACGCGAGCGATGCGCCAGCGGCGATCGACGACGCGGGGCACGTGGATCGCGACGAGGCGATCGCGCTGCGGTGGCGCTGGGGCAACGAACGACTGACGGTCGGGCTCGCGAACGGCTGCTTCGATCTGTTGCACCCGGGCCACGTGTCGCTGCTGCAGCAGGCGGCGAAGAACTGCGACCGGCTCATCGTGGCGCTCAACTCCGATGCGTCGGTCCGCCGCCTCAAGGGGCCGCAGCGTCCGGTGCAGGACGAGAACGCGCGCGCCGTGCTCATCAGCGCGATCAAGGGCGTCGCCGCCGTGGTGGTGTTCTCCGAGGACACGCCGCGCGAGCTCATTCAGGCGCTGCAGCCCGACGTGCTCGTGAAAGGGGGCGACTACACGCGCGACCGCGTCGTGGGCGCGGACATCGTCGAGGCGCGCGGCGGCCGCGTCGTGCTCGTGGACCTCGTGACCGGACAGTCGACGTCGCGCCTCGTCGCCACCGTCGGCACTCGCGCGCAGCGCGGCGACACGCCGCTGAAGCTCGTGCCTGGGCGCGAGACCGTACCGTCCGCATCGGGCGTCGCGCGCGGAGCGAGTGCGCCGCGGGGAGAATAGCGTGTCGGCGATCGGGAAGAAGCTCCGCACTCTCCATCGCGTCGTTCGCCGTCACGGTGCCGCGGGGGTGGTCGCCGTGCTGAAGGAAAAGGCGAAGCCGTTCATTCAGGCGCCCGTCGACTACGCGCGACTGATGCCCTCGGCGGCGACGTCGCTCGCGCACCATGGGCGGCCGGCGACGTTCATCAACTCGGTGGGAGCGGGCATCGGCGACGATCTGCTCGTCACCGCGCTGTTCCACGAGCTGTGCCTCCGCGGCCAGCGCGACTTCTGGGTCACGACCCGGCGCGCGGAGCTGTACAGGAACAACGCCGACGTGAGGGTGATCGTGCCGGCACGTGAGCGCTACGACATCCTGCTCAAGAAGCTGGGGACGAAGATCGTCTACCCGTGGTACACGAGCTATCACCCGGCGTTCGACCGCGACGATCCGATGCCGGAGCAGCATCTCATCTCGGTGATGTGCCAGAAGGCGGGGATCACCGGCGAGATCACGCTGCGGCCCTATCTCTTCCTGACCGACGAGGAGAAGCGGGAAGGGAAGGTGGCGACGCGCCAGATCGCCATCCAGAGCTCGGGTCTCGACGCGAAGCATTCGATGCTCAACAAGAACTGGCCGCTCGAGCGGTACCAGGGTGTCGTCTCGGCGCTGAAGGACCGGTACGACTTCGTGCAGGTCGGCTCACGCAACGATCCGCCGCTCGATGGTACGCTCGATATGCGCGGCAAGACGACGCTGCGCGGCACGGCCGCCGTCCTTCACGCGTCGATGGCGTTCGTCGGCCAGGTCGGCTTCCTGATGCACCTCGCGCGCGCCGTCGACTGCCGCTCGGTCATCGTGTACGGCGGGCGCGAGACGCCGGCGCAGTCGGGCTATCCCTGCAACGCGAACCTCTACTCCCCGGTGAGCTGCTCGCCGTGCTGGCGGTTGAACACCTGCCCGTACGAGCGCGTGTGCCTGCAGCAGATCACCGTCGGCGACGTCATCGACGCGCTCGATGCGCAGGTCGCCCGAGCAGGCGCACCGCTGGAGCTCGATACCGATCTGATCACGCCCGAGGTGATCGAGCGCAACCTGATGCGCTACGAGCTCGCCGTCGTCGCACACGACACCGCATGGGCGGCACTCTACCAGTAGCCACGGGAACACCCGCGGCCGCCGCCGCGCGTGAAGCCGCCGCGCATGCGGGGCCGGCGTTCGTCGTGCACCAGAAGTTCGAAGGATGGGGCGAAGTGTACGCCGGCGAGCGACTCCTCGGTCCAACCGACTACTCGCTCAAGGACGTGGAGGAGACGACCGACGCCGCACCGCTGCGAGGCGCGGCGTCGGTGATGGCCGAGCGACAGCGCAACCTGTTCGGCGTGGTGAGGCCTCCGGCGGCGGGCATGCTCGACGACTACGTCGGCAGGCGGCTGCTGCTGCGGCTAGCGGACGGACAGCGCCTCCCTTTCACCGTGTCGAAGGTGATGGGCCCACATCGCTATCTCGTGCAGGGTCTCAACCTCGCCGACTGACGAACGTCGGAGCGCGCGCGCTCCGACGCCGCATCAGCGGTCGCACGCGGGTCAGGGCGCGCTCATCTCCTCGCTCATCGCCACGTCGCTCGACTCCCGGCTCGGCTGGAACCGTGTCGACCAATCCACCATCGGTCGCACCACGCCCGGATACTCTCCGAGATAGTCGCCGCGCACCCCGCCGCCGTCGAAGCTTTCGCTCACCTCGAATGCGACGATCGCCTGCACGAGCGCGTGCACCCGGACGAGCGGTACGTGAGAGCTCACCGCGACGTCGATCGAGAGCGTTCCCGACGACAGGAAGTTGCCGGGGATCCACGCCGTGCTGACGTAGTGGCCGGCAGGACGCGGACGCCGCCGCCACTCCGACTCGACGTCCTGCACCGAGAACACGTGCAGTCCGTCCTCGTTGACGAAGTGGTAGTTGGGAATCAGCAGGTGTCCTGCTTCCGTCACGTCGTACTCGACCTCGATGCCGACGGGCTCGCGAATGTCGATCTCGCCCGTGGTCCGTCCGTCGCGCGTGCGTACGCGCACGCTGCGCACCTTGAGCACCTCGTTGCCCGGCGCATCGGCCTCGGGCCAGACCTTGATCGGGCCGGTGTGCGCGTTGGCGGCGGCGCCCGCCGCCGTCGTGGCCTTGTGGTACTCCTTGATCACGTCGCGCGTGTTCCCCTCGAGCGCGATCTGACCGTGGCGCATCAGGATCACGCGCTGGCAGAGCCGCTCGACGGCGGTGAGATCGTGCGAGATGAACACGATCGTCGTGCCGCCCGCTTCGAGCTCCTTGATGCGCTGCATGCACTTCGCCTGAAACGCCGCGTCGCCGACGGCGAGCACCTCGTCGAGCAGCAGGATCTCCGGATCGAGATGCGCCGCGATGGCGAAGCCGAGCCGGACGTACATGCCGGACGAGTAGCGCTTGACCGGTGTGTCGATGAACTGCCGCACACCCGCGAACTCCACGATGCTGTCGAGCTTCGCGTCGATCTCACGCCGGCGCATCCCCATGATCGAGCCGCTGAGATAGACGTTCTCTCGTCCCGAGAGCTCGGGATGAAATCCCGATCCGACCTCGATCAGCGCGGAGAGCCGACCGCTGATCGTGATCTCACCCGCGCTCGGCGAGGTGATGTTCGCGAGCAGCTTGAGGATCGTCGACTTGCCGGCACCGTTGTGCCCGATGATGCCGAGCGCTTCGCCACGCGCCACCTGAAAGCTGACGTCGCGCACGGCCCAGAACTCTTCCGAGCGCCGACGAAGGCGACGCAGCTGTCTCGTGATCGGGTTGCCGACCGTGCTGCGCGTCGCGTCGTCGGAGCGCACGCGGTACCGCTTGGAGACGCGATTGAATTCGAGATCGTGCATTGTCTCAGTCGGATGCATCGATGCATTGGTGCGACGAACGCTCGGCACTGGACTTGCGCCTCTGCGCGCGCTGCAACGCAGATTATTTCGCGCAGTAGCGAGTCCTGGTGACCTCCGTCACAGGGCGTCGACATGAGCCGTGACCATCGTCGTGCTCGTGGGTATAACAGATCGCCGACAGTCGGCAAATCTCCACGTGCGTTGGCGCACATAGGAGCAATCCCGAGGCCAATGGGCGCCACAAGTCGATGGCCAGCAAGCGGTAGCATGGCAGTGCCGAAGAGACGAACGCCCGTCCAGGTCGCGCGCGTGATGTGGGATCATGCGGCATGGGCAGCTGGCGAGCTGATGCGTCGTGGGCGTCCGCGCGAGCTCGTGCATTTCTACGGGCACACGCCAGGCGACGATCTCATGTGCACCGCGGTGTTGCACGAGATGCGGCGCAGAGGACGACGCGACGTGTGGATGATGTCGCGCTTTCCCGATCTCTTCGAGCGCAATGCCGATGTCGATGCGGTCGTTCCGTTCGACGAGCGCTATGCGCGCCTCGTCGAGTGGGTGGGCGGCCGCTCGTGGTACGCGCACTACGGCGGGCACGACCACGAGGCGGATCGCAGCCCGCATCCCGAGCGGCACATCATCGCCTTGATGTGTCAGGCGTGTGGCATCTCCGGCCCGGTGACGCTGCGGCCGTACCTCGACCTCTCGTCCAGCGAGCGGGAGGTCGGACGCATCGGCACGCGACAGATCGCGCTGCACAGCTCGGGTCGGAGCGCGTACTCCGCGATGATGAACAAGGAATGGTTTCCCGAGCGCATGCAGGAGGTGGTGAACGCGCTTCGAGGAGAGTTCACCCTGGTTCAACTCGGCTCGCAGGCCGACCCGGCGCTCCACGGCTGCGTCGATCTGCGCGGGAGGACCACGCTGCGCGAGAGCGCCGCGGTGATCGCCAACTCGGAGCTCTTCCTCGGCCAGGTGGGATTTCTCATGCACCTCGCGCGCGCCGTCGATCGCCCTGGGGTGATCATCTACGGTGGGCGAGAGAAGCCGTGGCAGTCCGGCTATTCGTGCAACACGAACCTCGCGACCAACCTGCCCTGCTCGCCGTGCTGGCGCTGGAACGCCTGCGACAACGAGATCGAGCGGCAGTGCATGAGGCTCATCGGCGTGGATGAGGTGGTGAACGCCGTGCGCGAGCGCGCATCGCGCGCCGACGAGCCGCTGCCGGAAGACACGGAGGACATCCCCGTTCCGGCCCTCACCGTCGGTTGACGAGCGCGATGAACGACGAAGGGGCCAGCATCTGCTGGCCCCTTCGTCGTTCATGCATCATGATCAGCGCCGAGGCGTTCCCGGCGGCGCGCTGGGAGGTGCTGCTGGAACGACGACCAGCGGAGGCGTCGCGCCATTGCCGCCGATGTCCCCGAGCACACCGCCCTTCGAGACGAGCTGCGCCGCGAGCACGGTCTGAATCACGGCGGCGATCTGATTCGTCGCCCCGTTCGCCGCGCCGCCGTTCTCGTTGCCGGAGATGGTGATGAGGCGTGCCTGCCCCAGGGCGTCGGCGATCGCCGGCGCGATCGTCGGCAGCATCTCGATCTGTCGATAGCGGAAGTAGCTCTCGCCACCCGCGGCGATCGCCTTGTTGACCTTCTCGATCGCTTCCGCCTGCGCCGAGGCCACGGTGCGGATGCGGATCGCGTCGGCTTCCGCCGCGGCCTGCGCCTCGATCGTCACGCGCGCGGCGTCGGCGCGCGCCTGGGCGATCTGCGTCGCTTCGAGCTCCGCGACGCGCTGTACCCCCATGGCTTCCTGCCGCTTGGCTTCCGCCTGCGCGACGAGTGCGGCATTGGCGGCGCGGGTCTGCTCGAGCTCACGCTGCTTGTCGGAGATGTTCCGCTCCGCCTCGAGCTGCGCTTCCTTCGAACGGCGGGCCTGCTGCGCCGACACGATGTCCGCGGTGGCCTGTGCCTCGGCGGCGGACATGCGGCGCCGCGCGTCGGCCACCTCGCTCTGCACCACCTTGATGTTGAGCGAGTTGAAGATGAGCCCCAGGTCGGTGAGCTCGCGCGAGCACGCCTTGCGGATGATCACGGCGAGCGGATCGTCGTCGTCCTCGAGCGGATCCGCGCCGTCGGACGCGATGAGCGCCTTCGGCGTGGGCGGCGCGACCGCGGTGACCGGGCTCGCGCCCGCGGGCAGCGCGCGCGACGGACCCTTCGCGGAGAAGAGCTGGTCGTGCGTGAGCAGGTTGATCGCGCGACGGCCGGAGCTCGAGAGAAGGTCGGTGATCGTGTTCATCTGATCGACCTCCGGCTTGGCGAAGAAGCGGTTCGCCGCCGTCTTGATCAACTGATCGGTGTCACCGACCGAGACGATCGCGCTCGCGAGCACGCGCACCTTGATCGGCTGCGGCGTGCCGTTCTCGTCGAGATCCGCCGTCTGATCGGTGATGTCGAGATCGACGTTGATCACCTTGCTCGAGATCGTCGTGCCGGTGGTGAGCAGCGGGATCTCCTTCGACTTGCCGGGGCCGCGATAGATGACCGTGCCGCCGGCGAGCCAGCTCACGAGTCGAATGGTGCCCGCCTCGACGTTGCGCAGAAACGACGCGACGATGATGGGGAGCACGACCAGGATGCCGATGATGACGCCGGCGATGAGGATCAGGTTGGACATGGCGAAAAGAGGTTGGAGAGGTGTCCGGTCAGAAATCCAGCAGCCGGACGGTGCAGCGGTTGCGCGCGGCGTCGATGCTCGAGACACGAACGAGATCGCCCGTCCGGACGCGCACGCCGCGCGCGCGGTCATCCGGAGCGAGTGTCGCCAGGAGCTGCACGATCTGTCCATCCACGTCCAACGCGACCAGCCCCTGGCCATTCGCGTCGAAGTCCATCACGGTGCGAGCATCGTCCTCGATCGCGCTCTCGAGCGTGAGCGCGGGCGACGACTCGAAGCGGAACAACATGCGCCAGAGCGGCCCGACCAGCAGTCCCTCGAGCGCGGCAGCCGCGAGCACCGCTGCTCCCGCGCGCCACGGCTCGCCCAGCGGCGCGGCCAGCAACCCGCCCGCACCGAATCCCACGAGCAGCGCGAACAGCACGCGCGGCGAGAGGAGCGCGTAGAAGAAGCCGGATGCCTGGCCGCCGTGCTCCGAGCTGGAGTGCCCGTGATGGGCGGCGTGCTGCGCCGTGGGTGCGTGGCCGCCGTGACCTGCGTGGCCGAGGTGCGCCGTATCGCCGACGTGCCCGTGTCCGCCGTGCCCACCATGCCCAGCATGGCCGAGGTGAGCCAATCCTCCCACTGCCATCGCGGCCAGCCCGGTACCGCCGAGCGCGAGACACAAACCATAAAGGTCCATACCAAATACTACGCGTCGGACCGTGCGGTGGTGACAGATCCTGGCGGTGGCGCGGGATGAGAGATGCACGAAGGGCACACCCGTGCGGGTGTGCCCTTCGTGCGTGCGTCAGTGATGAACGGTCAGCGCATCAGACCGGGAACAGCATCTCCCGGTACTTCGGCAGCGGCCAGCTCTCGTCGGCGACGGTCAGCTCGATCTGATCGGCTGCCTGTCGCGCGGCGAGCATGGACTCGGCGCCGGTGCTGGTGAGGAACTTCGCCTGCCTCGGCAGATCGTCGTGCAGTCCTTCCGCCTTCTCGATCGCGGCGACGAGCTCATCACGCTTCTCGCGCAGCGCCGTGATCAGCGCGCCAATCTCGTTGGCCGCGTCGATCTGGGGCACGTTCTTGATGCCGGCCGACACCGCATGCGCGGCCGACGCCGCGAGCGAGCCGGAGTAGCTGAACGCCGCCGGGAGCACGATCGTGTCGAGCATCTCCTTCAGCGTGTGCATCTCGATGAGAATGTCCTTCACGTAGCGCTCCAACCGCACGTGGTAGCGCGACTCGAGCTCGGCCTTGTTCAGGATGTTGAGCTTGTTGAGTAGCGTGCGCGCGGGGCGGCTGACGAGCTGCTCCAGCGCTTCCGGCGTGCGGCGCAGGTTCGGCAGGCCACGCTTGGCCGCCTCCTTCACCCACTCCTCGGAGTAGTTGTTCCCCTCGAAGCGGATCGACGCCGTCTCCTTGAAGATCTGGCGGACGACGCCGAGCGCGACGTCTTCCGCCGACTTGCCGCGCTTGGCGTTGGCGCGGACTTCATCGACGATCTCGCCGAGCGCCTCTGCGACGGCCGCGTTGAGCAGCACGATCGGGAAGGCGATCGAGGCCGACGAGCCGACGGCGCGGAACTCGAACTTGTTGCCGGTGAACGCGAACGGCGACGTGCGGTTGCGATCCGTGTTGTCCTTCTCGACTTCGGGCAGCTTGGCGACGCCGAGCTTGATCATCGCCTGCGCGGCGTTGGCCGACGTCTTCCCGGCGGCGATCGACTCGATCATCGCGGTGAGGCCCTGGCCCATGAACACCGAGATGATGGCGGGCGGTGCTTCGTTGGCGCCAAGCCGGTGCTCGTTTCCGCTCGACGCGATGCCGGCGCGCAGCAGTCCCGAATGGCGATGCACGCCCCGGAGTACCGCGGCCAGGAAGACGAGAAAGCGGATGTTCTGGTGCGGCGTCTTGCCGGGCTTGAGCAGGTTGAAGCCGTCGAGCTCCGGGTTGTCCGCGGCGATGGAGAGCGACCAGTTGCAGTGCTTGCCGGACCCGTTGATGCCGGCGAACGGCTTCTCGTTGAGCAGTGCCTGCAGTCCGTGACGCAGCGCGACGCGACGCAGCACGGCCATCGCCATCTGGTTGTGATCGACCGCGATGTCGGTCTCCTCGAACATCGGCGCCATCTCGAACTGCGACGGCGCGACTTCGTTGTGCCGCGTCACGATCGGCACGCCGAGCTTGTACAGCTCGTGCTCGGCCTCGGCGATGCACGCCTGGATGCGCTCCGGGATGCCACCGAAGTAGTGATCCTCGAGCTGCTGGCCACGCGGTGGCGGCGCACCGACGAGCGTGCGGCCCGCCATCACGAGATCGGGACGCAGCGCGAAGTGGCTCCGGTCGATCAGGAAGTACTCCTGCTCGGCACCGAGCGTGGTGAACACGCGCTGCACTCCCTTGTCTCCGAGCAGCTCGAGCAGCTCGATCGCCTTGGCGGAGAGCGCGTCGGAGCTGCGGAGCAGCGGCGTCATCTCGTCGAGCGCCTCACCGTTGTAGCCGATGAAGACCGAGGGGATGCACAGCGTGCGCGAGCCGCCCGACTCGACGATGAACACCGGGCTGGCCGGATTCCACGCCGTATAGCCACGCGCTTCCCAGGTGGCCCGGAGACCGCCGGACGGGAAGCTCGATGCGTCGGGCTCGCTCTGGATGAGCTGCGAGCCGCTGAACGACTCGAGCGGCTGCCGGTCGTCGTCGAAGTTGAGGAAGGCGTCGTGCTTCTCGGCCGTCAGCCCCGTCTGCGGCTGGAACCAGTGCGTGAAGTGCGTCACGCCGCGGCCGATCGCCCACTCCTTGATGACCTGCGCCACGGTCGGCGCGATCTCGAGATCGAGCTTCTTTCCGTGGCGGATCGCCGCGACGAGCTTCGCGTACACGTCCTTCGGGAGCTTGTCGCGCATCTGTCGCGCGCCAAAGGTATTGATCCCGAAATAGGACGAGGTGGGCTGGTTGTGCGCGTGGCCATCGCCGTTGTTGCCGAACGGCGACTTGGGAAGGCGCGAGGCCAGGTCACGCAACGATGACTTACGCGAGGGGTGAGCGGGGGCTGTCATGGGCGCGGTCGGGGGAAGGGACGACGTAAATGCACAAATTGCACGAGGTATTGACCAATTTAGTCATAATTGGTCTAACAAAGCAAGAAACCCGGCCTGTGAATGCAAAAATTGCACGCCAGCTAGCCAATGCGACCCAATCTGCGCAGTCGCGGGACCATCCGGGCCGTCGCCCCGACCACCAGCAGCGCCGCCGACCCGCCGAGCACGACCGCGCGCACCGCACCAAGCAAGCGAGCGGCGACGCCGGACTCGAACGCGCCGAGCTCGTTGGACGAGCCGATGAAGATCGCGTTCACGGAGGCCACGCGTCCCAGCATCTCGCGCGGCGTCAGCACCTGGATGAGCGTGGACCGGATGACGACGCTCACGTTATCGGCCATTCCGCTCAGCGCAAGGAGAACCAGCGAGAGCCAGAAGCTGCGCGACAACCCGAAGCCGATGATCGCGAGCGCGAACACGCCGACCGCGACGAGCATCGTCCGCCCGGCCTGCTCGAACGGGCGCCGGTGCGCCAGAAAGATCCCCATCCCCACCGCACCGGCCGCTGGTGCCGCGCGCAGGAGACCGAGCCCCTGCGGCCCCACCTTGAGGATCTCCGAGGCGAACACCGGAAGGAGCGCCTCCGCTCCGCCAAGGAAGACGGAGAACAGGTCGAGCGACAGCGCACCGAGAATGGCGTGCTCGCGCCACACGAAGCGCAGTCCGGTCATGAGCTCGGCCGACATGCTCGCGTCTCCGACGACGCGCGGCTGCGGCGTGTAGGCCACGCGAAGGAACCCGCCGAGAGCGACGAGCATCAGCAGTGCGGTCGCGCCATAGGCGGCAACCGGACCGGCGAATCCGTACATCAGACCGCCGATCGCGGGCCCGATCACGGACGCGGTCTGCCAGGTGCTGCTCCGCCACGCGATCGCGTTCTGATACATCTCGCGCGGGATGATCTCGGCGCTCATCGCCTGGCGCGCCGGCTGAAGGATGCTGCGCGCGATCCCGCTCGCGAAGATCGTCACGTACACCGGCGCGACACCCATGCGCGCGAGCAGACCCGGCGTGGCGCTCAGCACGAGCAGGGCGACCGAACAGAGCGCGAGGACGAGGAGCGCGAGCACGCTGATCGTCCGGCGGTTGCGCCGGTCGGCGAGATAGCCGGCGGGGAGCGCGATGGCGATGAATGGCAGCGCTTCGGCGAGCCCGATCAGGCCGAGCGAGAGCGGATCGTGCGTGATGCCATACACCTGCCACCCGACCACCACCGCCTGGAGCTGCGAGCCGACCACCATCGCGAACAGGCTCACGATGAACCAGCGGAACTCGCGGTGCCTGAGGGCGGCGTAGGAGTCGTGCGGGCGGGCCGCGGCGGAGGGCGCAGCCTGCGCCGGCGTCATCCGGTCACTCATCGGGGCGACGCCAGCGAGCTCGCGCGGCGTGGCCTGCTCGTGGCGGCCCTGGACACGATCGAACGAGTTGTCGCGTTGAGATGCCGCATCGGGTGAGGAGAGGGTGATCGCGCCTCCAACTCGCACGATAATCCGTGGGCGACGGCCGAGGCTACCGTCTCCGCACCGCACCCGCCGAACCGCTGGCGGCGCGGTCGTCTCGGTCTGCCGCGCCCGACCGGGGAGGAGTACATTCACCGCGCTATGAATCCACCACCGTCACGGCCGCCGTATCTACCACCAGATGCATCAGCGCGGTTGCTCGAGCTGTCCACGGCGGACGGTGTAGCAGTGTCGGACGACCTCTCGCTCCTTCGCCGGATGGCGGCGGGAGACGAGCAGGCCCTCGGCGCGCTGTACGATCGGTGGCATGCGGTCGTCCATGGTGTGGTCGCGCGCATGGTGCGGCAGCCCGACGACGTGGAAGACGTAGTGGAAGAAGCCTTCTGGCAGGCTTGGCGGCAGGCGTCGCGATTCGACCCCTCGCGCGGCGCGGTGCACACCTGGCTCCTCACCATCGCGCGGAGTCGCGCGCTGGACCGGGTACGTTCGCTCCGCAGGCGGCGAGAAGAGCCGCTCGAAGGAGATGACGGTCAAGCGGTGGCGCAACAGACAGCGGAAGGAGATCCGGGGCTCGACGCAGAGGCGGCCGAGCGACGGACGATCGTGGTCGCCGCGCTGGCGGATCTTCCGCCGGAGCAGCGAGAGGCACTGGAGCTCGGCTACTTCGGCGGGCTCAGTCAAACGGAGATCGCCGAACGAACGGGACAACCGCTTGGTACGGTGAAGACGAGGATGCGGCTGGCGATGCAGAAGCTGCGCGGCCAGCTCCAGATCCTGCGAAGCGAGGGTGCGCGATGAGCGACGAGATGACACACGATGCAGCACGCGAGGCGCTCGAGGCGCTCGCGCTCGACGCACTGGATGCGTCCGAGCGCGATGCGATCATGGCGCACGTCGCGGGCTGTGCCACGTGCCAGAGCGAGCTCGCCGCGCTCGAGAACACCGCGGGCGAGCTCGCTCTCGCCGCGGCTCCACTCGCGATGGGCCCCGGACAGCGCGAGCGCATCCGCGCCCGACTGGTCGCTCGCGCGGCGGCGGACAGTGGCGCCTCGAGCGTGCCGCCGCTCCGCGTGGACCCGGTGCGCGCCGACGTGACGCCGATCGGCGCCGCGCCGAGCGTGCGCCGCTGGCGCGGTGCCAGCACCTGGGCGGCGATGGCCGCGAGCGTCATCGCGCTGCTCGGCGTGGGAGGCTACCTGAAGGCGCGCGCCGAGCGTGACTCGCTTCGCGAATCGGTGCAGATGGCGGCCGCGGAGAATGGCGCGCGGCGCGTGGCGATGGACTCGCTGCGCGCGTCCCTCGAGGACAGGGATCGGATGATCGCGAACCTCACCGGCGCGCAGGTGGCGGTGATGACGCTCGCGTCGGCCGGGCCCACGGCGCCCACGGGACGGATGTTCTGGGACCAGGCGCACGATGCGTGGACGTTCGTGGCGCATCACGTGCCCGCGCCGAAGCCGGGCCGCACGTATCAGCTCTGGCTCGTGACCCCGACGGCGAAGATCAGCGCCGGCACCTTCGCCCCGTCGCCCAGCGGCGAGGTGATGATGCGCGCGACGTATCCGCTGGCGAAGGATTCGCTCGCCGCGGTGGCGGTCACGGACGAGCCGGGCGCGGGCAGCCCGCAGCCGACGACGGCGCCGTTTCTGGTGGCCTCGAAATAAGGCGCACCCTCCGCCGCCGGGTACGGGTCAGCGAACCGCCTAGCCGAAAGAGGGAAGTGAGGCGCGCAGAGCTCGCCACAACTCGCTGTCTACGCTCGAGTTAGTCACCTCCGGCTCCCCGCTCCCACCCTGGACCTGGATGGGGCATTTCGGGTATTATTCGGTGTAGGAAATTTGGTGGTCTTTCGTGTCCGACAACGCGTGGATTGGGAGCAGGGCAATGAAGGAATTGAAGATCGACATCGACGCCGTGGGTGGCGTGGACCTCGAGCGTCTGGGACGCAGCCTGCTGCTGCACGGTGAGCGGGTGGGCGACGGGCGGTATCACGTGACCGGTGGTGAGCACGACCACTGGGTGGATCTCTACACGACGTCGCATCCGCGCTGCGACTGCGGCGATCACCTGTGGCGAGAGCAGATGTGCAAGCACATTCTCGCCGCGCTGCTGCGCGAAGGGCACGACCGGGTCGTCGAAGCGCTCGGACGTCTGTTCCGGCAGATGCATCCGGAGCCGAGGCATCGATCGGCGCGCGACGCGAAGGCGGCGTAGTCGAGTCGCGGCGGGCGTCGTTCTTGCCGCCCTCCGCGCCATGGCACTCCGACGTGCGCGCGCCGGCGCGACGACGAATCCCGCGAAGCGCGCGAACGCCGACCGAGGCGCGAAGCGTCCGTTCGACATCGACGAGGTGATGCGCCGCGTGCGAGCCGCCGTGTCGGACTTTCCGGATGCGGCGATGTTCGCGCTGCGCGACCTCGGATTCGGGAGCGTGTTCCAGCAGCTCGTCGCGTGCATCATCTCGATCCGCACCACGGACGAGGTGTCGCTCCCGACGGCGCTCGCGCTGCTCGAACAGGCACCGACGCCCCGCGACGTCGCCGCGCTCCAGATCGCCGACATCGACGCGGCGATTCGCTCGTCGACCTTTCATGGCGCGAAAGCGGCGCAGATCCACGCGATCGCGCGACGCGCGGTGGAAGAGTTCGAGGGCGAGCTGCCCGCCGATCACGAGGTGCTGCAATCGTTCGCCGGCGTCGGGCCCAAGTGCGCGAACCTCGCGCTCGGCGTCGCGCGCAACGTGCCACGCATCAGCGTGGACGTGCACGTGTGGCGCGTCGTGAACCGGTGGGGCTACGTCGCCGGGCGCACGCCGGAGGCGACGATGCAGGCGCTCGAGCGCGTGCTACCGAAGAAGTACTGGATCGAGATCAACCGACGGCTCGTGCCGTTCGGCAAGCATGTGTGCACCGGGGTGAGACCGAAGTGCTCGATCTGTCCCGTGCTCGAATACTGCCGGCAGGTGGGAGTGACGGAGCACCGGTGAACGACCCGGGGCTCCGTCGGCTCCTCGCGGCAGCCGAGATCGAGTCGGGCTGCGGACAGCGGTGGCGGGAAGTGCGTCGCTCGTACTACGACCCGTCAGCCCGATGCGGCGCGCGTGCGTGCTCCCTTCTTTGCCGCGCGCTTTCTGGTCGTTTTCTTCGCGGCGGCGGCACGGCCGCCCTTCTTCGCCGCGGCCTTGCGTGCACCGGATTTCCTGGCGCCGCCTTTCTTCGCGCCGCTGCGTTTGCGGGGCACCTTCGCCCCCGCCTCGCGCGCTTCATTGAGCCCGATCGCGATCGCCTGTTCGCGACTCTTCACTTTCGGATGGCGTCCCGCGCCACTCTTGAGCGTACCGGTCTTTCGTTTGTGCATCGCGCGCTTGACGCTCTTGCCTGCGGCCTTGCCGTACTGTCGTCCTGACGATTTTCGCTTCGTTGCGGCCATCTGTCACACTCCGCGTACGGGTGGCTGATCGCACAGCGGCACGCGCCCCGGCGCGCGCTGGCGTGGAGGGGCGCAACGTTTGTTCCAGAAGAGCGCGAGATGCAGGATGCGGCGTGCGGCGTGCGCAACCGCTAGATCGTCACCGCATGCTCTTCCGATGGCGGAGGTTCCACGGACGCGCTCTGCTCTTTCGGCGTCGGGAGCTCTTCCACCACGGCGTCCGGAGCGCGCCGTCGGGCGAGCACGAGCGACGCCTCGAGCGTTGCCATGCAGAATCCCGCCCACGCGAGACCGATGACGATCCCTCCGAGCACGTCGGACGGATAGTGCACGCCCAGATAGAGACGCGTCGCACAGATGAGCGCGATCAGCACGACGGCTGTCGTGAGCGTGAGCGCACGCGACCAACGATGCTTCTGCAGACGCGCGAGCAGATACGCGACGGTGCCGTAGACGACCGTTGCGCTCATCGCGTGCCCGGACGGGAACGAGGAGCTCGCGGCGTGCGTCTCCCACGCGAACACCGTAGGGCGAGGGCGGTCGAACCAGAGCTTGAGCACGTTGTTGAGCAGGATGCCGCCCGCGGTGGACGCGAGGAGCAGGCGCGCGGAGTGCTTGTGCTCCGTGTGCCAGAGGAAGGCCGCGGCGACGCCGACGACCACGAGCACCACCGCGCCGGTTCCGAGCGGAGTCACCTCCGTCATGAGGGAGCTGAGGAACGGAGTGTGGCGAGCGCCGATCCACTGCAGCACCGCGACGTCGAACTGCTGAGTGGAGCCTTTCCGGATGTGCTCACCGAGCTCGGCGAAGGCGAGCGTGCCGGCGACGGCGATGGCCGCGCCGATGAGCAGGAAAATTCCGACGACGGTGTAGAAGCTCTCGGCGTGCGAGCCCACCTTGCGCAGCGCCCGGAACATCAAGTTCCAGAAGAGCGTGAGATGCCCGCGGCTCAAGCCGCGCCGTTCGGGCGATTGTGCTGCGCCGGCGTCGCGTCGGCCGGTGGGTTCGCGCTCGGTCATGTCGACAACATGCTATCAAGACCCGCGCCCCGCGATCCGGACTGGCGTCGCGAGAGTAGGGTGGGCGAGAGCGTTGCATGCGGTCTGACTCCGTCCCTCCGACTCCGTCCCTCGTCCCGGGGCGGGCGCCGCGGGGGAGTCGAGCCTACTGCTCGCCCGGAGGATCCGCCTTGAGTGCGAGGGGCGCGGGCGGTTAGCTTGCAGGACGGCGCCGTGGCCAAGTGGTAAGGCGGCAGACTGCAAATCTGCTATTCGTCGGTTCGATTCCGACCGGCGCCTCTTCAGGAAGTGATCGTGACC
>DASYMZ010000127.1:0-29867 GCA_036008805.1 Gemmatimonadaceae bacterium
CAACGCGTTGCTCGCGGCGGCTGCGTGGTGCGACGCGAAGGTGCAGCCTCCGGAGGAATCGCTCTTCTGGAAAACGTGGATTCGCGCGGGCACCAACACGCTGCTGCCAAGGACGTATCCGGGTCCGGAGGATTGGGGATACGGGGAACAGGGAATACTCGCGCGAACCTACTTTCAGCGCGTCGCGTTTCCGCTGCTCAAGTCTGTATGGGACAGCCTCAGCACGGAAGGACGCTGGCGATCCGGCTGCAACGTGCCCGTTGGCGCCACGGTCACACGTCTTGAATCGGACACGGTGCAGCTTACCTCGTCGATTCGGGCGCGCAATCTCCACATGGCGTCGACCTTCGACGTCCACGTCGGTGCCGGCCGGCAGAGCCAGTATCTCAGCTTCCGGGCTCGCGCTGGAGATCGCCAGCGCCCTGAAGTCGGCCGGATTCTTGGGATGCCGACTCGACGGGACGCCACGATCGCGTTGGATACGCTGTTTCGCCTGTTCGCGGCCTCTAGCGGCTACCCCGTCCTCTTCGCGCCGCAGCAGGTTCTGTTTGTCGCGGACTCTGGGATCTATCCATGCGGAGCGGCACCGAAGGCGTGCAACACGTCATCGGCGCTGTTCGTGGACGGCGGCGTGTTCGACAATGGCCCACTGGCCCTAGGCCTCGACCTGTACTACGAGGGAGGGCTGTCGACCCAGAAGGCGAGAGGCGTACCCCACATTCCGTTTGTCCTCTACGTCGCACCAGATTCGCGTCGGCAGTTCGGAGATCCGCGTACCGAAGCGCTTCCCGGCGCCGCGATCGCCAACGCCAGGAAAGTCGGCGGTCTGGCTGGCGGATTCAAGCTCTTGTCAGCGGCCATCCCCGCCGCTCGAGAGTATGAGATTCAATCGTTGGTGCGACAACTGCGAACGGCGTCCGACTTGCCGGATTCGCTCGAAGCGAAGTGGCGTGCCCAGCGTGACTCTACCTTCGAGTGCATGTCGCTTGAGCGATGCTTCATCGCTCCTGAGCGCTGGCATCCGTTGATGGGTGACCGAATGTATGGGTTCGGCGGCTTCCTGGCGCGTCCATTCCGAGAGTACGACTTCTACGTCGGCATATACGACGCGCTCGTGCTGACCGCGCGGTATGTCGCCAGAGACTCCGAACGCCGGACCTGTGAATCGGGTCGGGCTTCGCAGGAATTGCGCGGCTGTGTGCAGCAGCGACTGCGCGGACTCCTCGAGTCGCCCATGCAGCTCGGTGTGATTGCGCCTTGCGTGCTGTGGCGACTGTACGCCGCGGAGTTCGAGCCTCACGGTGCAGCGCCAGAGGGCGAGCGGCGCACGTGCCACTGTCCTACTCCAGCCTGCGTGGTGCAGATAGATGCCCAGAGCGCGCCCGCAGATAGTGCATTGGGGGTACTGGTGCCCCTGAGCGACGCGATGGGACGCCTCATGCACGACACGTTGTCCGCGGTGGGCTTCAAGGCCGCTTTCGCTCAAGAACACTGTGGAGTCGAGGGACCACTCCACGGCATACTCTGCTCCGAAGGGTTGCTCTCGATTGCTGACGCACTGCAAAGCGACAAACCGGCGATGGCGATACTCGAGCGCTGGAACAAGGATCCCAGTTGTGCGGACGACTTGAGCCCAGATCAGAGTGCCGACTGCCTAGCGGATAGTTGGTTTCTCAGCTGGATTCATCAGACCCGGCGCGAGACGCATTTCCTTTTGAAAAACGCGTTGAAGCGTCTGGACGAAACCACCCCGCACGGTACGGACGGCAACATCGCGGCGGTTGCGGCGGTGCATGCGCTGAGCTTGGCCTTTCTCAGCGCGAGCGAGACGTATCGGTTCGGCGTGGACCTCGGGCAAACGTCCTTGCCGCAGCGGGGATCGAAACTGTCCACGGCTGGGTGGGAGCTCGTTCCCAGCTCGCTGTCGTTTCCCTTGACGTCCGCTGGCGTGATCTTCGGGTGGGAGGCGCGATTCGTCTTTCATGGCCACTACAGTGTGGTGCTCCCAGGCAAGATCGCCCATTCGTCGCTGCACGCCGTCGGGCAGCCGGAAAGCAATCACTGGTACGGACTTCCCGGTGTGGGCTTTGGTGTGGTCCCATATCCGGGCATGCATCTGCCCGGATTCATCAGCGGCGTGCGTCCGGAAGTGGAATGGTGGATGGGCGGTGGCGACGACGCAAAGCGGTTCAGCCGAGAACGAATGGCCTACGGAGTCACAACCTTTCTCGTCAGCAACAAGCTGCGGTTCTCGGTGATGCACCAGCCGGACCTGTTCGACAGGCAGCCCACGGCTCACCTGATGTACCAGCTGGGCATCCACGACGTGAACGGGCTAGCCTATTGGATCAAGCACTTGAATGGGCATTGAGCCGGTCGCTTCCGAGCGCTTATACCGAAGAGTCCGGCCGTTGCTGGCGAGGTCGCTGAGGCACAGGTCAAGGTCGTTCAAGCGGGGCCGTACGCCGACGGACATCCTCACGGCATTCCAGCCCAGTCGGCAGTGTTGTGCTGCATCGAGAACAGAGCGCGGTGGAGCGTGCTCGCCAATGGATCACCACGGGTGCGCTGCTGACACCTGGTAGCGCGTTCACCCACGCACCGGCCCAACGCGCCATTCAACCCGACGTCGCGCGCTTCAGTAGCCCGCGCGTCGAGCGCCGGACACCTCCACCTCGATCACTCCGTCGCCGACGTCGGTGTCGGTCAGGATCGCGATCATCTCCTGATCGGTGTCGCGCTCGTCTCCGGCGAGCGGCGCGAGCCGGAGAGCGGGACGTCCACCATGATCCATCCAGGCGATCCGCGTGTTCGCGTGCTCGAAGTGCGTTCTCCGCTTGAACGATGATGATTGCGTCGCGCGAATGCGCGGGGTGCCGTCGGCGTCGCGCCGCGGCACCCCGCCATGCTCACGGATTCAGCGCGCGCGACAGGCCGAACGACGAAAGCGGATACGCGACCAGACTCCCGAACGAGAAGCCCGTCGCCGACCAGGCAACGCCGAACCACACGCTGTCGGTCCCCGTCCACTTCCGGATCACGATGTCGTAGGTCTCGCCGGCGACGGCGGCGAAGTCGACGACCTCGTAGCTGTTGTCCCACGACGCCGCCGAGGCGACCTGCACGCCGTGGCTGTCGCGCACGAGCAGATCGAAATCGACCGTCAGGCGCGACGCGGTGGCCTCGTCGCCCGAGGAGGTCACGGCGCTGTCCCACGCCAACGCCACCTTCACCCTGGGAAAGAAGAGCAACCGGGGCACCGCGACGTGATACCGGAACGTCGCGAGCCGATCGTTGCCGAAGTCGCTCGGCGACAACGTGCCGACATCCCATCCTCGGCTCGTCGCGGGTGCGCCGCGGAATCTCCGCTGCTGCGCGATCCGCACGCCCGCCTGTGCATCCACTGCGCCCGCGCCGTCGCGGCCGTCGACTCCGCCGATGAGGTCCTGCCACCAGGTGCTGCCGCGCACGTTGCGGCCGGCCGACGCCATCAGGATCGCGCGGCATCCCTCCGGCCACGAGCACAGCACACCGTCGACGTCCTGCAGCAGCGCCGTCACGCCGGCGGTGGCGGGAGCGGAGAAGCTCGTGCCCGACATCGTCTGACCGTTGGCGGAGACGCCCGTGCCGTTCGCGGCGATCTCTGGCAGCTCGCGATCGCCGTGGGTGGTGGGCGGATTGCGGAACACGGAATCACCCGCCATCGCGCCCGCGGTGTCGTCGTGATTGCCGACCGTGATGGAGTTGAACCCCTTGTGATTCACGAACTCGTCTTCGGGAGGCATGATCCCATCGGGATCGGTCGACCAGAAGTTGCCCGCGGCCTGCACGATGGTGGGATACGGCCACCGCAGCGCGAGCATGTCCTTGAGCAGATCGTCCGACTGGAGACCGGAGCCACCCGGCTCCGACCCGCGATGGAAGCTCTGGCTCACCACCGTGCAGTGCTGGTCGCGCACGGCCCAACGCAGCGCGTCCACGCCGGAGGTGTTCGCCGAGTACAGGTCGCAGTCGGGTGCGTGGCCGTGCGGCTTGTTGGGCTCGACGTTCTTGACGACCGCGGAGGTGAGCCGCGCATGCGCGCTCGCCGACGGCGACGAGGTGAACCGGTCGGCGAAGCTCAGGTTGGTCGTGACGCTCGGCCCATCCTCCCACACCGCGACGCGAATGCCCGTGCCGTCGAATCCGGCCAGGTGCGCGCGATCGGATCGCGCGACGGCGATCGAGTCGCCGAGATCGTTGATCGCGGTGACGTCGTCGAAGAAGATCACGCCGACCGCTTTGTTGTCGGCGAGCTGGCGGATCTGCGCCACCGTCGCCGTCGCGCGTACGAATGGCGCGGCGTCGTCTGGCTGATACTCCTTCGGCGTCTCGATCTGCGCGCGCTGCAGAGCGGCGCGCAGCCCTTCGGATGCCTTGCGCAGGGTGGCTGTCACCTTTCGCTCACCCTCGGGCGCTTCGATGGATCGGTGATCGGCCGGCTTCTCGTACGGCGCTGCGGAGAGACTGATGCGCGGCCACACGATGATCGGCATCCGCTCGCCGTCCTTGGACGACTCGATCTTGTGGAAGAGTGTCTCGTGGAGGCGGCCGAACTTCTCGGTGCGCCGTTTCGCGAGCTGTGCGAGCAGGTCGTCCATCTCGACGCGGTCGCCGCGCTCGTTGAACGCGAGCTCGACCGGCGTGCCCTTCGCCCTGTCCACCGCCTTCACGAGATCGATGTGTCCCACGCGCGTCGCCTGGCCTGGAGCGAGACGAACCACCTGCAGATCGTCGATGACGACGCGCACGGTGTGCTCGACTCGCAGCTCGCCCGGAACCTTTCCCGAGATCGGCACGACGGCGAACGGCAGCCGATGGTACTCGACGAGCTTCTCCCCCTTCGCGCTGAGCAGCTCCGCGATGACGAGGGAGCACGCGCCGACGACTGTGTCCTCGAGCTGCACGGTGACGCTTCGGCCGCGCTTGCCGAGCGCCACCCGCGCGGGCATCTGCTCGCATCGATGCTCGACGCGAATCGCACCCTGAACGGAGCGCGGGTCCAGCTCGGAGCCGAAGGACAGCTCGATGTCAGTGCCTGGAGCGACGACCTCGTCGGCGATGATGCTCGCCGAGAATGCTCTCGGGTGCGTGGAGGATGTCTCATCGCCGCTCGTGGTCGGCGTGAGGGTGGACTGCGTCAGGCTGGTGGTGACCGAGCTGGTAGACATGTGCGGTACCTCGCGGTGGACGTTCGTCGCCTCCGGCGGCGACAGCGCCGTTGGATGGGCACGCACGGCGACGATACATGCCGTCGAACGCAGCGAACTACTGCCTGCGCCTCGACGGACGTGCAAGCGCGTTGCTGAGTGTTGATTCAGCAACCGCTGGCGATCACATCGGCGTCAGCTAGCGCGCGTGACGCGACGCGACGTTCGCGCTCGCGAGTGACGTCGGGACCTTCTTGTCCACCCGATACGGGTCGGCTGCGCTCAGCCTGATCGGATAGCCGAGATCGGTGAGCGCGCCGAGCGTGATCGCGCTGAGTGGTCCTCCCTCGGGCCGGTTGCCGAGCCGGCCGGCGAATGTCGTCATGATCTCGTCGGGCATCGACGAGATTCTCCAGTGGCCGTAGGCACCGCTGGGCACCTCAGTCTCCGTCTCCAACGGGACACCACCAACATCCGCGCCGCCCGCGAGCAGGAACTGTCTCCGCGCCTCCGGTCCGATCCATCGCGGGTTCGGGCCTGGAACGTCGGTGATCATCGAGGGCGCCATCAGCCCGAACACGTGTCCGAGCTCGTGGGTCATCACGGCCAGCTTCGTGGCGGTGGTCGCGCGCTCGAGGTCGAGCCCAACGTAGATGCGCCCGACCACCGTTCGCCCATCGGCGGTTGACACGCACGCGCCGCTGCGAGCGAGCGCACCGGCGACACCGGCGTTGTTCTCGGCGACGTACAGGCGCACTCCCGTGATCGTTTCATTGGTGACGGCGGGTTGTCCCGCGACGCACTCGCTCGCCGCCATCGAGACCGCCGTGTTGGTCCAACTGCTCGCGAAGATGTCCTGCCACCGCGCGACCGCGGACTTCGCCGCCTGCGCGAGCACGGGGCTCACCGCACCCACGATGCGAACGTCGATGATCACGGGTGGCGCCTCGACGGTGACGTGGCGCGTCACTCTCGCGCCGCCCGACTCGAAGAGGAGATCCGCGCGGCCCGGAGCGACGGCGGTCAGCGTGCGGCCACTCACCGCCACGACGCTGGTGTCGGAGCTGCGAACGATCGCGTCGAAGACGCCGACCGTGACGTCGCCACTCTTCTCTCCAGTGACCGGCGGGGTCATCACCCGACCCACACGCAGCGTGTCCGAGAAGAGCGCCGAGAGCCGCTGATATCGCTCGAACAGCACGACCACGTTCTTGCTCGCGCTCCTGCTGCCCTCCGTGACGGTGATGGTCACGGTTCCGGCGCCGCTCGCGGCGATCGACTCGCCGTCGCCGCTCGGGCTGAGCGACACGAGCCAGCTCGGATTGGCCGACCATCCCGACCGCACGGGACGGCTGCCACCACCGCTCAGCGCGGCCGTTGCCGTCGCGGTCACCGTCTCGCCGACCGCGAGCGTGTCGGGAAGACCACTGAGCTGCAGCGACGCGACCGCGTCGCCCGAGCCAGTCGGACCATCCGCTGCAGCACCACAGCCGAAGCTCGCCAGCGCGGAGGTGGCGAGGACGAGTCGTGCGATGGTGGTCGAGCGCATCGCGGTTCGGGGCGGGCGCGCGCGCGCAACTCGTTCGACGACGACAATCGTTCGTGGCGACGGCATCAGCTCTCCCGCGCGGCGTGCCCAATCGAAAGCTGCGGCGCTTCACCCGCCGGTGCAACCATGCCGGCGTCGTCCGACGAGCGCTCGCGCGGCGCCGATGGATCGCGCGATAACTGAGGTCACTCTCAGCCTGCACGCACGAACGCGGAGCAACCGTCTTGTCGCGCGCGCTCCGCGCCTCGACGTTCCGCTCATGACAATCCTGAGAGGAAGATGATGACGAGATACATGCCGAGTCGCCCGCCAGCCATGCTCGCGCTCCTCGCGTTGCTGCTCACGGGCGGCGGCGTGGCGCACGGACAGCCGGCGCCCAGCTCGGTGAATCTCCCGGTGTTCACGAGCCCGATCGACGCGACGGGTCTGCCGCTCGTGATGCGAGTCTCCGCGCCGGATCGCGAGAGCGGAAGGATGGTCGATATCGCGGTTCCGCCGGGCTTCATCGGCCCGAAGTTCTCGCAGCTCCTGTCGGCGCCGCTCAGCGCTCAGTTCGACAGGTTCTGGAACGTGAACGTCGATCCGGCCACGGGCACGACGGTGCGAACGGCGGCCTGCGACGGCCCTGGCGGCATCAAGGAGCGGGTTGGCGTCGAGGTCCAGAAGCTCGGCAAGCACGCGCACGACGTGAGCTGCAATCTCGCGACGACCGGCGAGATCCTGGTGAAGCAGATCGGCTCGACGCTGATGCTCGCGTACCTGCTCCGCAACAACGCCGTGACGTTCCAGTCCACGTCGGCGCAGACGTGCAGTCCAGCCAACGGCAGCATCTTCTGCCCGAACGATCCACGCTTTACAGTAAAATTCGCGATCGAGATCGTGACGGTCGTGCGAGCGGGCGGGATCTGCGAGCTCTTCGCGGGCGACGGCGACGTGTTCATCCAGGGCGCGTCGTTCGAGTCGCACAACGCGGCCGCGGAGATCGCGCGCTTCTTCGGAGGCCAGCGATTCGTCGCCGCCGAGGTGGCGATGACCAACACCGTGCGCCGACAGCCGCTCCCGATCGACGCCGCGCTGAAGGAGCTGCGCACCGGTGACCTCTGCGCGAAACGACTGCCGGGCGCGGACCGCATCCTGTTCGCGTTTCGCGATTTCGAGCCGGAGATCGATCTGCGCCGAGGCATCGTGCTCCACGCGACGCACGGCGGGATCCTGGCGCCCGACGTCAGCATCGTGCAACCCACCGCATCGGGAGGCGTCCCGCCGGGCAACGTGCCGTCGTTCACCAGGCCGATGATCTCGACGGCGCAGCCGATGGTGCGCGCGGGTGACGCAGTCGCGCTCCATGGCCAGCACTTTCCCACCGCCGTCAATCTCGCCACGGCGCTGCCGATCAGTCTCGGCCACGACAGCCGCAATCCTTCGGTGATCCTCGGAGCGCCGCCAGGCGGCGTCTGCTTCGGTGGCGGCGGCACCGATCTCGAGTTCGGCCAGACTGGTAGCACACTTCGTGTCACCCGACTGGCGGGCACCGTGCAGGGTGCGTGCGCGCCGGCAATCACGGAGCAGCCGTTGACGCCGATGACCGCGTATCAGGCCCGCGCTCGCGACTGCGATCCGTTCACCTGCAGTCCATGGAGCGCGGTGGCGCATGCGACGACGTCCCGCGTCGACCGCTCGGCGGGCAGGCTGCTGCTCGAGCTCGATCGGCAGGTCGCGCTCGGAACCGCTACGATCGATGGCGTGGGAAACTTCGACACGCCGGTCACGATCCCGGCCGGCATCGCGGCGGGATCGCACATCATCAGAGCGTCGACGCGCGGATCCACCGCCGCCGCGGAAGTGACGATTCAGGTCGCGCCGGCGGGCGGCGGAAGTCAGGCCTCGATCATGATGGTCGGGCTGCTTCACGGAGAGACAGGATGCCCGAATCATCCAATCACGTCGACCCAGACCGACGACACCTTCCTTCTCTTCGGTTCCGGCTTCTCTCCGGGCAGTGTGAGCATCAACCTGGACACTCCCGCAGGCACGCCGCTCGGCCAGGCGGCGGTGCGCCCCGACGGCAGCATCTGTCAGCAGATGCGAAGTCCATCAGCGAACAGCGCCGGCCCACATGCAGTGGTCGCGGTGCAGGGCGGAGCGCAGGTCGCCCGGATGAACGTCACCTTCGTGGCGCCGAGCGGACCGCATTGACGTGAGGGGCGTTCGTGGCCGATTCCCTTTTTCATGGCCATGAACGGCACGGCGACCTACGGCGTCCGCCGACGCCGTAGGTCGTCTCGCGTTCGCGCATCTATTAAGGGCGGCGATATCCACGCGACGCGTACACCGGCCTCGAGCACGTAGCGCACCTGCGTTCTCGCGCGGATAGCGCAACTACGTTCTCGCGCACTCGCACGCACCTCCCCATATTCGCGCCCTCACGCAAGAGCGATGTCGACAACAGATACCTCGGAACAGACAAGGAGGCCGCAGTGCAGTCTTCCGACTACGACGCGATCGTCGTGGGATCCGGAATTTCCGGCGGGTGGGCAGCGAAGGAGCTGACAGAGAAGGGGCTGAGAGTGCTGCTCCTGGAGCGCGGCCGCAACGTCGAGCACGTCAAGGACTACGTCAACGCCACGAAGGCGCCCTGGCAGTACGCGCATCGCGGCGGCCGAACCGTCGCGATGGAAGAGCTGTACCCGGTCCTCAAACGCGACTATCCGCTCAACGAGAAGAACCTCGCGTTCTGGGTGAACGACAAGGAGTCGCCCTATACCGAGGTCAAGCGCTTCGACTGGTATCGCGGCTATCAGGTGGGCGGGCGCTCGCTCATGTGGGGACGTCAGAGCTATCGCCTGAGCGACTACGACTTCACGGCGAACGCGAAGGAGGGCGTCGCGATCGACTGGCCCATCCGCTACGCCGAGCTCGCACCGTGGTACGATCACGTCGAGCGGCACGCCGGGATCGCGGGCTCGCGCGACGGACTGCCACAGCTTCCCGACGGACAGTACCAACCCGCGATGCCGCTCAACTGCGCCGAGGAGATGGTCGCCGGAAAGATCGCCAAGGCGTTTGGCGGCAAGCGACACCTCATTCCCGGTCGTACGGCGAACGCCACGAAGCAGCTCGAGGGTCGCAACGCCTGTCAGTACCGCAACGCGTGTTGGCTCGGCTGTCCGTTCGGCGCGTACTTCAGCACCCAGTCGTCCACGCTGCCCGCCGCCGCGAAGACGGGGAAGCTCACGCTCAAGCCCTGGTCGATCGTCAGCGAAGTGCTGTACGACAAGGACCGCAAGCGCGCGACCGGCGTGCGCGTGTTGGACGCGGTGACCGAGAAGAGCACCGACTACACGGCGAAGGTCGTGTTCCTCTGCGCGTCGACGCTGAACACGGCGTGGCTGCTCATGCGGTCGGCGACCGACGTGTGGCCGGGTGGCCTCGGCAGCAGCTCCGGCGAGCTCGGGCACAACCTGATGGACCATCACTTTCGTTGCGGCGCCGAGGGATCCATCGAGGGGATGGACGACAAGTACTACTACGGGCGCCGCCCCACCGGCTTCTATATCCCGCGCTACCGCAACCTGTTCGGCGACAAGCGCGACTACCTCCGCGGCTTCGGCTATCAGGGCAGCGCCGATCGAGACGGCTGGTCTCGCGCCGTGAACGAGCTGGGCGTCGGCGGAGATTTCAAGGACGCGATGGCGCTGCCGGGACAGTGGTCGGTCGGCGCGACGGCGTTCGGCGAGATGCTGCCGAACCACGCCAACCAGATCTCCCTCGACGAGACCAAGAAGGACAAGTGGGGGCTGCCCGTGCTCAAGATCGATTGTGCGACGGGCGAGAACGAGCGGCTGATGCGGAACGACATGATCGCCGACATGGCCGAGATGCTCGAGCAGGCCGGCGTGAAGAACGTGAAGACGTACGACAACCAGTACTTCCCCGGGATGGGAATTCACGAGATGGGGACGGCGCGAATGGGCCGCGACCCGAAGACCTCGGTCGTCAACGCACACAATCAGGTGTGGGATGCGCCGAACGTCTTCGTCACCGATGGCTCGTGCATGACGTCGACGGCGTGCCAGAACCCGTCGCTCACGTACATGGCGCTCACCGCGCGCGCCGCCGACTTCGCCGTGAACGAGCTCAATCGCCGCACTCTCTGACCCGAGCATTCATTCATGTCTTCCGATACGCACGACGATCATCTGCTGAACCGGCGCGAGGCCATCCGCCGGGTGAGCTTCATGCTGGGCGGCGTCGCCTTCGTGGGCGGGACGAACCTGATCACGGCGTGCGAGCAGGCTCCACCGCCCGCACAGCGCGCTGCGTCGCCCGGCCAATTCTCGGCCGAGGACATCGCGTACCTCGACGAGATCGCCGAGACGATCCTTCCCGAGACGAAGACGCCCGGCGCGAAGGCGGCGAAGACCGGCGCGTTCATGGCGCTCATGGTGACCGACAGCTATCACCCGGACGAGCAGCGCATCTTCCGCGATGGGATGAAGCAGCTCGACGACGCGAGCAGGAAGGCGAACAACGCGTCGTTCATGGCGTCGACGCCGCAGCAGCGACTGGCGCTGCTCACGCAGCTGGACAAGGAGCAGAAGACGCTCATGGATGCGCGTGAGGCGGCCGCTCGCCGACGTCAGGGGCTGCCGCCCGTTGCCGCGGCGGTGGACTCCGAGGCGCGCAAGCCCGCGGAGCCGGAGAAGTATCTGCCCGACCAGCGCCAGGAGAAGGCGCCGGGCAATCAGGCGGGTAGCGGCGCCGCGGCGGTGACCGCGGATTCCACGATCACGCCGAGCGAGCACCCGCACTACTTCCGCATGATGAAGGAGCTCGCGCTGCTCGGCTACTTCACGTCGGAGATCGGCTACACGAAGGCGATGCGCTACATCGAGACGCCTGGCCGATTCGATCCGTGCACGCCGTACACGCCGGGAGAGACGGCGTGGGCCCCTCACGCCTGATCGCGACCACATGAGAGTCACGCTCGCTGTGCTCGCCGCTCTGGCGCTCGGAGTCGTCCCGTCTGCGGCGAACGGCCAGGCCTCCGCGCCTCTCACGGTGTCGGTCGGGTCCGTGTCGGACACGGTCGTGCATCCCGCTTGGTCGCGCCACTCGGTGATCTACGAGGTGAACGTCCGACAGTTCACTCCGGAGGGAACGCTCGCGGCGCTCGAGCGCCACGTGCCGCGCCTCGCCGCGCTCGGCGTCGATCTCATCTGGATCATGCCGGTGCAGCCGATCGGCAAGAAGAATCGGAAAGGTCCGCTCGGGAGCTACTACTCCATCGCCGACTACACGGCGGTGAATCCCGAGCTCGGCACGATCGCGGACTTCAAGTCGCTGGTACGCGTGGCGCACGCGCGCGGCATCAAGGTGCTTCTCGACTGGGTGCCGAATCACACCGCGTTCGATCATCCGTGGATCACCCAGCACAAGGACTACTACGTCACCCGCGCAGACGGCACGATCGTCAACGCGCGTGACAACGAGGGGCACGACACCGACTGGACCGACGTCGCGGAGCTGAACTACGACAACCCCGCGCTGCGGCAGGCGATGATCGGCGCGATGCGGTGGTGGCTCGACAACACCGGCATCGACGGATTCCGTTGCGACGTGGCCGGGGGCGTCCCGCTCGACTTCTGGCTGCAGGCGCGGCCGGCGCTGCGCGCATCCCGCCCCGATCTGTTCATGCTCGCCGAGGCGGAGGACCCGAAGCTCGACGCGGCGTTCGACATGTCGTACGGATGGGAGCTGCATCACCTCATGAACGACATCGCGCAGGGGAAGCGTCCGACGTCGGCGCTCGATCAGTACTTCGCGAAGGACGACAGCCTGTTCGGCCGCTCGACCTACCGCATGTACTTCACGAGCAATCACGACGAGAACAGCTGGAACGGCAGCGAGTTCGAGCGGATGGGCGCCAACCATCTGCCGGCCTACGTGCTCGCCGCCACGGCGCGCAACGGCATGCCGCTGCTGTACACGGGACAGGAGGTGAGCCTGAAGAAGCGTCTCCGCTTCTTCGAGAAGGACACCGTCGACTGGAAGGGGCCGTCGCTCGCGCCGTTCTATCACCGGATCTTCGAGCTCAAGCATCGCGAGCCGGCTCTCGCCAACGGATCCCTGGGTGGCACGCAGACGCGCATTCAAACCAACGGCGGGGATCGCGTCTACGTGTTCACTCGCACCAAGGGCACGAACACGGTGCTCACCGCCCTCAACTTCGGCGATGCGCCCGTGTCCGCGACGTATGAGCACTTCGCGGCGTTCGGCCAGTTCACGGACTGGTTCTCAGGCCGCGCCGTTCGCCTCGACACCGAGGGGACGGTGGAGATTCCCGCACACGGATACCGGGTGCTGGTGCGCGGAGCGCGGTGAGTTGGATCGATCGGCGTCCACGCCGGTCGTGGCGAGAGCCGTTCAGCTCACCGGCTCACCGCCGTTCAGCCATTCCAAGCCGCGCGCGCAGATAACCCTCCACCAGGTCGGTGGTGCTCCAGAGCTGCACGTCGGAGCCCGAGCCGTAGCGCACTGGTACGACGCGGCCGTCTCGCAGCTCGTAGCTCCATAGCTCGCTGTGGAATCCGGACGCTTCCACCGCGCCTCGCACCTGGTCGACCGCGCGGGTGAGCTCGCGGCGGTACGACGAATCGCGCGACGACGGGGTGGATGCGTCGGCGAGGCGAGACATCACACCGAGCAGAAAGAGGTTGTTCTCGCGGCCCCACACCGCGCGCGGGCCGTGGTACCGGTCCCGCTCGAAGTCGCGCCACACCGACGGCGGGGCGAAGGCGTCGCTCGCTACGACCGGGCCCACGCTGTCCACGAGAAGCCCGACTGGATAGCGGCGCACGAACAGCCGCACGTCGCGCAGCACCGCGGCACGGGAGCTGGCGTCCGGCCTGCTCGACGAGCGCTCGTCGTCACCGAGGAAGAGCCGGGTGGCGACGTCGCTGTTCGCCACCGCGATGGGGCGTCCGCTCCCATCGAGCGAGAGGGCAAGGAAGACGAGTGAGTCGCGGTCGGCCTGGGTGCGGGTGACGACGTCGCGCCAGTGCGCCCGTTCGTTCTCGGGCATCTGCGCGAGGCGGGCGCTCACCCGCGCGCGCACGTCGTCCGGTGCGAGACGCACCACGAAGTGGCTGCTCGCGGCGTCCCACCGGTCGATCGCGCGCCGCATCGCCGACGGGTCCTCGGTGTAACGCACCAACGTGGAGTCGGCGGTCGCCAGCGCGGTCGAGATCCCGAGTGTGCGCAGCGCGGCCAGGATGCGGTCCATCGACTCCAGCGCGTGCGGCGCCCAGATCGCGTTGACGTCCATGGCGTAGCGCCCGCCCGCGTATCCCACGTTGCTGTCGCGCCAGCTCTGCGACGCCCACCGGCCCGAATCGCGAGGCGCGAACGAGATGAGATTCGACGCTCGCGGATCAGTCGCGTACGGGGCCGTCGCCCGCGCGACGAGCGAGAGCTCGCGGAGCAGTCGCGTGACACGAGGCTCGCGTCCATCCGTGGAGTCGAGGAGAAACGCGCGCTTCCGTGCGGCGGTCACTCCGGAGTCCCGAAGCCACCGAGACACCACGATCGGAAGCTGGAACTCGGCGTCGATCATGTGATAGTTCTCGCGCACGCGGCGCAGCTCGCGCAGCACCGTGGCCGCGCGTGCGAGCAGACTGTCGGCCGTGCGCTTCGACGTTCCCTCCGCCGCCGACTGCTCCACCAGCGACGCGTACTCCGCCGCCGCCTCGCGCACCGCCTGTCCGCCGAGCGCTTCCTCGTGGCTCACCCGCCCCTCGGGCGAGAGCTTGCGCAGCGCGCTCGCGATGATGAACTCGGACATCTCCGGGCGCCACACGGCACGCATCATCAGTCCGGTCATCAGCATGTCGCGACCGAAGTAGGTCGCGTAGGTCGGGAGGCCCGCCATCAGCTTCTCGCGCGACGCCAACAGCTCGAGGCCACGCACCTGTCGCTCCAGCCGTCGGGCTCGTACGCTCGATGCGCCCGATGGCGCCGACTTCTCTCCAGCCGCGCGCACGGACGCGACGTACTGGAGGAATGGCGCGGTGAAGATCTCCCGCCGCGCGAGCGGGGTGAGCGTGCGTCCGCTGGTCACGACGCGAACGGTGAAGGGAATCGTCGTGCCGTCATCGCGCGCTCGGAGCGTGACCGAGTCGCGCGAGCGCTCCAGCACCACGCGGCGGGGATCGATGCGGAGCTCCAGCGTCATCGTGTCGAGCCCATCGAGCGCGGGCTGCGACACCCGCACTCCGCGCACCGGACCGTCGGCGAGCTCGCTGATCGTCCATCGCGCGCGGCCGGCGAGCTCCTCCTGGCTGCCCGCATGGAGCAGGGCGAGGTGTCTGGCTCGCTCGGCAGGATCGAGCTTCGCCAGCGCGGCCATCAGGCGGTCGATCTCCGGCAGCGCGAACGGTGCCTCGGAGAACGCCGTGCGCTGGCGCTCGGCGTACTGCAGGTCGCGCTCGACACGCATCGAGCCGAGGAGGAACCATCCGACGTCGATGCGCCGGTCGTCGGCGATGAGATCGTAGTCGAAGACTCGCGTGCGGCCGGCGCGAGACACGCGCGCGCCGGGCGCGCCCCATCGCAGCGCGGCGGCGCGGCCGCCGGCGCGCGCGGTGAACCCCACGCTCTCGTCTTCCGCGTCGGCCAGGAGCGTCACGACGCGCTGAGCGCGCGCGTCGAGGTAGAGCTGCACCGTGTTGTCGGCGGCGTCGCGATACAGTCGGGTCTGATACCCCTGGTACGCGGCGCTGTCGTCGAGTCCGCGCTCGGGGAAGGCGAGCACGGGAAGCGTGGCACGCATGGGCGCGGCGAGCTGCGCGAGGAGCGCGAGGGCGGCGAGGCTCATCGCGCGTCGCGGACCGGCTGGCGCGACGTGCGTGACTTGGCCTGCTCGGTGCGCGTGGCCACCGATCCGAGCTCCACCAGGGTG
Organism: Gemmatimonadaceae bacterium; assembly: GCA_036008805.1. Classification (GTDB taxonomy): domain Bacteria; phylum Gemmatimonadota; class Gemmatimonadetes; order Gemmatimonadales; family Gemmatimonadaceae; genus AG11. The sequence continues at coordinate 15,698 of DASYMZ010000127.1, forward strand.
GTTCGAATGCGAACGTCCATCATTGCGTCGGAGTTGTGCTCGATCATGCCGATGAGGATGTGCGCCGTGCGCTCGCCGACTTCCATACCGGAGTGCCGGAGATGCGTGACGTTCGGATAGAGGAAAGTGGGTGCCTGACCGTCGCTGATCGAGATGAGCGACACGTCCTCGGGGACGCGCGTGCCTCGGCGCGCGAGGAGATAGTGCGTGTGCACGAGCAGCTCGTCGGTCATCGCGAAGATGGCGGAGAGATCCGGGTGCGCCGCGAAGGCGCGGCTGAGCTGCTCCTCGAGCTCGCTCATCAACGTCACGCGAAGAATCTGGGTGTCGGCGAGCGGCAGCGCGCGCTCCGCGTGCGCGCGACGGAATCCTTTGAGGCGCATGGCGCTGATGCGCTGGCGTTGATCGCCGAACACGCCGACCACGCTGGTGTGCCCGCGATCCATCAGATACTCGGCCGCCTCGCGCCCGGCCTCCTCATCGTTGATCGTGACGGTGGTGTACTTCGCCGTATCGATGGTCTTGTCGAGGAGGATGACCGGGATGCCGACTTCGTGCAGGACGTCGAGGTGCTGCAGGTCGGCCGTCTCGGACGAGAGGACGAGCAGCACGCCGTCCGCCGAGAGATGCGTGCAGTACTCCACGAGCCGGCGCTCCTGCACGATGGAGTTGTCGGACTGGAAGACGATCAGGGAGTAGTCGTTCGCCTGCACGACGCGATTGATGCCGGCGATCATCGACGGGATGAAGAACATGTTCATCTCGGGGACGATGAGGGCGATGAGCCGCGAGTGCTTCGCGCGGAGATATCGGGCGCGGTAGTTCGGGATGTAGCTCATGGCCTGCGCGACTTCGCGCACGCGTTCCTTCGTCTCGGCGCTGATGTCGGGATGGTCGGCGAGCGAGCGGGACACCGTCGTCATCGACAGGCCCAGCTGCGCGGCGATGTCCTTCAGAGTGACACGCTTTCCAGCCATGGCCATCCGAGGGAAAGGGTGAGCTCGCACTATTTGCGCAATCGGTTGCGCAATATATGCACTCAATTCGTCCTGTAAATGGACGAAAAGCTGAACAAAATTGCACTTATGAACAGATATTCGAGCGTGACGGACCGCACTCACGCCAGGTCCACAACGCTCATAGAGCGGGAATTTCGGGTCCGACCCCCTCGTATACGGGACGAAGCGATTACGGCGGCCACCGCCAGACCGTTCCGATTTGCGCTTTTGTGGGAACGCGTTACAATCGCGACAGCATTATTGCACGAAAGGTTGCAAAGCCGCGCCGCTGCGGAAAGGACGCTGACTTCGCTTCGGCGCAACTCAGCACGTCCGGTTTCAGAACGTCCGGTTTCATGGTCGCACCGTCACCGTCCTCGACTCGTCCGGGCACTTCCCAACATCCCGGCGGAGGACTCTCGCGGACATCGAGCACCGCGAGCGCGATCTCTCGTCCACGTGGAGGCAGTCGAATGGCAGTCAGCCGAAGTGCGTTGGCCGCAATCCTTGGCGGCTTTCTTCTCGCGGCGCCGCTCGCCGCACAAACCGGGACCGGAAACATCTCCGGTCACGTCGTCGATTCGGCATCGAAGCAGCCGCTCTCGGCCGTCAGCATCCGGATCGCCGGCACGCCGAACGGCGTGCTCACGCAGAACGACGGCAGCTACATCATTCGCGGGGTGCAGCCCGGCACGGTCCAGCTGCGCGCCACGCGCATCGGGTTCGCGGCGGCGTCGCAACCCGTGACCGTCCTCGCTGGACAGACGGTGACCGCGGACTTCGCGCTCTCCGCGCGCGCCGCGGTGCTGAGCGACGTCGTCGTCACGGGATACGGCAGCCAGCGTCGCGAGGCGATCACCGGCTCCGTCTCCACCGTCGACGCCACGCAGGCCAACGTCGGCGTGGTCTCGAACCCGACCCAGCTCGTGCAGGGCCGCGTCGCCGGCGTCTCGATCACGGCGAACAACGGTGAGCCGGGCGGCGGCGTGCAGATGCGCGTGCGCGGCGGCACCTCGATCCAGGCGAGCAACGATCCGCTCTACGTCGTCGACGGCGTGCCGCTGCAGAACGAAACCACCGTGGCCGACGCGCGGATCGAAGGCGTCAACAAGGCACTGGCGCGCAATCCGCTGAACTCGATCAACCCGAACGACATCGAGTCCATCACGGTGCTGAAGGACGCGTCGGCGACGGCCATCTACGGCAGCCGCGGCGCCAACGGCGTCGTGCTGATCACCACGAAGCACGGTCGCCCGAACGCCTCCGGCGTCGAGTACGACACCTACGTCGCCGCGGCGAAGGAAGCCAGGTCGCTCGACTTCCTCACGGGCGATCAGTATCGCGCGTTCGTCAACGATCAGGTGTCGAAGGGCAAGCTGCCCGCGAGCCAGCAGGCGCTGAACGGCACGGCGAACACGAACTGGGAGGACGCGCTGATGCACACCGGCGTGACCTCCAGCCACAACGTCGCGTTCTCCGGCGGCTCCCAGCAGACGACCTACCGCGCCTCGCTGAACTACTTCGATCAGCAGGGCGTCGTGATCGGCAACGGCCTGAAGCGCTATCAGGGCCGCGTCAACGGCAAGACGACCGCGCTCGACGGCAAGGTCAACATCGATCTGAACCTGACGGCGTCGCGCGTGAACAACGTCTACCTCGCCATGGAGAACGGCGGCGGCTTCACCGGCGGCGTGTTCACGAACATGGCGATCTACAATCCCACGCTGCCGATCTTCAGACTCGACAGCGCGACCAACCAGCAGGTCTACTACGAGATGGGCGCCGGCGCGCAGTCGGTGCGCAACCCGGTCGCCCTGGCCAACCAGATCGTCGACCGGTCGCCGGAGAACCGCGTCCTCGGCAACCTGACGGGCACGGTGCAGCTCCTTCCGATGCTGATGTCGACGACGACGGTCGGCACCGACTACACGAGCTCCGTGCGGCAGACCTACGTGCCGCGCTCCAACCCGCTCGGCGCCGCGCTCAACGGGATCGCGAGCCAGTCCGAGCGCAGCCTGCAGAACATCAACTTCCAGCAGCTCCTCACGGCGACGCCGAGCCTCGGCGCGAGTCACGAGCTCGAGGTGCTGGGCGGCTACGAGTTCAGCCGGTTCGAGAACGACGGCTTCCAGGCCGTGATGCAGGGCTTCATCACCGACGCGTTCCAGTTCAACAACCTCGGCGCCGGAACGCAGGCGGGCTCCCCCACGCCGACGTCGTACCTGCAGACCAGCCGCCTCGTCTCGTTCTTCGGGCGCGCCAACTACGGCTTCAAGAGCAAGTACTACCTCACCGGCGTCGTGCGCCGCGACGGCTCGTCGCGTCTGGCCGAGGGTCACAAGTGGTCGGTCTTCCCGGCCCTCTCCGGCTCGTGGCGCATCAATCAGGAAGGCTTCATGCAGGGGAGCCGCTTCTCCACCCTCGCGCTGCGCGCGGGATGGGGACGCCAGGGCAACCAGGCGGTGCAGCCGTACGGCACGCAGCTCCTGCTTCGCACGGATGCCGGCGCGCGCTATCCCTTCGGCTCGACGATCACGACGGGACTGTCGGCGGCGCAGGTGGAGAACCCCGACCTCAAGTGGGAGACCTCCGAGCAGACGAACGTCGGACTCGACTGGGGCATCAAGAACGATCGCATCAGCGGCGTGATCGACGTCTACCAGAAGACCACGAAGGACCTGCTGCTCACCGTGCCGGTGCCGCAGCCGGCGGTGGTCTCGACGCAGCTGCAGAACATCGGCTCCGTGCGCAATCGCGGATTCGAGATGACGCTCGACGGTCGTCTCATCGAGAATGGCGATCGGTCGCTGACGTCCGGCCTCGTGCTCTCGGTGGAGCGCAACTCGATCGTGAACCTTGGCGACGCCCCGTTCATCATCACGGGGAGCGTGTTCGGTCAGGGGCAGTCGGGCCGGTTCGCGCAGCGCCTCATTCCCGGCCAGCCGCTCGGCACCTTCTGGGGACCGAAGTTCCTTCGCGTCGACGACAAGGGCCAGCAGGTGTTCCAGTGCCTGAAGGCACGCACCGGCTGCACGAACGGCGAGACGACGGCGCCCTCGGGCGACGACGAGATGATCATCGGCAACGCCAACCCGAAGTTCAGCCTCGGTCTCCGCAGCAACGCGTCGGCGGGCAAGTTCGACGCGAGCTGGCTGTGGCGCGGTGAGTTCGGCCGCACGGTGTTCAACAACACCGCGCTGGTCTACTCGACCAAGTCGAACGCCAAGTCGTCGCGCAACTTCCTGGCGGCAGCGCTCGACGATCCGACCGGCATCGACGAGCCGGCGATCTACTCCTCGCGGTGGCTGGAGAACGGCCGCTTCATCCGTCTGCAGAACGCGACGATCGGGTACACCTTCGCGCTCCCGGGCGCGCTCGGCGGAGGACGCAGCACGCGCGTGTATCTCTCGGGCGACAACCTGCTGCTCTTCACCCCGTACTCGGGCTACGATCCCGAGGTGTTCACCGACGCAGGCATCGCGACGCGCGGCATCGACTACCTGACCTATCCGCGGGCCCGCACGTTCACCGTCGGCGCGCACGTCGGATTCTAGGCCACTCAGCGAAGCGCTCTTACCGCCACCATTCCAAGCAATGAGGCATATGAGGACCTTCTACTCCAAGATCGGACGAATGGCCGCCAGCGTGCTGCTGCTGTGTGGGCCGGCCCCGATCATCTTCAGCGGGTGCACGAACCTCACCGAGGTGCCACCCGACGCGTTGACGCCGACCAACGCGTTCCACACGGATGCCGAAGTGCTGGCGGGCGTGGCGTCGGTGTACGCCAACCTGCGCAGCACGATGGACGACCGGTACAACATCGCCGAGATCAGCACCGACGAGATCATCGTCCCGACCCGCGGGTCGGACTGGTACGACAACGGCCGCTGGCTCGAGATCTTCAAGCACACCTGGACGTCGGGCAGCGGCTCGACGCTCCAGGACATGAACGGCACGTGGAACAACATGTTCAGCGGCGTCGCTCGGGCGAACCTGATGATCGACGTGATCACCAAGGCCGGCGGTCCGACGGCGCCGGCGACGCTCGCCGAGCTGCGGACGCTGCGTGCGTGGTACTACTACATCCTGATGGATCTGTTCGGCGGCGTGCCGCTCGTCACGAGCACCAAGGTGGAAGCGGCGCCGCGGGTGAGCCGCGACTCGCTGTTCCGCTTCATCGAGTCCGAGCTCAACGCGACGCGTACGGTGCTTCCGGCCTCGCGGCCGGCCGACCAGGCTGGGCGGGTGACTCGCGGCGCGGCTGACGCGATCCTCGCGAGCCTCTATCTGAACGCGCAGGTGTACACGGGAACCGTCACGGCCGCTGGGCTCACCAAGGGGACGGCGCGCTGGCAGGATGCGATCACCGCGGCGGACCGCGTGATCAACTCCGGGCAGTACACCCTCGAGCCGGATTGGCGGAAGAACTTCACTCCCGACAATCACGATTCGAAGGAGAACATCTTCGTCATCGCGAACACGGATGCCGCGCCGGGTCTCGGCATGAACTTCCCGATGCGCACGCTGCACTACAATCAGCTCACCGTGCAGGGCGGCCCGTGGAACGGCTTCGCGGCCGTGGCCGAGACGTACAACGCGTTCGACCCGGCCGACAAGCGCCGGCAGATGTTCCTCACCGGCCAGCAGTACAGCTTCGACACGGGACTGCCGGTGAAGGACCGCGCGGGCAACCCGCTGCTGTTCACGGTGGACATCGGAAACGAGAAGGCGGCGGCCGAGAACGAAGGCCCGCGGTACAACAAGTTCGTGCCGAAGCCCACCGTGCCCGACGGCAGCTCGCAGCCGAACAACTTCCCCTTCTTCCGCCTCGCGGAGATGTACCTGATCAAGGGCGAAGCGCTCAACGAGCTGGGACAGACCTCGGCGGGGCTCACCGAGGTGAATCGGATTCGCGAGCGGCAGTTCTCGCCGCCGAAGCCGCTGAACACCGGCCTGTCGCAGTCGGATGCACGGGCGGCGATCTTCCTCGAGCGGTGGAACGAGCTCACCGGAGAAGGGAAGCGCCGGTCGGACATGATCCGCGCCGGCACCTTCACCGCCGCGCGCCGCTTCAAGACCGCCGACGAGGCGTACAAGATCCTCTTCCCGATCCCGTCGACGCAGATCGCGACCAACCCGCTGCTGACGCAGAATCCCGGCTACTGAGCCAGCGCACGGTTCCATCGGTCGACCACCATAGCCTGCCCTTGCGAGGGCAGGCTATGGTGCTCTGTGGGCCTCGCACTCGCCGCGTACGCTCGATATTCTCGATCGCGTCGTGAATCGTCGTCGCTCCTCCCCGTCGTCCCCGCCTCGCTGCATGCTGCTTCCGCCACCACGTCATCACCGCCGTTCGCGGCGGCTGCTCGCGCTCTGCGTCGGCGCAACGCTCGTCGCGTGCACGCGCAGCTCCGAGGGCACCTCCGTCGTGCAGGCGACGCAGCTTCCTCCGGTCGGAGCCCAGCTCTTCTCCTCGCTCCCGTCGAGCGCGACCGGTGTGCGCTTCGCGAACCGGCTGGAGACGACGACGCAGTTCAACGTCTTCACCTATCGCAACTACCTGAACGGCGGCGGCGCCGCGATCGGCGACCTCACGGGCGACGGCCTGCCCGAGATCGTGCTGACGGCCAACGCCGCGGGTCCGAGCCTCTACCTCAATCAGGGGAAGTTCGTCTTTCGCGACGTCACCGCCGCGTCAGGGATCTCGAGCGCGCCGGGTTCGTGGACCACCGGCGTCGCGCTCGCCGACGTCGACGGCGATGGCCGGCTCGACGTCTACGTCAGCAAGGCGGGGCAGGGAGATCCGGAGACACGGAGAAACGAGCTCTGGATCAACCAGGGCGTCGACGGCGCGGGCGTGCCGCGATTCAAGGAGATGGCGCGGCGGTACGGCGTCGCGGACGAGGGCTACACCACCCAGGCCGCCTTCCTCGACTACGACGGCGACGGTGACCTGGACCTCTACGTCCTCAACAACTCGCCGCGGCCGGCCAACAGCTTCGGGCTGCGAAACACCCGCGAGGAGCGGAGCACCTACGGAGGCGCCAAGCTCTATCGGAACGACGGCGACCACTTCACCGACGTGTCGGTCGCGGCGGGCATCAGGAGCCCGGAGATGGCGTTCGGGCTCGGCGTGGTCGTCGCGGACGTGAATGGCGACGGCCGGCCGGACATCTACGTCTCGAACGACTTCTTCGAGCGCGACTACCTCTACGTCAACAAGGGCGACGGCACCTTCTCGGAGGCGATCGACCGGCAGATGCCGGTGATCAGCTACTACTCGATGGGGCTCGACGTCGCCGACCTGGACAACGACGGGTGGCCGGACGTCTACACCACCGACATGCTGCCCGAGAGTGAGATCCGGCTGAAGACGACGACGCAGTTCGAAGACTGGAACCTGTACCAGACGAAGGTGCGCAACGGCTTCCACCATCAGGCCATGCGCAACATGCTGCAGCGGAACAACCGCGACGGCACGTTCAGCGACATCGGCCAGCTCGCCGGCGTGTCGCGCACGGACTGGAGCTGGAGCGCGCTGATCGCCGACTTCGACAACGACGGGTGGAAGGACATCTTCGTGACGAACGGCGTCGCGAAGGACGTCACGTCCCAGGACTTCGTCGCCTATCTCGGCAGCGAGCAGACGATGCGCGACGTGACCAACAACGGAAAGTCACGCGCCGACTTCACCAAGCTGCTCGGCGCGATGTCGTCGACGCCGATCTCGAACTACGCCTTCCACAATCTCCGCGGCCCTCACTTCGAGAACGCGGCCAGGAGCTGGGGGCTCGACGCTCCGAGCTTCTCGAGCGGGGCCGCGTACGGCGATCTCGATGGCGACGGCGCGCTCGACCTGGTGGTGAACAATGTCGACGCGGACGCGTTCGTCTACCGCAACAACGCGCGAACGCTGCACCCAGGAAATCACTATCTCCGGGTGCGGCTCGTGGGCACGGGGAAGAACCGGTTCGGTGTGGGGGCACGCGTCACGGTGTTCGCGGGCGACGCGCTCTCGATGCAGGAGGAGGCGCCCGTGCGCGGCTTCCAGTCGAGCGTGGACTACGTGCTCGACTTCGGCCTGGGCGCGCACGGCACGGTGGACTCGCTGCACGTGCGCTGGCCAGACGGACGGGTGAGCGCGTTGCGCACGGTCGCGGCGGACCGGCTGGTGACGGTGAGCCAGGACTCGGCGCGCGCCGCCCCCACCTCCGCTCCGCCTGCGCGTCAGACTCCCCTCGCCGACGTCACGGGAACGACGGCCCTCGCCTTCGTCCATCACGAGAATGACTTCGTCGACTTCGACCGCGAGACGCTGATCCCGAAGCTGCTCTCGACCGAGGGGCCGACCGTCGCCGTGGCGGACGTGAACGGCGACGGCCTGGACGACTTCTACATCGGCGGCGCGAAGGAACAGGCCGGACGACTGTTCGTCCAGCGCGCCGGCGGCGGCTTCACGGCCACCGACACCGCGGTGTTCGCGGCCGACGCGATCTCGGAGGACGTCGGCGCGGTCTTCTTCGATGCGAACGGAGATGGCAAGCCGGATCTGTATGTGGTGAGCGGCGGAAGCGAGTACTCGGCCGGTGCATCCGCCCTGCAGGACCGCCTGTACCTGAACGACGGGCGCGGTCATCTGCGCAGAGCCCTGAACGCGCTGCCCGCCGAGTCCTCCAGCGGCTCGCGCGCGGTCGCGGCCGACTACGACGGCGACGGCGCCATCGACCTGTTCGTCGGGGGCCGAGTGGAGCCGTGGCACTATGGCTCCGCGCCGCAGAGCATGCTGTTGAAGAACGACGGCAAGGGGCACTTCACGAACGTGACGGCGAAGCTCGCCCCCGAGCTCGAGCACGTGGGGATGGTGACGGACGCCGTGTGGCGCGACGTGGACGGCGACGGCCGGCTCGACCTGGTGGTCGTCGGCGAGTGGATGCCGATCACGGTCTTTCGCAACAGCGGAGGCGGACGGCTCACGAAGATGGTCGTCCCCGGCCTGGAGCAGAGCGGCGGGTGGTGGAACCGCATCATCGCCGGCGACTTCACCGGCCAGGGCCGCACCGACTTCATCGTCGGCAACCTCGGCGAGAACGGACGGCTGCACGCGTCGGCGAGCGAGCCCGTCACGATGTACGTGAAGGACTTCGACAACAACGGGTCGTTCGAGCAGATCATCTCGACCTTCAACGGCGGGGCGAGCTATCCACTTCCGCTGCGCGACGATCTGCTGCGCGCGCTGCCGATGCTGCGGGAGCGCTTTCCCACCTTCAAGTCGTATGCGGGGAAGACGGTGGAGCAGGTCTTCACTCCGGACGAGCTGCGTGGCGCGCTCGTGAAGCGGGCGTACACCTTCTCCACGACGCTGGTGCGCAACGATGGAGGCGGCCGCTTCACGCTGGTGCCGCTGCCCGACGAAGCGCAGCTCGCGCCGGTGTACGGCATGCTGGCGACGGACGTGGATCGCGACGGCCACACCGATCTGCTGCTGGCCGGAAACTTCGACGGCTTCCGCCCGGAGATCGGGCGCATGGCGGCGAGCTACGGCCTGCTGCTGCGCGGTGACGGAAAGGGCGCGTTCACGCCGGTGCGCGCCCCGGAGAGCGGGTTCTTCGTGCCGGGGCAGTCGCGCGACATTCAGCGGCTGCGCACCGGCACGGGCGATCTGTACATCGTGAGTCGCAACAACGACCGTCCGCTGCTCTTCCGAGCGACGGGGAAAGGCCGTCAGCTCGCCTCAGCGAGACATGCGACTCACTGACGTCCGGCTTTCGTCTTGATCACGATGACGCCGTTCGCGCCGCGGACGCCGTACATCGTGATGTCGGTCGCGTCCTTCAACACCTTGATCGACTGGATGTCGTACGGGTTGATGCCGGACAGACCGCCGTCGCTGCTCGGCGCGAACGGAACCCCATCGACGATGTACAGCGGCGCGTTGTTCCCGTACGTCGATGACGTTCCGCCGCGGATGCGAACGGTGAGATTGCCTTCCGCGGAGCGACCGATGGTGACGCCGGCCGAGCGCGAGGCGAGATATTTCTCGATCGGCTCGTTGGGAGTCTGGGTGACGTCGGCTCCCGTGGCGGCGGTCCTGGCGCCCGGTGCCGGCGCGACTGTCTCCTCCTTCTTCGGCCCGGACGAGGCGCACGCACCCGCGAGCGCGAGCACGACGAGCGCCGAGCGGGGGCCGCGAGTGCGCAGCGAGGGAGGAACGAGCGCGCGAGCGGCGCGGCGAGTGGGCAGCATCATGTGGAGCTCCTCTCTAGGGAGAACGACCGCGCGCGGATGGCGAGCGGGATGAGCATCTCTCTCCGACGGCCGTACTGCCTGTTGCTCGCCGTGCTGGCATGCGTCGCGTGCCGGCGCGCCGACGATCCACCACCACTGTTCGAGCGTCTCGCCCCATCGCTGACCGGAGTCTCGTTCGAGAACACGGTCCCGGAGGATTCGGCGCTCAACATACTGAACTTTCTCTCCTACTACAACGGCGGCGGCGTGGCCGCGGGCGACGTGAATGGCGACGGGTTGCCCGATCTCTACTTCACCTCGAACCTCGGCAGGAACCGGCTGTACCTGAACCGCGGCGGCTACCGGTTCGAGGATGTCACCGAGCGCGCGGGGGTGGGCGGTCCGGGCGGGTGGAAGACCGGGGTGACGATGGCCGACGTCAATGGCGACGGCCGGCTGGACATCTACGTCAGCACCGTCAGCTACCTGTCCCGAGTGGGGCGCAACGCCCTCTACGTCAACAATGGGGACGGCACCTTCACCGATCGTGCGCACGAGTACGGCATCGACCAGCAGGGGTATTCGACGCAGGCCGCGTTCTTCGACTATGACGGGGACGGGGACCTCGATCTGTTCGTCCTCAGCTACTCCACCCACGCCGATCTCGGGAGCGGGGCGCCCAGGCGGGACGTGCGAAGCGCGCGCGGAGGAGGACGACTCTATCGAAATGATGGAGGCCGCTTCGTGGACGTGAGCGCCCAGGCGGGGATCTACGGAGGCAGCGACGGCTTCGGGCTCGGGCTCGTGGTGAGCGACGTCAATGGCGATGGCTGTCCCGACGTCTACGTCGGCAACGACTTCCAGGAGAACGATTTCCTCTATCTGAACAACTGCAACGGCACCTTCACCGAGTCGATCACCCGTGCGACCGGTCACACGAGCCGCTTCTCGATGGGTGTCGATGCCGCGGACCTGAACGACGACGGGCGCCCCGACCTGTTCGTCGCCGACATGCTGCCCGAGCGCGAGGACGTTCTGAAGTCGTCGGCCAGCACCGAGGGAATGGAGCTGTTCAACCGGCGGCTGCAGGCCGGCTACCATCCGCAGTACGAGCGCAACACGCTGCAGCTCAACAGGGGCGACGGCCGGTTCAGCGAGATCGGCTTCCTCGCCGGCGTCCAGGCGACCGACTGGAGCTGGGCGCCGCTGATTGCCGATCTGGACAACGATGGGCGGAAGGATCTCTTCGTGACGAGCGGGATCTTCCGTCGCCCGAACGATCTGGACTACGTGGCGTACGTCGGTACGGCCGCGGTGCAGGCGACGCTCTCGGACACGATCACGGCGCGCAACCTGGCGTTGTTGAAGCGCATGCCGCAGGTGCCCGTGCCGAATCACGCCTTTCGCAACGCGGGAGGGCTGCGCTTCACGGACGTGACCGCGGCGTGGGGGCTCGGCGCGCCGGGATTCTCCAACGGCGCCGCGTATGTGGACCTGAACAACAGCGGCGCGCTGGACCTCGTGGTCAACTCGCTCAACGCGCCGGCGGCGATCTACCGCAATCGAGCGCGCGAGCGCAATGGCAACGCGTCGCTCACCGTCGTGCTGCGTGGCAGCGGCGCGAACTCGCAGGGCATCGGCGCCAAGCTGTTCGTCCGCGCCGGCGGCACGACGCAGCTCCTGGAGCAACAGCCCACTCGCGGGTTCCAATCATCCGTGGACGCTCGGCTGCACGTGGGGCTCGGCCGCGCCGTGGTGGTCGACACGCTGACCGTGGTGTGGCCCGACCAGCGGTTCCAGGTGCTCACGGGCCTCAAGGCCAACGGCACGCTCACGCTCGCGCAGACGGACGCCCGAGGCCACTACACGCCGAGGCGAGAGTCAGCGCCGCCCGTCTTCGAGGACGTGACCGACCAGCGGCGCGTGAACGTGAAGCACGTCGAGAACGTGTACAGCGAGATCGAACGCGAGCCGCTCATCCCACGGCTTCTGTCTACGGAAGGACCGGCCCTCGCGTCGGCCGACGTGAATGACGACGGGCTCGACGACCTGTTCGTCGGCGGCGCGATGTGGCAGACCAGCACCCTGCTGCTGCAGCAGGCGGACGGTTCCTTCCAGCCGAGCACGCAACCCGCGTTCGCCGCGGACAGCACCTCGGAGGACGTCGATGCCGTCTTCTTCGATGCGAACGGGGACGGTCATCCGGATCTCTATGTCGTGAGTGGCGGGAACGGCTTCACGATCCCGGCCGCGCCGATGCGTGGCCGGCTGTACCTCAACGATGGAACGGGGCATTTCACGCGTGCGATGGACGCGATCCCCGAGTCGTACGACAATGGCGGCTGCGTCGCGGCCGGCGACTTCGACGGCGACGGGCACATCGATCTCTTCCTCGGCAGCCGCTCGGTGCCGGGCAAGTACGGCGTGTCGCCCAGGAGCCACCTGCTGCGCAACGACGGGACGGGGCACTTCACCGACGTGACCGCGTCGGTCGCACCGGAGCTCGCCGACGCGGGGATGATCACGTCGGCGGCATGGACCGACTACGACGGCGACGGACAGCTCGATCTCGTCGTCGTGGGTGAGTGGACGCCGGTGCGCGTCTTCCATCACGAGGGCAGCCGGCTGGTGGAGCGAACCGCGCAGGCCGGACTGCGCGGCACCGAGGGATGGTGGAACAGCGTGACGGTCGCGGACCTGAATGGCGACGGCAAGCCGGATCTCGTGCTGGGCAACCTCGGTCTCAACTCGTATCTCTCGGCGTCGAAGAACGAACCGGCGCGGCTCTATGTCGGCGACTTCGCGCACGACGGCGGATCGCAGCCGATCCTGACGACGTTCAAGCACGGTGTGAGCTATCCCGTCGCCGGTCGCGACGAGCTCACGCGCGCGATCCCACCGCTCGCGAGCAAGTTCCCCACCTTCGCATCGTTCGGCGCGAGCACCGTCGCCGACCTCTTCTCCCGAGAGGACATCGCCGCCGCGCGCACGCTCGAGGCGCACACCTTCGCGAGCGCGATCGCGCTCAACGACGGACATGGCGCCTTCAGCGTGACGCCGCTGCCGATCGAGGCGCAGATCGCCCCGGTGAACGCCGCCGTCGCGGGCGACTTCGATGGCGACGGGCGCACCGACCTGCTCGTCGCTGGAAACTTCTTCGCCGTGCCGCCGATCCAGGGCCGATACGACGCGAGCTACGGGCTGCTGCTCCATGGCGCGGGCGACGGACGCTTCAGCGCCGTGGACATGACGCGGAGCGGCGTGCGAATCGACGGTCAGGTGCGACGGATGCGCACCCTCCGCACCGCGAGCGGACCACTGATCGCCGTCGCGCGCAATGACGACCGACTGCTGCTGCTGCGGGCTCTCGCCGGACACACCTACTCCTTACTCGGACGGCCATGAGATCGTCTTCACTCACTCGCACCTCTGCGCGACTCCTTCGAATCATGACGCTCGTGGCATTGCCGACCGCATGCAGCACCACCGCCGTCACGCCGGCCGCACCCGCGTCCGTGGGCCAGCTCTCGCCGGCCGGCGTGACGCCGAGCCTGTACGATCCGGCGCGCGATCTCGGACTGCTGTTCCACGACGTGCAGATGGCGCGCGTGTTCCCGGATTCCAAGACGTTCGTGGACTCGAAGCCGCGCTCGGCGCCGGAGGAGATCGCGGCGAAGTATCTCGCGGCGCGCGGCGCGGCGGGCTTCGACCTGCGCGCCTTCGTGCAGCAGAACTTCGACGCGCCTCGGCCCGCGGGAGAAGGGGTGCGCTCCGATACCACGCAGACGATGGAGGAGCACATCCGCGCGCTGTGGCCCGCGCTCTCGCGTGCGGCGGACGTTCCGGATCCACATTCGTCGCTCATCCCGCTGCCGGGCGCGTACGTCGTGCCGGGCGGCCGGTTCCGCGAGGTGTACTACTGGGATTCGTACTTCACGATGCTCGGC
>DASYMZ010000128.1:0-31450 GCA_036008805.1 Gemmatimonadaceae bacterium
GTCGTCTGCGTCGGGGTCGGGCTGTCGTGCGGACTGCTCAACGGCATTCTCGTGGTCGTCCTCCGCGTGCATCCGTTCATCATCACGCTTGGCACGATGTGGATTCTGCGCGGCCTCGCGTTCGTGATCTCCAAGGCGGAGAGCATCCTCGTGCCGCCATCGCTCACGGCCTTCGCCAAGGCGTCGCTCGGGCTCGGCGGCGGACTCTATCCGGTGCCGATGCTCGCCATGCTCGCGATCACCGCGCTCGGCGCCATCTACCTCACGCGCACGGTGATGGGCCGGCACATCTTCGCATTCGGCGGCAACCTCGAGGCGAGCCGGTTCGCCGGACTCGCGCTGCCGCGCATCCAGATCGGCGTGTACGCCGTCTCGGGTCTCACCGCGGGGATCGCCGCGTTCCTCGGCGCGAGCTTCTACGGCTCCGCATCCTCCGGCGATGCACAGGGGTATGAGCTGTACGTGATCGCGTCGGCGGTGGTGGGTGGCGCGAGCCTGATCGGCGGGAAGGGAAGCGCCGTGGGCGCGATGTTGGGCGCGCTGCTGATCGTGCTGATTCGGCAGTCGATCCGCACGCTGCACTTCGATCAAAACTACGAGTGGATCGTGATCGGCTGCGCGATCATCATTGCCGTCGTCATCGATCAGTGGAGCACCCGCATGACCGCGCGGCGTCTCAGCCAGGCAGCGGAAGCCACGCGGTCCGCCGCGTAACAACCTCATTCATACGGAGCAGGACATGATCGGAAGGCGAGCTGGGTGGGGCAATGTCGTACTCGCTGGCGTGTGCGCCGTGGCGGTCGCGTGCAGCGGCGGCGCCTCGGACAACAAGGCCGCAACGGCCGGCGACACCGCAAAGACGGCGAACGCCGGGGCGGGCAAGTCGATCAAGATCGCCATGATCGCCAAGAGCTCCGACAATCCGGTGGTCCTCGCCGCGCGGACTGGCGCCGAGGCGGCGGCGAAGGAGCTGTCGGCGAAGCACGGTGTGGATGTGCAGGTGGAATGGCTCACGCCGCCGAAAGAGGACGGCGAGGTGCAGGCGCAACGCGTGCGACAGGCGGTGAACGAGGGTGTGGACGGAATCCTCATCTCCGCCTCCGACGCGGGGAAGGTGACCGGCGCGATCAACGACGCGGTCGATCGTGGCGTGCCCGTGATGACGTTCGACAGCGACGCGCCGCAGTCCAAGCGGTTCGCCTTCTACGGCGTCGATGATCCGACGGCGGGACAGCAGACGATGGCCGAGCTGGCCAAGGTGCTGAACGGGAAAGGCAACGTCGCCATTCTCGCCGGGAACCAGAACGCTCCCAATCTTCAGCGTCGCGTGCAGGGCGCCAAGACCGAAGCGGCCAAGTACCCGGGCATCAAGATCGTCGGCGTGTTCAACCACATCGAGACACCGCAGGACGCCTCGGCCGAAGTCGTGCGCGTGAACAACGCGTACCCGGAGATCACGGGCTGGGCGTTCATCGGCGGCTGGCCGCTGTGGACGCAGTCGCTGCTCACCGACATCAACCCGGCGAAGATCAAGGTCGTCTCGGTGGACGCGCTGCCCTCGCAGATGGTCTACGTCGATCGCGGCATCGTGCCCGTGCTCCTCGCGCAGTCGGTGTACGAGTGGGGCCACACGGGCGTGACGACGCTGGCCGAGAAGATCCACGACAACAAGGCGCCGGCAAACCCGATCATGCCGATGGAGCTGGTCCGCGTCTCGAAGGAGAACCTCGGCGACTGGGGACGCCAGCTCAAGGACTGGGGCTTCACCGACGTCGATCCGAAGTATCTCGCCCTTGCACCCGCTGCGAAGAAGTGACGGAAGCGGCAGTTCGATTCGATCAGGTCAGCAAGCGCTTTCCTGGCGCGCAGGCGCTCAGCGACGTCTCGTTCGAGATCGCCGCTGGCGCCTGCCACGCGCTGTGCGGTGAGAACGGGGCGGGGAAGAGCACGCTCGGGAAGATCATCGCCGGGATCTACGCGGCCGACGGGGGCCGGCTGTTCGTAGACGGCAAGGAGGCGCACTTCGAAGGGCCGCGCGATGCGTTGGCGGCGGGCGTGGGGATGGTGCATCAGGAGCTCGCGTTCTGCGACAACCTGTCGGTCGCGGAGAATCTCTGTCTATCGGAGCTGCCCTCGAGCCGCGGAATCGTGGCGCGCGGCGAGATGGCGAAGCGCGCGCGCGCGATGCTCGCCGACACGGGCACGGAGCTCGACGTCAGCCGTCCCTTCGGTGAGCTCGCGATCGGGCAGCGGCAAATGGTGCAGATCGCCGCGGCGGTGAGCGGCGGCGCGAAGATCATCGTGTTCGACGAGCCGACGAGCAGCCTCAGTCAGGTGGAGGCGGAGCGACTGTTCGAGCTGATCGGCCGGCTGCGCGCGCGCGGCGTGACGTGCATCTACGTCTCCCACCGCATGCCCGAGATCTTCCAGCTCTGCGATGCGGTCACCGTGCTGCGCGACGGTCGCCACGTCGCCACTCGGCCGATCGAGGGGCTCACCGAGCGCGATCTCGTGCAGATGATGATCGGGCGTCCGATCGCCGAGTATTTCCCGCGGCACTCCGACGCACATGGTGGCGCCGAAGTGCTGCGCGTGGAGGGACTGACCGTTCCGGGCAAGTTCGAGGACATCTCGTTCTCGCTGCGCGCGGGTGAGATCGTCGGGCTCGCGGGGTTGATGGGCGCGGGACGCTCGGAAGTCGCGTCGGCGCTGTTCGGCCTCGAGCGTCCGACGCGCGGACGCATTCTCGTCGATGGCAGGGAAGTGCGAATCGAGAGCCCTTCGCAGGCGATCGATCTGGGGCTCGGCTTCGTCCCGGAAGATCGCAAGCGCCAGGGGCTCGTGCTTTCCGCGAGTGGGCTGCACAACAGCTCCCTTCCGATTCTCGGGCGCATCTCGCGGCTGCGCTTCGTGCAGCGTGGGCGAGAGCGGTCGATCGCGCAGGAGTACTTCGACCGGCTGCGAGTGCGGACCCCTGGGCTCGACGCGGTGGTGGCCGGGCTCTCGGGTGGGAACCAGCAGAAGATCGTGCTGGCGAAGTGGCTCGCGGCCAACTCGAGGATCCTCATCCTCGACGAGCCCACGCGCGGCGTGGACGTTGGCGCGAAGGCGGAGATCCACGCGCTGATCGGCGAGCTGGCGACGCGCGGTGCCGCGATCCTCGTGATCTCGAGCGAGCTGCCGGAGGTCATCAGCCTGTCGGAGCGAATTCTGGTGCTGCGAGCAGGCCGGATGGCGGGCGAGCTGCCGCGCGCGACCGCGACGCAGGATGCGCTGCTTCGCCTGATGGCCGGACTCGGCGAACCCACCGATCAGGGTCTGGTCACGACCTGAGCGGCGGCTCGGCGCGACGCGCGCCCCGGCGGCCCAGATGTCGCTGGACTTCGTGATGGAGGAACGCGAGCGCGAGCTGGCCGGCGAGATGAACCGGTGGTATGACCTCGTGCGTCCGGGCCCGGCGTACTTCCTGGGTCGCGCGCAGAAGTGGAATCCCAAGGCGAAGCCGAACGTGCAGGCCATGCACGCACTGCGGCCGATACCGCAATCGCAGATCGATGGCGTGGTGGTGGGACCGAAGTACGGGCAGAACCCGGGGTACTGATCGGTCGGGTAGGGCTGGGAGTCTTGCAGTGGCAACTGCGACTGCAACCGCAATTGCAACGGCGTGTACGGTGGACTACCGACGTACCGGGTAGACCTCGGACTGGCATACTGGCCATCCCGATTTCGGCCTCGTTTGGAAAGTTGGTACGAGCTCCGGTGGGCTCCTCGCGGTTACCGGCAGACCGGGCTCGGGAATTGAACGGCGGCACGGCAGTGAGGATTCCTCGAATGCGCTCGAATCGCCACGCGGTGCGTCATCCCGAGCGAGCAGAATCAGTCGAGGAATCCGTGCCGCTGCCCTGGCGCTGCGACGGTCAGAGGTGATATCCCCGGACAGCCGTCCACGAATTGGAATGGCTAGTATGCCAATCCGAGTATCCAGAGTACGTCAGTCATCCTGGTGTACGCGCCGTTGCAGTTGAAGTAGCGGAGGACCTCCGACATCCACGCACGTCCACCCCTCCCGCCGTTGCCTCGCGTACATCGTCTGACCCTTCTGTTGGTCTTCACCGCCTGCGCTCACCCGCGGGCGGCGCAGCTTCGCGTCGAGCCGTCGCTCCGCGACGAGTTTCGCGGCGCGTTTCACATCGGAGCGGCGCTCAACCCGTCGCAGTTCACCGGTCGTGATTCGGCCGGTGCGCGGCTCGTCGCGCGCCACTACGACACGATCTCTCCCGAGAACGTGCTCAAGTGGGCGCTCGTCCATCCGGCGCTCGATCGCTACGACTTCGCACCGGCGGATCAGTACGTCGCGTTCGGGGAACGGAACGGCATGTTCGTCGTGGGGCACACCCTGGTCTGGCACAGCCAGCTCCCGCGCTGGGTGCACCAGGACGCGAACGGCGCACCTGTCAGCCGCGACACGTTGCTCGCCCGCATGCGCGACCACATCACGACGGTGGTCGGCCGATACCGCGGCCGGATCAAGGGCTGGGACGTCGTGAACGAGGCGCTGAACGAGGACGGATCGCTCCGGCACTCGCCCTGGCTCGACATCATCGGCGAGGACTACCTGGTGAAGGCGTTCCAGTTCGCGCACGAGGCGGATCCCTCGGCGGAGCTGTACTACAACGACTACTCGCTCGAGAATCCGGCCAAGCGCGCGGGCGCCGTCGCGCTGTGCAAGCGGCTCCTGGCCGCTGGTGTCCCGCTCACGGCCGTCGGGCTGCAGGCACATCAGAAGCTCGACTGGCCCACCCTCGCCGCTGAGGATTCGACCATCGGCGCCTTCGCGGCGCTTGGCCTTCGCGTCAACATCACCGAGCTCGACGTCGACGTGCTGCCGCCGGCGGTGCGCGGGCAGAGCGCCGACGTGGCGACGCGCGCCACCGCGACCGCGGCGCAGAACCCGTACGCCGCCGGTCTGCCCGACTCCGTGCAGCGAGCGCTCGCTGCCCGCTACGAAGGATTGTTCTCGGTATTCATGAAGCACCGGGCGGTGATCGACCGTGTAACTTTCTGGGGTGTCGCCGACGGGGATTCCTGGCTCAACAACTGGCCGGTGCGGGGCAGGACGAGCTATCCGTTGTTGTTCGATCGGCAGCATCGCGCCAAGCCGGCGTTCGACGGCGTGGTGCGCGCGGCCCGCACGGCCCGTGCGCCCGCCACGTAGCGAGACGGGAAACGACTGCGTCGAGGCTTCATGAAGAATTCGTTCGAGCGGGTGGTGAAGCAGAGTCTCTCCGATCGGCTCGCGCGGCAGATCCGCAGCTCGATTCAGAGCGGCGACTACCGGCGAGGCGACCGACTCCCGCCGATCATGGAGATGGCGAAGCGGTTCGCCGTCGGCCAGCCGACCATCCGCGAGGCCCTCAAGAAGCTCGAAGCCATGGGCGTGGTGGAGATCCGTCACGGCTCCGGCGTCTACGTCACGCGCAGCGAGGAGTTCCTCCTGCTCGCGAGTCCGGACTATGCCGGCACCGTCACGAAGAAGCTGCTGCTCGATCTCATTCGCGCGCGCATGCCGATCGAGGTGCAGTCGGTCTCCGACGCCGTGAAGAACGCCACGCCCGAAGGGCTGCTCGACATGCGGCGCCTGCTCACCACGGCGGGCCACAGCCTCGGAAACGCCGAGACGCTCAACTCGGTGAACATGGGCTTCCATCAGCAGATCGCGCTCGCGTCCGACAACACGGTCACGGCCCAGCTGCTCATGGTGCTGCATGAGCTGTTCGCCGAGGAGCAGCGTCTCATCCTGGACATCTTCGGCTCGCGAGAGAAGGATCACCTCGAGCATCTCGCGATCCTCGAGGCCGTGGAGCTGCGCGACGAATCACTCGCGGTCGAACGGATGCGCACGCACCTGCAAGGAGTCGAGGCGGCGATCCTCCGGTGGGATCCAGAGGACCACCCGGTCAAGTAGTCACCGCGGTGCGGTCTCGCGCCGCACCTCGTTCACGAGGAGCCAGGTCATGCGCCGGTTCGAGATCGGGCTCGTCGTCGCCGCACTGCTGCTGGTCTCCGGTTGCGGCGGACCCAGGGCGTCCGAGCGCGGACCACGTCCCGATCCGCGCATCATCACCCGCGAGCAGATGCTCGAGCGCCACTTCCTCACGGCGATGGAGGCGGTGCAGTCGCTCAAGGCGAACTGGATCACGCCGCGCGGCCCGGACAGCTTCACGGTGCCGAGTCAGCTCTGGGTCTACTTCGACAACGTGCGACTCGGCAGCTCGGCTTCGCTGCGGACGATCAACACGCGCGACATCTCCTATCTGCAGTACTTCAATGGGATCGAAGCGACGTCGCGGTGGGGAGTGGGCCATGGGGCGGGCGTCATCCTCGCCGTCTCGTGGCCGGGAGGTGAGCCGGTCGGTCGCGAGCCCGAGGAGAAGGCGGTCGTCGATTCCAGCGATCGCGCGTTCGATACGGCGGCCCCCAGGACGATGTCGGTGTCCCGGCACGAGCTGCACCGTCCTGGCGCGCACGCGTCGAAGCTCTGGATGATCGATCCGGGGATCGTCCTGCAGAAGCTGGTGGTGGATGACGGGGGAGCGAAGCCCAGCTACCTTGGTCCGCCGGAGAGTCCGCGTATTCCAGATGGGAGGGTTGGTCCATGATCAAGATCGAGCTCCGTCTCGCGACGATCACGCTGCTCGCGCTCACCGTGTCGTGCGTCTCGACACCACGCTCCGCCGGCGCCCGGCATGGCGATGCCGCCGCGATCACGGAGGAGCAGCTCGCGCAGCGGCACTACCAGAATCTGTTCGAGGCCGTCCAGGCGCTTCGATCGAACTGGCTGTCCAGTCGGGGCACCGACAGCTTTCAGACGCCGAGTCAGGTGTGGGTCTACGTCGACGACACGCGCTTTGGCGGGCTGGAGACGCTCGCGAGCATTCCCACCCTGGGCGTGACCTCGGTGACGCATCTCAACGGCATCGACGCCACCGCGCGGTGGGGATTGGGTCATGCCGCAGGGGTGATCTCCGTGCACACCTGGCCGGCCGGCGCGCGCGATACGGTTGCCGGCGTGCCCGCGGGGAAGGACACCGCCGCGGCGCGCACGCCCTGAGGGTGCCACTTCGCGCTCGCGCCAAGCGAGCGGCATCTCACCGCGCCGGCGTCCACCGCGCTGCGCGACGCCCGTCTTCGTCCCCTCGCACGATGCTGTCGCGGCCGGTCTGGTCGCCTTCCAGAACGACCAGTACTATTACTTTCTCGCGGTGACGCGGGCGGTGGCCGCATGGCGATCTGGACGGAACCAGACTCCGTACGCAGATCGCGGGAGTGTTCGTCGCCAGGCTCTTCGGGTTGTACGCGTTCAGCGCTGCGCCATACAGGTTCGAGCGGTCGGGGGAGTCCCGACGTGGCGCCGTGCCGTCGCGAGTGGTGGTCAGGCCTCGCACAGTCCATCCCAGTCGAGATTCATCGCCGTTGTCCAGCTCCGACCCCGCCACCGCGACCCTAGTCTCGCCCGATGACCGTCTGCTCGCGGCGCCCGCCGTGCTCCGGCGCTGGATCGTGCGCATCGGGCCCGCGCTCGGGCTCATCGCGATCATCCTGATCTTCGCGACGCTCACTGACTCGCCCGGCCGCTATCTCTCGTCGTTCAATCTGCGGATCGTGCTGTCGCAGACGGTCATCACCGCGATCGGTGCGATCGGGATGACGATGATCATCATCAGCGGCGGGATCGATCTGTCGGTCGGCGCGACGATCGCGCTCACCGGTGTGATCACCGCGCTCGGCATCGGCGCGGGATGGCCGCCGTCGATCGCGTTGCTCGCCGCGATCGCGACGGGCGGCTTCATCGGCGTGTTCAACGGCGCGATGATCACGACGCTCCGGGTCGTCCCGTTCATCGTCACGCTCGGCATGCTGGGGATCGCGCGCGGCGTCGCGAAGTGGCTCGCGCACGAACAGACGGTCAACGTGCCCGCGTCGTGGGTCAATGATCTGCTCGTCACCTTCCCGAAGCAGGCGTGGCTCGTCCTCCCCGTCGGCGTGTGGACTACCCTCGCGCTCGCGGGGATCGCCGCGGTGGTGCTGAGCCGCACGGTGTTCGGACGCCGCATCTTCGCGCTCGGCTCCAACGAGGCCGCGGCGCGCGCGTGTGGTGTGAACACGGGACGACTTCGGATCGCCATCTATGGAATCGCGGGATGTCTGTTCGGCCTCACCGGCGTGATGCAGATGTCGCGGCTCCGTCAGGGAGACCCGACGGTCGCGAACGGCGCGGAGCTCGACATCATCGCCGCGGTGGTGATCGGCGGGGGCAGTCTGAGCGGCGGCGAGGGCAGCATCGCCGGCTCGATCATCGGCGCGTTGATCATGGCGTTTCTTCGCAACGGCTGTCAGCAGATGGGATGGCCAAACTACATCCAGGAGATCATCATCGGCGTCATCATCGTCCTCGCCGTCGCGCTGGATCGCGCGCGCGCGAGCTGGGCCGAGCGCTCGGCGGCAGTCGCGCTCTCGGCGGAGTCGTGAGCGGCGTGGGCGTGGTGAACGTCATCGACGCGCACGTGCACTTCTGGGATCCCGCCCTGCTGCGCTATCCCTGGCACGACGCCGAGCCGTCGCTCCAGCGCGCGTACCTTCCGGAGGAATTCGGGCCACTCTCGGACGGGTCCGTCGATGCCGTGGTCTTCGTGCAGGCGGACTGCGATCCGACGAAGAGCGGCCGAGAGGTGCAGTGGGTGGAGCGTCTCGCCGGTCGCGAGCCGCGCATCGTCGGCATCGTCGCCTTCGTCGATCTGCTCGACGAGCTGCATCGCGGCGCGACGCTGGACCGCCTTGCCGAATCGCCGCTCGTCGTGGGTGTGCGACACAACATTCAGGGACACGAGGCGGGCTTCGCGCTGCATGATGCATTCGTCCGCGGCGTGCAGGCGGTCGGGGAGCGCGGGCTCAGCTTCGACCTCTGCATCACGGGTGGGCAGTTGGCCGAGGTGACCGACCTCGTGTCGCGCTGCCCGCGCACGCACTTCGTGCTGGATCACTGTGGCAAGCCCGCGATCCGCGATGACGTGTTCGAGCCCTGGGCCGGACAGATCGAGCAGCTCGCGTCGCACGCGGGGGTGCACTGCAAGCTGTCGGGGTTGCTTACCGAGGCGCGCGCCGATCAGCGCACGGTGGAAGGGGTGCGACCCTACGCCGAGCATGTGATGCGATGCTTCGGAGCGTCGCGGCTGATCTATGGCTCGGATTGGCCCGTCGCGACGCTCGGCGGAGGCGCCGAGCTCTGGCGCATGATCACTGACGAGCTCACGTCGCCGTGGAGCGACACGGACCGTCGCGCCTTCTACGTGGGGAACGCGGTGCGCTTCTACCGCTTGAAGGTGAAGTCCAATGGCTGAGGTGCCGAACGCAGCGTATCACATGCTCGGCGGCAAGACGGCGATCGTGACCGGTGCGGGCTCTGGAATCGGGCAGGCCATCGCCGCGCTGTTCGCCGCGCGTGGCGCGCGAGTGGGACTGCTCGACGTCGGAGCCGTGGACGCCACGCTGGAGATGGTGGGTGCGTCGGGCGGCGAGGCAACGCCTGTGCGCTGCGACGTCTCGCGCCAGACGGACGTCGCGCGCGCGTTCGGCGAGGTGTCCGAACGCTACGGCGACCTCGACATCCTCGTGAACTGCGCCGGCGTCGCGCACGTCGGAACCGTCGAACAGACCACCGAGGAAGATCTCGACCGCATCTATTCGGTGAACGTGAAGGGGGTCTACAACTGCCTGCGGCTCGGCGTCGCGGCCATGAAGGGGCGCGGCGGCGCGATCCTCAACATCGCGTCGGTCGCGTCCACCGTCGGCATCCCCGATCGGTTCGCGTACTCGATGAGCAAGGGTGCCGTGCTCACGATGACGTTGTCCGTCGCGCGCGACTTCATCGCGCAGAACATCCGCTGCAACGCGATCTCCCCCGCTCGCATCCACACACCGTTCGTCGACGGATTTCTCGCGAAGAACTATCCCGGCCGCGAGGAGGAGATGTTCGACAAGCTCGCGCGCTCGCAACCCATCGGGCGGATGGGCCGGCCCGACGAGGTCGCCGAGCTCGCGCTCTTTCTGTGTTCCGACGCTGCCGCGTTCATCACGGGCAGCAACTACGCCATCGACGGCGGATTCATCGCACTCAAGATGTGATCTCATGAAATTGATCCGATTCGGCAGCGCGGGCGCAGAAAAGCCCGGTGTCATTCTCACGGACGGCACACGCATCGACGCCTCCGGCTTCGGCCACGACTACGACGAAGCATTCTTCGGTGGCGACGGGCTCGCGCGGCTCGCGCAGTGGGTCTCGCTCGAAGGCTCCCGTGCGCCCACGGTGAGCGCTGACGTTCGCCTCGGTCCGCCCATCGCGCGCCCGAGCAAGATCATCTGCATCGGCCTGAACTACCGCGACCACGCCAAGGAAACCGGGGCGGCGGTGCCCACCGAGCCGGTCGTGTTCTTCAAGGCGACGAGCGCGATCGTCGGCCCCAACGACGACGTCGTGATCCCCAAGGGAAGCACGAAGACCGACTGGGAAGTCGAGCTCGCGATCGTCATCGGCGCGCGCGCGAGCTACGTGTCGGAGGCCGACGCGATGTCGCACGTCGCCGGCTACATGCTGCACAACGACTACTCTGAGCGCGTCTTCCAGCTCGAGCGCGGCGGCCAGTGGGTGAAGGGGAAGAGCTGCGATACCTTCGCGCCGCTCGGTCCCTTTCTCGCCACGCCGGACGAGCTGGGTGACGTGCACCAGCTCAAGCTCTGGCTCACCGTGAACGGCGAGACGAAGCAGAACGGCTCGACGCGTGACCTCGTCTTCAACGTGCCCACGCTCGTGAGCTATCTCAGCCAGTTCATGTCGCTCCTGCCCGGCGACGTCATCTCCACCGGCACGCCGGCCGGCGTCGCGATGGGGCACACCCCGCCGCGCTTCCTGCACGACGGCGACGTCGTCGAGCTGGGCATCGACGGACTCGGCTCGTCTCGCCAGCGGCTGCGGGCGTACGCCTGATGCCGGATCGCGGTGCGCGGACCATCGCGCGACTCGAGGTGCGCGACGTCCGCTTTCCCACCTCGCGCGGTCTCGATGGATCCGATGCGATGAACGCCGATCCCGACTACTCGGCCACCTACGTCGTGCTCCA
Source organism: Gemmatimonadaceae bacterium (assembly GCA_036008805.1). Taxonomy (GTDB): domain Bacteria; phylum Gemmatimonadota; class Gemmatimonadetes; order Gemmatimonadales; family Gemmatimonadaceae; genus AG11. Next base: position 11,175 of record DASYMZ010000128.1, read on the forward strand.
CACCGACGCGGGTGACGGGATGGAAGGACATGGACTCACCTTCACGATCGGCCGTGGGAACGAGCTCTGCGTCGCCGCGGTCGAAGCGCTCGCGCCGCTCGTGTGCGGTCTCACCCTCGAGTCGATCTCGGCCCACATGGGTGCGTTCTGGGCGCGGATGGTCGGTGACTCGCAGCTCCGGTGGGTGGGACCGGAGAAGGGAGTCATCCACCTCGCCACCGCCGCGATCGTGAATGCGGTCTGGGATCTCTGGGCGAAGGTGGAGGGGAAGCCGCTCTGGAAGCTGCTCGCCGACATGACGCCGGAAGAGCTCGTCCACTGCGTCGACTTCCGCTACATCACCGACGCGATCACTCCGGCCGAGGCGGTCGAGATGCTGCGCCGGCTCGAGCCGACGCGCCGCGACCGCATCGCGGAGCTGGAGCGCGATGGCTATCCGGCGTACACCACCTCCGCCGGCTGGCTCGGCTACTCCGACGACAAGATTCGCCGTCTCTGCCGCGAAGGGATGGAGCAGGGTTGGTCGCACTTCAAGATCAAGGTCGGCCGCGATCTCGCCGACGACCTGCGCCGCGCGGCGATCATCCGGGACGAGATCGGGCCGGACCGCAAGCTGATGATGGACGCGAATCAGGTCTGGGAGGTGAACGAAGCGATCGCGAACATGCGCGCGCTCGCCCGCTTCGACCCGTGGTGGATCGAGGAGCCGACGAGCCCGGACGACGTGCTCGGCCACGCCACGATCGCGCGCGCGCTCGCGCCGATCGGCGTCGCCACCGGAGAGCACTGCCAAAACCGGATCGTCTTCAAGCAGCTCATGCAGGCCGGCGCGATCAGCTTCTGTCAGATCGACGCCGCACGGCTGGGCGGTGTGAACGAGGTGCTCGCGGTGCTGCTGCTCGCCGCGAAGTTCGGCGTGCCCGTCTGTCCGCATGCGGGCGGCGTCGGGCTCTGTGAGTACGTCCAGCACCTCTCGATCTTCGACTACATCTGCGTGAGCGGCTCGCTCGAGAACCGCATCATCGAGTACGTCGACCACCTGCACGAGCATTTCGTCGATCCCGTCGTCATGCGCGGCGGACGCTATCTGCCGCCGACCGCGCCGGGCTACAGCATCACCATGCGCCCGGAAAGCCTGCGCGAGTATGCGTATCCGTCGGGCGGCGCGTGGGCGGGCGTCGCGCGGCCCACCGCGTCGCTCGCGTCCGCGCGATGACGGGTGCGGCCGCGGTCTCCTCCGGTGTGATGCGCGCCGCCGTGCTCGTCGACGTCGGGCGATTCGAGATTCGCGACGTGCCGGTCCAGGCGCCGGCATCGCACGAGGTGGTGGTGCGGGTCCGGGCGGTCGGGCTGTGTGGTACCGATCTGCACATCGTGCAGGGGCACGCGAACTACAACAACGACGCGCGCGGCCATGCGCGGCCGCTCGCGACGCACCCACAGATTCTCGGCCACGAGATCGCCGGCGAGATCGTCGAGCTCGGGAGCGGCGTGCACGACGCCGCCGTCGGCGATCGCGTCGTCGTCGATCAGGGTCGGACCTGCGTCAGTGAGTATCGCGAGCCCGTCTGCGAGTACTGCCGCACGGGAGATTCACACCAGTGCGAGCACTACGCCGAGCACGGCATCACCGGCCTGCCTGGTGGCTTCGCGGAGTACGTCACCGTGCCGGCGGCGAACACGGTGCGTGTCACCACCGACATCGCTCCCGATCTCGCCGCGCTTGCCGAACCGCTCGGCTGCATCGTGCACTCGAGCGAGATGATCGCGCGCGCGAATGCACGCTATGCGCTCGGCCGCGTCGGAGACGCGCACGGTGTGCGCTCCATTCTCGTCTGCGGCGGCGGGCCGGCGGGTCTGCTCTTCGTTCAGTATCTCCGGAACGTGCTTCGCTTCGATGGCCTGCTGATGTTGGCCGAGCCGAACGCGCGGAAGCGCGCGCTCGCCGAGCAGTTCGGCGCCGAGACGATCGACCCGTCGAACGTCGACCTCGTGGATGCCGTGGCCGAGCGTACACGCGGCCGGCGCGCCGAGCTGCTCATCGAGGCCACCGGCTCGGGGGCGCTGTTCGCATCCATCCACGGCCTCATCCGCAAGCAGGCAACCGTGCTGCTGTACGGACACGGGCACTCGGGCGTCGAGCTCGGCGTGCTGAACCAGGTGCAGTTCCTCGAGCCCACCTTCGTGTCTCCCGCGGGCGCGTCCGGGGGCCACGCCAGCGATCGGCGTCCCCTCACCTACGCGCACGCGCTGCGGCTCATCGAGGAGGGTTCGGTCGATGTCGGATCCCTCATCACCCACCGATACCCATCGCTCGACTCCGTCCCGGAGGCGTTCATGGGAGACCATCGACGGGCGGAGTACGTGAAGGGTGTGGTGCTGCTGTGAGATCTGATGCGACTCCGGGCCGATCTGTACATTGTGCGGGCACGTCTCATTGACGCTCGTCGTCCGACCCTCTCTCCGCGGAGACTCTCGTTGACTACGCTTCGACGCTTCACCGTCGCGATGCTCGCTCTCGCCGCCGCCGCGTGCGGCGACGCCGGATCGAAGAAGGCCGCGGATGCCGGCGGCGCGAAGTCGAGCGGCAAGGCGATCACGGTCGCGGTGATTCCCAAGGGGACCACGCACGAGTTCTGGAAGAGCATTCACGCCGGCGCGGTCCAGGCCGCGCAGGAGCTCACCGCCGCGGGCGACTCGGTCAAGATCATCTGGAAGGGCCCGCTGCGTGAGGACGACCGCGAGCAGCAGGTGCAGGTCGTCGAGGGGTTCACGAGTCAGGGCGTCTCGGGCATCGTCCTGGCGCCGCTCGACAACCGCGCCCTCGTGCGTCCGGTCGAGGAGGCCAACAGCGCCGGCGTGCCGACGGTCATCATCGACTCCGGGCTCGAGTCCGATCAGGTCGTGAGCTTCGTCGCCACCGACAATCACAAGGGGGGCGTGCTGCTCGCCGATCGGATGGGCGAGCTGCTCAATGGAAAGGGCAAGGTGCTCGTCCTTCGCTATCAGGAAGGCTCGAACAGCACCGAGGAGCGCGAGCGCGGCTTCCTCGAGCAGCTCAAGGCGAAGTATCCGGGCATCACCATCGTGTCGTCCGACCAGTACGCCGGCGCGACGCGTGAGACGGCCAAGCGCGCCGCCGAGAATCTCCTCAACCGCTTCGGTTCGGATCTCGACGGCGTGTTCACGCCCAACGAGTCGTCTACCGTCGGCATGCTCCTCGCGCTGCAGGACATCAAGAAGGCGGGCAAGATCAAGTTCGTCGGCTTCGATGCGAGCCAGACGCTTCTCGACGCGATGCGCGCGCATCAGCTCGACGGCGTCGCGGTGCAGAATCCGATGCGCATGGGCTACCTCGGAGTGAAGACGATGGTCGCGAAGCTGCACAACCAGCCGGTCGAGAAGCGTATCGATACCGGTGTCACCCTCGTGACGCCCGAGACGCTCGACCTGCCGGCGACGAAGGAGCTCACCAACCCGCCCATCGACCGCTACCTCACCGGACAGTGATCGACGCGCCGGACGGAGCGCGTGGCTCCGTGATCTCCGCCGCGGCCCCGTCGATCGCGGCGGGGTTGCGCGTCTCGGCCATCGCGAAGCGATACGGTGCCACCCTCGCGCTGGACGGCGTCGATCTCGACGTGCGGCCGGGCGAGGTGCACGCGCTGCTCGGCGAGAATGGTGCGGGCAAGAGCACGCTGATGGGCGTGATCTCCGGCGACGTCCGCCCAGACCGCGGCGAGATGCTGCTCGATGGCGAGCGGTACGAGCCATCCGCGCCGATCGACGCGCGACATCGTGGCGTCGCGCTCATCCATCAGGAGCTGTCGCTCTGCCCGCACCTGTCGGTCACCGACAACGTGCTGCTCGGTCACGAAGTCTCGCGCTACGGTTGGATCGATCGCGCCGGCGCACGCGCGCGCGCGCTCGAGCTCCTGCGAGAGCTGCCGCATCCCGAGATCCATCCCGCGCGCCGCCTGGGCGACCTCTCACTGCCCGCGCGGCAGATCGTCGAGATCTGCCGTGCGCTCGCCGGCGACGCGCGGGTGCTGCTCATGGACGAGCCGACGAGTAGTCTGCAGGGCGCCGACGTGGATCGTCTCTTCGCGCTCATCCGCCGGCTCGCGTCGCGTGGCATCGCGATCATCTACATCAGCCACTTCCTCGAGGAGGTTCGGCAGATCGCCGACCGCTATACCGTTCTTCGCGATGGACGGAGCGTGGGCAGCGGCACGATCGCCGGCACCACCAACGACGAGCTGATCGCGAAGATGGTCGGGCGCTCCGCCGAAGGCCTCTTTCCCACGCGGCAGCACGCGCGTGACGGCGAGGTGGTGCTCTCCGTGCGCGGGCTCGCATCGCTGCCCCGTCTGCACGAGGCGAGCTTCGAGCTGCGCACGGGGGAGATCCTCGGCATCGCCGGCCTCCTCGGCTCCGGTCGCACCGAGCTCGTTCGCGCCATCTACGGTCTCGACGACGCGACCGCCGGCACGGTGGAGCTGCACGGCGTCGCGGAGCGCGCCGAGCGCGCGAGCGCGGGCCGGCGCGTTCAGCAGGGCGTCGGCTACGTGAGCGAGGATCGCAAAGGCGAGGGGCTCGCGCTTCCGCTCTCCATCGCGGACAACCTCACCGCCACTCGGCCGCAGCGCGCAGGGTGGGGAGGGTTGCTCGACATCGCGCAGCAGACGGCGCGCACCAAGCACTGGATTCGCGAGCTTCGCGTGCGCGCACGCTCCGCGGCGCAGCCCGTGCGCGCGCTGTCCGGCGGCAACCAGCAGAAGGTCGCGATCGGCCGGCTGCTTCATCAGGAGGCCGACGTGTATCTCCTCGACGAGCCGACTCGCGGCATCGACATCGGCAGCAAGGCCGACGTCTACGACATCATCGCGAGGCAGGCCGCGGCCGGCCGTGCCATCCTCATCGTGAGCTCGTACCTGCCGGAGCTGTTCGGACTGTGCGACCGCCTCGCGGTGATGTGCCGCGGCCGGTTGTCGCCCGCACGCTCGATCGCCGATTGGACACCGGAGAAGGTGCTCGCCACCGCGATCGGCGAGGCCTCCGCGTGATTCGTTTCGATTCCCAGGTCAGGTCATGACGCATTCCACCTCGAACTCGACGGTGCCTCTGCGGCGCCTCAGTCAGAAGGCGCCCTTTGGAATCACGCCGGCGGGAGAGCCGGTCGAGCAGATCGAGCTCGCCAACGCGAACGGCATTCGCATGGAGGTTCTCTCCATTGGCGGCGTGATCCGCTCGCTCCACCTTCCCGATCGCGACGGCGTCTTCGCGGACGTCGCGCTCGGCTACGACACGCTCGACGGCTACCTCGGGGACCAGGCGTATCTCGGCGCGATCGTGGGCCGGGTGGCGAATCGCATTCGTGCTGGACGGCTCACCATCGACGGCCGCGCGTTGTCGCTCGCGCAGAACGCGGACGGCAACCATCTTCACGGCGGCACCCTCGGCTTCGACAAGGCGGTGTGGAGCATGGCGCCGTTCGAGCGTGATGGCGCTGCGGGTGTGGTGCTGTCCCACGTGAGCCCCGACGGGGACGAGGGATATCCGGGCACGCTGCGCGCCGAAGTCACCTATACCCTCGACGACTCCGACGCGCTTCGCATCGACTACCTCGCCACCGCGGATGCGGTGACGCCGGTGAACCTCACTCAGCACAGCTACTTCAACCTGCATGGCGCGGGCGTCGGCGACATCCTCGATCACGAGATTGCGCTCATCGCGTCCCGCTTCACTCCGGTCGATCGAGCGCTCATCCCCACCGGAGAGCTGCGCCCGGTGCACGGCACGCCATTCGACTTCACCTCCCCACACCGAATCGGCGAGCGTATCGGGGAGCCCGACGAGCAGCTTCGGCTCGCTCGCGGATACGATCACAACTTCGTCATCGACCGCACCTCCGCGCGCGAGCTCGATCTCGCCGCTCGGCTCACCGAGTCGGTGAGCGGACGGGGCGTCGACGTGTACACCACCGAGCCAGGGATCCAGTTCTACTCCGGCAACTTTCTCGATGGAAGCGCGGTCGGAAAGGGCGGCCGTCCATATGAGTACCGCACCGGACTCGCGCTCGAGACGCAACACTTTCCCGACGCACCGAATCATCCTGACTTTCCATCGATCGTGCTGCACCCGGGCGCCACGTATCGCTCGAGCACCGTGTACCGGTTCGTCGTGCGACCGTGACGTCGATCCTTCCTCGCATTCACTCGAACATCTGAACGATGCAGATGACCTTCCGCTGGTTCGGGCCTGACGATCCGATCCCGCTCGCGCACATCCGTCAGATTCCCGGCGTCACCGGCATCGTCACGGCGCTGTACGACGTGGCGATCGGCGACCGCTGGCCCAAGTCGAAGCTCGAGCGGCTCGGTGAATCCATCGACAAGGCGGGCCTCGAGTTCGCCGTCGTCGAGAGCATCGCCGTGCACGAGGACATCAAGCTCGGTCGTCCAACGCGGGATCGGCTCATCGACGACTACTGCGCGAGCGTCGAAGCGATGGGCGAGCTGGGCGTGCCGGTGCTGTGCTACAACTTCATGCCCATCTTCGACTGGACGCGGACCGATCTCGCCGAGCGCCAGCCCGACGGATCGACCGCGCTCTCGTACGACGACGCAGCGCTGGCCCGCATCGATCTGTCGCGCGGCACGGGCGATCTTCCCGGCTGGTCCGCCGCGTACGACGCCGAGGCGCTCGCCAAGCTGCTCGCCGCCTACGCGAGCGTGAACGCCGAGCAGCTGTGGGAGAATCTCGGCTACTTCCTCGAGCGCGTGGCGCCAGTGGCGGAGCGCGCGGGCGTGCGCATGGCCATCCATCCGGACGATCCACCCTGGTCCATCTTCGGTCTGCCGCGAATCATCACCGACGGCGCGGCCTTCCAGCGGCTGATCGACATGGTCGACAATCCGGCGAATGGCGTGACGCTCTGCACTGGCTCGCTTGGGGCCAATCCGGACAACGACCTTCCCGCGATTGCCCGAGCGATCGGCGCGCGCGGACGGATCCACTTCACCCACTGCCGCAACGTCGCGATCACCGGTGAGCGCCAGTTCCACGAGGCGCCGCACCCGTCGCGCTTCGGCAACGTGCCCATGCGCGACGTGCTCGCCGCGCTGCGCGACGTGGGATTCACTGGCCCCATGCGCCCTGACCACGGCCGCATGATCTGGGGCGAGGAAGGACGTCCCGGCTACGGCCTGCATGACCGTGCGCTCGGCGCGATGTATCTCCAGGGATTGTGGGAGGGGCTGAACGGAGCGAAGTGAGACGAATGCGCGAGACCGGCGCGGGTCGGATCTCCGCGTCGGTCATCTTGTCCGCTTCTCGCCCCGGACCTACATTCGCCTCTCCCTCCAAACGAGCATCTTCTGGCTGCTTCTCGCTCCACGAACGACGACGGGGTGAAGTCCCTCGATGAGACCGGTGAGCCCGGTCGCGGAGACGCGCGCGGCACCCTGCTGAGCGCCATCGCCCAGATCGCCGCCGCCCTCGCCACGGGTGATGTGCCCTCGGAAGTGCTCGGCGGCGTGCTCGTGCGGATCGCCGACACCGTGCATGCCGGCGGCGTCTCCCTCTGGTTGATGGAGAACCATCGGCTCGAGTGCCGCGCGCGCGTCGGTGCGGCGCCGCCTGCGGCGGCGGCGGTTCGCACGCTGATCGCGAGTCCGGGCCGAGGCGACGACGGCATCCTCATCGTTCGGCTCGACGCCGCGCATCGCCCCCTCGGCGCGCTCGTGCTGTCGCCGCCGCCGGTGTTGTCGCCCGACGAGCATGCGTTCCTCTCGACCGTCGCCGACATTCTCGCACCCGTGCTGCGGCAGGCCGCGCACGCGCAGCGCCTCGAGTCTGAAGTCGTGGAGCGCACCCGGCAGATCGATCGCGAACGACGCGTCACCGAGCGCATCATCGACTCGCTCCCCGTCGGGCTGTACGTGATCGATCGCGACTATCGCATCTCGGTCTGGAACCGCAAGCGCGAGACCGGCATGCAGGGCGTGTCGCGCGACGAGGCGATCGGCCGCACGATCTTCGAGATCCTGCACCGGCAGCCGCCCGCCGTGCTCCGCCGCGAGTTCGACGAGGTCTTCGCCACCGGTCGGCTCCAGATCTTCCAGATGGAGTCGACCGCGTCCGGAGAGCTGCGGACCTTTCGCATCTCGAAGATCCCGATGCGGCTCGAGGACGGACCGGTCACCCACGTCATCACCGTGGGAGAAGACGTCACCGAGTGGCGCGAAGCGCAGGAACGGTTCAACCAGGCCGAGAAGCTCGCGGCCATCGGCACGCTCGCCGCTGGCGTCATGCACGAGATCAACAACCCGCTCGCGACGATCGCCGCCTGCGCCGAGGGGCTGGAGTACTCGCTCACCGACGTGCCCGCCCCGCTGCGCGAGGGGCTGCAGCTGATCCAGAGCGAAGTGCAGCGCTGCAAGGGGATCGTCGACTCGCTGCTCGACTTCAGCCGGCCGAAGGCGGGCGACAAGGCGCTGGTCGACGTCAACGCGGCGATCGAGCGCACGTTGTTCATCCTCAAGCACCACTCGCGCTTCAAGAAGCTGCACGTGGACGTCGAGCTCGATCGGTCGCTCGGCCCCGTCGTGCGAGCCAACGAGGAGCAGCTCGTCCAGGTGTTCATGTCGCTGCTGATCAACGCGATGGACGCGATGCACGAGCAGGGCACCATCACGCTGCGCACCAAGTGGGGCGCCGACGCGCAGAGCGTCGTGGCCGAGGTGGTGGATCAGGGCGAGGGGATCAGGCGCGCCGACCTGCCGAAGATCTTCGAGCCTTTCTTCACGACGAAGGCGCCCGGTCGCGGCACCGGACTCGGTCTCTCGATCTGCTACGCGATCGTGGCCGAGCACGGCGGCCGCATCGAGGTCGACAGCACGCCGGGTGAGGGCAGCGTGTTCCGCATCGTGCTCCCCCGTTCAGACGAGCAAGGAGAACGTACGTGAGTGAGACGAAGATCAAGGTGCTGCTCGCCGAGGACGAGGTCCACCTCGGCCAGATCCTGTCCAACTTTCTCACGGGGCGAGGCTACGCGCTGCGCACGGTGACCGACGGACGTGCCGCGCTCGACGCGCTTCGCGCCGAGTCGTTCGACGTCGCGCTGCTCGACATCGTGATGCCCGAGCTCGACGGGCTCGAGGTGCTCAAGCAGGTCCGCGCCGACGCCGATCCGCCCGAGGTCATCATCATCACCGGCAATGGCACGATCGAGACGGCGATCAGTGCGATGAAGCTGGGCGCGTACGATTACATGGCGAAGCCCTACCGGATGGCCGAGATCGACGTGCTCGTGCGGCGCGCGTGGGAGAAGCGGCGGCTCGCTCGGGAGAACGTGCTGCTGCAGTCCCAGCTCGATCGGGCGAGTGGTGCCGACGAGATCGCGACGCAGTATGCACCGCTGCAAGCCGTGCTCGAGGTCATCGCGCGCGTCGCACCGAGCGACTCGCCCGTGTTGATCAGCGGTGAGTCCGGCACCGGCAAGGAGTTGGTCGCGCACATGCTGCACCGGCTGTCCGGACGTTCCGGTCCCTTCGTCGACGTGAGCTGCGCCGCGCTGTCCGAAGGTCTGCTCGAGAGCGAGCTGTTCGGACATGAGAAGGGGGCGTTTCCCGGCGCGGAGGAGCGGAAGCTCGGCCTCATGGAGCTCGCGGCAGGCGGCACGCTCTTTCTCGACGAGATCAGCGAGCTCTCATCCAAGCTGCAGGGCAAGCTGCTGCGCGCGCTCGACCAGCTCTCCTTCTATCGCGTCGGCGGTACGCAGAAAGTCGAGGTCGACGTGCGCATCCTCGCCGCGACGAACCGCGACCTCGCCACCCGCGTGTCCGAGGGGAGCTTCCGCGACGATCTCTTCTATCGCGTCAACACCATCGCGATCGAGCTCCCGCCACTGCGCGAGCGCGCGGTTGACATCCCGCTGCTGGCGCGCCAGTTCCTCAAGCAGTTCGGCAAGGCCAACCCTCCTGCGCTCACGAGCGACGCGGTGGAGCTGTTGTGCCGCTATCCGTGGCCCGGCAACGTGCGCGAGCTGCGCAACGTCATCGAGCGGGTCGTGCTGCTGGCGCGCGGCCCGCAGATCTCGTCGGCGGATCTTCCACTGGAGCTGCCCGTGCGTGGAGCGGACGAGCGCGCGGCGGCTCCCGCGCTGTCGCTCGCCGAGCTCGAGCGGCGGCACATCGAGTCTGTGCTCCACGAGACGAGCTGGCATCAAGGTCGCGCCGCGTCGACGCTCGGGATCAGCTCGAAGACGCTCTATCGAAAGATCCGCGAGTACGGCTTCCGCCGACCGGGGGGAGTCGAGTAGGCGCATGCGCATTCTCGTCATCGAGGACGATCCGACCGTCGGTCAATACGTCAAGCGCGGGCTCGAGGAGCATCGCTGGGCGGTCGACTTGACGGACGACGGCGAGGAGGGCGAGCGCCGCGCGAGCTCGGAGGCGTACGACATGGTGATCCTCGACATGCGTCTGCCCGGAAAGAGCGGCCTCGACGTGCTCCGCTCGCTGCGCGCGAAGGGATTCGAGCGTCCCGTCCTCGTGCTCACCGCGCAGGATGCGGTGGACGCGAAGGTCGCGACGCTGCGCGCCGGCGCCGACGACTACGTCACCAAGCCGTTCGCGTTCGAGGAGCTGCTCGCGCGCGTCGAAGCGCTCTCTCGGCGCCCGCGCGCGCTCGCGTCGCCGGTGCTGCGCGTCGGCGATCTGGAGATCGACCAGGCCACGCGCGAGATCCGCCGCGCCGGCGAGGCGATCGAGGTCACGCCGAAGGAGTACACCGTGCTCGAGTATCTCGCGCGGCACGCCGGACGCGTGATGAGCCGCACGCTGATCACCGAATACGCGTGGGGGTATCACTTCGATCCCGGCACGAACATCGTCGACGTGGTCATCAACCACCTGCGAAAGAAGGTGGACGCCGGCCACGCGCGAAAGCTGATCACGACAGTGCGCGGCGTGGGTTACGTGCTGAAGGAGTGACGTGGCTACTCTGCGCTCGCGGCTCACCATCGCGTACGGCTTCGCGCTCGTCGGCGGCCTGATCGTCTTCGCCGTGGCGCTCTACTCCGTACGGGCGGCCAACGGCGTGCAGGAGCTCGGGCCGGTCGCGCTGTCGCAGGGCGACCGCGCGCTCACCATCCTCCGCGCGGCGAGACAGCGCGGCGATCCGCTCACCATCGAGCGGCCGATCGGAGACTCGGGAAGCAAGAAGGTGCTGTACGCGTCGGAGACGATGCGCTCGTTGATGGAGCGGGTGCCCGGCTACTTCATCGTCTACGACCGCGACGATCGGCGCATCTACAGCTCGGTCGGGTTGCGCATGCTCCCCGAAGAAGATCAGGGAGTGATCGACGAGACCGCCGTGCGACTGCTTCCCAACGGCGCCGGCGCGCTAGTCTCCGTGAGCGACTCACTGTTCAGCGGCAAGCTGCTGCTCGCCGCGCGACGCGATCCGAGCCTCCTGCCCGAGATCACCCGCGTCGTGGCTGGTGTGCCGACGTCCATCGCCGAGCTCAGTCCCGGCCTCCTCGTCGGCACGATGCTCGTCGTGCTGCCGGTCATCCTCATCGCATCGGTGGCGGCGTCGTACTTCATCGCTGGCAGCGCGCTCGAGCCGATCGAGCGGGTCATCAACGAAGTCGAGGCGATCACCGACGGACGGTCGCTCCATCGCCGCCTCCCGGCCGATCTGGGCAACGACGAGCTCTCTCGACTCGGCAACACCCTCAATGCGATGATCGCTCGGCTCGAGACCTCGTTCGGCGCACTGCGCCGCTTCACCGCCGACGCGTCGCACGAGCTCAAGACGCCGCTCACCGTGCTGCGTGCCGACGTCGAGCGGGCGATGCACCCGAACGCGCAGGGCAGCGAGGCGATGCAGGCGTTGGAGGAGGCGCTTCAGGAGACCGCTCGCATGTCCGACCTCGTCGACAGCCTGCTCACGCTCGCGCGCGCCGACGAGGGACGCTTCGACCTGCATCGCGAGCCGGTCGCCCTCGGACCGCTGGTGCGCGACGTCTACGAGACCGCGACCATTCTCGGGGAGTCCGCCGGCCTGACCGTCTCGATGTCGGTCCTCGAGGAGGGAGCGGTGGACGGGGACGCGCGGCGCCTTCGCCAGCTCTTCCTCAACCTCATCACCAACGCGATCAAGTACACGCCGAGTGGCGGGCGCGTCGAGCTCTCGCTCAGCCATCGGATGGGCGAGGAGATCGCCTTCACCGTTCGCGACACCGGCATCGGTATGTCGGCGGCCGACCTCTCGCACGTGTTCGAACGCTTCTGGCGCGCTGACCGCGCGCGCTCGCGCACCAGTGAGCGCGGCGGATTCGGCCTGGGGCTCGCGATCAGCCAGTGGATCGCGCAGGCGCACGGTGGCCGCATCGCCGTGCAGTCGCGGTTGGGGCGGGGATCGGTGTTCACCGTGACGCTGCCGCTGCTCTCGGCGACGGCCCACGCGGCTGCCGATCAAGTGCGTCGCGAGCTCAAGGAGGCGCGCGAGGCCCGCGATGTGCGTGACGGGCGCGACGTGGCGCGCGCCGCGGAACGCGACATCCCAGTGGCGCCCTCTACCGAGAGCGCCGAACGCGCTGGATCTCGCGACATCGGAGACTAATTCTGACTTCACGAAATCTTAATGCGTCAACAGTTCCGCCTCTCGAGTCGAAGGGTAGGTTTGCTTCACGTATCGGAGTGTCCCGTCCTCTCACCACGTAGGTTTGCGCGGACATGTTCAACAACCTGATCGAGTCGAAGCCGAAGAAGCAGCGGACGACGGGCGGTCTCGTCTTCAGCGGTGTCATCCATGCGCTGCTCGGCACCGCCGCCGTCTACGGCACGCTGCAGGCGAAGGAGCAGTTGGAGAAGCCGAAGCAGGAGAAGGTCGAGTTCGTCGAGATGAAGAAGAAGGAGGAGCCGCCTCCGCCGAAGGAAGTCCCGCCGCCGCCGAAGGACGTCGTCATGGCGCCGCCGCCACCGAAGGGCTTCCAGGTGCTGACCGCGCCGGTGAAGGTCCCCGACGTGATCCCCGACATCGACCTGTCCAAGAAGGTGACGGACGAGGCCGACTTCTCGGGTAAGGGCGTCGCCGGTGGCACGAGCAAGGGCGTCGTCGGTGGTACCGCGCCAGTCAACACCGATCAGCCGTACTTCGAGTTCCAGGTGGAGAAGCAGGTGCAGCAGATTCCCGGCTCGGGCAATCTCCGCTACCCAGACATGCTCCGCTCGGCCAACGTCGAAGGAGAGGTGCTCGCGCAGTTCGTCGTCGACACGACGGGCCGTTACGAGTCCGGCACGTTCAAGGTGCTCAAGTCCAGCCACGAGCAGTTCACCGCGGCGGTGAGAAATGCCCTGCCGAACATGCGCTTCTATCCGGCCGAGGTCGGCGGGCGCAAGGTGAAACAGCTCGTGCAGCAGCCGTTCACGTTCTCGCTCCAAAAGAACTAATCACCCCTCCGGAGACTCGAAGACAATGGATCTGTCGCTTGCTGGCCTGTGGGCCGCGATGGGCAACTTCGCCAAGGGCATCGTGATCGTCATGGCGCTCATGTCGATCTACTCCCTGACGATCATGGTGTCGAAGTGGTGGAACCTTCGCATCGCGCAGAAGGAGACCCGGAAGTTCGCCCCGGAGTTCTCGCAGTTCCTCGAGGAAGACAACCTCACCGAGGCGATCCGGCTGGCCGAGAGCTACAAGAAGTCGCACGTCGCGCTCGTCCTCGGTGGCGCGCTCGGTGAAGTGAAGCCGCTCATCCAGGACGGCTCGGTCACGGTGTCGGACATCAACTCGGCGGAGCGCGCGGTCGAGCGAAACATGCTCCTCGAGATCACGAACCTGAAGCGCGGCCTCGCGGTGCTCGCCACGGTCGGCGCCACGGCGCCCTTCGTCGGACTGCTCGGCACCACGATCGGCATCATCAACGCCTTCACCGGCATGGCCACGTCGGGCGGTGGTGGTCTCGCCTCGATCGGCGGCGGTATCTCCGAAGCGCTCGCCACGACGGCGTTCGGTCTGCTCGTCGCGATCCCGGCGGTGTGGGCGTACAACTACTTCCAGACCAAGATCGACAACCTCACGGCCGAGATGACGTACGTCTCCAAGGAGATGATCGACTATCTCATCAAGGGCGTCTCGGGCGAGTTCGGCCGGTCGCGCTTCACGCGTGAGTTCAACGCCTCGTCGGGCGGCAACTCCCCGATCTCGACCTGACCTGAGCGTTCCCTCATCGAGGAGATTGTTCGATGGCAATGAGCAGCAGTTCAGGCGGGGGAGTGGCTTCGCAGCCGAACGTGACGCCGATGATCGACGTCATGCTCGTGCTCCTCATCATCTTCATGGTGGTGACGCCAGCCCTCCTCGCGGGCTTCAACGCGGACCCGCCGCAGGGACAGAATCTGAAGGAGCATCCCGAAGACGCCGAGAACGACCAGGTCCTCGGCATCGACAAGGATGGCAACTACTACCTGAACAAGAAGCCGATCGCCAAGGATGCGCTGGAGGCGGAGATCAAGCGCATCTACGCCATCCGTGAGGTCGACCACACGATGTATCTGAAGGCCGACGCGGGGCTCGACTACTCGAAGGTCGTCGATGCCACGGACATGGCCGCGAAGAACGGCGTCCGCGTCGTCGCGCTCATCAGCGATCAGAAGCCCGGTACGGTCTCGACGGTCGCCGGCGACACCCACAAGTCGGAGAAATAGCCAATGGCCATGTCTGCGGGTGGGGGCGGAGGTCTCACGAACGAGATCAACGTGACGCCGATGATCGACGTGCTTCTCGTGCTGTTGATCATCTTCATGGCGGCGATTCCGACGCTCAGAAAGTCGATCGACGTGCAGCTGCCGGACCCGACACCGTCGGTCGCACCGGCGAACGCGACCTCTGATCAGATCGTGCTCGAGGTGCTGCCGGTCGGCTATTCGATCAACACGGAGAAGGTCTCCGAGGAGCGTCTCGGACCCCGGCTGAAGGAGATCTACGACGGTCGGCCGGAGAAGATCATCTTCGTGAAGGGTGACCCCAAGGTGAAGTACGGCCAGGTCGTGCACGCGATGGACGTGTCGCGCGGCTCGGGCGTGAAGGTCATCGGAGTTCCGCCCAAGGATACGCCCGGCGGGGCGACGAAGTAGCGACCGCCATACGCGTCATCGCGGCCAATTCGTGATACGGCGGACGAACCTTCCAGGGTCGTCCGCCGTATAACGTTCCAACCCCGTCGCTCCGGGCAACCGGGGCAACTCACCTGCATCAGAGCGCCATGGCGTATCTCGACGACTCCCCCACCCACGATCCGCCGGAAGAGCGCCCCCGGTACCGAATGCCCATCGGCATGCCGCTCCGGGACGAAGGCTGGCGCACGGGCGCGCTGGTCTCGGTGATCGTGCACGCACTGGTGATCTTTCTGCTCATCGTTCCGTTCTTCCTGCCGAGCAAGGTGATCGAGCGCATCCAGCAGGGGGCTGGTGGCGCCGGACCAGCCGGAGGCGGCGGTGGCGGGCGTCGCGGAACTGGCGGCGCGGTCGCGGAGAAGATCCAGTACGTGCGGGTGTCTCCGACCCCTGTCCCAACGCCGACCACACTTCCACCAATCACGCCTCCGCCCAAGCTGGTCGTGCCCAAGGTGGAGCCTCCGAAGCCGAAGCCTGTCGAGACGCCGCCGACCCCGAAGCCACAGTCGGCGGCGCCCGTCCCGGAGACGGTGGTCGCCTCCGCCACGCCCGGCGCAGGTGGCGGCAGCGGCGCCGATGGCAGCGCAGGCTCCGGACCGGGTAGCGGCGGCGGTGTCGGGGCCGGCGTCGGACCGGGGAAGGGGAGTGGGACCGGCGCGGGAACCGGCGGGGGAACGCAAACGAACTATCCCCCGGTTCCCATCGAGTTCTTCCTGCCGCCGCTGCCCGCGCCCTCCAGTGTTCGGGGCCTCCACTTCGTCGCCGAGTTCGACGTGGACTCCACCGGACGCGTCATCGCGTTCGATTTCACCCCGACACGTGACGGGGATTACAACAAGCGCATCGCTGGGGTGCTGCGCTCCATGCGCTTCCGCCCCGGCACTCGGCCAGACGGCTCGCCGCTGCGCATGAAGGCGCAAGTCGGCTACGAGTTCTAGCGTTCGTCGCCTCTGCGCGCATCCGCGCAGCCGCCGCGATCGACGAGCCTGGTTCCGATCTCGCGGTCTAGCGTGACCCGAGGCCGCTCTCTACATTTTGCGGGATTCCCACGAAAACGCCGATGGCATGAGCCCTCGACGCCTACTCGCTTTTTCCGTACCTGCATGAGCAGCTCGGCCGTATCGACCGACGCCACGCCGCAGTCCGGCACCGGATTCGTCAAAGCGATGTCCCTCACCGACGCGACGATGCTCGTCGCCGGGTCGATGATCGGTTCGGGGATCTTCATCGTGTCGGCGAGCATGGCGCGCGGCGTTCCCTCGCCGATGTGGCTGATGCTCGCATGGGTCCTGTCAGGCGTGATGACGCTGCTCGGCGCTCTCGCCTACGGTGAGCTGGCGGCGATGTACCCACGCGCGGGCGGGCAGTACGTCTTCCTGCGCGAGTCCATGGGACCCCTCATGGGGTTCCTCTACGGCTGGACCTTCTTCGTCGTGATTCAGACGGGGACGATCGCCGCCGTCGCGGTGGCATTCGGCCGATTCCTCGGCGTGCTCGTACCGTCCGTCTCTCCCGACCGCTTCGGCTGGTTTCCGCAGGCGGACGTCTGCGTCGCGGCGCTCGGTTGCACCGATCCCGCCGCGGCAATCCAGATCGGTCTCACGCCGCAGCGGCTGATCGGCCTCGTCAGCATCGCGATCCTCACCTGGGTCAACCTCCGCGGTGTCCGCGAGGGGAAGATCGTTCAGACGACGCTCACGGTGGTCAAGACCGGTGCGCTCGCGCTCCTCATCCTCCTCGGCCTCACGCTCGGTCGCAACGCCGACGCGATCACCAGCAACTTCAGCGGCGGCAACTTCGTCGGCACCTGGTCGCTGTCGTCCACGGTCATCGTGGCGTTCGGCGCCGCGATGGTCGGCTCGCTCTTCTCGAGCGACGCGTGGAACAGCGTCACCTTCGCCGCCGCCGAGGTCAAGAACCCTTCGCGCAATCTGCCGCTGGCGCTCGTGCTCGGCACCGGGCTCGTCTCGTTGCTCTACATCGTCGCGAACGTGGCGTACCTCAGCGTGCTGCCGTACGGCGGCGCGGCCGAGGGAGCGTCCGCCATCGCGCGAGGCGTCCAGCATGCGACCCAGGATCGCGTCGGCACAGCGGTCGCCGAGACGATCTTCGGGCCGAGCGGCGCCGTGCTCATGGCGGGCGCCATCCTCGTGTCGACGTTCGGCTGCAACAATGGATTGATCCTCTCCGGCGCCCGAGTGCTGTACGCGATGGCCCGAGATGGCCTCTTCTTCCAGCGGGCGGGGACGTTGAACAAGAACAACGTCCCCGCCTTCGCATTGGTGGTCCAGTCGATCTGGACGGCCATCCTCTGCCTGACTGGGACGTACGGGCAGTTGCTGAACTACGTGATCTTCGCCGCACTGCTCTTCTACGCGTTCACCACGATTGGGCTCTTCATGCTGCGCAATCAGCAGCCCGACACGCCGCGTCCGTATCGAGCCGTGGGCTATCCCTTCCTGCCGGCGCTGTACATCGTCCTGTGCTGTGCGGTGATGGCGCTGCTTCTCCTGTCGCCCACGACCCGGACCGAGTCGATCTCGGGGCTGGTGCTCGTGCTGATCGGGATCCCCGTGTTTTACCTGTGGCGCCGCATCGAGCGCTCAGCAGACGTCATCGCCTGAGCGCGTCGACGCCACTTCGCACCGAACCCGCCTTCCACGCAACATGACGCACACGCAGTCCTCCCTGTTGACGCTCGTGATCGCCTGCAGCGCGATCGCTCTCCTCTTCGCCGTCTTCCTCGCCCGCTGGGTGCTCTCGCGGCCGCGCGGAACGCCGGAGATGCAGAAGATCTCCAACGCGATCCAGCAGGGTGCCGAGGCGTACCTCGCGCGGCAGTACAAGACGATCGCGATGCTCTCGGTCGTGGTGGCGGCATTGCTCGGCATTGGCTACGGCTTCTTCCGGCCCACCACGATCCACGATCCGGTGCAGGACCCGAAGACGTTCGCGCTGTACGTGACCGCGTCGTTCCTCCTCGGCGCGCTCAGCTCCGGCGTCGCCGGCTACGTCGGCATGTGGGTCTCGATCCGCACGAACATCCGCGTCGCGTCCGCGGCGATGACGTCGCTCAATGACGCGCTGCAGACGGCGTTGCGCGGCGGGGCGGTGTCCGGTCTGTTCACCGTCGCGATGAGTCTCCTCGGCGTCGGCGGTCTGTTCGCCGCGCTGTCGACGTTCGCGCCCGATGGGATGAGCTCCGGCGACTGGGCGCAGCACATCCCCTTCCTGATCGTCGGCTACGGCTTCGGTGCATCGTTCGTCGCGCTGTTCGCGCAGCTCGGCGGCGGCATCTACACCAAGGCCGCCGACGTCGGTGCGGATCTCGTCGGCAAGGTCGAAGCGGGAATTCCGGAAGACGATCCGCGCAATCCCGCGGTCATCGCCGATCTCGTCGGCGACAACGTCGGCGACTGCGCGGGCCGCGGCGCCGATCTGTTCGAGTCCACCGCGGCGGAGAACATCGGCGCGATGATCCTCGGCGTGTTGCTGTACCGGAACTTTGGCATCAACGGCATTCTCTTCCCGCTCGTCATCATGGCGCTCGGGCTGCTCTGCTCGATCGTCGGCGTGATGGTCGTGAAGACGAAGGAAGACGCCGACCCCATGAAGGCGCTCAACTTCGGCTACTACGTCACGTCGGCGCTGGTGACCGTCGCGTTCTTCTTCGCGTCGCGCACGCTGCTCAATCCCGCGGCCACGCCCGACGCCTGGTGGCACTTCTTCCTCTGCGGCCTGATCGGCATCGTCACGTCGATCGCGTTCGTCTTCATCACGCAGTACTACACCGAGTATCGCTACCGGCCGGTGCTCAGCATCGCCGAGGCGAGCCAGACCGGCCCGGCGACGAACATCATCGCGGGACTGGCCGTCGGCATGGAATCCACCGTCATGCCGGTGATCACGATCGGCATCGCGATCGTCGCGAGCTACTCGCTCGGCCAGGCGAGCGGCCTCACGAACGAAGCGGGTGAAGCGATCGGAGGACTGTTCGGCACCGCGGTGGCGACGATGGGCATGCTCGGCACCGCCGGATACATCCTCGCGATGGACGTCTTCGGTCCGATCACCGACAACGCCGGCGGCATCGTGGAGATGTCGCGGCAGCCCGAGTCGGTGCGCGACAAGACCGACCGTCTCGACTCCGTCGGCAACACGACCAAGGCGCTCACCAAGGGCTACGCGATCGGCTCGGCGGCGCTCGCGGCGTTCCTGCTCTTCTCGGCCTATCTCGACGAAGTGCGCAACTACACGGGCCAGGTCATGCACGTCGATCTGTCCAAGCCGGTCGTGTTCGTGGCCGGTCTGCTCGGCGCGATGCTGGTGTTCTGGTTCTCCTCGCTCGCGATGACGGCGGTGCGCAAGGCCGCGTCGTCGGTCATCACCGAAGTGCGCCGGCAGTTCAAGGAGCGGCCGGGGATCATGCAGGGCACCGAGGATCCGGACTACGCCGCCTGCGTCGACATCGTGACCGTCGGCGCGCTCAAGGCGATGGTGCTGCCGGGCGCACTCGTCGTGCTCTTCCCGATCATCGTCGGGCTCGTGTTCAAGCACTTCGGTCAGCCCGGCGAGCACATGGGCGCCGAGTCGGTGGCCGCGCTGCTGATGGTCGGAACCATCACGGGCATCCTGATGGCCGGCTTCCTGAACAACGGTGGCGGCGCCTGGGACAACGCGAAGAAGTACATCGAGACCGGCGCGTACGGCGGAAAGCGTTCCGAGGCGCACAAGGCGGCCGTCGTCGGTGACACGGTCGGCGATCCGTTCAAGGATACGGCGGGGCCTTCGCTGCACGTGCTGGTGAAGCTGCTCAGCACCATCACGCTCGTGCTCGCCCCGCTCTTCCTCTGATCTCACCAGCGCGCGAGGATCGTCGATGAATTCGCTCTTCGCCCGAAAGCCGATCGCCGAGCTGGTGCAGGAGGGGGATCACCCGAACTCCCTCAAGCGAGAGCTCGGAGCCGGAGACCTCATCATGCTCGCGATCGGCGCCGTCATCGGCGCCGGTATCTTTGGTGCCATCGGCACGGCGGCCGCAGGCCAGACGGACGCCGCGGGCAACGTGGTTCGAAGCGGCGCCGGGCC
>DASYMZ010000129.1:0-10752 GCA_036008805.1 Gemmatimonadaceae bacterium
CGAAGGTACGAGCGTACGGTACCCAATACCCGCCGTTCAAAAGCAGAGCATCCGAGTGGCCAGCATGCTCTTCGCACTGATAGCCCATCACTGCAGCCTCCTCACCGCCACCAGATTCTGCACGTACCAACCAGCCCGCTCCCCATCCAGATCCAGATACCTCACTCCCCCCATCGCCGACGACGAGTGGATGATCCGTCCACTTCCAACGTAGATCGCCACGTGCGAGATCGCCTCGTCGCGCTCCGCGAACAGCATGATGTCGCCCGGCAGCATCGCGCCGAAGTCCAGCGGCACCGCTCGCCCCGCGTGCGCCTGCTCGCGCGACGTGCGCGGCAACCCGATCCCCTGATGGGCGAACACGTACTTCGTGAAGCCCGAACAGTCGAAGCCACTCTGCGGCGTGTTGCCGCCCCACACGTACGGCACGCCGACGTACTGGTCGGCTTCGTCCAACACGCGTCGCACCACTGCCGTCGGCGCGGGTGACCGCGGCATTCGCGGACGCGAGCCACCAGACGGCGACGTCGTGGTGCGTGAGCCGGACGAGCCGGATCGCGAGACCGCTTCGCCGGCGAGGATGACGGTGGAGATGATCGTGCCCGGCGAGACGCTGTACGTCCCCTGCGCGCATGCGGCGAGGATGAGCAGCGAGAGCGGGCCGACGACGGGTCGTACGCGCACGCGCGAGGTCATGCGCCCATCCAAAGCAGCTTTGGCGCCAGCTGCTGTTCACGGCGTAACGCGCTGCACTACAACGCGTTGCCGCAAGGCCACCAGTTCACGCCCGCGCGAAGTCGTCCGTTTGTGGTGACACGGGCGCGATCCAGAGTGGACAGCGCCGAGGGACGAGCACTCTCACTCCCACACTGCGACGGTCAGCCTCGATGTGCACGGACGGCCGTCCACGAATCGTGGACGGCCGTGTGCCAATCCTCCCACTTCCTACCGAGTCTACCCGTGTACCGCAGTGGCAGTTCGAAGCGGTTCTCGAACCGCCCGGATCGACTCCGTGCCTACTTGATGTCCGCCGATCGATTCGTGCAGCTCCCGCCCGGCGACTGCGGATTGTTCGACTCCTCCTGCGGGATCGGCAGGTTCACGTCCGACGCGTAGTTGGTGCCCTGCTTGTCCGGATTGTCCGCCTGATACGGACCGGTCGGCCAGACGCTCTCCGGCGCGCGGCCGTACTGATAGGTGAGCCGCCGCAGATCACCGACCCGATGCCCGGTGAGAAAGAGCGTCAGCGCGCGCTCGCGGAAGAGCAGGTCCTGCCGATCGGTGGCCGACGCGGGAATGTCGGCGGCGGTGAGGTCCGCCGGCTTGGGACGGGCGGGCGTGGTGATGCCCGGATCGGCCGGATAGGTCGGCGCATTCTCACGCACGGCGTTCAGCTTCGCGAGAAAGGTCGCCGCATCGCCCGCCCGCAACGCGGCCTCGGCTTCGATCAGCCGCGCTTCCGCACCGATCGCGAGCGGGGTAGGTGACTTGTACTCGCGATACTTCGACGTGAAGAAGAGCGGCGTGCTGCCGTCGAATCCGTTCTCGTACGTATCGCCGAGCTTGTCGCCCGCCTTGAAGATCGATGCGCGCGGGTCGTTCAGCTCCACGAATGGAAGACCGTTGATGCCCTCACGGTCGGCGACCGTGAACCGGCTCTCGAGGTAGTTGAACGTATAGAAGGCGTTGTTCTGTCGGCCCGTCGTCTCGCTGTGCTGGATGTCGTACTCGTAGCTCGACGGCACTGCCGCCACCACCGCCGCTGCGGCGTCGAAGTTCCCCAGATCGAGCAGCGCGCGTCCCTTCCCCATGCGCGCGAGGTTGAGCGCCGACGAGCCGCCCACTCCCGCCGCCGTCGCGACGGTGATCGCCGAATCGAATTTGGCGATCGCGGTGTTGAGCAGCTGCGTTCCGCTCTGCGGCGCACCGTACTCGAAGCTGCCGTCCTCCTTCACGCGGCTCGTCGGCACGCCGTTGCAGTAGTCCTCCGCGAACATGACGTACATGAAGGCGGCCAACGCCTGCACTTCGGCTCGCTGGGGATTCTCCGGGTCGATGTCGCGAAATCGGCTCGCCACGAGGTCGGCGGTGGCGCGGGCACGCTGTGCATCCTGGAAGGTCTGCAGCGTGGTCGTGTTGATGTTCGTCGTGGCGCGCCGGTCGATCTCGATGCGCGAGGTGAACGTCTCGGCGTTCAGAAACTCGTCGCTCAGCAGCGCCGTGATCTGCGCCAATCCTTCATTGAGATCGAGCAGCGGTGGGCCTCCGCCATAGCCCCCGCCGTACGCGAGCTGGAAGTCGCCGACCGCCGCGGCGAACGCGCTCGGCAGCGCAGAGCGGCTGGCGATGTCCTTCGGCAGCACGACGTCCGGCGTCGGGGCGGTGAGCAGCTTGCTCTCGTTGCACGCGCCGGCACCGAGCGCGATCGCGAGCACAGCGGCGAGGGTCGACCGGAGCGCCGGCATGACCGGCTCGATTGGATTCATCATGAGTGAGTACCGGCTCAGAAGCTCAGCGCGAGGCGCGCGGTGAAGTAGCGGACCTGCGGCGCGGTGAGGAAATCGGCGGTGCTGAAGTTCGACTGCGCGCCCGCGTTCACCTCCGGGTCCAGGCCGGAGTATTTCGTCCACGTGCCGAGGTTGCGGCCCGCCAGTGTGAGCACCGCCGAGCCCGCGCCGGCCCGCGCGGCGAATCGACGCGGGAGCGTGAGCGCGAGCGAGAGCTCGCGCAGCTTGGTGAACGACGCGTCCTCGATGTAGCCGCCGTTGAATCCGGAGCTCGCCGCTTGCGCGGCCGCCTGCTGCTGGAGGTTGCTCGCGTCGGGCAGCTGCACGGCGGCGCCGTTGGCGAAGATCGAATTCCGATAGACGCCGGTGAGATTGTAGATCTTCTGCCCACTGCGCCGGTCGAGTGTCGCGGTGAGCCGCGCGAAACCGACGGACAGCGAGGGCGCCAGGGTGAGCTCCATCTTGGGGAACGGCGTGCCGAGGAACACGGGATCGGCGGTGACGCTGAACTCGCAGCTCGGCGAGCCGGGTCCGTCCGGGCAGGCGATCAGCCCGTCGTGGTTCGCGTCCGCGTACGACACGGCCTGGGTGTAGTACGCCCCGAGTGGCAGCCCGGCCTTGAAGATCTGTGTGGCATCGAAGCCGCCGGTGAACTCCGGCACCGCGACGCCGTTCTCGTCCCTGCCAAGGTCCACGACGTTGTTCCTCGTCCACGACGCGTTGGCCGTGACGTCGAATGTCACCAGCCGCTTGTCGATCAACGTCGCGCGCACCAACGCCTCCTCACCGGTGTTCCGCACCTTGCCGACGTTGATGAACCGGTTGGGACTGGTGCCGAGCGACGGTGCGTTGTTCACGTTCACCAGCTCGTCTCTCGTCGACTTGTCGTAGTGGGTGACCTCGATGCTGAGCCGGTCGCCGAACAGGCCGAGATCGAATCCGCCTTCGATCTCGGTGGACTTCTCGGGACGAAGGGTGCTGTTGCCCGCGCCGCCGATCGTGAACGCGGGCACGTCCTGGCCGTGCACGAACGACGTCACCGGCAGGTAGTACTGCTCGGCGGCGAGATAGCCGGGATTCTGGCCGGCCGAGCCGATCGCGGCGCGAATCCGCAGCGACGACAGCCCCGTGATCTTGGGGAAGAAGCTCTCCTCGCTCGCGACCCACGACGCGCTCAGCGAGGGATAGGCGATGCGCGCGAAGTTGGCGCCGAACGCGCTGTTCTTGTCGGAGCGGATACCCCCGACGAGGAACACCCTGTCGCGCCACGCGAGCTGCTCGCGGCCGAGGAAGCCGAGCGTGCGGATGTCGTTCGTCAGCTCCGCCACGGCGAACCGCGCCGAGGTGGCGGCGAGCGATCCACTGCCGGAGAGCAGCTTGGCGCCGTACGCATCCGTGCGGTGGAATCCGACGTCGGTGTACTGCGACCCGACCGTCGTGATCAACTTGAGCGTCGACGCCGGATTCCAGGTGGCGGACGCGTTCAGGCTGGAGGTGAAGTTGAAGATGTTCGCGTTGTTGACCCCGCGATACCCTTCCTGCGACGGCTGGTCCACGAGCACCAGGTCCGGCGCGAGCGTCTGGGTGTCGCCGCGATGATTGATGTCCGCGCCGAGCGTGCCGTTGACCGCGAGCCATGACGCCGGCGTCCAGTTGCTCGTGAGCCCGCCCGTGAGCCGCTGCACGTTCTGGCGCACGTCGATGTTGAAGAAGTCGTACGGGCTGAAGCCCTTGTTGTAGTAGCCGAAGCTCACCGTGTCGGTGCCGTTGAGGCAGAGGCTCGGGTGCAGGCTCGCCGTGGTGGGCGTGCAGTTCGCCGCCCCGCCGAGCATCGACGCCGAGACGACGCCGTAGGAGTTGTTGTCGTTCTGCGGGCGCCGCAGCTCGCTGTTGACGTAGCCGATGCTGAGCTGCGCGTCGAGCGTGCGCGCGAGCTGCGCCCGCACGTTCGTGCGGAGGTTCATTCGCTGCAGCCCGTTCACCGAGACGACGTTCTGCTCCTTCTGGTACTCGCCCGCGATGAAGTACGTCGTCACGTCGGCGCCGCCGGTGGCGCTCAGCCCCACCAGACGCCGATTGCCCGACTGGAGGATGCCCGACGCGATGATCGGCGTGTTGGAGATCGTCGAGTCCACGGCGACGCAGCTGCCGCTCGTCCGCGCGAACAGGCTGCAGTTGGTGCGCAGCACTCCGCTGGCCGAATGACCATACGACCGGTAGTTGGGCGGATACTCGTTGACGTCGTCCAGCTTGCCGAGCTCACCGAAGGTGTCCCAGCGCGTCTTGCCGGCATGGCCTCGCTTCGTCGTCACCTGGATCACGCCGTTCGACGCGGCCGTGCCGTACAGCGCCGCCGCCGCCGGTCCCTTGATGACTTCGATGCTCTCGATCTCCTCGGGGTTGATGTCGTTGATGCGCGACGGGAATTGACCGCCCGTGCTGATCGGCGTGGACTCCGGCGTGTTGTCCAGCCGGATGCCGTCGACGATGAGCAGTGGCTCGTTGGAGAGCGAGATGGAGTTGGAGCCGCGGATCCGAATGCGGGTTCCCGCGCCGCTCTCGCCCGCGGAGCTCATCACGACCACGCCCGGCGCGCGCGAGCTGAGCACGTCGCCGAAGGTGCTCACCGCGGCGGTGGTGATCTGCCCGCTCTCGATGGTGGCGGTGGATGCACCGCTCTCGCGCCGCCGCTCGCTCTGCCCGGTGGCCGTGACGACGATCTGATCGAGCGTCGTCGCCGCCTGGGCCAGCGTGAAGTCGGCGGTGGCGCCGCTCTCGCCCAAGGTGACGGTGAGCGGCTGCGGCGCGTAGCCGATGAGCTGCGCGACGAGCTGCACGCTACCCGTTGGAAGACCGACGATGCGATAGCGGCCCGACGGATCGGTCACCGCGCCGCGCTGCGTGCCCACGACGCGGATCTGCACGCCCGGCAGCAGACGCTCCGAGCCGCGCTCGTGCACGGTGCCGGTGATCGTACCGACGGTGCCCTGCGCGAGCGCGAGCGCGGGCGCCGCCAGCGCGAGGCCGACGGCGATGACGAGCGGAGAGAACGTTCGGCGCTTCATTGGGCTCCTTCATGACAGAGGCGGGAGACTGCACCACGTGTCGTGAACACCCGAACGGCGACGCGGCTCGTCACGGCCATGCAGTGAGCCGGTGCGTCGGTGCAGGGAAGGCCCTCGGAGGAGCGGCGAGCGCGTGCCGGCGCGCGCTCGCGAGCCGCGATGCTACGCCGGTGCCGCCTCGATCAACGCTTCCAGCTCGCGACGGCGCGCACGCGTGAGGCGCAGGCGCGTGGCGTCGTCGAGCACGACGGTGTGCTCGCCATTCCCGGCCATCCGGATCTCGCGAATGCGCGAGAGGTTCACGATCGCCGAGCGATGGACGCGCGCGAAGCGCGCCGGATCGAGACGCTGCGCGAGCGATCGCAGCGGCTCGCGCAGCAGGTGCACGCGCCCGCTCACGTGCAGCTTCACGTAGTAGTCCGCCCCCTCGATCCAGTCGATCGTGTCCACCGCCACGAAGTACGTCCGGCCGGTCTCACGAATCGCGAGGCGCGCCACTCGCTCGGCCGGCCGATCGCTCGCGGCGTCCGCGCCATCGGGAATCGTGTGCAGGGTGAGCCCGCTCTCGGCTGCGGGCTGCTCGTCGAGCCGACGGCTGGCCGTCATGTGACGCCACCGGTGGCGGGGCGTGACGCGCCGGAGCGCGCGACGCGCGGTGTAACGCGGAGTGCAGAAGTCAGCGCCGGATTATACATCTCAGGGGATCTCTTCCAGTTTGGGGTCGCTGACGACTGCTGCTCGCGCGCCGTTCGAGAACGCGCCGCTGGACGCCGGATATCCGCTCGCCGCGCGCCACGCCACCCACAGGTCGGCGAGGAAGCGCTTCACCGCCGCGCGAGCGGCCGCCAGATGCGCGCGCTTCGGCGGCCAGGTGGGGTGCATGGCGACGAGGTGCGCCTTTCGCTCGTCGTACACGTCGCGGTACGCGCCGCCGCATCGCACGAACGACACGCCGATCAGGTAGCACACCGCCTTCGCGTCGAGATCGTACGGCGCCTGCTCGCCGCGTCGAGGGCGCGACTGCGCGACGCGGATGCTCGGCGCGAGGCCGCGCATGCGCAGCCGTCCGGTGCACCGCTCGCGCGAGCCCGGCACGGCATGCGGCTTCACGAGTCGCGTTCCCGGCGCGGCGAACGCGCGCGCCCCGCACGTGTCGCACACGAACTCCTCGGCCGCCACGGTCCCGAGCCCGCAGTACGCCCAGAATGACGCGGGCGACGGAGCACGCGTGATGTCGAGGCGCGAGAGCAGGCGCGACGCGAGCGTGCTGCCGACGCCGCGCACCTCGCGCAGCCACGGCCACGCGGGATGCAGCGTGATGAGCTCGTCCATCTGCGCGCCCATCTCGCGCTCCTGCGCCCACGCATTCGCATAGAGGCGGCCGAGGATCGGCACCGGCCCGCCACCAGAGACGCGGATCTCGTGCAGCATCTCGTCGGCGTCCACCTCGGTGCCGATCTCGATGTCCCAGCGCGGATCACGGCGCTGGAGGATGGCACGAAGCTGCTCCCCGTATCGGACGCGGTCTCGCTGTGCGCGCTCGTATCCCGATGCGGCGAGCTGCAGGAGCGCGGCGGAGTGCTCTCCGTGCCGCGCGTCCTCTTCCGCCACTCGTGCCCTCGCGTGTGCCATCGTCGGCTCACCGTGTGTCGTGAGATCGTCGTCGTGCGCTCGCACGCCTGCAGTCCAGCGGTCTGGCATGACCCATCATCGTGCGCACCGCACCGGTGGAGATGACCGATTCGTATCGGCGGTGTGCGAGATCGATGAACGCGGGCGCATGCCCCGCGCGTCGTTCGTGCCCGTCGAACCGGCACGATGACGCCGCCCCGCCCGCCTGCATCAGATTATGGATACAATTCGGAGCGCCCCATGACTATGTGACGGAACGCGCGAGACGCACGCTGTTCCGCTCGGAGCGGGGACGATCCGTGCGGAGCGGTGGCTGGGCCGCCCCCTACTCCTCCGCGTGGCGCTCCGCCGACTCCGTGTGGTCGCCGAGCATCCGCGCCAGGAAGCTCTCCCTGAAGTTGCGCGAGAGGCGCAGCTTGGTCCCGTCGCGCATCACGACCACCGCATCGCCACCGAACCAGGGCTCGAGCCCGACCACGCGGTCGAGGTTCACGAGGTACCGGCGATGGATGCGCGCGAACCGCTCGGGGTCGAGCTCCTCCTGCAGCCGCGTCGCGGTGCTGCGAATCAGGAAGCTGCTCTTCCCCACGTGCAGGCGCACGTAGTTGCCGTCCGTCTCGAACCAGTCGACGTCGGCGATCTGCATCACGCGCGTGACGCCATCGGTCTTCACCGCCACACGCTCGAAGAACGACGACGTCCTCTTCGACGGCGCGTTCCGTTCGCTGCCGAGCATCTCGGCCAGCAGCTTCCGCAGTCGGTCCTCGCCCGGGAACGCCTCGGGCCGAGCGCTCCGCAGATGCGCGCGCGCACGCGCCAGGGCGCTGCGCAGCCGCTCCTCGTCGAACGGCTTGAGCAGATAGTCCAGCGCGTGCACCTCGAACGCGCGGATCGCGTACTGATCGAACGCGGTGATGAACACCACCGACGGCATCTCCTCCACGCCCACCTGCGCGATCACGCCGAATCCGTCGAGATCGGGCATCTGGATGTCGAGGAAGACGAGGTCGGGCGACAGCGCGCGAATCTGCTCGACCGCGCTGAGCCCGCCCTTGCACTCGGCCACGAGCTCGAGGTTCGACTCCGTGCGCAGCAGCCGCGCGATGCGCCGGCGCACGAGCGGCTCGTCGTCCACGACGAGGACTCTGATCGGCTGCTCGCTCGCGCCAACGCCGTCGCGGGAAGTCATGAGTCCAGCCGTCATCGCGCCGACGTGGGAACCGCGACCAGCGTGCGCGGCATGCCGCGCGCCGTGTCGAGCGAGGCGCGCAGGTGATCGGCGAGCCGCGTGAGGCAATGTCCCGCACCCTCCGCGTCGATCACGACGATCGCCGCCGCCTGCTCGAGGCGCGCGAGCACCACCTCGGGATCGAAGCGCATCGACGCCGCGGTCAGATCGGCTTCCGCGATCTCCGCGCGCAGGCGCGCCGTGCCCGTCTCGCGCTCGCGAAGCCACTCGCTGATCTCCTGATAGCTCGTCAACGCGACGAGCACGGCGTACAGCATCGCCGTCCACATCGAGGTCTCGATGTAGCCCGACGCCCAGAGCGGCTCCTTCGACTCGATCAGGAGCTGCCACGCGGCCACGTGTGCCAGCGCGAACGCGCAGCCGAACAACACGTGAAACGCGATGCGCCACCAGTGCCCGCCACGCGCGAGCGAGTTCCGGCGCGCGACGAAGAGCATGAGTGGGGTGAGCACCACCCAGACGAGCACGCCGAGGCCGTAGGTCGCGAGCACGTGCATCGACCACTTCGGCGGCTCGAGATACGCGACCGACATCCAGATGATGTTGAGCTGCACCCAGATCATCCCCCAGAGAAGCCAGCCGATCGCGATCGTCGACCAGACGTTGCGCCGGACGAGACTGGGGAGGAACGCCGCGGCGCCGCCCGCGCTCGCGACCGCGGCATCGGCCACATCACCGATCGGCGGCGGCACCAGGTCGGCGTCGAGCCGCACCTCGGTGGTCGCGCCTCCACTCGATCCAGTGCGGAGCACGACGCTCGCGCCGTCGCCGTAGAGCGTGCGCAACCGGTTCGTCAGGTTGCCGAGCCCGATGCCGGCCGCGTCGGCGTCGCGCGGCGGCGAGCCCAGCCCCACGCCGTTGTCGCTCACTTCGAGGCAGAGCGTGCGTCCGTCGAGCGACGCGCAGATCGCGATGTGGCCGCGCTTGGTGCGTCCGGCCAGCCCGTGCCGGATCGCGTTCTCCACCAGCGGCTGCAGCGTCATCCTCGGCACGTTCACGCGGAGCGCCTGCGGGGTCGCGTGGCGCGAGATCGTGAGCCAGTCGGCGAAGCGCAATCGCTGGATCTCGAGATACGGCTCGAGCGCCTCGAGCTCCTCGGCCAGCGTCACCGTCTGCCCGTGGCCGTGCACCGCGAATCTGAGCAGCGCGGCGAGATGCCGCAGCATGCGCGCGGCGGTGGCCGGCGCCTCGTGCGCCAGCTCGAGCACGGCGCCGAGCGAGTTGAAGAGGAAGTGCGGCTGGAGCTGCGTCTCGAGGTAGCCGAGCTGCGCGTGCGCGAGCTGCGTGCGGAGCGTGAGCTGCCGGTGCTCCTGCGCGACGATCGCGTCCTGCGCGTCGGCTACGCGCTTGAGCACCACGACCGCGACGTACGCCACCGCGGTGAGATCGAGGAAATAGAGCGCGCTCGCGGGAAACGACTGCTCGACCTGCCAGCCCAGGGCGGCCTGGATCGTTCGTCGCCACACGCTGTCGATCAGATCCACCGCGAGGATGGCCACGACGTGCGCGACGATCGTCGCGGCGCGCGAGAGGCGGGTTCGGTCCAGGCGGTCGATCCACGCCCAGATCCCGAAGGTGAGCCCGATCCAGCACACGCTCGTCGAGAGCCGGAACAGCACGTTCGACGGGCTGCCGATGCTGCGCATCGCGATCCGGCTCAGCAGCCACTCCACGGCGGCGAACACGAGCCACGCGAGCACCACGTACGGCAGGCGCCGCACGAACACGTGCTGCGCCGGCGACTCGCTCCCTGACGATGGAATGGCGGTTCGGCTCACCTGGAGATCCCGGGCGACGAATACGGGCGAACAAACATGCACGCTCGCGACCGCTCCATCGAGATACCCGGAGTTTGGGATCGGCCGCGGGAAGGAGGGACGGGATGCGCGGGGGTGGGGTGGACTGCGGACGAACTACATCCACAACCGAACGACAACCGCGTGTACGCCGGGACGACTGACGTACTCTGGACACTCGGATTGGCATACCGGCCATTCCAATTCGTGGACGGCTGTCCGTGGATACCGGCTCTGACCGTCGCAGCGCCACGAGCCGAGTAGGTATGAATCCCTCGACTCGCTCCGCTCGCTCGGGATGACCAGAGTGGCGAAGCGATCCCTCCGGACGCGGCCCGAATCAGGAGGGCTCGTATGCCAATCCTCCCCCCTCCTACCGTGTTTACCCGCGTACTGCAGTGCGAGACATGAGCGGACGAAGTGGGGACGGACTCCTTGGGACGGACTCCTTGGGACGGACTCCGGAGTCCGTCCCAAGGAGTCCGTCCCAAGGCGGCCGTCCC
>DASYMZ010000130.1:0-2989 GCA_036008805.1 Gemmatimonadaceae bacterium
TCATCACGCCGCCCGCGGCGGCGAACAGATACGGGATCGCGATGCGGAGCGTCTGCGCGAGAAACGCGAGCAATATCATCGCTCGGTGCTCCTCCGCGCGCCGCGGAGCAGGCGTCGCACTTCAGGGACCGACGTCGCCACGGCGAGGATGACGACCGCCTGCAGCACGTCCACCATCTGCTTGGGCACGAGCGCGTTCACCGCGAGCCCGCCCTGCGAGAGCGTCGCGAAGAGCAGCGCAGCCAGCACGATCCCGACGGGATGACTCCGGCCGACGAGCGCGACCGCGATGCCGAGGAAGCCGGCGCCGGTCGCGAAGCCTTCCTCATAGTAGTGCTTGTAGCCGAGCACGTAGTTCAATCCGCCGATGCCAGCGATCGCTCCCGAGATCGCGAGCGCGCGCCAGGTGACGGTGCCGACGTTCACTCCCGCGTACTCCGCCGCGCGCGGCTGCAGCCCGACGGCGCGCAGCTCGAAGCCGCGCCGCGTGCGGAACAGGAACCAACCGAATGCGACCGCGGCGAGCACCGCCAGCAGGATCGTCGCGTTCGCGGCCGAGCCCTGGAACGCCGGCGACACGTCGGAGAGCCGAGTGAGCCCGCCGCTTCCGATCTCGGCGGTGTGCAGCGTGTCGGGCACGTGGAGCTTCGCGCTCGTGAGGTAGTTCAGCAGCGCGAGCACGATGAAGTTGAGCATGATCGTGACGATCACCTCGTGCGCGCCGAAGCGGGCCTTGAGCACGCCGGGCACCGCGCCCACCACGCCGCCGCCGAGCGCGGCGGCGAGGATGTAGATGGGCAGACAGAGCAGCGCGGGAATGCCGGCCGGGAGCAGCAGCCCCACGAGCGCCGCGGAGAACCCACCCGCCGCGAGCTGCGACTCGGCGCCGATGTTGAATAATCCCGCCCGGAGACCGAGCGCGACGGCGAGCCCGGTGAAGACGAGCGTCGTCGCCTTGTAGAGCACCTGGCCGAAGCCGTACGCGTTCCCCCAGGTGCCGTCGATGAGGAGACGATACACCGCGCCGGGCGACTGCCCGAAGCTCAGGATCAGCACGTCGCCGACGACGGCGGCGAGCATCAGCGCGACGAGCGGTGGAAGGATCGCTTCCTCCAGCGACGCTCGGCGCGACGCGCGATCGCTCTGCGCGGACGCGGCCGTGGGATCAGGTGCATCTCCGACAGCCATCGCCGTCGGCTCGACACTGCTCATGCCGCGCGCTCCGCACCGGTCATGTACGGGCCGAGCGTCTCGGGCGACGCTTCACTGCGCGGGAGGAGCGCGACGAACCTGCCGCCGTACATCACCGCGACGCGATCGGAGAGCGCGAGCACTTCGGAGAGATCGGCCGAGACGAGCAGCACCGCTTTGCCCGCGTCGCGCGCGCCGCGGAGCTGCGCGTGGATGAACTCGATCGCGCCGACGTCGACGCCGCGGGTGGGCTGCGCGGCGAGGAGCACCTTGAAGTCGCGCGACATCTCTCGCGCGACGACGATCTTCTGCTGGTTGCCGCCCGAGAGGGCGCGGGCGGCGAGGTGCGGGTTGCGGGGGCGGATGTCGTACCGCGTCATCAGGTCGTCTGCGTGCTCCATGATGCGGCGAGAGTCGAGCGACACGCCGCGCATGAACCGGTGCTGCTGGCCGAGGATGAGATTCTCGGCCACCGAGTAGTCGAGGATGAGCGCGCGCTCGTGGCGGTCTTCCGGGATGTGCGAGAGCCCCGCGTCGCCGCGGCGGCGGACGTCGAGCGGAAGGAGATCGCGACTCGCGAGCGTGATGGAGCCCGAGGCGACCGCGCGCAGTCCGGCGATGGCTTCGATGAGCTCCGTCTGTCCATTGCCTTCGACGCCCGCGATGCCGAGGATCTCGCCGGGCGCGACGCTGAACGAGACGCCGTACGCGACCGAGTGATCGTGCGCGTCGATGATCTGGAGGTCCTTCACCTCGAGCAGCGCGGTCGCCGCGCCGAGGGCGGGGACCGTGACGCCGGAGTACTCCGCGTCGAGCGCGAGGGCGACGTCGCGGCCGACCATCGCGCGCGCGATTGCCTGAGGCGTGGTGCCCGCGGTGGGCATGCGGGCGACCGTGCGTCCCGCGCGCATCACCGTGATCGTCTCGGAGACGTCGATCACCTCGTCGAGCTTGTGGGTGATGAGGACGACTGTTGTGCTACCGGTCTGCCTCAATGCTCTAAGGACTGCCCAGAGCTCGCGCACCTCGATGGGGGAGAGCACCGCCGTCGGCTCGTCGAGGATGAGGATCTTCGCGCCGCGGTAGAGCGTCTTGAGGATCTCGACGCGCTGCGCCTGGCCGACCGAGAGGTCGCGCACCAGGGCCGTTGGAGGAACTTCCAGTCCAGTTTTCGCGGACAGCTCCTTCACCGCTTCGATGGCGGCGGCGCGATCGAGCGATATGCCGCGGGTGATCTCGGAGCCGAGCACCACGTTCTCGGCGACGGTGAGCGTGGGGACGAGCATGAAGTGCTGGTGGACCATGCCGACGCCGGCGGCGATCGCGTCGGCGGTGGACCAGCCCGTGACGTCGCGCCCGTTCACCTGCATGGTGCCCGCGTTCGGCGCGTACATGCCCGAGAGGACGCGCATGAGCGTCGACTTGCCCGCGCCGTTCTCGCCGACCAGGGCGTGGATCTCGCCTCGTGCGACCTCGAGCTCGGCGCCGCGGTTGGCCTGGACCGGCCCGAACGACTTGTGAATGTCGTGAAGGCGGATGGCGGGGACGGCGGAATCGGCGGCTGTCGAAACGGTCGAGTCGGGCATGTGGTCGAAGAGAAACGTGCGCGCGGCGTCGCGCGTTGAGAACGTGGCGGAGTTGAAGTCTACCGCGTGCTCGGGACCACGATGCGGCCGGCGACGATCTGCTGCCGGAGCTGCTCGAGGCGGGCTCGGACGTCGGGCGGGATCAGCTTCTGGTTGTGGACGTCGTAGATGTAGCCGACCCCATTCTCGGCGAGCCCGTACTGATAGATGCC
>DASYMZ010000131.1:0-13503 GCA_036008805.1 Gemmatimonadaceae bacterium
TCGACGCCGAGATGTTCGATCGGGACCCTCAGCTCTCCCTGATAGCCCCCGGCGGGGTGATAGGGAGCACTCGAGCGGCAGCTCTGGAGCGAGAGCGACGTAGCGACAGCCAGCAATGCTTGACGGCGAACACGCAACCGATGGACCTCGAGGCTCATGTTCATCTCGACCTCTCGTTTGGGAGTGGGACGACGAGCGTCGCTACGTGTCGTCGCGGCACGCAGCTGGGCGAGCTGCAGCTGTACGGGCGCGTTGGCCCAACCAGATCGAAGCTGTGAGACCGGCCCATCCGCAGGCCGATGAGGACTTCCAAAGGCGCACCCCCGATGCGCGCTGCGGCTCCGAACGTCGGATGGCTGTCGCCCCGATTCACGATCGGCACAGTGCGCGTGCGTCGTGCGTCACGCTGCTGCGCGCACCTAGATCGAAAAATCCGACGTGCAGCACCCCTGCGAGCAACTCACCCACGCCTTCGCGGAGCGCGACGACGCCGGCGCCACGCCGCCACCGACACAGTCTTTGAAGTCCGCGTCCGGACTCGCGAACTTGTGTCCATCCCCGCAGTCGGAAACCGATGGACCCATCTCGAGCACTTTGAGAGAGTGCGCGCCGGGGCTGCTCGTCATGTGTCGCACGAGTCGCATGCGCGGCACTCCGAGCTTGTCGTTGACGAAGAGCACGTAGAACCAGTCGTCGCCCCGCGGCAGCTGATATCGCAGCTCCTTGTGATTGCCGAGGTTCCTCATACGCGCGACCAGCACGCCGTTCGGTGGAAGGTTCTTGTAATCGACGAGATGCGCATCGTCGATCGCCTTTATTCGGACCGAGGTGCTCCAGAGGTGAAGCCTGCACAACAGCTCAGCACAGTCCCGATCCACATCCCGGCCAGCGCTCCAGGCGGCGTTCGCCACGACCGCCTCGAAGCCCGCGACGTCAATCGTTTCGATCGAACCCGGGAGCGCGCCCTTGTACGACGTGACGCCGCCCTGGATTGCTGGTGCAGCCGGTGCGCTCGCCGCTGGTGGCGTCGCTGCGGGCGACGCGACATCGGCGGTCGTGGAGCCGCTCGATCCGCATCCGAGGATGATCGACAGCATGCCCCCGGTCAGAGCGACACGCCGAGCGAACAGTCGGAACTGAACGGCGATCCTGGCTTTCATCTCGACTCCTGTTGTGACGGGGGAAGGGTGCGTCGTCACTGGGCGTGCGCGAGAGCACCCAGATCGGCGAGCTGGCTCCGTACGAGTGGATCTGCGGTCGACCAGAGCAACGCGACGTTCCTGGCCCATCGGCTCGCCGACGCACGGTCTCCGCGACGGGCCGACATCTGTGCGCACAGCAATAGGGAGCGTCCGATCGCCGCGGCTTGCGGCACGTCGCGCAAGACTTTCGTCCCGAGAGTCGGAAGAGCCGCCAACGGAGTGCACAGGTGTCGCTGCGCTTGCAGGGTGTCACCCATGCCCAGCAACAGCCAGGCTTCCTGCAACGTGTAGTCGAGCGAGATATCCCCGGCGCGATCGACGCGTCGCATCCTCGCGAGCGTATCGAAATGCGCTCGCACTCTGCGAGCCTCGCCGCGAGTGAACGCTCGTTGCATCGCGGCGATGCGGCCCGCATTTGGTCCGATGCGCTCGATCGCTGAAGGACTGAGGCAGGGGAACGCGAAGCTGAGCGAGCGCCCGAGCGCACCCGTCCGGACGACCTCCCGATTTTCGGGCGCGACGTATCGATCCACCGATTCGTCCACATCACCGACCAGCGAATCGATTCGAGGGCTACACACTCCGAGTGCGGCATCTGCCAGTAGGGCCGCCGACGCAACCGCAACCTGGTGCGGCATCAGTGGCACGACCGATTGGCCTGGTCCCGTCGAAACGAGCGAGAGCAGTTGCTCGGCGCGACCGAGCCTTCCAACCAGCGCCGCGAGTCCAGCGAGGTATGCCGCATTCGTGCTGGACGGCTGCGGATTGGCGTCGAGAAGCGAGTCCGCGACCCGATGAGCGTCCGCGAACCGTTCGTCCTTGATCAGCACTCGAACAATCCCAGCCGACAGCGCGAGCCGCTGCGTGTCACTCGCGCTGGCCGCAACCGCCGCGCGCAGATTCGCCAGCGCCGCAAGGCCTGCCCCCTCCCGAGTCTCGTAGTCGCCGCGCACCTCCTGCGCGAACGCCAGCGCCGCCAACGCATCAGCACTCGTCGGCGCGCGTCGGACCCACTCCTTGAAGTGTGCCGCCAGCAGATCCGCGTCTCGGCTGAGTGCGAGTGAGAGCGTGGCGGGTAGCGTGCGCGGATCGGCGGCGTAGACGAGCGCTGCGGGATACGGCACGAACGCCAACGTGTCGCTCGTCAGCGCGGGGTGCGCAAGGAAGGTGGTGGTATCCGGCGCGGGACCGTGACCCGCTCGCAACCGGAACGACTCGAGAAACAGAACCCATCGCAGCCGATCGTATGCGAACGACGGCGCGCCGCGGGTTCGCGTCAGCGCGTTGGCGTATGCATGAGCCGCCGAGTAGTAGCTGCTCCGAAACGCCCAGCCCGACGGACTCCGAGCGTCGGGCAGAACGACTGGGTCCATCGCCTGGCACTGACCAATGCCGTACCACCCAACGTCGCTCGCCGGTTCGAGCGATGCGACGCGGTGGTATGCCGAGCATGCCTTTGGATATTCCTCCGCCGCGAGCAGCGCGACCGCATCCGCCAGGAGCGAATCACGCGGCGAGAGATGCATGCGGAGCGCCTTGGCCCGATCGGCAAGCGGCTTCCACTCCTCGGGATGCTGCGGTCTCGCCCATGCACTCACCTGGGCCAGCCAGAGCTGGGCTTGTGCGAACTCAGGATCGCGACCGACGGCATCGCCCATTTCGCGAAGTGCCGAGTCGAGATTCCACTTCGCCAGAGCGGAACGCCCTCGACCGTACGCCCGCCACGCACCCGCGCTCTGCGTCCCCATCGCGTCGGCCAGCCATTCGTCGCCGCCATCCCGCACGTCCGCCGTACCTGTCAATGCCGCGCCCGCGACGACGAACAGTCTCGCCAACTTCGACGAGTCGCCGCGCGGCGCGCGTGTCACGAACTCGCGCAGCGCAGCGCTCGCGGCGTCACGCACGCTCGCCGTGAGCTCGACCGAATCCCCCGCCGCGGCCAGCCGTGCGACCACGACTCGCCCCGCCCCAGCCCGCGCCGCCAACTTCGCCGCGCCGCTCGCCGACTGCGCCAGCTTGCCATCGTCGTCTCCATCGGCAAGGCTCACGACACGCAGATCGCGCCACCGTCGCAGCGCATCCGTCATCCGCGCTCGCGCGTCCGCGGGACTCATGCGTACGCCCGTGACATTCACGTAGGCAACCAGATAGCGTGTCGAATCCAGACCCGCTCCGAGTCGTCCATCGGTCGCAGCCGAGCGTGACATGAACATCGTCGCCGCGACCGCCAGCGTCGCCACGGCCAGTGCGCCACCGAGCAGCCGGGGCGTCGTGCGCCGAGAGGGTGCCGCGACCGCCGGGGCCGCACTCGTCACCGTCACCGTCGGCGTCGCCCGCAGCGCCTGTGCGAACGCTTGCATCGTCTGCGGCCGATCCGCCGGCGCAATCGCCATCGCGCACGCGACCGCTCGCTCCACCTCCGCCGAGACGATCATGCGATATGACCGCAGCGGATGCGGCGCATGCAGGAACCGCTGCGCGATCACCGACTCCGGCGTCGGCCCGACGAACGGCGCCACTCCCGCCAGCATCTCGTACAGCACGCACGCGAGACTATAGATGTCGGTGCGCTGATCCAGCTCGCGATTCCCCGCGCCCTGCTCGGGGCTCATGTACGCCGGCGTCCCGACCGAGATGCCCGTCGACGTGATCCGCTCGCCCGCCGCACGCGTCAGTGCGCGCGCGATGCCGAAGTCGGCGACGAGCGCGTGCTCTCCGTCGATGAGGATGTTCTCCGGCTTGACGTCGCGATGGATGACGTCGTGGATGTGCGCGTACGCGAGCGCGCCGGCGACGTCGTGCACGATCCGCAACGCGTCGTCGATGGGGAGCTGGCGTTCGCGATCCAGCCGACCGCGCAGCGAGCCACCCTCGATGAATGGCGAGACATAGTAGAGAAGGCCGTCCCACTCCCCCGAGCCGAGAATCGGGAGGAGATTCGGATGCGCGAACTCGGTGAGGATCCGGATCTCTTCGAGAAACCGCGTCGACGCCACGGTGTTCGCTATCTCGTCGCGCAGGATCTTCACCGCAACGTCGCGACCAGCTACCAGGTCGTGGGCGAGCCAGACGATCGCCGCGGCCCCCCGGCCGAGCTCGTGCAGCAGGCGATAGCGATCGGCGATGACTGCTCGACCATGCTCCGCATCGGGCGTGAGGGCGGGGACGCCGATCGTAGGCGACGACGGCGCCGCGGCCGACGCCTCATGGGCGCGGCGATCTCGTTCCGCGGACCCTTCTCGCGCTCCGTCGCTCATCCTGCCACGATGGGGACGCGTCCGCCCCAGACTGGGGGAGCGATGACGCGGCTGCGCCTCCGGAGAGGCGCGTCGCCAGCATACCGGTGCCAGGGATGGGCGTCAAGCCGAGCCGGCAGCCCTCCCCGAACCCATCCGCGTCCTCGGCGCGTCCACCCGCGCCCTCCGATCGAGTGGCGCCCGCACCGCGCGCAGCAGCGATTCTACGGTGAACGGCTTCGCCAACACCGACTCGCCCGACTGAATGGCGCCGCGCTGGATGAGGTCTGCGTCGGCATAGCCCGACATGAGCAGCACGGGGATGTCGGGACGCAGCTTCCCGATCGCCTCCGCCAGCTCGGGCCCACTCATCTGCGGCATCACGGTGTCGGTCAGCACCATGTCGATCGCGTCGCCGCGCTCGACGAGCCGAGTCAGCGCCTCGCCGCCATTGCACGACTCGATCACCGAATAGCCATGCTTCGTCAGCACTCGGCTCGCGATGGCGCGCACGGCCGGCTCGTCCTCGACGAGCAGGATCGTCTCGGACCCACCGGCTCGCTTCTCTCGGGCCGGCGCGCCGAGCGTGGGCGTCGCGCCCGCTCGGGCGACGCGTGGGAGATAGACGGTGAAGGTGGAGCCATGATCAGGAACGCTCTCCACCTCCAGGTGACCGTCCGACTGCGCGACGATGCCGTACACGGTCGCGAGGCCGAGTCCGGTGCCCTGCCCGACCGCCTTGGTGGTGAAGAATGGATCGAAGATGCGGGCCTGTACCTGCGGCGTCATTCCGACGCCGGTGTCCCGCATCGCGACGACGACGTACGATCCCGGTCGCGCCCCGGAACGCCGCGACGCCTCGAGCGGCGAGAGCTCCACGTTTCGCGTCGTGACGGTCAGCCGCCCTCCGCGCGGCATGGCGTCGCGCGCGTTGATCGCGAGGTTCACGAGCACCTGCTCGAACTGGCCGGGATCGGTGAGCACGAAGCCCAGATCGCTCGCCAGATCGAGGGTGAACTCGATGTCCTCGCCGATGAGCCGCGCCAGCATGAGCCGTAGGTCGGCGATGACCGCGTTCAGCTCGAGCACCCGCGGCTGCAGGAGCTGCTGCCGGCTGAACGCGAGGAGCTGTCGCGTGAGCGTGGCGGCGCGCGCCGCCGCCTTGCCCACCTCGTCGATGTCCGCATGCACGGGATGGCCGGCGCCGAGCGACTCGAGCGCGAGCTCGACGTTCATCCGGATGACGGTGAGCAGGTTGTTGAAGTCGTGGGCGACTCCACCGGCCAGGCGCCCGACCGCGTCCATCTTCTGCGACTGGCGGAGCATCGCCTCGAGCTCCTTCCGCTCGGTGATGTCCTCGACGCTGCCGGCGTTGCCGACCATCCTACCGTCGCCATCGTGCATCGGCGCCGAGCGACAGTACACGACGCGGATTCGCCCGTCCGGCATGTGCAGCCGGTACTCGTGCTCGTACTCGCGCTCCTCGCGCAGCGCGGCTCCCCACCCTGTCGTCACCGCTTCCAGATCGTCGGGGTGCACGCGCGTCACCCAACCATGACCGAGTCCTTCGGCCTCCGACAGCTCGAAGATCTGCAGCACCCGCGCGTTGGCGTAGGTGATCGATCCGCTCTTGTCCGACAGGAACACCCCGATCGGCGACGCCGCGCTCAGCGAGCGAAATCGCGCTTCGCTGTCGCGCAGGGCTTCCTCGGTCCGACGGCGCTCGGTCACGTCGCGCACGACGATCTGGACAGCCGGCCGGCCCGCGATGATCGTCGGCAGTCCGACGCTCTCCGCGTGGATCGAGCTGCCGTCGCGCTTGACGAGCCTGTACTCGTGGATCGGAAGGGGCGCTCCCGCGGCGGCGGCGGCGATGCGCGCGCGCGCCACCCCGTGCTCCTCGGGGTGCACGATGTCGAGCACGGACCTTCCCTCCAGCTCGTCCGGCGAGTCGTAGCCGAGCAGGCGGGCCAGCGCGCTGTTCACGTACCGGAAGCGGTCGTCCGCCTGCACCGCGACACCGAACGGCGAGAGCTCGATGAGCTCGCGGAAGCGCGCGTCGCTGTCGTCGGTGCCGAGAGAGACTCCCTGCTCCGACGACAGGCAGGTCACGGCGGTACGGTGCATCAGGTTCTCACTCCGGAGCGCTTGAGATGGATCCGCGTGCACGGGCGGCGACGCGACGCTGCGCGAAGCGTGGGACAATCTGACTCGGCGCGGACGAACGATCGGCGTCAGTCGCGGACCGATTGTCATTGCAAGACGACTGGCCGCGCGGAATGTCGCACACCGCGCTCAACGCTCGCCGATCTGCTGGCGCCACATCGCGCAGCACAATCCCTCGAGAGCGAGTAGCGCCTCGTGATCCCGCTGCTCCACGATGCGTCCGCGCTCGAGCACGTAGATCCGGCTCGCGTGCATGATCGTCGACAGCCGGTGCGCGATGAGGACGGTGATGCGCTCGCCGGAGTGCGACACTTCCTTCACCGTCTCCGTGATCTCGTCTTCCGTCAGCGAGTCGAATCGGCGTGACGGAAGACGACGTGATCGACATCGATGGACCGTGGCTCCGCTGCGCTCCCGCTGGCTCGCTACCGCGCTTGCGGCCTCACCGCCGCGAACGGGAGGGGCGTTCCGCAACCCCACTCCCGCGCGCTCATCGACGACGCGTCGAGATCCCGCTCGATCCGCCCAGTGGTGCCGACCGTGACGGGGAGAAACCACTCGAGCCGAGTGTCGGCGAGCATCGCCGAATAGAGCAGATAGTTCCCCGCTGGGACGTCGGCGAAGGTGAACCGGCCATCCGCGCTCGGCGTCGCATGCCGAATCCCAAAGCGCGCGAAGAGGCGGATGTGCTGCGTGCGAATCGTGTCGAGCATCGTGTTCACCACTCGCTCCAGCCCCGACTCCAGCGCTTCGGCTGCCTTGGCATCCTTCGCCCCCTGCATGCGGCGCTCGAGGGCATTCATCCGGTCTGCACCCATGGTGTCCTGCGCCGCGCACAGCGAGTCGAACGCGTTCTTCAAGGGAACGGGATGCGGAAGGAGGTGGACGACCGCGGCGGGGCCGCGCACCGTGGAATCCTTCGGCAGGATCAGCCGCCCGGTGATCGTCCCACGCGTACCCGCGCTGGCGGACACGGGCACCGGAAGAGTCGTGCAATCGGGCGAGTCGTGGTGCTCGTCGACCTCGCACACGACGGGGGCGAACTTCCCGCGCACGCGAAGCGCGAAGCTCGACCGGGTCGTCTTCAGCTGCTCGATCGTGAGCACCTGGCCCCAACGAGAGAGCATGAACTGGCGAGCACGCGTTGCGTCGTGGGTGCTGTCGGCATCCCCGTCGCCGTTGATCGCGCCGATGTGGGTGATCGCGAAGCCCTCGAGGGCGCGGTCCAGCACCTGTTGCTGCATCTCCGCCGTCACTTCCACGCGTGGACGCGGCTCGGCGGCGGGACGTGCCGCGAATGCACCCTCGATGTGGAGCGAGACCATTGGCCACATCGCTTGACCAGGAGCGGCGCGCCACCGTGCCGCGGAGCTCCCCGGCGCGGGCCAGAATGGTGGCCCCCTCCCGTGCATGGGAGTGGAGTGGGCGACGGAAATACAATCGCCCCCAAGCGCGCTAGAATGATGCGACGGTTTGGGACGCCACCCGGCCAGCGGCGATGTCCGTTTATTTCCGGCACAGTCTACGCACGTCCTGCTCCATTAATAGTCGAATGGCCTATTGTCGGTATTTCTGCTCCGCGTGAGCATGTGATGCCGTCATCCTCTGGCTGTTGAGAACCCCCATTCAACGCAGCACGGATACGAGGAGAGCGAATGGAGCTGGAGATTCACGGGAAACGGGCGCTGGTCACGGGATCCACGGGCGGCATCGGGCTCGCCTCGGTGAGACAGCTCGCGCAGGAGGGCGCGTCCGTAGTGGTGAACGGCCGCTCGCGCGACCGGGTGGAGGCGGCGGTGAGCGCGATCCGCGAGTCGGTGAAGGGGAGCGACGTCCGCGGCGTCGCCGCTGACCTGGGCACCGCTGCAGGCTGCGATCTGATGATCCGCGAAGTGCCCGACCTGGACATCCTCGTCAACAACGTCGGCATCTTCGAGCCCAAACCGTTCGAAGAGATCCCGGATGAGGATTGGACACGCTTCTTCGAGGTCAACGTGCTGAGCGGCGTCCGCCTGTGCCGCCATTATCTGCGCGGCATGCGGGCGCGCGATTGGGGACGCGTCGTCTTCGTGTCGAGTGAATCGGCCGTGCAGATCCCTGCCGAGATGATCCACTACGGGACCACGAAGACGGCGCAGCTCGCCGTGGCGCGCGGCCTGGCGGAGACGACCGTCGGCACGGGAGTGACGGTGAACAGCGTCCTCCCGGGCCCGACCGCGTCCGAAGGCGTGTCCACATTCGTTGGCCAGATGGCCGAGGCGCGGGGCGTGGACTTCGGCACGATGGAGAAGGAGTTCTTCGCTACGGCCCGTCCGTCGTCGTTGCTGCAGCGCTTCGCGACGACGGATGAGGCGGCGTCCATGATCACCTACGTCTGCAGTGCCCGTGCCTCGGCCACGAACGGCGCGGCGCTCCGCGTGGACGGGGGGGTAGTGCGCTCGGTGCTGTAGGAAAGACCTTCGACGCTTCCGAATATGAGCAGAAGTGGTTGGGCAGCTGGCATTGCGCGTCGCCCTCCAACACCTGACAACCGGCCATGTCGACCAAGACATCCTTCGACTCAGCCGCGGCGGCAACTGCTGTCGCGGGCTCGAATCGGAACGCCTCGAGTCTTACCTCATTCGCCGTCGCTTCCAACGCGCGGTACTGCGTGTAGTTGAGCGACGTTGCGCGGCCATCGATTTCGTCGACCGTAACGCATCGTCAGCTCCCGAGATGGGCGTCCGCCGCAATGTTGCCAGTCGGCAGTCGCCACCGGAACGAAACGACGAATGATCTCCAAACCGCGGAGATTGCAGGAGTGGCGCGATGATCACCGCGAACACGCCTCGCTGAACGCCTCGATGCGTCCGGGGGACGGCGTCTCCTCCCAGTCGGCCTCCGGCGCGCGGGCGACGCGCTTCGCGAACATCCGACATCGACCTACGGATTCACCGGCAGCACGCGCGGGCGAGACGGCGTATCGTCCCGCAGTCTGCGCACGGATGCACGTCGATGGTCAATGTCGTCATGGTCCCGCTCGACGGGTCGGAGTTCGGGGAGCAGGCCCTCCCCATGGCGGCGCACGTCGCGACGGACATGCACGCCGGCATCGAGCTCGTGCGCGTGGTCGAGGTGCCGCCGCCGTACCTCCCCAGGGGGAGCCGCCGCTCGATCCCGGGCTCGACAAGGCACTCCGGGAGGAGCGGCAGCGCTACCTCGAGCAGCTGGCCGAGCAGCTGCGGAGCCGGATGCCGCTCGAGGTGACGACGTCCGCGCTCGTCGGGCCCGTGGCCGACACGCTTGCCGCCCGCATCGAGGCGCGCCGGGCGGCGCTCGTCGTCGCCGCCACACACGGGCGCGGCGGTCTCGCGCGCGCATGGCTCGGCAGCGTCGCCGACAAGGTGGTGCGGAGCGCCTGTGTGCCCGTGCTGCTTCACCGACCTCGAGAGGAGGAGCGCTGATGGCGGACGTCGATCCGAACGGCCCCGCGCTGGTGTGGCTGGCCAGCCACCCGCTCGCGGCCCATCGACACAGCGACGCGCCGGTTCACGCGTGACCACGCGGCGCGTCACGTGATCACGCTGATCGAGAACGGCGAGGTGTACGCGCCGGCGCCCCGCGGGCGGCAGTCGGTGCTCGTGATCAACGGCGTGATCGAGCAGGTGGGGGAGGTGGACCGCCGCGCGCTCGAGGCGCTCCGCCTCCCCCTCGAGGTCGTCGACGCCTCGGGGTGCGTCGTCTGCCCGGGACTCATCGACCCGCATGAGCACATCCTCGGCGGGAGCGGTGAGCATGGCTTCGCGTCGATGACGCCGGAGATCTTCGTCGAGGAGCTCGTCGCCGCCGGCGTCACCACGGTGGTCGGCTGCCTCGGGGTAGACGTGACGCTCAGGAACATGTCCGCGCTCGTCGGCAAGGCGAAGGCGTTGCGCGAGGAGGGCGTCGACTGCTTCCTCTGGACGGGGGGCTACCGCGTGCCGCCCGTGAGCCTCACGCCGAGCGTGCGCGACGACATCCTCTTCATCGAAGAGGTGATCGGCGTCGGCGAGGTGGCGATCGCCGACGAGCGGAGCA
This sequence comes from Gemmatimonadaceae bacterium, assembly GCA_036008805.1. Taxonomy (GTDB): domain Bacteria; phylum Gemmatimonadota; class Gemmatimonadetes; order Gemmatimonadales; family Gemmatimonadaceae; genus AG11. Next base: position 10,661 of record DASYMZ010000131.1, read on the forward strand.
CGGACCCCGACGCGCACGAGCTGGCAAAGGTGGTCCACGAGGCGTACGTCGGCGGGATGCTCGCGCGGAAGTGCGGCCTCACGCACTTCCACGTCGGGGAGGAGCGCCAGCGCCTGGCGCCGCTCCGCGAGCTGATCGAGCGGTACAGCGTGGAGCCGGGCTGGCTCTACGCGACCCACGTCGAGCGCAACGAGCCGCTGATGCGCGAGGCGCTCGCCCTCGCGCGAGAGGGAGTGCACATCGACGTCGACGTGGTCGCGCAGGACCTCCCCAAGTGGCTGCGGTTCTACGTCGACCACGGCGGGGACCCGGAGCGGCTCACGATCTCCTCGGACGCCTCGATCGCCAGCCCGGGCACGCTCCTCGGGCAGCTCCGCTCGGCGGTCCGCGAGCACCGGTTCCCGCTCGAGCTCGTGCTGCCGATGCTCACCGCGAACACCGCGCGCGTGCTGCGCCTCGGGCGCCAGGGGACGCTCGAGCCGGGGAAAGCGGGGGACCTGCTCCTGCTCGACGGCCGCTCGCTGGAGGTGGCGGACGTCCACTGCCGCGGCGGCTGGATGATGCGCGGCGGCTCGCTCGTCAAGCGCTCGCGCTGGCTCGAGGGGAACAAGCGGCAGCTGAACCTGAAGGGGACCGACGTCGGCGGCGACGCACACGCCAGGGGAACGGAATCATGACGCATGTACGGGGCTCGCTCATTGTGATCGGTGGCCACGAGGACAAACAGGGCGACCGCGTGATTCTCCGGGAGGTGGCGGGGCGCGCCGGCCCCGGCGGCAAGCTCGTCGTCGCGACGGTGGCGAGCAGCGAGCCGGAGATCTACTGGGAGGAGTACCAGCGCGTGTTCCGGGCGCTCGGCGTGCGGCACGTCCATCATCTGGACGTCCGCAGCCGCGCCGAGGCGCTCGCCGACCGGACCGTGCGCGTGCTCGAGGGGGCGACGGCGGTGTTCTTCACGGGGGGCGACCAGCTCCGCATCGCGAGTGAGCTCGGCAACACGCCGGTGTACGACCGGTTGTGCGCGATCTACGAGGTGGGCGGGACGATCGCCGGGACGTCCGCCGGCGCCTCGATGATGTGCGAGACGATGCTCGTGCGCGGGGAGGAGGAGCGGTCGGCGCGGCTCGGCGCGGCGCTGGTGATGGCGCCCGGGCTCGGCTTCGTGAAGAACGCGATCATCGACCAGCACTTCGCGCAGCGCGGCCGCATCGGGCGGCTGCTCGGCGCGGTCGCGCACAACCCCCGCGTGCTCGGCATCGGCATCGACGAGAACACGGCGGCGATCTTCGAGCGCGCGCACCTCACGGTGCTCGGCGAGAACGCGGTGTACGTCGTCGACGGCAGCATGGCGACGTACAGCAACATCGCCGAGGAGGAGGAGGACCGCGCGCTGGCGCTCTTCGGCGTCCGGCTTCACGTGCTGAGCCAGGGGAGCCGCTTCGAGCTCGCCAGCCGCGAGCCGGTCGCGTCGGCGGGTGCGATGTAGCACGCCGGCGCCAGCCGAGCGGCTAGAAGGCAATACAGGACCGCTGCATCGTTCCAAACTGCAGCAGTTCGTTAGCTATATCGGACATCAGTGCAAATCGTAACCTCTGACGCGTTACGCCTGCTGGCGATTGTCGTGAATATTGGAATTTCACGCATCCTAAAGTGCCCACCACTGGAACGACGGCTGGCGGAGGTGCGCTTCCACAAGATGCTAGCAACTGTTGAATGGACCGTCGCTCGGCACGACGGCCAAGCTGCGCCATAACGGTTGTCAACCGATCGGCGCCGTCGCTGTACAGGCCCCAGATCGCTGCCGCACGCATGGCCGCATCGGAGTCGAACTGGGCTGCATGTCTAGGTCCGACGGCACACATTCGTCGTCCACGAACGCTGCGCTCGCGATGCCGAAGATTCGCTCCTCGAGATCACGCGAGTGCACGCAGGGCCGGACGAACGAGTAATCGCGAGGAACGAGATAGGGCGGCAAGCGCCTAGGCGCTTGCCGCCCTATCTCGTTGACAGAACGTCACTTACAGCGATTTACGATAGAATGCGCTGAGGATTGCGATACAGGGCGCTGCGGATTTACGATAGACCGCGCCGGTCGACAGGTTACCCGTGAGGGCGGCGCCCCTACTGCACCGCGTTGATCATGTCGAAGATCGGCAGGTACATGGCGACGACCATGCCGCCGACGACCACGCCGAGGAACACGATCATCACCGGCTCCATCAGGGAGAGCAGCCCCGACACCGCCGCGTCCACCTCTTCGTCGTAGAAGTCGGCGATCTTGGAGAGCATCTCGTCCAGACCACCGGTCTGCTCGCCGACGGCGATCATGCTGATGACCATCGCCGGGAAGACGGCGCTCTTCTGCAGTGGCGCCGAGATCGTCTCACCACCGGCGATCGAGGTGCGCGAGGCCATGATCGCGTCCTGGATGACGCGGTTGCCCGACGTCTTGGCGGTGATCTCCAGGCCGTCGAGGATCGACACGCCGGAGCCGATGAGCGTGTCCAGGGTGCGCGTGAAGCGCGACACCGCCGACTTGCGGAGCACGTCACCGAGGATCGGCGCCTTGAGCATCAGGCGGTCGATCACGAGCTTCCCGTCGTTCGTCGCATAATACTTCTTGAGCGACCAGCTGCCGCCGAAGATCGCGCCGCCGACGAGCCACCAGTAACCGGTGAGGAACTTGGACAGGCTGATGACGACGCGGGTCGGGAGCGGCAGCGCCAGGCCGACGGAGGCGAACATCCTCTCGAACACCGGGATCACGAACACGAGCAGCACGACGATGGCGATCGCCGCCACGCTCATGATGACGCCAGGGTAGATCATGGCGCCCTTCACCT
>DASYMZ010000132.1:0-31837 GCA_036008805.1 Gemmatimonadaceae bacterium
CCGCAATTGTGTTGGGGGTGTGGCGTAGTGATCTCTCCCCCACACCCCCAAAAGTTCCTAAAACGCGATACAGCGCTCGGCGCAGTGAGAGAAGCCTCCCGATGGGCAGTATCCGGCCGCTTCCGTTCAATCCGTCTAAGATCCGTGATCCCGCTGTTGGATCGCCACGAGTAGCCTCCTGAGCGCGAAGAGCGATCCCTACACCGCACACCGCCGGTACGCATCTTCCAACGACGCCATCGGATCCTTCACCGGAACGAACTCCTGCGCGACGTATCCGGTGAAGCCCGTCTCCTGGATGGCGCGCATGATCGCCGGATAATACAGCTCCTGACTCTCGTCGATCTCGTGACGGCCGGGATTGCCGCCGGTGTGGTAGTGCCCGATCGCACGATGGTTGTCCCTGATCGTGCGGATCACGTCGCCTTCCATGATCTGCATGTGGTAGATGTCGTAGAGCAGCTTGAACCGCTCCGACCCCACCTTCTGCACCAGCTTCACCCCCCACGCCGTGTGGTCGCACTGATAGTCGGGGTGATTGACCTTGGAGTTCAGCAGCTCCATGCAGATCGTCACCCCTTCGCGCTCGGCCACCGGCATGATCTCCTTCAAACCTTTCGCGCAGTTCTCCAATCCCTCGTCGTCGCTCAGACCCGCGCGGTTGCCCGAGAAGCAGATCAGGTTCGGGAACTTCGCCTGCTTCACCTTGACGATGGTCTCGTTGTAGAGCGGGATCAGCCAGCTGTGATTCTCCACGCGATTGAACCCTTTGGGGATTCGCGTGCGTGGATCGCCCGGTGCGTTCGTCATCGCGCACACGAGCCCGTGCTTCGCCACCGTCTCGAAGTCGGGTGGATCGATCAGCTCGACCGAGTGCAAGCCGATGCGCTTCGCGTTCACCGCGAGCTCGTCCACCGTCATCTTGTCGTAGCACCACTTGCACACCGACTGCTTGATCGGCGAGCCCGAGCTCTTCACGCTCCCCGCCGACGCGGTCGCCGACGCCGCGCTCATCGCGCTTGCCCCTCCTCCGCCCGACGCGCATGCGCCCAGCCCCGCGAGCGCGCCGCCGATCGCGACGCCGTTCTGCACGAACTCTCTGCGCGTCGGCATCGTCCCATCACTCCGCGCGCGGCGGGCCCGACACGGCGCGCCGCGACATCACGAGCATCGCCACGCCGAACACGAGCATTACGAGTCCCCACCACAGGTTCACGTTGGTTCCGTTCGACGTGTCCGACGCGCCGCCGCTCCCCGAGGCGAACAGGCCATGGCCCGCGAGCATCACCCCCAGCACCGTGAACAGCCCACCGATCGGCGCCCGGATGTCCATTCCTTCCATGTTGCTCATGAGTCAGTCGCCTCAGAGGAAGATGAGATTCAGTCCGACGATCAGCACGACCACGATCATCGCCAACGTCGCCGGCCGCTTGAGGAAGGGCAGATCGCGGTCCTTCGGCTTGGGCGTCAGCGAGTAGACGAGCCCTTCGAGCTCGCTCTCCACCCGCGGCCGCGTCACGAGGCTCACGACGATCGTCACCACGAAGCAGGTCGTCCACGCCACGATCGCCGTCCAGAACGTCTGCGCCAGCTCGCTCGGATAGGTGTGCACGAGCCCGAAGTAGCCCCCCTTCACCCCCGCCGTCGCGCCGAGCGGCAGCGTCAGCCCGTGATGGATCGCCGCGCCGAGCGTGCCGGCGAGCAGCCCGGTGAACGCGCCGTGCCCGGTGGTCCGCTTCCAGAACATCCCGAGCGCGAACGTCGCGAACAGCGGCGCGTTCACGAACGCGAACACGAGCTGGAGCAGGTCCATGATGTTGTTGAACGACCCGGCGACGTATGCCGCGGCGATCGACAAAAGAATTCCGCCCACCGTCGCGACGCGCCCCATCCACAGATAGTGCTCGTCCGACGCGCCCGGCTTGATGTGGCTCTGATACAGATCGTAGGTCCACACCGTGTTGAACGCCGTCACGTTGCCCGCCATCCCCGACATGAACGACGCGAGCAGCGCGGTCAGCCCGAGCCCCAGCATCCCCGACGGGAACAGCTTCACCAGCATCATCGGTGTCGCGAGGTCGAAGTCGAGCACCGTGCGCCCCGCGGCATCGAGCAGCGGCGTGCCGTTCGCCGCGAGCTTCGCCGGGATCATCCCGGTGCCGCCGGTGTGACCGACCGTCAGCGCCAGCGCGATCATGCCGGGCAGGATCACGAGGAACGGGAAGAGCATCTTCGGGAACGCCGCGATGAGCGGCGTGCGCCGCGCCGCCGTCATCGAGTCGGCCGCCATCGCGCGCTGCACGACGAGGAAGTCGGTGCACCAGTAGCCGAACGACAGCACGAAGCCCAGGCCCATGACCAATCCGAACCACTCCACGCCGATGGGATTCGTCGACGCGTGGGTCATCCCTCGCCACGCATGCGTGTACGCGCCCTCCGGCAGACCGTTCGCCACCGACGCCGCGTTGAGCTTCGCCGTCAATCCATCCCATCCGCCGACTGATCGCAGACCCAGGAACACCAACGGCGCGAAGCCGAACACGATCAGGAAGAACTGCAGCACTTCATTGTAGATCGCGCTCGTCAGTCCGCCGAGCGTCACGTAGGCCAGCACGATCGCCGCGGAGGCGAGCACGCTGGTGTTGAAGCTCCATCCCAGCAGGAGATGGAACAACTTGCCCATCGCATACATGGAGATGCCGGACGAGAAGATCGTCATCACCGCGAACGTCCCGGCATTGAGCGTCCGCGTCTTCTCGTCGAATCGGAGCTTGAGATACTCGGGCACCGACCGCGCGCGCGATCCATAGTAGAACGGCATCATGAACAGGCCGACGAACAGCATCGCCGGAATGGCGCCGATCCAGTAGAAGTGGCTCGTCGCGATGCCGTACTTCGCGCCGGACGCTCCCATCCCGATGACTTCCTGAGCGCCCAGATTCGCCGAGATGAACGCGAGCCCGGTCACCCACGCCGGAAGTGTCTTTCCAGCGAGGAAGAAGTCGGTGCTCGTGCGCATCACGCGCTTGAGCGCGAAGCCGACTCCGAGCACGGCGACGAAATACACCGCCATGATCGCGTAGTCGATCGCCGCGAGATGAGTGATCGGATTTCCTTCCATTGGTCACGCGTCTGGTCAGAGGAGGACAGCGGGCACTCGAGGAAGCGCCGCCGAGAATATGCGCGGTGCCGGCCTGGCGGAAGGTGACCGAGCCCGCCAGCGTCTCGTGCGACTGTTCGCTATGGGACGAGCCGCCGCACGGAGGCGCGCTCGATGAGCGCCGACTCGAGGACCGCGTACTGCGGCGGCAGCACCGTGTGGGCTTCCACGTGCTGGATCAGCATCTCCGCCGCGAGCGCCCCCATGCGCGCCGTCGGCATCCGGATCGTCGTCAGCGGCACGGTCAGATACGCCGCCAACGGGATGTCGTCGAACCCGAGCACCGACACGTCCTCCGGCACTCGCAGCCCCAGCTCGGCCAGCGCCCGGTACAGCCCCGCGGCGACGAGATCGTTGTAGCACGCCACCGCCGTCGGCCGCGCCTCGGCCGGACACGCGCCGAAGTACTGGAGCCCCGCCCGGTAGCCGTCGGCCAGGTGCGCCCCCGCGCGCACGATGTGCGCCTCGGTGAACTCGAGACGCGCGGCGCTGCACGCGCGCCGCGTCCCGTCGATGCGCTCCTGGCTGTGCATCGAGTACGTGGGGCCGGCCAGGTAGAGGAGACGCGTGTGCCCCTGCGCGATCAGGTGCGCCGCCCCCCGGCGCGCGGCCTCGACGTTCTCCACGTCCACCACGCTCGCCCGCACGCCCAGGACCTGCTCGATGAGAACGAACGGATAGTTGCGCCGTTTGAGCTCGAAGAGGTGCGAGAGGTCCGTCTCGGCGTGCAGCACCGGGGTGACGATCAGCCCGTCGATCCCCTTGGTGCGCAACAGGTCGATCGCGCGCCGCTCGGCCTCGTACTCGCCCTCCGAGCTGGCGACGAAGAGGGAGTAGCCGTGCGCCTCGGCCACCCCACGTGCGCCGAGGACGACCTCGGCGTAGTACGGGTTGTCGACCTCCTTGATGACCAGCCCCAGGCTCTTCGCCCCGTGCGCGTACGCGTGGCCGTTCACCACCGGCGCCGGCCGATAGTTCAGCAGCTCGATCGCGTTCTCGACCCGTTGGCGCGTGGAATCTTTCACCAGCGCGGTGCCGTTCAGCACCGCCGAGACGGTGGCCTTGGACACAGCCGCCAACCGCGCCACGTCGCCCATCGTGGCGCGCTTCATCTGGGTGGTTCCCATTCAATCCGTCGGCGGAAGAGTGGAGCGGCGACCTCCAACAGCGAGCGTCGAACGCAGCTCGGCTGTCCGGAACCACCGGAGCGCACGTCCGTGCGATGGTGTCCGGGAGTTCGACACGAACGACGACAAACACGATTGACGCGCTAGCGTACGCGTGCGTGGTGTGCGCGTCAAGCACGCTGAAATCGGCCGCGCCAACCTCGTCGGGGCGCTCGCCTAGACTTTCGTTCGCGATTGAACGCGTGTGCGTAAATGCATCATCCAGCGGGTCTTACGGTCAGGGGCTCCGATGCATGACAGTAGACCACCCCAACGTCGGGGCGGTTGCATCACGCACTGTCCGGCAGCCCGCCCCGCGGCTGTACACGGCCCGCAAAGTGCCGCCGGACTCGGCTGAAAACGAACGCGCTCGCGACGTCTCAGCGACCTCCCACCCCTCTCCCCGCACGGTTAACGTGCGACCATGACCAGCTTCTCAGGCGCCGCGTGAGCGCCCCACTCGGATCACGCCCGGAGCGCTCGCCCGCTGCGATCTTCGGCGACGATCCGCATCGCCGTCTCAACGTGCTCACCGGAGAGTGGGTCCTCGTCTCACCCCACCGGATGAAGCGCCCCTGGCAGGGACAGATCGAGAAGCTCCCGCCCGTCGTGCGGCCGCCGTACGACCCGACCTGCTATCTCTGTCCGGGCAACGCGCGCGCCGGCGGGCAGCGCAATCCGGAATACACGGGCACCTACGCGTTCGACAACGATTTCGCCGCGCTGCGGCCCGACGGCGCCGCGCGCGCGCAGAACACGGATGACCTCCTCGTCGCGAGACAGGAGCCCGGCATCTGTCGCGTCATCTGCTTCTCGCCGCGACACGATCTCTCCCTTCCACAGATGGAGGTTCCGGCGATTCGCGGCGTCGTGGACCTGTGGGCCGAGGAGTACGAGCGGCTCGGCGCACGATCCGACATCGGTCACGTCCAGATCTTCGAGAACAAGGGCGAGGTGATGGGCAGCAGCAACCCGCACCCGCACGGCCAGATCTGGGCGCAGCAGTCGGTGCCGCTCCAGCCGGCGCGCGAGACCGAGCACCAGCTCGCGCATCACGAGCGACATGGCCGGACCCTGCTCGAGGACTATCTTCGGCTCGAGCTGGAGCTCGGCGAACGAATCGTCTGCGCCAACGACGCCTGGGTCGCGCTCGTCCCCTACTGGGCCGTCTGGCCGTTCGAGGCGCTCGTCGTCAGCCGCGTCCCGATCCCCCATCTCGGACACCTCGAAGCTCGGGAGCGGGATCTCCTCGCCGACATCATCAAGCAGCTCACGGGGCGCTACGACCGGCTGTTCGGCGTGTCGTTTCCGTACTCCGCCGGCATCCATCAGGCCCCGACGGACGGCGCGCCGCACCCCGAGTGGCACCTGCACATGCACTTCTATCCGCCGCTCCTGCGCTCGGCCACCGTGCGGAAGTTCCTCGTCGGCTACGAGATGATGGCCGAAGCGCAGCGCGATCTCACGCCGGAAGCGGCGGCGGCGAGGCTGAGAGAGGTTCTTTGAAAACTACCACTTCCTGTAGGTGGTAGCGAGTAGCGGGTAGCGTGAGGTCGTAGCGGGTAGTGAGACCTTTCACCCAGTTCAGGTGATGATCGCTCGATTTCACTCGAGATGAGCGCGCTGCGCGCCGAGAACAGTGTCATCCCGAGCAAGCGCAGCGAGTCGAGGGAACTGCACTTCGGGATCTGCTGCCGAATTGGTTCCCAGCTCCCGCTACCCACTACCACGTCCCGCTACCCACTACTCGCTACCACCTACAGGAAGTGGTAGTTCAATACTGAGACAGCGTCCCGCGTTGTCTCGAATAGTTGAATGCCGTGCGGAACGTCAGCGCGCCGATGCCGAGGGAGATCGCGGCGATCGCGCCCATGATCAACACGTCCGGCACCACGGCGATGAGCGGCGAGCCGTTGAGCACGAGCTGGCGCACCGCGCGCAGTCCATACGTCGTCGGGATCACGACCGAGAGCCAGTGGATCCACCCGGGGATGATCTCGGTGGGGTAGTACACGCCGCCGAGCAGCGTCGACCCCATCATGATCACGCTCTGCGCCGGCCCGATCGTTCGGAACGCGAGGAACATCGACGCGAGCACCAGCCCCAACCCGAAATAGGCGATGCACAGCAGGAAGAGCACGGGAGCGCCCAGCAGCAGCCCTGCCCAGTGCACGTGTACGCCCAGGATGCGGCCGTAGATGAGCAGGATCGAGACCCGCACCAGCGTCCAGATGAAATCGTACGCCGCCATTCCGACGAGCAGCACGGGGATGCTCGTCGACGTTCCCATCTGCGCCTCGAGCCAACCGGACGTCACCGAGCCGGACACGGAGTTGTACACGCCGGTGAGCGACGTCGTGAGCAACGAGATCGCGATCAGCCCGAGCAGGACGAAGCCGAAGAAATCGCCTCCCTGCTGCTGCACGACCTTGCCCATCGTCGGCTGCAGCGCGTGCGCCGCGAAGTAGAACGGGATGGTCGTGAAGAAGAGCGCGATGATCGAGAAGATCAGGTTGATCTTGTAGCTCTTCGCGATCACGAAGCTCGCGCGCACCATCTCGGCGATCTTATACACGGGCCACCCTCGCCGGCTGCTGCGCCAGCACCCGCTCGATGATGTCCGCCACCGAGACCGGGATCCGTTCGATGCGCGCCACGTCGACGTTGCTCTGCACGAGCGCGCGCACGACCTCCGCCGCGCTCTCGTGCCCACCCGGCACGACCAGCGAGAACTCGCGCCATGCGCCGTCGCGTCCCGGCAGCTCGGTCGCGTCGCTGAGGACACCGCGCTCGATGAGCTGCCGCAGCGCCGGCATCACGTCGCCGGTGAGCCACGCGCGAAACGTGTCTCGCGTGAGATCCGCGCTGAAGTCGGACGGACGTCCGACGGCGAGCAGCCTCCCGCGATCGAGCACGCCGATCCGGTCGCACAGCTCCATCGCCTCGTCGGTGCTGTGGGTCGCGAGCAGCACCGTACACCGGGCCTGCTCGCGCACGAGCCGCGTCATGAAGCGGCGGAACTGCCGCGCCGAAACGGGATCGAGGCTGCGCGTCGGCTCGTCGAGGAGCAGCACCCGCGGCGTGCCGAGGAGCGCGCGCGCGATCAGGAGCCGCTGGCGCATGCCCGACGAGAACTCGCCGACCATCTTGTGGCCGGTGTCCGTCATCTCGACCAGCTCGAGCACTTCATTAATGCGCGCCGTGCGCGCCGCGCCGCGCAGTCCGAGCAGCGCGGCGAAGTAGCGGAGGTTGTCGCTCGCGCTGATGCGCCAGAGCAGCGCGCGCTCGTTCGCGACGACCGACGCGATCATCCCGCGCACGGCCCGCGCGTCGCGCACGACGTCGGCGCCGTGCACCGTCGCCGTTCCCTTGTCGGGCAGCACGGTGGTGGCGAGCATGCGCATCAGGGTCGTCTTGCCCGCGCCGTTCGGGCCGAGCAGCCCGAAGAGCTCTCCCTGCACGACGTCGCAGGTGAGATGGTCGGTCACGAGCTGCCACTCGGTGTGGAACGGGCGACGGATCGCCTGGCTCCACGTGCGCCGCACCGGAAACGACTTCACCAACCCTCGGCACACGATTGCCGTCGGCCCCGCCGCGGGCTGGAGCCCACTCGGCAGGGGCATGTCGGCCGCGATCGTCATGCGAGATCCGCGTGCGCGCGTCCGTGCCAGACGAGAAGCTGCTCCACCACGGAGGGGAGCAGATCGAGATCGCGCGGCACTTCGAGGCTCCACACCGGCACGTGTCGCGCGATCTCGGAGACGAGCGTGAACAACCGCTGCGACTCCTCGGCCCACAGCAGCTTCGCGAGCTTCGCGTTCCGCAGCAGATGCACCGTCGCGACCATCGGCGGGAGCGGCACGCGGTTCAGTTGCGTGGTCGCGTCCGGCGTGACTGGATTCAATAGATAGACAGCGGTGAGCGGGCGCTCGCGTGCCTCGATCACGTCGTCGGCCAACTGCTCGCCCGATGAGACTTTTCCATTGTCCAGCGTGATCGGGTTGGGCAGCAGGTCCTGGAAGCGCGCGAACGAATCCTGGCGGAATCGCGGGCTCGGCACGCCCGGCGACGCGATGACTTCCGTGCCGACGACGCGCACCGGCACCGCATCGTCCGACATGAACCGCGCGCCCGACACGGTGAGGCTCATCGCGAGCGTCGACTTCCCGAATCCCGACGGCGCGAGAAAGGCGATCACTCCCGAGTCGAACGCGACGGCGCTGCCGTGCAGGGTCAGGTGGTCGTTCACGTGCAGCGCCAGCGTCAGCAAGGTGCCGAGCACGTCGAGCCGCGCGTTGCCGAGGTCGGGATCCGCCGGCCGGTACCAGGTGATGGTGCGACCGCCGTCGGTGAGGTCGTAGCTGCCGGTGTCGGAGTAGGTCACGCGGATCCCTTCAGGGATGCTGGCCAGCGTGACGTTGAGCTCCTCGCTCAGCTGCTCGGACTTCAGCTCGCTGGTCGGGCGCTCCGGCGCGGGGCCGTCGAGCACGTGCAGGCGCCAGGTGGGATCCGCTGACTGGGGCGCCGGAGGCAGGCTCGGAAATTCGAGGTCAGACCGGAGAAATCCTCCGAAGACCTGGTAATCCATGGGTGCGAGGTTCACGGGTGACACGATCGAGCCTGCGTCGTGCTAACGCAATGGCACGCACGACGGCGTCCCCGCGGATAGCAGCTGGCCGAGGGACCACGGACGAACGACCTGTCTTCTGGAACGTTCGTCCGTGGGCACCTGGGCAGTCCAGCAACCGATCAGGAACGCGGGTTCGGGATCGGGGCCCAACACATCGGCGACTGCGTGTTGCACGTGCTGTTGTTCAGGTTGGCGAAATCGTAGTTCGCCGACGTGCCGCCGAGCGTGAGCTCGCGGAGCGTACCGAAACGCTGAACGGTGGGGCGGTTGTACATGTAAATCTCCTTGTGCACTTGCATGCCGGTTTCCCGGCACAATTGCGACCCAAACCGGGGCCGCTCGGACCCGCCGTCGAAAGACGGTCGGGGGACTATCAGGCGATCAGAAACTCCTTCCGCGACGCATCTCCGCTTCGCGCATCGTCGAACGAAGTACCCTGTCCGGCAGCAGACAGTCGAGCGCGCACCCAGTACTCGACCTGGAAGGTGAAGTATAGATGTGCCGCGATCCAACCCTTCCGGTCCGACGCGCTCTCGGCGATCGCTCGCGAGAGGTGCGCCGGATCGATGACGCCGAGATCGCCGAGCACCGATTCCTTGCGCAGCGCGGCAGCATGCACAGGGAACTCCTGCTGCACGCTCCGCATCAGATAATCCTTCGTCAGCCCCGTCTTGAACAGACGCGGCAGTAGCACCTGCTCGGGAAGCATGCCCTTCATCGCAGCCCGGAGCAACGACTTGGAGCGAACGCCGCTGCGCTTCTCCCACCGCGGACGTGTCGCCGCGAGCGCCAGGACTCGAGGATCGAGGATCGGCGTGCGGTACTCGATCCCCTGCTCGCGCGACACCGCCGCCGCCGCTTCCTGCGACTTGATGAAGAACGGGTAGGTGAGCGCCCACCGGGCGACGGCGCTCGTCCTCGACTCACCGGCGCGCCGATCCATCGGGGTCCAGCCGGTGTCCGCGATCGCACGCCGGACCGGCTTCGTGATCCAGGGCGCCGGCTGGTGGAACCGCTCCTTCGCCTTGCCCAGGAGCTGCATGGCGGACTTGGCGAGCTGCTCCGGCACCAACGGTCCAACGGCCTCCTCCGCCAGCTCGAGCCGGCCCCACATCGCCTCGCGCGACTTCTTCCACTCCTCGAGGAAGGTGCGCAGATGCAGGCCGCTCAGCAGATCGGCGAAGTAGACGAGAGGCGTGTCGAAGAGGATGTCTCCACCGTGGCCGCTCAGCGCCACCCGGGCGCCAACATCGCGACTTCCTCGCGACGCTCGGCGGAAAAACCCCTCGTACATGGCTGCGAAGGGATGGTCTCGCCGCGCGGCGTTTCGCGCGATGTCGCCGAGCAGCGGCAGCTCCGAGCTGTCGATGAACCGACCCTTCACGCCGTGGTGCGCCAGCACCATCTCGATGATCTCGTCCTCGCGCCCCTGGTCGCCGACGGGGTAGCTCACCGAGAGCGTCTCCACCGTTCCGGGCGCACCGGCGGCGAGCGCCGACCGCGCCGTCGCGAACACCGCCGTCGAGTCGTAGCCGCCGCTCATCCAGATCGTGGACAGATCGGGCGCCATCCGGTCGGACACCGCCTGCCGGAGCACCTCGCGCAGCTCGTTCGCCGCATCGGTGAACGACGTCGACGAGCCGCTCTCGAAGGTGGGCGCGCTCCAGCGTGCCGCATCCTGCATCCGCAGCGCCGAGTCCACGCTGACCACCCGACCCGGCGGCACGGCCCAGACACCACTGTACGAGGTCCGCCCCGACTCGTGCGACAGCCCCGACGCGGACTCGGCGAGCGCCAGCCGATCGAAGGCCGGCGCGCTGACGCCGGCGGCCGAGAGCACCGCCGAGAGAGTAGAGGCCACGAAGAGCCGCCCCTTCTCGGTGGTGTAGTAGAGCGTACGAGAGCCGACGTAGTCGCGGCCGAGCAGCATGACGCGACGCTGCCCATCCCACAGCACGAAGGCGAAGTCGCCGTTGATCGCCAGCAGACCAGCCGCACCGCGCGCCAGATAGCACGCGACGATCAGCGAGGCGGCAGAGTCCTCGACGGCCGGATGACCCGCGCGCGCCAGCTCGGCGGCGAGCGTTTGCCGCGCATACAGCGACGCATCTGCCACCACCGACACCGCGCCCAGGGTCGCCACCTCGGCGCTGCCCGCGAGCCAGGGGCTGCACTCCCACTCTTCACGCGCGACCGCCAGCGCCGCCCGCTGATCGTCGCTGGTCCACGCTCCCATGCGCGAATGCGATTCCCCCAGCGCCGAGCGCAGCGCCGCGCGAAGCGCGGCGCTGGACGGAGCGGGAGGGGCATCCTGCCCGGAGAGGACGGCCAGCAGAGAGCTCAAGATCGCGATGTTCGAGTGGACCTGCGATTGGATCGACGTTCGTGCGATTGCGTCAAGCGGCGGCTTCGGCGGTGACGCGGCGCATCAGGCCGTGCTTGACCAGCTCGTCGAGCAGATCGCCAAGGTCCGTGCGAAGATCCGACTCCGGCGCCTCCGGGTAGAGCGCGATCATCTTCTGGATCACGTCGTCGAAGCTCGCCCCTTCTTTCGGAAGGAGATTCCACACTTCCGCCCCAGTGCCGTTCAGGCCGAAGTAGCTCTCGTCACCCGGCGAGTAGACCACGGCTCCATCAGCGAACCGCTGAAAGAGCACGCCCGAGTTGGGCACATAGAGTTCGATCAACGCTGCCATCACGGTAGAGGAATTCATGTCGTCGGAGATAGCTCTTGCATGACGTGTAACGCAAATCACAGGCCCTAGATGCCGTTGCTTAACTCGTTGTCATAACAAGGATTAGGCCGTGCTTCCTCGCGTTCGGCACTACCTGCGGGTCATTGTTGCTGACGGCTTTCCACACGGCGTTGCACAACGGCCACACCGCAATGAGCCGTGCCTCGGGCTCGCCCGCAGTCGGCTCGAACGGCTCGCTTGCCGCTGAGATACACCACTAGCGAATCTTGGACCCATGGCGGGCTGGTCTATTTGGGGATCAACCAGCCGCTGAGCCACCGGGACGCCGCTTCTCGTTGCGGCCGTGCCACGGACTGTCGGACACGTGGGCCGGCGGGCCAGGACATCGCGGCACAGCCGCCGGCGCGCGCCGGCGACTGCTCGCGGCGCGCGCCTCAACGGCGCAGGATGTCCTCGAACAGGGAAGCCCCTCGCGGGTCGCCACTCTCGCCCAGCCAGAACAGCGCCTGCCTGCGCAGCGCCGGATCCCGGTGCGTCTGCGCGACCTGGAGAAGCGCGGGAACGCCTTCTCGATTCCTCAACTGCGACAGGGCGAAGATTGCCGCGTTCCGGGGATCGTCGCGGTCACCGTCGTCCGACGCCGCCGAGAGGTCCTCCCCGTCGCCGCTCGACTTCGCCGCCGCGAAGCGGCCCACCCAGAACAGTGCTTCCTGGCGCGTCGATCGCGTCCGGGTCGCGCTGTCGCGCGCGATCGCGAGCAGCCGGCGCCAGACGCTCGCGCTGTCGGCGAGCACGGCCGCCGAGATCGCTCCATGGGTCGCCCTTCCGCTCCCCGTCTCGGCGATTCTCAGGAAGAAGTCCGCCGCTTCGCGGCTCGATACCATCCCGAGGTCGGTGTCGGGTGCTTCCGCTCGCCCCGCGGCGCCGACGTAGACCCGAACGTCGGTGATCTCGCCGCCGGTCAGGCGAAGCCGAGCGCGTGCTGGGCCCGGAATGCACGTCGAGTGGTCGGTGTCGTTTCGGTAGCTGAATCCGTCGCCGATCCTCATCGAGCGCCCGATGGAGTAGTACGAGCGGCCATCGCCGCAGACACCGGGGCGCGGGGCGTACCGCATCTCCACGGTGCCGCTGCGCATGGCCGCGACTCGTTGCGCCAGCGGCTGCGCCATGACGCGCTGCGTTCTCGCGGCGAGAGTGCCGGCGAGCAGCAGGCCGACGGCACGGATGGAAGGCGCCCGCATGGTCAGTGCGACACGAGGTCGGTGATCAGCTTCGTCACGCGCGGATCGTCCTTCTGGGCCAGCCAGAACAACGCCTTCCGACGCATCTCGCGATCCGCGTCGCTCCGTGCGATCGACATCAGCACGCTGGTCGCGGACTCCTCGCTGCGCTGCGAGAGCACGAAGACGATGTGCTCGCGCAGCCGAGACTCCGTCGCCGCCGCATAGAGCGCGGTCAGGTCGGCCACCGTGGCCTGGCCCTGGCCCGCCCAGAACACCGCCTTCCGCCGAACCTCGATTGGCTGGTGATCGTCGCGCGCCTGGGCGAGCAGCCACCGCGCGCCATCCGCCGCCTGATGCTGCGACACGCTCATGAGCACCCGGTCCTTGAGTCGCTCGCTCGTCAACTTGGGGAACAGGTCGCGCAGGAACCGATCGTCCGCGGTGGACGCTTCGTCGCCCTCGCCGAGTGCGAAGATCGCCGCACCGCGCAGCGTCTCGGATTCGCGGTCGTCCGCCGCGATCGTCCGCACGAGCGCGCGGCCGGCCGGCTCACCGCCCTGACCCAGCCAGAACACCGCGGCCTTGCGCGCGGTCGGCGACGCTCGGCGCGCGAGCTCCATCAACGCCGGTGTTCCCGCTCCGTCGGGAATCATCGACAGCGCGCCGACCGCCGCGCCTTCCATGCTGTCGCCGGGACCGACGTCGTCCGGATTGTTGCGTCCGTCCTCGCTCGCGCGCGCCAACGCGACGAGCGGCGCCACGGTCGACGCGTCGCCGAGGGTGCCGGCCCAGTGGATCGCGCGCCGGCGCGTCTCGCGCGGGAGGCTCGCCGTCCGTGCGAGACGGAGCATCTCGGGGGAGACGTTCGTGCTGTCCGCGACCGCGGCGGCGAGCAGCGGGTTGCTCCGCCCGCTCGAGCCGAGCGTCGTCGCGAGCGACAGGAAGTACTCCGCTGCGTCGCGCGCCGGCACGCGGCCCAGATCGGTCACCCGTTCCGCGTCGGCCGGCCACGAGCCGCCGATGTGGGTCCGCATGTCGACGACCTCGTGACCGCGCATCGTCAGCGACACCCGTGCGGGACCGGGAACGCAGCGCATGTTCGACCAGCGGCCGTACGATTCCATCGTCCGACTGGTGATGAAGTTCTCTCCGATCCCGACGACGTCCTTTCCGTCGCCGCACGCCGAGGCGCGTGACGCGAAGCTCAGGTGCACCTCGCCGTCCGGCGCCTGCGCCACTCGGCGCGCGATGTCCGAGCCGGATTGCGCCTGCAGCGACGGTGCGAGGACGAGAGCGAGCATCGTCGTCCGACGGATGGTCGTCAGCATCGTCGTCACCCGTTGATGATGTCGATGAGGAACTGCTTCACCCGCGGGTCGTTCATCTGGCCGAGCCAGAAGATCGCTTTCTTCCGCACCTCGCGATCAGGATCGCTCTTCGCGATCGAGATCAGGCGGTCCACGGCGAGGGCGTCCTTCTGCTCGGAGAGCACCCAGATGAGCTGGTACTTGAGCTCGCGGTCGGCGAGCTTCGGGTAGAGCGCCGCGAGCTCCGCCGTGGACACCCCCGTCTGGCCCGCGCTGAAGATCGCCTGCTTGCGGATCTCCACCGAGAACTTCGGATCCGACGCGACGTCCATCAGCCAGCGGTCGTTGCCTTCTCCTTCCATCTGCGAGAGCGAGAAGAGGATCTTCTTCCGGAGCTCGTCGCCGCTGCTGTTGTCCGTTGCGGCCGCGAGCCGGTCGAAGAGCGCGCGCAGGTAGCGCGCGTTCTCGGGCGAGCGGTGCTGCCCGAGCCAGAACACGGCTTTGTCGCGCAGCTCGAGCGGCGCCGCCGGGTCCTCGGCAATCCCGCGCACCGCGGCCTGGCCGCGTCCGCTGTTCTGCTGCATGAGGGCCTGCACCGCCTCCTCGCGCAGCTGCACGCTCACCGACGACTTGAGCACCTGCTCGAGCGCCTGCGCGGCCCGGTCCGTGTCCACCTGCCCGAGCCAGAACAGCGCCTTGCGCTTGACGTCGGTGCTCGGGTCGTTTCGCATCACGTCGAGCAGCACGTCTTCCGTCTCGCTCGTGCGGAGCTGCGAGACGAGGAACACCGCTTTCTCGCGAAGCGACGCGGAGCAGGCGTCGCGACGTGCCAGCACCGTCTTGATGATCGGGAGCGCGCGCTCCGCGTTCATCTGCAGCAGCGCGTTCAGCGCCTCCATGCGCTCGTCGTCGTCCTCGCTGCGGCGCGAGGTGCACGGCTTCGGCTCCTGCGTCGCGATCCCCGTGACCGCGGCGGCCGCGTCTCCATCACCGCTCTTCGCGAGCGCGCCTCGCACGCGCACCGTGAGCGCATCGGCGTCGCCGCGCGTGGACGCGCGTGGATATCGGCTGCGCAGCGCGTCGAGCGCGCGGATCGCCTCGCGCAGCTCGCCGGTCGTTCCCACGCTGTAGTGCGAGAACGCCTGCCAGTAGAGCGCGTCGCCGGCGTAGGCCGACTTCGGGTACTGATCGGTGATCCGCGCGAAGGTGCGCGCCGCGGCGCGGTAGTCGCCGCGGTTGAGCTGCTCGCGCCCCGCGCGGTAGAGCGAGTCGGCGGGATCGTCCGCCTGCCACGCTGGAGGCGGCTGCGTCGCGAACAGCTCGCGCTCGACCGCGCCGAATGCGTATGGCCCGCCCCGCGACGCGCCCTGGGTGGGCATCCAGGCTCCGGCGGCGGAGCCCATCGCGGCGACCGTGGCCGCCACCAGCAAGTTCTTCAGCATCATGACCTTGATGAGTTCTGTGAAGTTGGACGGCTCACGACGCCGCGAGCCCGGCGGGAACGGCCGACCGCAGGCGCGGGAGCAGATCACGCTCGCGCATGGCGCGCTCGATCAGCTCACGCTCGTTCGCCTGCAGCGGTGTTCCTGAGAGTTGCACGAGCTGAGCGAGGATCAGCTCCAGATCGGTGAACAGCGCCCGCATCTGCGGGTCGCGGCCGGCCGGCGAATCGATGAGCAGGCGCGTGCTGGACAACACGTCGCGCGCCCAACGTGCGGCCTGCTGCATGGACTGCGGATCACGCGCGCCCTCGTCGGCGCGATAGGCGGTGAGGAGCGCCTCGGCCTGCACGAGCGTCTGCGCCGCGGCCGTTCTGTAGAGCGCCTTCGCCGCCGAATCAGGCAGCGCGCGCATCGCGACGGAGCGCGACGCACCAGGCTCGGGTGTCATCACAGACGGTGGAACCGGCTTCGTGATCGGCTGACGAGTCGCGAGGTCGCGCCGCGGAGCGGGCGGCATCGAATCGGCCGGTGCCTGTGGTGCCGCCGGCGCGGGCTGCCGCGCGGCGACCGGCGGCGCGGCGCGGCCCTCGACGGCAACGCGGCCCGGAGCGGGCTCCGCGACCTTCGCGTAGCGGTCCACCGCGATGCCGAGCACCAATCCCGCGGCGAGCGCCGCGCCCCAGCGCCACGTTGCGGCGTGCGAGCGGCGCGGCGCGAGCGGCGTGACCTCGATCGTCGTCGGAAGCTGCGTGCGAGGCGCGACCTCGGTGTTCGGCGTCGTTCCCGCCGCGCGAGCCGCGCGCCGCGCCGCGGCGATCGCATCCCACATCGCCTCACGCGGCGGTTGACCTTCCGGCGCATTGAAGTGGCCGGCCGCGAGCGCGCGGATGCGCTCGTCGATGATGTCGTCGCTCGAAGTGCCGTCGTTCATTGGACCCATTCCCCCACGAAATCGGCGAGTGCGATGCGGAGCTTTGCCCGGGCGCGTGAGAGCTGCGCCTTCGAGGTGCCCGCCGTCGTGCCGAGCGCCGCTCCGATCTCCTCGTGCGTGAACCCTTCCACGTCGTGCATCAGGAAGGTGACCCTGCAACCCTCTGGCAGCGCCGCGATCGCCTCGGCGAGCCGTTCCTTCAGGTCCGGCTCCGCCTCGCGCGTCGCCACCGTGACCGTCGCGGCCTCGTCGAGCACGGCCTCGCGTGAGTCGAACCGCTTCACCTTGCGAAGGCCGTTCAGCACCACCGACATCGTGATCGCGTTCAGCCACGCCTTGAACGGTGCGTCACCGCGGTAGTCGCCCAATCGCTCGAACGCCCGGATGAAGACGTCCTGCGTGAAGTCCTGGGCGAGGTCCTGCCGGCCACACATCCGATAGGCGAGCCAGTACACGCGGTCGACGTGCGCGTCGTACAGCGCGCGTTCGGCGGCCTCGTCTCCCATCCTGGCGCGGGCCGTCAGCTCCCGCTCATCCACCTACCGACCGTCCATGGTGGCATCCCACTGGTTTCGCGTGATCGTCGACCGGCCGCGCCGGCGATCGTCTTCGCCTTCGCCCTCAGGACACGAGGATCGCTCAAAGGGTTGCGTCGGGTAAGCCAACTCTCAGCACGGGCGCATCGACTCGCTTGTGACGTGCTTCCAGCCCCACGATACTGGAGCCTCCGCGACAGGCTCGGCCGGCGCGGCGCGCGCCGCGAGCGTGCACCACTCGAATCACGGGAGCCTTCCATGAGCAG
The DNA here is from genome assembly GCA_036008805.1 of Gemmatimonadaceae bacterium. Classification (GTDB taxonomy): domain Bacteria; phylum Gemmatimonadota; class Gemmatimonadetes; order Gemmatimonadales; family Gemmatimonadaceae; genus AG11. The sequence continues at coordinate 17,358 of DASYMZ010000132.1, forward strand.
CGAGTTCCAGGTCAGCGGTCACAACCCCGACGCCCTGTTCACGCTCAAGGTGCATCGCGGCGACGGCATGTCGCTGCTCGCCATGAACTGGAAGCATGGCCGACCGCCGAACGACTTCGTCGGCTTCGCGATCGAGTACCAGGAGCCGAACGGGCAGAAGTTCTTCCCGCTGCAGAATCGCCTCTGCTTTCCCGACGCGGGCGGCGGGGTGAACCCCAACCGGCTCTCCACGCGCTTCTCACCCATTCAGAAGTTCCGCTGGGTCCACTTCCCGAGAAACGCCGAGCTGGCGGGCGACTTCGTGTATCGCGTGAGCCCGGTGTTCATGACCAGCACCGGAGTACTGAGCTACGGCGAGATGCAGGAGGTGAAGATCCAGCTCCGGCGCGAGACGTATCCCGGCCAGCTCAACGTCTGCTTCACGCGCGGGTTCGTCTCGTCGCAGGCGTTCGTGGACAAGTACGTCATCCCAGGCTTCGGGGTCGAGACGCTCATCCCCGACGACGCGGAGGCTGGGCTCACCTTCGTCCCCACGCATCCGAAGGCGAAGGAAGCGCTGGCGTGGATGGGCTTCGAAGCGCGCAACGCCATCCTCGAGGTGCTCGACCAGGCGATCGCCGATCCGACCGCGCAGGTGCGCGTCGTCGCGTACGACCTGAACGAGCCGGGCCTCGTGTCGCGGCTCGAGCAGCTCGGGAACCGGCTCGAGGTCATCGTGGACGACAGCGACAAGCACGGTCTCGCCACCTCCGGCGAGACGCAGGCGACTACCCGCCTCATCGCGTCGGCCGGCGCGGCCAACGTGATGCGCCAGCACATGGGCGGCCTGCAGCACAACAAGACGATCGTCGTGGACGGCGCGAACGTGCAGGCGGTGGTGTGCGGCTCCACGAACTACTCGTGGCGTGGCTTCTTCGTGCAGGCGAACAACGCGATCGTGCTCCGGGGCCCATCTCCGGTGTCGGTCTTCCGCGCCGCGTTCGACGCGTACCGTGCGCATGGCGACGCGACTGCCTTCGGGACGACGACGTCGGCCGCGTGGAACGACCTCGGGCTCACCGGCATCGACGCGAAAGTCGGCTTCTCGCCGCACGCCAAGAAGAATGCGCTGCTCGCGACGATCGCCGCCGACATCGCCGGCCAGACGACGTCGAGCCTCTTCTATTCGCTCGCGTTTCTCTATCAGACACCGGGAGCGGTGCTCGACGCGATCAAGAAGGTCACGCTGGATCCCGACCTGTTCGTCTATGGGATCTCGGACAAGCGCGTGGGCGGATTGGACATTCAGCTCCCCGACGGGAAGGTGGCGCCGATGAGTCCCTTCGCACTCGGGAAGAACGTGCCCGAGCCGTTCAAGTCGGAGCCCGTGGGCGGCAGCGGTGCACGCATGCACCACAAGTTCGTCGTGATCGACTTCGACAAGCCGACCGCGCGCGTATACATGGGCTCCTACAACTTCTCCAAGAGCGCCGACGTCGACAACGGCGAGAACCTCCTGCTCATCGCGGATCGCCGCATCGCCGTCTCGTACGTGGTCGAGGCGCTGCGCATCTTCGATCACTATCACTTCCGCGTCGTACAGGCCGACGCGAAGAAGGCGAAGACGACGCTCTCGCTGCAGAAGCCGCCCTCGCACGCCGGCGAGAAGCCATGGTTCGCGAAGGACTACGAGGACGCGCGACGCATCAAGGATCGCGAGCTGTTCGCGTAGCGTCGTGCGCGACGCGCCGGAGTGCGCTACCGCACGCGCTCACCCGCGACCACGAACGCACGCCCCGAGCGCGCGCCGTGCACCAGGCTGTACGCCGACGTCACGAGGAAGTCGGCGCGCCCGTCGCCGTCCACGTCGCCGATGCCGACGGAGTCGAAGCCGAGTGTCTCGCCGGGAACGCGGCCGGTGATGCGCCGCAGCACGTGTCCGTCTCGTCCGGAGTAGATCGTGATCTTTCCGCCCGACCACGCCGCGCCGCCGAACTGCCACGAGCCTACGGCGAGATCCGCTCGGCCGTCGCCGTCGACGTCGCCCGCGCGCGAGGCGCTCGTGCCGAGCGCTTCGCCCGCGCTCTCGCCGGTGAGCGTGAGCAACGTCTTGCCGGTGGCGCCGGAGTAGAGATAGACCCGGCCCGTCGCCGCGCCGAGCGCGCGGTTGGAGAAGTCGGACGCGTAGACGTCCGGCACCGCGTCGCCGTCCACGTCGCCCGCGATGCTGACGAACATCCCGCCGAGCGACACGCCCGTGGAGTCGGCGTCCTCGATCCAGCGCGGCGTCGTGCTTCCGCTGCTCGCGTCGAAGATGTAGACGCGTCCCTGATGTCCCGCGCCGGCGGCGGCGGCTCCGACGACGAGCAGTCGCCCGACGCCGCCCGCCACCGCGGAGCCAAAGCCGTCGTTCTCGTGCTCGCCGTCGAGCGTGAGCAGCCGGTCGCCGCTCTTGCCCGAGAAGACGATCGCGCGTCCCGCACCGCTCAGCCGCGCGCTCGCGCCGGACGCGCCGACGATCACGTCGCCATATCCATCGCCATCGATGTCGCCCGCGCCCGCGACGGCGCCGCCGAAGTTGCTCTCGGTGGAGTCGCCATGCATCCGGCGAATCTCCCGCCCGTCGCGGCCCGAGAGCACGAGCGCGACATTCACGCCCGGTGCTCCCACGATCACGTCCGGCACCCCGTCACGATCGACGTCGCCCGCCGCTTCGACGCTGGTGCCCAGCACCCAGCCGCGCTCGCCGTCGCGACGCCACAGCAGCGTGCCCGATCTGCCGGAGTACACGCGCACCGTGCCATGCGTCGACCCGTAGGGCGGGTTCTGGGTGCCCGTGATCACGACGTCTGTCGTTCCGTCGCCGTCCACGTCGCCGATGCCGCGCCCGATCCACCCGAACTCGTCGCCGATGCCATCACCGCGCCACTCGTGGATGATGCGAACGTTCTCCACGAACGGCTTCTCGAACGTTTTCGCGTTCGGGAAGAGCGCAGAGAAGCGCGCATCGCCGCGCAGCGCTCCGATGTCGGACCGTGCGGCGATCGCGCTCAAGTCGGTGCCGCGCAGCCGCGCTCGTGCGAGCGCCCGCTCGGCCTCAGCGAGTCGGCCCATTCTCGCGTACAATCCCACGAGCTCCTGCAGCGCGCGCGGCGTCGCCGGCCCACCGGCCGTAGCGAGCGCTTCCAACACGGCCACCGCCGAATCGTTCGAGCCGGCGGCACTGAGCCGCAGTCCGGTCTGGAGTGGAGTCGGCTGACTGGTCTGCGCGCGACCGACGGCCGGCTGCGTCTCGGCCAGCGACAGGAACAGCGCCAGGGCGCGCCACTCGACTCTGCGCCGGCTCGTGAGCATCACGCTCTCCGCTGAGGAAGCGCCGAGGACGCTCGGCGGCGTGGCTCCCGTCGAGCCAGTGGGCGTATCATCGGTCCCCTGTGCCATCGGCCGGCCGCATGACACCTTTCGTGGCCGCGCGGCGTTGCAACAGCGGGCTTCCGCGCTCCGGGCGCGCAGCATCGACCAGCAGATGGATGGCGAATGAGCGTGCGCACGGGCTTGGACGATGCTGCGGAGAGCTGATGACGAAGAGTTCTGAGGAGAAGTCCGCGGACTTCTTCGCCGGACCCGGCGAGGTTCGCGCGCTCGCGCGAACGCTCGATTGGGGCGCCACGCCACTCGGCTGGCCCGACGGCTGGTCGCCCGCGCTGCGCATCGCCGCGCGCGCCATGCTCGACTCGCCCTTTCCGATCTGCCTCTGGTCGGGGCCCGAGTACGCCCTCGTCTACAACGATGCCTACCGCCGCATCCTTGCAGCCAAGCACCCCGCCGGGCTCGGGCAGCCTGGCTCCGTGGTGTGGGCGGAGATTTGGGAGGGGCTGGAGCAACAGTTCGCCCAGGTGCGAGCCGGCGGGCCGCCCGTGTACTTCGAGGATGCCCGCTTCGTCATGGCGCGTCTCGAGGGCGGCCAGACCGAGGACGCCTGGTTCAGCTATTCGCTCTCCGCGCTGTACGACGAGGACGGCACCGTCGCGGCGGTGCTCAACATCTCGCCCGAGACCACCGCTCGCGTGCGGGCCGAGGCGGCGCTGCACATCGAGCGCGCTCGGCTCGAGGAAGTCGTGCGCCGGGCGCCCGCGTTCATGGCCGTCGTTCGCGGACCGACCCACGTGTTCGAGCGAGTGAACGACGCCTACCTGCAGCTCACCGGCCATCGCGACGTCGTGGGCAAGGCGATGTTCGACGCGATTCCCGAGGCGCGAGGGCAGGGCTACGAAGAGCTGCTCCAGGGCGTGCTCGACACCGGCGAGCCGTACACGGGTCGCGGGCTTCCCGTGACGCTCGAGCGCACGCGAGGAGCGGCGCTCGAAGAGCGGCTGATCGATCTCGCGATCGTCCCGCTCACCGAGCTCGATGGCACGCGCTCCGGCATCATCATCCTCGGCACCGACGTCACCGATCAGGTGCGCAGCCACCGCGAGATCGAGCGCGCCCGCGACCGCGCCGAGCGGCTGCAGTCGCTCTCCGCTGCCCTCGCCGCGACCACGACGCCCGAGCAGGTTGCGGAGGTGGTCGTAGCACACGCGGTGGCCGCCATGGGCGCCGACATGGCGATGCTCGCCGTTCGCACTCCGAACGAGGCTGGCGACGGCGCTGAGGATCTCGTCTGCCTGCGACAGACGGGCCTCACCGCCGAAGTGTCCTCGGACTACTCGAGCTTTCCCGTGAGCGCCAGCGTGCCGACGGCGACGAGCGCGCGCACCGGCGAGAGCTTTTTCTTCGAAGACGGCGCATCCATCCGCGCGGCCTTTCCGCAGATTCCGGACGTGTTCGACCGTCTCGGCATGCAGTCGCTGGCGACGGTGCCGCTCGTCGTGGGAGGCGCGATCATTGGAGCGACGACGTTTGGCTTCTCCACGCCCCGCACCTTCGCGGGCGAGGATCGCGAGTTCTTCATCGCGCTCGGCCGCCAGGCGGCGCAGGTGCTGGAGCGCGCGCGTCTCTACGAGGCCGAGCGCATGTCGCGCGTGCGCACCGAGTCGCTGCAGCACGTGACCGCCGCGCTCGCGAAGGCGCAGTCCATGGCAGATGTCGGACACGTGTTCTCGCGCGAGCTCACGCGACTGATCGGCGCCGACACGGCCTGGGTCGGTGTGGTGACGCCGGATGGATCCGTGATCGAAGCGCTCGGCTGGTCCGGCTATGCGGACGGAGAAGCCGAGGGGTGGCGCTGGCTCCCGGTCGACGCGGGCATCGCGCTCACCGACGCGGTCGCCTCGGCGCGTCCGCAGTGGTGGGCGACGAGAGACGCGATCGCGGCCGCCTATCCGGCGCGCGCGGCGCTCATCCGCTCGTTGGCGCAGGACGGCGTGGCCGTGCTCCCGATTCTCGGTGCCCCCGCCTGGGACAGGGAGACCGCCAACGAGCGCGGCACCAACGGAGCGAATCCGGTCGCGACGAGCGAGCCCGAGGATCGCGCGATCGGCGGCATCGTCGTGGGCTTCCGCACACCACAGCACTTCGACACCGACACGCGCACCTTCTTCCTCGCGCTCGCGCAGCAGTGCTCGCAGGCGATGGCGAGGGCGCGCGCATATGAAGCAGAGCAGGCGGCCAGATTGGAGGCCGAGGCGGCGCGCAGCGCGGCGGAAGCGGCGAGCCAGGCGAAGAGCCAGTTTCTCGCGACCATGAGCCACGAGCTCCGAACGCCGCTCAACGCCATCGGCGGCTACGCACAGCTCCTCGAGATCGGCGTGCATGGTCCAGTGACGGCCGAGCAAAAGCGTTCACTCGAGAGAATTCAGCGAAGCCAGCGCGCGCTCCTCGCCGTCATCAACGAGGTGCTCAACTACGCGCGCGTCGAGCTGGGCGCGGTGACGTACGACCTGCACCCCACGCACATTTCCGACGTGGTCGCCGAAGCGATGCCGCTCGTCGAGCCGCAGCGAGCCGCCAAGAAATTGTCACTCCTCGTCAGGCTGCCCGATGTCGCGGGCGCGCCCGGACTGCAGGTCCTCGCCGACAGCGACAAGCTGCAGCAGATTCTACTCAACCTCCTCTCGAACGCGATCAAGTTCACTCCCGAGGGCGGAACGGTGATCGTGGAGCTGGGGGACCAGATGGACGATCGTGGCCACGCGGTGCTGCGCGTCTCGGATACCGGAGTCGGGATCCCGGCCGACAAGCTCGATCTGATCTTCGAGCCGTTCGTCCAGGTGGGACGCGCGCTCAACAACCCGACCGAAGGAACAGGGCTCGGTCTGGCGATCAGCCGCGACCTCGCGCGTGGCATGGGGGGCGATCTCACGGTGGAGAGCACGCCCGGAGTCGGCAGCGTGTTCACGCTCACGCTGCAGCGAGCGACGGACGACTGATGCGCGCTCGCCGAGCGACGTGAAGATCTTTCTCAGCTATCCCTCAGAGGAGCGCGCGGTCGCCGAGCGCCTCAACTTCTCGCTCCTCGCGCTCGGCCATGACGTCTTCTTCGACCGCGACGATCTCGCGGCTGGCCTCGAGTACGATCAGGCGATCGCGAGCGCGGTGAGCGCGAGCGACCTGTTCGTGTTCCTGATCACGCCGAGCTCCGTCGCGCCAGGGCGGTACACGCTGACCGAGCTCGGGCTCGCGCAGCACCGGTGGCCTCACCCGAGCGGACGTGTGCTTCCCGTCATGCTGCGCGGCACGCCGATCGATTCCGTGCCGTCCTACCTGCGCGCCGTGAGCATCTTCACACCGAGCGGTGATGCCGTCGCGGAGACGGCGCAGGAGACCCAGCGGCTCGCGCACGCGCTGCCGCTGGCCACCCAGGCATCGCGGCTCGTGCGCTCGCGGCGTGGTGCGCTGCTCGCCGTCGCCGCGCTCGTCGTGGCGGCGACCGCGCTCTGGCTCGTGCGTGGCCGCGCGAGCGCGACGCGCGACTCGGCGAATGCCGGCGGACGCTCGGCGAGCCGGCGCGCTGCCGCCGTCGCGCCCCTTCCCGACGACATACGGTACCGCGCGCGCGCGGTCGCGCCGGCGGCGGACGGCGGCGTCATCGTGGCCGTCACCTCACCGAACCAGGTCGTGCATGTCGGCGCGGACGGGCGGCCAACGGGCGTCCCGGTCGCGCTCATGGGCGAGCCGGTGTTCGCGACGCGCACCGGAACCCACACCCTGCTCGTGACGCGTGCGCCCGATGGCGTGACCGTGTTGGACTGGAGAGATCAGAGCGTCTACGACACGGTGCGGCTCGATGCGTCGCGCATCGCGCCACTCCCCACCGGCGCGCAGCCGGCCACGCTGTCGAGTGACATCCAGAGCGTCGCCGTCGGCAGTCGCGGCATGCTGTGGGTGTCCACGCGCGAGCATGATGGCGCCGCCGCGATCCTGCGCTTCCGGCAGGACGAGCGCCGGTGGGAGGCACCGACCTGGTCGCTCCGTGAGCAAGGACTGGTCGGCGGCGACGCGCGCGATCTGCTCCTCCGGCCCAACCGGTCCGACCTCTGGGCGGTCTCCGCGTATGACCGGCCGTCGTCGCTCTATCACATGGTGGGCTTCATCCGCATCGACGCGTTCCACGGGCGCGACCTGCCGCTGGTGAGCTGCGCCCACGATCTCGCCCAGAGCCCCGCGGGCAATCTTCTCTTTCTCTCGTGCGACAACGAGCTGCAGGAAGTCTCCGTCGACGGGCGAACGCTCACCGTCGTGTCGAGCCGGCCGACGCTGCCGCGCGACACCGCGCCAGGCGTCTGGACGGATGAGATCATCATCCCGGATGGCGCGTCCGCGATCGTCGCTCTCAACACCTCCGCGCCGGAGTCCGTCGATCGGCCGGTCCACGCGCGCATCGTCGAAGTCGACAGCGCGGGCGCGTTGACGTCGCTGCTCGACCTGCGCAACGCGGTGGTGAAGTCGATGGCGGTGACGCCGAAGATGGTGGTCGCGGTGCTGCAGCGCGCGAATGGCAGCACGGACGCGCTGCGCATCGCTCGGCCCTGATCGCTAGGAACGCTGCTCGGGAGCGGTGACGAGGCGGTAGCCCGCTTTCGGAATCGTCTCGATGTAGCCGGCTTCGTGCCGCGCGTGACCGAGCTTGCGCCGAAGCGCCACGAGATGCGCGTCGATCGTGCGCGTGAAGACGTCGCCCTGATATCCCCACACGGCGTTCAACAGCTCTTTGCGAGAGACGATCTCGTCCGCCCGGCACGCCAGCGCGAGCAGGAGCTCGAACAGCTTGGGCCGCAGCGTGACGCTCACGCCCGCGCGGCGCACCTCGCGCGCCGCCAGGTCGATCTCGAGGTCGGCCACCTGAATGCGGCCGCGCACGCCGTTGTCGGCGCCGCGCGATCGCTCGCGGATCATCTGCATGATCGAGAGCAACCGGTCGTGCGCGTCGCGCGCGCCCCCATTCGCGAGCTGAGCGCGCAGGCGCGCCAGCGCGGCAGCGAGCTGCCGTTCGTCGAACGGCTTCAGCAGATACTCGATGGCGGCCCCGTCGAACGCGCGCACCGCGAGCTCGTCGTACGCGATCACGACGACGAGGAGCGGCCGAGGCGGCGTGAGGGTGCGTACGAACTCGAGCCCGTGCGCCGCCGAGCGCTCCATGTCGATGAACGCGACGTCGGGCCGCATCCGTCGAATCGCCGCGTGCGCGTCCGCGCCGCCCGCGCATTCCGCGACGATCTCGATGTCCGATTGCGCGGCGAGCACCGCGCGGAGCCGTCGGCGAGCGAGCGGCTCGTCGTCGACGATCGCGACGCGGATCAAGCGCGAGTCAAGTCGCAAGCGGGTCGTTGCGGACGAGGGCCGAGATCGCGTGCAGGAAGTCGAGCGGGAGGCGCCGGACGGAGCCGGGCACGTCCGGGATCAGGGAGAGGTTGGACCCCTGGGCCCGCCGAGGATAGAAAGGTCTTGCTCGTCGCTCCCCGACCAGTTCGGCTGGCTCGCTCTGGCGTCGTACCGCGCGCGCGCGCGATCGACCTCGGCGAGGTGCGACCCCGACCATTCGATGAGCTCGCGCACGATCTCGCGCAGTGTCGCGCCGAGCGGCGTGAGCACGTACTCCACGCGTGGCGGCACCTCCGGGTACATCGTGCGCTGCACCAGTCCGTCGCGCTCGAGACCGCGCAGCGTGACCGTGAGCATGCGCTGGCTCACGCCATCGACGCGCCGCCGGAGCTCGCTGAAGCGCAGCGGGCCAGCGGCGGCGAGCACGTGGATGACGTACATCGACCACTTGTCGGCCACGCGCACCAGCATCTCGCGCGCTCGGCAGTTCGCCGCGGTGTGCTCCATCTCCGCCGGCCGTGGCGGTGTCGCCGTCGCGGGGCGCCCACCGGGCCGCATCGTTGCATCCGTCGCCATGGTTACTTCGGGGTCACTGGGGCACGTTCGCGTGCGTTCTTCTCACCGCCGACCGGCTGGTTTAGGATTCCGATCGTTACGTAACGTAACCAAGGCCGTATCGGGTACCAAGGCGCGATCCGACACCAGATTGGCGGACCGGCGCCGAGGGGCGACCGGCATCCCGAAGGAGGAATCGACGATGGACACGACATATCTGGTCGACCCAGGAATGGTCGGCATCGCATTGCTGATCGGCCGCGTGGTGTTCGGCCTCATGATGGCCGCTCACGGCTCCCAGAAGCTGTTCGGATGGTTCGGCGGCTACGGCCTTCATGCGACCGGTGAGTTCTTCGTGCAGCTCGGCTTCCCGCCCGGTCGGTTGTTCGCGGCCGCGGCATCGGTGGGCGAGGTCGTGAGTGGGCTGCTGCTGGCGCTCGGGTTCCTCGGCCCGATCGGGCCCGCGTTGATGATCTCCGTGATGATCGTGGCGGCGGTCGCGGTGCATTGGGACAACGGGTTGTTCGCGCAGGCGAACGGGATCGAGGTGCCGCTCCTCTACGCGACCGTCGCGCTCACCTTCGCGCTGACGGGACCGGGCCCCTACTCGCTCGACGCGTTGCTCGGCCTCGCGCACCTCTGGACGCCCAAGGTGGTCGGGAGCGTGCTCGCCCTCGGCGTCATCGGCGGCATCGCGAATCTGATGATCCGGCGCCGAGCGTCGCAGGCCCAGGGCGCGTGAGCGGGAGTCGTCCATGACCACGTCGGCGAAGGGCGAGCGCTCCATCGCCCGTATCGTCACGACCGCACCGCCAGCGCCGGGATTCGCCGGTCCTGGCCACACCGCGGTCATGGTCGTGGATCCGGCCGAGTTCTCGGGACAGGACCCGTTCATCGTCCTGATGGATGATCGCGTCGACATGCCGGAAGGCGTGCCGATCGGTGGTGAGCATCCGCACGCCGGATTCGAGATCGCGACCTTCCTGCTCGAAGGCGCGATACACGACCAGGACGAAGGCGTGCTGGAAGCGGGTGACGTGCAGTGGATGCTGGCGGGGCGCGGTGTCATCCACAACGAGCACTCGATGCCGCGCGGGCGCACGCGCATCCTGCAGCTCTGGTTCACCATTCCCGCCACGGAGCGCTGGAGCGAACCGCGGATCCACACGACGACGCGAGACTCGGCGCTCGTTCGCCGCGAGCCGGGCGTCGAAGCCCGCGTCTACGGAGAGGGCTCGACGTCCGACTCGCGACGTGGGCGGGTGCCGGTCCTCATCGTGGACGTCGCGATGGAGCCGGGAGCGCGCTTCGAGCAGGCGCTGCCGGCATCCTTCAATGGATTCGTCTACGTGCTCGAGGGCGCGGTGCGCGTGGCCGGCGAGGACGGCGCCGTGCTGCGCGCCGGGCAGGTGGGTTGGCTCGATCGTCCGTCGGCGAGCGACGCGAGCGTGCTTCGGCTTCGCGGTGAGGGCGCCAATCGCGCGCGCGTCGTGCTCTACGCGGGAGAGCCGCAGAACCGGCCGCTCGTGACCCATGGGCCGTTCGTCGGCGAGACGCGGGCGGATCTCATGCGCGTGTCGCGCGACTACGTGGATGGGAAGTTCGACCGCGTGAGTGCGTTGATGCAAAGAGGCGCCGGTCGGAATCGAACCGACGAATAGCAGATTTGCAGTCTGCTGCCTTACCACTTGGCCACGGCGCCGTCACTGGATCGCGATGTCGTACCTCTCACGCCAGCGCGCGCCGTGAAGCCATGAAAAGCGCGAGTGGCGCCGACTGACGCCGCTCGCGCGATCAACGAGGACGACGATCGGTCAGGTGCAGCAGACCGGCATGTTGTTCATCATCACGCAGCAGCTGCAGCCGTTGCTCATCATCATGGCCATGCAGTCGCAGCACTCCTGAATCATGGCCATGCACTGGGGATCCCCGCTCGTGTAGCTGACCACCATGCCGTCGGCGGTCATCTCCACCTTGCACATCCCCATCAGCATGTTGCAGCGCATCGCCATCATGCCGTTCATCATCATGGCGCAGCTCATCATGCCGCTGCCCATCATGCCCATCATGTTCTGCATCATCTTCGTCGACATCTCGTCGACGCCCATGCAGGTCATGCGCATGCCGCCGGACATCGTCTCCATCCGGATGGTACATCGCGGCATCATCATGCCCATCCCGCTGCCGGGCATGCTCATCGGAGCGCCCATCGCCGGCATGCCCATCGTGCCCGCATCCATCATCATGTTGACCATCGTCCTACCTCGTTGAGTTGGGGATATTCACCGATCGTGCAGGTGATATACCGGTTCCGAATTCAACGTCGCAACCCGATCGGCCGAAGTTGCACACCACGATCACCAAGTTGCACACACCCCCTCGTCATCCCACGTGTCGAGGCCGTTGCTCGTTGCGCTCCATCTCCTCCGACGACGCCTGTGTCCGCTCGACGAAGTCTCGGCGTCGCGACGAGAGAAACGTTCTCAGCTGCGTGATCTCTCCCGTGTATCCGAGATCGCGAAGCTCGCGCAGGATCTGCCGCGTGCTCGTCGCTGGATTCGACGAGAGTCGTCGCGCGATCACTGACTCGTACGCGTCGAGCTTCGATCGTGCGCCGGCTCGCACGCGCGGCTCCGGAACCGCGCTCGTGAGATATCCCGACGCGGCCCAGTTGTAGATCACGCGCCGACTGATCCGCAGATGCTTGGCGATCGCCGCTTTCGACCAGCCCTGCTCGAGCAGCGCGCGTACTCGCTGGATGTCCGTGGCGTCGTACATGGACTCTCGGTCATCGCGCCACGATCGACTCCAGCAGTCGCTCCACGCACTCGCGCCGCAGCTGCTCCTCGGCTCGGAGAAATGCCTGCTGATACATCGACGTGAACTGGAGACGCTGGTCTCCCCCGAGCTCGGCCCAGATCGCATGAGGGATCGCCACGAACGAGGACGCCGGCCTCGCGGTCGTCGCGTCATCCGCGCCGAGCCGGGATGGCGTGTCCTGCTCTGGTAGCTCAAAGAATTCTTGGATGCGGTTCCGTTCCATCGATGACTCCGTGCGCCGCGTGCGTGAGTGAGGTCGATCCCGAGCACGAAAAAGCCCACCGTGTGAGGGTGGGCCGGGTCGAACGAGCCGTGCGTGGGTGCTATCCGATCATCACATGATCCACCGCGCATGCGCCCGTGTCCCGCCCATCCCCGAGGGACGGCAGCAACACATGGAGCAGCACATGGTGGAGAAGCGAATCATCTGGGCCGTTCGGCGGCTGTGATGTAATGGTCGGGCGTCTTCGTGAGTCTCGCGACCCTCGGTGCATCTGTCAAGCGCGGTCGACTCCGTCGACTGGGGTGGGCAAGACAGAAGTGGACATCGCATTCCAGATGGGATTGCGACCTCTGGCGCGGGAAGCGATCGACTCGTACCGTGATCTGCGTCCCCGTTGTGCTGTGATCGGTATCACATCCGCGTGGTTTCACAATCTCACGATGTCGTGACGATGCGGCGTATCGCCCACTTCCTTCCCGCTGGGATCGACCAGGGCTCCAGCTCCGTGCAGCGGCGCCCATCGCGCGCCGCGAGAGACGAGCGCCTCCCCAGCGTTCTCGTAGTGACGCCGATCTACCCGTGGCCTGGTAATCCCGCCGAGGGAATCTTCGTCCACCGACAGGTCCGCAACCTCGTCCGGCTCGGGCATCCGGTGCGAGTGCTGGCGTATCACCCGGCGATTCCCGGATTGCCGCGCGAGCTCACCGCGATGTCGTGGGCCCGCTATCACCCGCGCTGGCTGGTGCGTGATCGCGAGCAGGACGGCGTGCGGGTCGAGCACATCTTCTATCCACAGCGGAGCTTCGAGCGCGGTGACGTCGTGCCGGACATCACCGACGCGGCCTCTCGCTTCATCGAGCGCACTCCGGAATTTCAGGATGTCGACGTCGTGTACGCGCATTGGCTGTGGACCGGAGGCGCGGCGGCGCTCGGGCTGCGCGATCGCTTCGGCTGGCCGGTTGCCGCGATCGCGCGTGGAAGCGAGACACACCGCTGGCAGTCGGTGCATCCGCATTGTCGCGCGCATGTCGAGCGCGTGATCGAGGGTGCCGATCTCCTGCTCGCGAACTGCGAGCATCTCCGCTCTCGGCTGATCGAGCTTCTTCCGACATCGGGCGCGCGGGCGCGCGTGGCGAGGAACGGCTGCGATCACACCGTGTTCCGGCCAGCACCAGATCGAGGCAGCATCCGGCGCAGGCTCGGTTTCGCGCCCAGCCTCAAATACTTCCTCTGCTGCGCGACGGTCGTCGAGCACAAGGGCGTGCTCGATCTCGCCGTCGCGTGGCGGCGGTTCTCGGACGCGCATCCCGATTGGAGGCTGATCGTGCTCGGTCCGGCGCCCAGGTGGCGGGTCGCGCGCGAGTTCGCGCGCATCGCGGGGGATCACGCCGTGCTTCACGGCCAGGCCGCGGCCGATCAGGTCGTGGCGTACATGCAGGCCGCGGACGCGTACGTACAGCCGTCCCGGCTCGAGGGCCTCTCGAACGCGACGATGGAAGCGATGGCGGTGGGATTGCCCGTGGTCAGCACGAGCGCGGGCGGACAGAGTGAGCTCGTTCGAGATGGAGTGAACGGCTGGCTGGTCCCCACCTCCGACTCCGCGGCACTCCGTCGCGCCATGGAGGAGGTCGCGCTTCGACCCGAGCTGGCCAGCGCGCTGGGAGTGGCGGCGCGCCGGACGATCGTCGAGTGCTTCGATCCGCTGACCGCCGTGCGAGGCTTGAGCGCGCGGCTCGCCGGGCTGCATGCCAGGGGCTTCGCGCGGGGGACGGGCATCATGTCGCGTGCTGCCGATGCAGTGTCGACCGAGCCGAGGTCACCGTACGAGCGGGAGGCCGGCGAGCGCACTGGAATCGCTTCCTGATCTTCTGAGCGCTCGCTCGCGTATCGCGGGCTCGCTCACCAGTGACTGTCGACGCCGCACAATGAATCGCCCGTTCGGACGATGCCAGTCCACTAAACGCGGAGCGCCCCGCCGTAGGCGGGGCGCTCGATGCGCGGTCACGATCACTTCCTGAAGAGGCGCCGGTCGGAATCGAACCGACGAATAGCAGATTTGCAGTCTGCCGCCTTACCACTTGGCCACGGCGCCGTCCTGCAAGCTAACCGCCCGCGCCCCTCGCACTCAAGGCGGATCCTC